>JAYSSS010000156.1:0-18281 GCA_043720415.1 Ideonella sp.
CTGGTCGGCTATCTGCAGCGCGCTTCGCCCACCGGCGAACAGGCTTCGGCCAACGCCGGCATCCAGGCCTATTCGGTCAAGCAAAACCTGGTGCTGCGGGCCACCGCCGCGCCCAGCGCCAAGGCGGTGCGCAGCTTCACCCCCGGCGACCTGGTCTATCCCACCGGCCAGAAGAACGGCATCTGGTGGGAGGTCGACGACGAGAACGGCAACCGCGGCTGGGTGTCCTCGGCGATGATCGGCCCGCGCCCCTGACCGCGTCGGCGTAAGGACGCTGCTCGCATGCACAAGGGTCGGCTGGAGGCCTTCAGCGATGGCGTCCTGGCCATCATCATCACCATCATGGTGCTGGAGTTGAAAGTGCCGCATGACCCCAGCCCGGCGGCGCTTGTCAAGCTGGGCCCGGTGTTTGTCAGCTATGTCTTGAGCTTCCTGTACGTTGGCATCTACTGGAACAACCACCACCACCTGCTGCACACCGTGCACCGTGTCTCGGCCGGTGTGCTGTGGGCCAATCTGCACCTGCTGTTCTGGCTGAGCCTGATGCCCTTTGCCACCGCTTGGTCGGGCGAAAACCACTTTGCGGCACTGCCCACGGCGCTGTACGGCGGTGTGCTGCTGATGTGCGGCCTGGCCTACACCATCCTGCAAATCGCCATCAAGCGCAGCCAGGGCGAGGCCTCGGTGCTGGCGCAGGCCCTGGGCAGCGACATCAAAGGCAAGGCCTCACTGTTGATCTACGCCATCGGCATCCCCTTGGCCTTTGTCAGCCCCTGGCTGGCCAACGGCCTGTATGTCGCCGTCGCCCTGCTTTGGTTGATTCCGGACCGGCGCATCGAGCGTGCGCTGGGCCATGCCGGCCATTGAGCACAGCCGATTGAAGTGCAATCACTGATCCCCTAGGAGCACCATGCCCAACACCCTGAACGGCAAAGTCGCCGTCATCACCGGCGCCGCCTCCGGCATCGGCCTGGCCACGCTGGAGCTCTTTGTGGCCGAGGGCGCACAGCTTGTTGCCGCCGACTTCCAGGCCGAGGCCGGTGCCGCGCTGCAGGCGCGCTTTCCGCAGGCCGTGCGCTTTGCGCACTGCGATGTCACCCAACCCGAGCAGATCAAGGCCGCCATCGAGTTGGCGGTGCTTGAGTTTGGCGGCCTGGACATCCTGTTCTCCAACGCCGGCCAGGCGGGCAGCCCGGCCACCCTGGCCGAATGGGACGCCGCCGGCTGGGATGCCACCCACGCCATGCTGCTGCGCTCGGTGGCGGCCGGTGCGGCCTTTGCCCTGCCGCACATGTCGCGGCGCGGTGGCGGCTCGATCATCAACACCTCGTCGGTATCGGCTTTACAGGCCGGCTATGCACCCATTGCCTATTCGGTGGCCAAGGCCGGTGTGCTGCACTTCACCACGGTGGCCGCGGCCGAGTTGTCGGCCCACCGCATCCGCATCAATGCCATCGTGCCGGGCTTCATCGCCACCTCGATTTTTGGCCGTGCCATGGGCATGACACCCGAGCAATCGGCGCAAATGGCCCAGGCCGTGGCTGAGAAAAGCGGCGTCTCCAACCCCATAGGCCGCTCGGGCCGGCCGCAAGATATCGCCCAGGCCGCCCTCTACCTGGCCAGCGACGCCTCGGGCTTTGTCACGGGCACGCACATCACGGTGGATGGTGGCCTGACGATAGGCCCGCGCCACAGTTGGGATCCACAGTCTCCTGGGCCCATGCAAACCGCGCTGGGCATCTCCCGGGCACAGGCGATCGCCATGCGCGACGCCATCAAATCCGGCCAGGCCTTGAAGCTTGGCGATGGCGCCGCAAGCACACCCGCAGCCGGCTCGGGAGACTGACCATGGCCGATGACGTGGTGGACGTCCTCATCATCGGCGCCGGCCTTTCAGGCATCGGCGCGGCCTGCCATTTGAAGCGCCAATGCCCAGACCGCAGTTTCGCCATCGTCGAGGCGCGCCAGGCGCTGGGCGGCACCTGGGATCTGTTCCGCTACCCCGGCATCCGCTCGGATTCGGACATGTACACCCTGGGTTATTCATTCAAGCCCTGGATCGGGGAGAAGGCCATTGCCGATGGCCCATCGATCTTGCAGTACCTGCAGGACACGGCGCGCGAAAACGGCATCGATCAGCACATCCGCTACGGCCACAAGGTGCTCGCCGCCGATTGGTCCAGCACCGACGCCCTGTGGACCGTGAGCCTGCAGCACAACGGTGGCCAGCCCACCACGCTGCGCTGCAATTTCCTCTGGGCCTGCAGTGGCTATTACAACTACGACGCCGGCTACACCCCGGCCTTTGAAGGCCTGGCCGATTTCAAGGGCCGTGTCGTGCACCCGCAAAAGTGGCACAGCGACATCAGCGTCAAGGGCCAGCGCGTGGTGGTCATCGGCAGTGGCGCCACCGCGGTGACACTGGTGCCCGAGCTGGCCAAGGAGGCTGCCCATGTCACCTTGCTGCAACGCTCGCCCACCTACATGGTCACCCGCCCCTCGGTGGACCGCATCGCGCAGTGGCTGCTGCGCCGTGTCGGCCCAAACTTGGCGCATGGGATCACACGTTGGAAGAACCTGCTCTACGGCATGTGGATTTTCAAGATGTGCCGCGCCAAGCCCATGCAGGTGAAGGCGCGATTGCTCGGCCTGCTGAAGGATCAGTTGCCGCCTGGTTATGACATCAACACGCACTTCAATCCGCGCTACAAGCCCTGGGACCAGCGCATGTGCCTGGTGCCCGATGGCGACATCTTCAAGGCCATCTCGACGCAGCGCGTGCAAATCGTCACCGATCAGATCGAGCGCTTCACGGCCACCGGCATGGTGCTCAAAGGCGGTCAGGAGCTGCCCGCCGACACCGTCGTCACCGCCACCGGCCTGCAGCTTCAAACCATGGCCGGCATGACCATGAGCGTGGATGGCCGGGCACTGAAAGCCAGCGAGCTGGTCAGCTACAAGGGCATGATGTTTGGCGGCGTGCCCAACTTTGCCTCGGTGATGGGCTACACCAATGCCTCATGGACATTGAAGGCCGATCTCGTCAGCGACTATGTCTGTCGCCTGCTCAATCACATGCAGGCCCACCGCTTGCGTCAATGCACCCCCGCCGCGCCCGGCGCCGATGTGCCGCTCAAGCCCTGGGTGGATTTCTCCTCCGGCTACTTCCAGCGCGTCATCGATCAGCTGCCCAAGCAGGGCGCGGTCAAGCCCTACATGCTCAATCAAAACTACGTCAAGGATTTGATGTGGCTGCGCTTTGGCAAGCTCGAAGATGGCGTGATGCGGTTTCAGAGCTGAGCTTTCAGGCCAGCAAAACCCTGCCGCCACCCGCTAGCGAGCACCTCACCGTCCACTGCAGACCTGACCCAGCGCGCCGAGATCGCCAGCCTCGGCCAATCCTCCACCGCCACACTCAAACCCACACCATGACCGACACCCCCCACTACACCCCGCCCACCATCTGGACCTGGATCAAAGACAGCGGCGGCCGTTTCGCCAACATCAACCGCCCTGTTGCCGGCCCTACACACGACCGTGCGCTGCCGGTGGGCCGCCACCCACTGCAGTTGTATTCGCTGGCCACGCCCAATGGCGTGAAGGTGACGGTGATGCTCGAGGAGCTGCTGGCGCTGGGCCACAGCGGCGCGGAGTACGACGCCTGGCTGATCCGCATCAGCAACGGCGATCAATTCGGCAGCGGCTTTGTCGGCGTGAACCCGAACTCCAAGATTCCGGCGCTGATGGACCGCAGCGGGCCCAAGCCAGTGCGGGTGTTCGAGTCCGGCGCCATCCTTTTGCACCTGGCGGAGAAGTTTGGCGCCTACCTGCCCACCGAGGGCGAGGCCCGCGCCGAATGCCTGTCGTGGCTTTTCTGGCAGATGGGCAGTGCGCCCTATCTGGGCGGCGGCTTCGGCCACTTCTATGCCTACGCGCCGACCAAGATCGAGTACGCCATCGATCGCTTTGCCATGGAGGTCAAACGCCAGCTTGACGTGCTGGACAGGCGCCTGGCCGAGAGCCGCTACCTGGCGGGTGATGCCTACACGATTGCCGACATCGCTGTGTGGCCCTGGTACGGCGCGCTGGCCAAGGGGCTGATGTATGGCGGCGGCGAATTCCTGCAGGTGCAGCAGTACGAGCATGTGCAGCGCTGGACCGATGAGATTGCCAAACGCCCCGCCGTGCAACGCGGCCGCAAGGTCAACCGCGTCATGGGCGAGCCCGCCGACCAGTTGCATGAACGCCATGAGGCCAGCGACTTCGACACCCAGACGCAAGACAAGCTGGCCAAGCCGGCTTGATGTTGCTCACACCCTTGCCCAAAAACATTGCGCATCCACAACCCAAGGCACATCGCCATGCCCGCCTTCAAGGACCAATTCATCGCCGTTGGCAAGGTCAATACCCGTTATTGGCAAGCTGGCGATCAGGGCTCCCCGGTGTTGCTGCTGCATGGCATCGGTTGTTCGGTGCTGGAGTGGGAACGCAACATCGCAGCATTGGCCACCTGCCACCGCGTTTTCGCCCTTGACCTGCTCGGATTTGGTCTCACCGACAAGCCCTTGGATGAGGACTACTGCATCCACCGACTCGCACAGTTCGCGCTGGACTTCCTGACGGCGCACCACATCGACCGGGCGCATTTCGCTGGGAACTCTCTGGGTGGCAGCATTGCCCTGGAGTGCGCGCGCATCGCACCCGGCCGCATGGCGTCGCAAGTGCTGGTTGATCCCGCGGGCATTGACCGCTCGGGCACCTTGCTTGAGTTCCGGCTCACGACCTTGCCTGTCCTGGGCGAGGCCCTGACCCGGCCCAACCGTCCGGGCACCAGGATGCTTTGGCGCAAGGCCTGCGTTGACGCCACATCGATCGTCACCGAGGACTTGGTCAACACCAAGGTGGCGCTTGCCAGCATGCCGGGTGCGCAAGCCGCCTTCCTCAAAACACTGCGAAGCTTTGTGAACTTCCGAGGCTTCAAGCCAGAGTATGTGAATGCCTTGCAAGCCGCGCTGCCGAGTATGCGCACGCCGACCCTTGTCATCTGGGGTCGCGAAGACCAGTTCGTGTCGGTTGCGCACGCTGAAGTGTTGCGCCGCATGCTGCCAGGCGTGCAGGTTCAGATCTGGGACCGCTGTGGCCATGTCCCGCAGATTGAGTACCCCGAGCGGTTCAATGAAACGGCACTGGGGTTTTGGCGTGATCTTGATGCAAAAATTGCCTCACACGCGCACAGTGAAGCCTAACCCACTGATCGAGCCGACCCAGTTCGACAGTCGCCTCAAGCACTTTCAGGTTCGCCCTTGTCGACACTCAACCCCCGGAGACACAAGCGATGATCACCGTCATTCACGAACAAGCTGAGATCGATTGCCCTGGCGCCAGCGCCAGCGGCGACGCTCTCTGGCTGGACGGGCCTGCGATTGAGCAGGCCACGGGCTGGGCCTGGAAGCCCGAGGGCCTGTGCCGCGATGAGGTTTGCGTGCCGCTGCCGCCTGGCGCTGCTGCGGTCGAGCTGGTGCAGGACGGCCGCCTGAACTTCGCGGCCATGTGGCGCCACAGTGGCCAGCCGGTGGTGCACGACACCACCGCCAGCACCTGGGTGCTGGGCACAGGCGCGGCGCAGCGCAGTGCGGCGCTCGCCAGTCTGGAGGCGCCCGATTTCGAGCTGCCCGATCTCGACGGCCAGAGGCACCGCCTGTCGTCTTACCGCGGCCGAAAAGTCTTGCTCGCCACCTGGGCTTCCTGGTGAGGTTGTCGCACTGACTTGCCCGTGTGGCGGTCGCTGTTTGACGAACTCCAAGCCCATGGTTTCACGGTCCTGGCCGTGGCGCTGGACCATGCCGAGGCCGCCCGGCCCTGGATAGAGGCCGCCGCGCCGACCTACCCCTGCTTGATTGACAGCGAGCACCATCTCGCCGATCTCTACCACCTGGTGAATGTGCCGCAAGCGATGTGGATCGATGAGGCCGGCCGCATCGTGCGCCCACCCGAAACGGCGGGCTCGACCGATGGCTTTCGGCTGATGGATCGCAAGGCCTTCACCATGCCCGAGGCGGCGCTGGCCGAGCGCCACCGCGTCAAGCAGGCCTACCTGCAAGCCGTGCGCGATTGGGCGCTGCAGGGGGCCCACAGCAAGCATGCTCTGGACGAACGCGGCGCCCTGGCGCGCTTGAAGCTGCCGGCTGCCGGCGTCGCCCAGGCCCATGCGCACTTTCGCCTCGGGCAATGGCTGTTGCGAGAAGGCCGTGCCGATGAGGCCCTGGCGCAGATGAGCGAGGCGGTCCGCCTGCACCCGGACTCCTGGGCGATGTGGCGCCAGGCGGCGGTCAAGGACGCGCGCGGGCTGGCCTCGGGGCCCGAGTTCTGGGCCCGCGTCGATGCACTTGGCAGCCGGCCTTATTACGCGCCGGTGGAGATCGCCATGGGGGCAGAGCGGGCTGGCGGCTCGGGCGCCTGAGTACCAGCGCCTGAGTGCGCGGGGCTGACCATCAAGCGGCTGGAACGGCAGCCGCGGGCGGATACAGCCCGTGCACGCGCGCAAACAGCCGCGTCAGGCCCAACAGGGCCTGGATGTTGGGCGTGGCCACGCCCACGCGCTGGGCGATCTCGCAGACCACGCCGACGATGGCGTCAAGCTCAATGGCCCGGCCGGCGTCCACGTCTTGCAGCATCGAAGTGCGAAAGGCCCCTATGCGCCGGGTGATGGTGTGGCGTTCTTCGGGACTCTGGGCGATGGCACAGCCGATGCGCCCACCCACCAAGGCGGCCTCGGCCATGGCGGCGGTGCAAAAAGCGCGCACCTGCTCGTCATCGAGCACCTGATCGGCGGTGGCGCCGGTGATGGCGCTGACCGGGTTGACGGTGAGGTTGCCCCACAACTTGTACCAAATGTCCTTGCGCACATCGGCCGACACGCTGGCCTCAAAACCGGCGCGCTGCAGCAGCTTGGCCACACGCTGAGCCCGTGCTGAATCGCCGCCACCGGGCTCGCCGATGATCAGGCCCTCGCCCACTTTGTGATCGACCAGGCCGGGCTCGGGCATGGAGGCTGCGGCGTGCACCACGCAGCCCAGGATGGCTGAGCCGGCTATCGCCGATGTGACGCGTCCACCCTGGTCCACGGCTTGCAGTGGCAGACCGCCCAGCGCCGCCACATGCTGGGCGAACCACCACGGCACGCCGTTCATCGCCGGCAGCACGATGGTGTCGGCGCCGATCAAGGGCGCGATGCGCTCGGCCACGTCCACCAAGGCCGGGCCCTTCACGGCAATCACCACCAGGTCTTGCACCCCCAAGGCCGCGGGCTCATCGCTGAACTGCCCCGGCAAGGTGTGCAATTGCCCGCCACTGCGCAGTCGCCAACCGTGCTCGCGCAGTGCCGCCAGCGTGGCGCCACGGGCCACCGCGCTGACCTGCACGTCGGTCAAGCCTGCCAGCCGCGCGCCAATGAAACCGCCGATGGCACCGGCGCCGTAGATGCAGACCTTCATGGCAATTCCTTGTCGAATGGCAGGCCGCGCGTCACGGCCGGGGGCCGCAGCGCCACCGCCGGTTCATGTGCGGGTTCAGGCGCAGTTGCCAGTGCAGGTTCAGGCGCAAGCTCAGGTGCAAGTTCAGGCACGGTAGCTCGGATCGATCGCATCGATCTGCCGCTGCAGTGCCTCAAACACATCCTGCCCGGCGTCGGCATTGGGGTTGAAGGTGAGCGAGTCGCGCACGCAGGCCTGCATCACCGCCTCGGGTATGGGCCTGGCTGCGCCCATCGACAGCGTGGCCATCTGCACCTCGCAGGCGCGCTGCACCAGCCACATCAGGCCCAGGGCTTGCGGCAGGCTGTGGCCAATGACCACAGGCCCGTGGTTGCGCAGCAGCAGCACCGGCTTGCCCTGGGCGCTGGCGAGAATGCGCGCACCCTCCTCGGCATGCACGGTGATGCCCTCGAACTCGTGGTAGGCCACCATGCCGTAAAGCTGGGCGGCATAGAAGTTGGAAAACGACAGACCCGTCTCCAGACAGCACACGGCCATGGTCGCCGTGGTGTGCAAGTGCATCACCGCATGGGCCTCGGGCAGGGTGGCGTGGATGGCGCTGTGGAAGGTGATGCCCGCCGGATTCACCGGCCAGTCGCTGGGGCCGACGATGCGCCCTTGCAAATCCACCTTCACCAGGTTGGAGGCGCAGACCTCGCGGTAGTGCAGGCCAAAGGGGTTGATCAGGTAGTGACCGGCCTGCCCCGGCACGCGCAGCGAGATGTGGTTGTAGATGAGCTCGGCCCAGCCCAGATGAGCAAAGATGCGGTACATGGCCGCGAGCTGAACGCGGGCCTCCCACTCACCTGGACTGAAGCGCGAAGGGCGCAGGAAGGGTGTGGTCATGGTGCTTGACTCGGTGGTTAGGCTGGCGCAGCTCAGGGCTTGGCAAACAAGGCGTGCAGGTTGCCCAGCTTGGCGTCGAAGACCTCCGGGCCTTCGTCGATCTGCAGGGTGATGCCGACGCGGCGGCGCGCCAGCACGGGGGCGAAGTGCTCGCGCGTGGCCGCCGCCAGCAGCTCACCGGCCTGCTGCTTGACTGCGTCGCTGCGGCCGCGGCCCATGCGCAGGTTCAGGTAGATGAAGGCCAGTTCGCCGCTGCCCCCCAAGGCCAGATCGGCCGCGCCGCCATCGGCCACGGCGTGGTGGGCGGCCGGGTAAGCCAGGACGCGAACCCCACCCACGGGGTAGACGGTGGCGCCAGCCTCATCGCGCACCGTCATCATGGTGTTGGCCAAGGTGCGGCACAACGCAGTGATGTCGGTCTCGGCGTCGAGCTGCGGGGTGTAGAGGATGAGCAGGTGTGGCATGTGTGGATTTGGTGTTATTCAGCGTGGAAGTGAGCCAAGGATCTCAGTCGAGGTGCCTGACGATGGGAGACGATGGGTCGGGCGTCGGCCAAGGCCTCAGGCCAGGTCCATCACCGCAATCGTGCACATGGTGGAAAAGATCGGGATAGGCACCAGATGCCGCACCTTGCCCTGCCCACCGGCGGCGGCCGCGGCGGCGATGTAGGTGCGAATCTCGAAGCCGCCCTGCCCGGCTTCACGATAGACATCGGCGTCGGTGTAGGACAGCAGCGCCTCGCGGTCGTTGCGCGCCCAGCGGCGCATGAACTCATGATCAAACTCGACATTGATCTTGCCGGAATCGGGTGTCGCCGGCCAGTGGCTGATGCCGCCGGTGGCGATCAGGGCGATGCGCTCGGGCAGCGAATCGGCCGCAAGGCGCAGGGCCCGGCCAAAGGCCCACACACGGTGCAACGGCGCCAGCGGCGGGCCCTGGCAGTTGATGTTGACGGGGATCACCGGCAGATCAAACTTCGGTGTCAAAAAGTGCAGCGGCACGATCAGGCCGTGATCGAACATCCACTCCTCGGCGTAGGCCACATCGGCGCCCTGCATGGTCTGGGTGATGAGGCGCAGCGACAGCTCGGCGTTGCCCGGGATTCGCGTCTTGGCGATGCCCAGCCAGGCTGGGTCTTCCACAGGGCCGTGGTATTCATCGGCCATGCCCATGGCAAAGGCCGGCATGTTGTTCATGAAGAAGTTGCCGAAGTGCTCGGCGCCGACCAGCACCAGGGCGTCGGGCCGGGTGGCGCGCATCTCATCGCCCAGCGCGCGAAAGGCGGCGTGGAAGGGGTCGCGCAACGCCGGCTCGGCCAGGTGCGCGCGGCCGGTGATGCCGGGGCCGTGGCTGCACACGCCGGTGAAGACCAGGCTCATGGCAAACCCCTGTGGGGGTGGTCCGCAGCGCGGGCGATGTTCATACCCCCGCCACCCGCTCGTCCATGGCCGTGGTCATGGCGTACACCCCGGCACGCACCGGCCCATGGCGGGCCACACCATCGCGCATGGCCTGGATGTAGTCGGCCCAGGGCATGCCCAGAAAGGCGGCGAAGTGCATCAGCAACTGGCCATTGGCGCCCAACACATAGATCAAGCCGACATCGCCGGCGCAGATGGCGTCGCGCTCTTCATTCGTTAGCACATAGTCACCCAGCAAAGCCGAGGGCTCGGCGCGAAAACGCTGCTGCACCCGCTCATCACGGTTCAGGTGGTAGAGAAACTTCTGCAGGCCGTAGAGCGACATGGCGGGTCGTCCCGAGGTGATCAAACGCCCCAGCGCGGGATGTGGTGCCCGCCCAGCGACACCGCCACGTTCTTCGGCTCCAGAAAGACCTCATAGCTCCAGGTGCCGCCCTCGCGGCCGGTGCCGCTGGCCTTGGTGCCACCAAAGGGCTGGCGCAGATCGCGCACGTTCTGGCTGTTGACAAAGCACATGCCGGCCTCGACCGCGGCGGCCACACGGTGCGCGCGGCCGAGATTCTCGGTCCAGACATAACTCGACAAGCCGTAGGCGATGTCATTGGCCTGGGCGATGGCGTCGGCCTCATCCTGGAAGGGGATCAGGCAGGCCACCGGGCCGAAGATTTCTTCCTGGGCGATCTGCATGCGGTTGTCGACATCGGCAAAGACCGTGGCCTTGACGAAATTGCCCTTGGTCAGAGCAGCGGGCAACTCAGGCGCGTCGGCGCCGCCGCACAGCAGGGTGGCGCCCTCTTTGGCGCCCAGCTCGATGTAGCCGCGCACCTTGGCCAGGTGCGCCGGGCTGATCATCGGGCCGATGATGGTTTTCTCGTCCATGGGGTCGCCCAAGCTGATGCGCCGGGCGCGTTCGGCAAAGCGCTCCACAAAGCGCGCGTAGATGCCGCGCTGCACCAGGATGCGTGAGCCTGCTGTGCAGCGCTCGCCGTTGTTGCTGAAGATCATGAAGACCGCGGCGTCGAGCGCGCGCTCGAAATCGGCGTCGTCAAAGATGACGAAGGGGCTCTTGCCGCCGAGTTCCATGCTGAATTTCTTCAGGCCCGCGGCCTTGACGATGCGAGCCCCCGTAGCGGTGGAGCCGGTGAAGGAAATCGCCCGCACATCGGGGTGGGCGCACAGGGGCTCGCCCGCGGCCTTGCCCGCGCCGTGCACCAGGTTCAACACACCGGCGGGGATGCCGGCCTCCAGCGCCAGCTCGCCCAGCCGCGACGCACTCATGGGCGAGAGCTCGCTCATCTTCAGCACCGCGGTGTTGCCGAAGGCCAGGCAGGGTGCGACCTTCCAGGTGGCGGTCATGAAGGGCACGTTCCATGGGCTGATCAGGGCGCACACGCCCACCGGGTGGAACAGGGTGTAGTTCAGGTGCGTGGGCGTGGGGTAGGTGTGGCCGTCCACCCGGGTGCACATCTCGGCAAAGTAGTGGAAGTTGTCGGCCGCACGCGGCACCAACTGCTTGCCGGTTTGCGCAATCACCTGGCCGGTGTCGCGGGTTTCCATGGCGGCGATCTCGGGCACATGTTTGGCAATCAACTCACCTAACCTGCGCATCAAGCCGGCACGTTCTGTGGCCGGGCGCGACGCCCAGGCCGGGAAGGCGGCCCGGGCGGCGGCCACCGCGGCGTTGACCTCGTCAGTGCCGCCCTCGGCCACTTCGGCCAGAGCCTCCTGGTTGCTGGGGTTGACGGTCTGGAAGTAGGCCTTGCCGGCCACAGCACGGCCGTTGATCAGGTGATCGATGCGTGTCATGCGGGGATTCCAAAGGGCTCGTCACCGACGAGGGTGTTGACCAGGCGGCCGATGCCCTCGATCTCGCACACCACCTCGTCGCCGACATCGACATTGACCACGCCTTCGGGTGTGCCGGTGAGGATGACATCGCCGCACTGCAGAGTCATGAAGCTGCTGAGGTATTCGATCAGCGCCGGGATGTCATTGACCATGTTGCCAGTGTGGCCCTGCTGGGTGAGCACGCCGTTGACCCAGGTGCGCAGCCTCAGATCGTGCGGGTCGGCCACATCGGCCGCAGGCACAAACCACGGCCCGAGCACGGTGCCACCATCGCGGTTTTTCACGCGCAGGTTGGGCCGGTACCAATTTTCCAGATAGTCGCGGATGGCGTAGTCGTTGCACACCGTGTAGCCAGCGACATGGGCCATGGCATCGGCGGCTTTGACGCCCTTGGCACTGGCGCCAATCACCACCGCCAGCTCGCATTCGTAGTGCATGAACTGCACGTCCGCGGGCCGGCGCGTGAGGCCACGGTGGCCGATCAACGAGCCCGCACTCTTGAGAAAGACCAGCGGCTCGTCCTGCGCGCTGACGGTGAGCTCTTTGGACAGCTCCTTGACATGGTCGGCGTAGTTCAAGCCTAACGCAATGATCGTGCCGACATCGAAGGGCGGCAGCCACACCACATCGGCCTCGGCCTTGACGCGACCATCGGCCAGGCGCAGCCCCTGCGCATGCGGCGTGGCGCTGTGGATGGCGCCATCGCAGGCGACGCGGGCGGTCTTCATGCCAGGGCCTCCTCATGGGCCAGGCGCAGGTGCAAGCGCCCCAGGCCGTCGATCTCGATGGCGGCGGATTGGCCGGCGTGCAGCAGCGGCGCGCCATGGGCCACGCCGAGCATGAGCACATCGCCCGGTGAGAGCGTCATGAAGGCGCTGACCTCGCTGATCAGCCTGGCCGCGCCGCGGAGGCGATCACCCGTGCTGCTGCTGTGCACCAGCGCGCCGTCGACATGCACGCGCACGCCCAGCGCATCGGGCGACGCCAGGCGCGACAGCGGCACCACCGTCGGCCCCATGGGGCAAAAACCATCGCGCGCCTTCAGGCGCACCGAGGGCCGATAAAAGCTGCTGTGCGGGATGCTGATGTCGGCCACGATGAGGGCGCCGGCCACATGCGACAGCGCCTCGGGCTCGCTCACCCGGCAGGCGCTGCGGGCCATCACCAGGCCCAGCGTGGCGCCCAGCTCCAGCGCCGGCACATCGGCGGGCACGGCCACCACCGCGCCATCGCCGGCCAGGGTGTTGCGCGGCTTGACATACAGCACCGGCGCCTTGGGTGCGGCCTTGTAGGGCGGCAGTCCGACGGCATCACCCAGGGCGGCCAGGGCCGGGCCATGGTTCATCAAACAACCGATGACCACGCCGGAGAGGCGGTAGGGGGCGAAAGCAAATTCGGGCAGGGTCATGCGGGGCGATGGCTGGGTGGATGCTTGGGTGGTGAGGCCTGCGGCGAGAGGGCGCGGCCTGGCGCGGTAAAGGTGAGAAATATAGTCGCAGCCACTGTGACACCCACCTCAGCCGACCCCGATGACCCAGCCGCAGCCGAGCTGCAGCGCCTGTCCCAGCAAGGCCAGTGCCTGCGCCTGGGCCCGGCAGGCCAAGGCCTGCTTTGGCGGCGCTTTGGCGCCGGCCCGCCCCTGCTGCTGCTGCACGGCGGCCATGGCAGTGGCTGGCACTGGGCGCGCAACATCGAGGCCCTGGCCGCCGATCACGAGGTGCTGGTGCCCGACATGCCGAGCTTCGGTGAATCGGCCGATCTGCCCGGCGCGCCGCATGATGGCGACAGGCTGGAGCGCTTGGTCCAGGCCTTGCAAGCCGGCCTGACCGAGCTGCTGCCGCGGCCGGTGGCCATCGATCTGGTGGGCTTCTCGTTTGGCGGCCTGGTCGCTGCGCATCTGGCCGCGCATTTGGCCGTTTCTTCGGGCACTTCACTGGCCACTTCATTGGCCACGCCTTCAGCCGCCCACCCACGCAACGCCGATGACCACAACACCGTTGTTGAACCCGGCACCGTGACGCGGTCTCTCCACCTTGTGCGCCGCCTCGCCCTGATCGGCCCGGCCGGCCACGGCACGCGTCGCCGCACCACCGTGCCGCTGCTGGACTGGCGTGTGCCCGACCCGGCCGCGCGCCGCGCCGCCCTGCTGCAAAACCTGCAGTCCTTCATGTTCCACCGCGCCGGCAGCGCCGATGCACTGGCCCTGCACATCCACGAGCAGGCCTGCATGGCGACGCGTTTTCGCAGCAAGGCGCTGTCGATGCGCAGCGACCTCATGCCCGCGCTGCAGGTCTGGGGCGGCCCGCTGCTGGCGCTGTGGGGCGAACACGATGTGACCTGCGTGCCCGTTGAGCTCGGCCCCTGGATGGCGGGGCAGTTGCCCGGCATGCAATGGCAAGTGCTGCCTGAGGCCGGCCACTGGCTGGCCTATGAAGAAGCGCCCGCCGTCAATCAGCGCCTCTTGGCGTGGTTTGGCGCGGCCTGATCAGGGCCGTGCGGCGGCTGGCGGCGCACTGCGCAGCTCGCCATTTTTGTAGGCCTCGCTGGCCACCTGGTAGTAGCTGATCGCCTGCTCGACCAACTGGTGAGACAAGGCATCGCTTGGCGCGGGTCGCCCCGTGCTGGCATCGACCACGCGCCAGCGGCTGTTGGGCTTGAGCTCGACCGTGCGGCCCTGCTGGTGAAGGCCCACGGTCTGGTAATTGGCCATCAGCGCACGCGGGTTGTCACGGCCTTCGCGCAGGATGTCCTGGCCAAAGAACTTGCTGGGGTAGCTCAGGCCCAGCAGGCCCAGGACCGTGGGCGCCACATCGATCTGTGAGGCCAGGCTGTCCACCCGCCCGGGTGCCACATGGCCCGGGGCGTAGATCACCATGGGGATGTGGTAATTGGCAATCGGCAGCTCCTGTTTGCCGCGCCCCTTGTGCGTGTGGTCGGCGACGATGACGAACAGCGTGTTGGCAAACCAGGGCTTGCTGCGGGCCTGCTCGATGAACCGGCCGATGGCCCAATCGGTGTACTTCACGCCGCCCTCGCGGCCGGTCTTGGAAGGGATGTCGATGCGGCCGGCCGGGTAGGTGAAGGGCCGGTGGTTGCTGGTGGTCATGATGTGCGCGAAGAAGGGCTTTTGTGCGGCGTGGCGCACATCGAGCTCGCGCAGCGAAAGGGCGAAAAGGTCCTCGTCGGCCACGCCCCAGATGTTCTCGAAGTGAATCTCGTGCGGCTTGAGTGCCGTGCGGTCGATCACCGTGTAGCCATTGCCCGAGAAGAAGGCATTCATGTTGTCGAAGTAGCCATAGCCACCGTACAGATAAAGCGGCTCATAACCCTGCGACTTGAACACCGAGCCCAGGCTGAAGAGATCGGCGTTGTTTGGCCTTTTGACGATGGAGTGCCCCGGGGTGGGTGGCACCGACAGCGTCAGCGCCTCCAGCCCGCGCACCGTGCGCGTGCCGGTGGCATAGAGCTGGGTGAAGAGCAGGCCCTGTTGGGCCAGGGCATCGGTGGCGGGGGTGAGGTTCTGCCGGTTGCCGAAAGCGGCCATGAACTCGGCGCTGTAGCTTTCCACCGAGACCAGCACGACATTCAGGCGTTTGACCGGGCCGGGGTGGACGATGTCGCGCTCAAAGGCGCGCGATGTTGCGGACCTTGTGGCGGCGGGTGCGGTCGGCGCTGCGGCGGATGGGGCGGTCGGTGCGCCCGCAGTCGCCGCACCGGCGCCGCGCAGTGCCGCGGCCAGCGTGGCCTGGGCCTGCTCGCGAGGCAAGGTCTTGTAGAAGCGCGCGTAGTCGATCTGGTTGCTCCAAAACGCATGCCAGAAGTCGTAGTAGCCATTGCCCGCCAACTCGTTGGCCTGGGCATCGGCCGAGAACTCCTTGAAGCGCGCGTCCAGTCCGGCCACCACCAACGCCGGCATGGCACACAAGACCAGCGCCGCCAGCAAGCGGTGGCGCCGGCGCATGTGGCCGGCCCAATGCGGCCGCAGTGCCCGCCTCAGGCCCCACCAAAATGTCAACGAGAGCACGGCCACGCCGCCCAGCAGCAGCGGCAGGTTGTAGCTCTCACGGATGTTGCCGAGCACCTCATTGGTGTAGATCAGGTAGTCCACCGCGATGAAGTTGAAGCGCGAGGCGAACTCGTTCCAGAAGGTGAATTCCGAGAAACCGACAAAGACCAGCAGCACGCACAGCGGCAAAAGCAACAGCAAAAGTACGCGACTCAACCAGCGCCCCGGGCCATTGCGCCAAGCCAGCACCAAAAGGCCCAGCGGCGCCAGGAAAAAGCTTGCCGCGGCGACATCAAAGCCGGCGCCGATCAGCAGCGCCGGCAGCAGCCGCCAGGGCATCAGCGGCGAGACCTCGCCATTGAAGGCGGCCAGACCCAGGCGAACCGCGCCGTTGAAGGCGACAAACGCCAGCAGCAACACGCCAAGCAAGCGCAGGCGGCCGGGCAGAGCACGAATGAGCATGGTGTGCGCGGGCCAGAGCGGCCAGGCAAAACGGCGATTGTGTTCACTCAGATCGCCCGCGGTTCGAGGGGTCACCACATGGGCATGCCGCGCAGCGACATGCCGCGATCCAGGCCAGCGCAGCCTGAGCGGCGCAGGCCAGCGCCGATCAGGCCTGCGTGGTGACACGCGGGCCTGAGCGTGACCTTGCCAATGTCAATCCCAAGGGCTCGGGCGCCTCGTCTGGCCGCCCGGCACTTGGCTCAGGGGCACACGGCGGGCTTGAGGAAGCCCAGGCCGGGGTTGTCCCAAATCCGCGGCGAGACCTTGTCGGTGTAGGTGCAGCCAAAGTTCGGGTGGGCCACCGCAGTGGCGTCCAGTACGTTGTCACCGGCTGGCTTCACGCCGCCCTCGACCCAGGCGGCCAGATCGACAAAGGTGCGCGCCAGCTCGGGCCCGGTGAAGGCGCAGTGGCCAACATCGCGGGTAGCACGCTGCACCAGCAGGCCAGAGGCGTTCTTTGAGGCCACGCGCCTGGCGTATTCCTGCTGCATGTGGAAGGGCACGAACAGGTCGCCCAGGGTGTGCAGGCTGAGCATGGGGATCTTCAAATTGCCCGTGGTTGGGGTGACGTTGGCCAGGCCATTGGTGCGCCGGGCCTGCGGGTCGGCCTTGATGCGCTGAATGCTGGCGTTCAAGGCCGCTTCGGCCGGCGAGAGTGCAGGGTCGGTGTCGAACTGATAGGTGATGTCGAAGTTCTGCCAGGCCGTGCCGGGTTGTCGCGTCAAGGTGCCATCGCCCACGCCCAGGCTGAACAGGAAGTCGCCGGCGACGCCATTCCAGAACATGAAGCCTTGCTCAAACACCGGCCGCACGCCGCCCGAGCGCAACTGTGTCAATGCCTTCAGGTTCTGCCCGCCTGCATTGAGCGCATAGGGGAAGAACGGGCCCAGCATGGATTTGGTCAGCGGCACCGTCGCCGTCATGTAGTCAGCGGCAAACGGCACGGTCTTGCCGACACCCGAAATGGCTTGCGCGGCGGCGCTGAAATCCAGGAAGTAGTCGAACAATTCATAGTCCGCCATCACGCCGCAGACCGGCATCGCGCCGTCATAGGACTGCGGCCACTGCTCGGCCACGACGGTGGTGACATGCCCACCCATGGAGGCGCCGCTGACATAGGTGCGCTTGGGCTTGCCGAATTGACCATTGAAGAATTGCGTGAGCGCGTGCGTGTCCCTGGCGCCCTGCGACGGGTCATAGGCGTTGCGGCTGTAGCTCGACGCCGCCCAGGCATAGCCATTGGCCAGCAGGAAAGCGCGCAAGGGGTGGTTGTCGATGGTCAGCTCCAAGCCCACGCCACGATAGCCATGGGCCCACAACACCAGTGAGCCATTCCAGTTGGCCGGCACCTCGATGCGGTAGCCCGCACCGTTGTGCACGCCCCAATGGCGCTGGCTGGACAGGCCCGGCAGCTCGGCGAATGGCAGTTTTGCCGAATCGACAAAGTACTGCGGCGGGGGCGCGGCGGGTGCGGCACTGGACGCCGCCATCAGCAAGGCAAAGACGCTGGCAATCAGTTTCATGAGGTCTCCAAAGATTGTGGGGAAGGGTCGGGGCAAGCAAGCCGATGGAGGCGAATTCACTTCGCCAACTCGCTCTGCGCAGCTTAGCGAGCCGGGCGCACATTGGCGCATCGATTCGCCTTCACCCCCTGAACAGGGGGCGTAGTTACCCAGGGCCCAGAGCTCAAAACGCTTTCGACCGCACCGCCGCTGCACCCGCAGGGCTTGCCCATGGCGCCACGGCTATGCTTGCGGTCAACGCCAGGGATGGCGGGCACGCCAGTGGCGCCAGCCAGCACACGAACAATCAACGGAGACCTGCTGCATGGACATGAATGCACTTCGCCCCCTGGGCCGATCGGGCCTCAGGGTCGCCCCCCTGGCCTTTGGCGGCAATGTGTTTGGCTGGACAGCCGATGAGGCGACCAGCTTTTCGCTGCTCGATGCCTTTGTCGATGCCGGCTTCAATTTGATCGACACCGCCGATGTCTATTCGCGCTGGGCCAAAGGCCACAGTGGCGGCGAGTCCGAGGCCGTGATCGGGCGATGGTTGAAGAAGAGCGGCCGGCGTGATCGCATCGTGCTGGCCACCAAGGTGGGCATGGACATGGGTGGCGATCAC
>JAYSSS010000157.1:0-6168 GCA_043720415.1 Ideonella sp.
GCAACTCGAGATCCAGGCGACCGGCGATTATCAACCTCATCCGACCTATCAGGCGGCGACCGCGCAATACGGCCAACAGGCGACCTTGCTGCCCGAAGGTGGCATGCAGGGGTATGTCGCGGGGCGACCGTTCGATCCCGAGAAGTTCGATGATGTAACCCCGCCGGAAGCCGGCATGATGGCGGCGGCGATGCCCACAGCGCCGAGCCCGGCGCCATCGACGCCAAGGCCCTGGCCGCGGCCTTGGCCGCCTTGCCCACCGCGCAGTGCCTGCAGACCGCCAGCGCCCTGCAGCAGGCCCTGGCCGCAATGGCCGGTCTGGTGCAGACCATTGATGCCCACTTCGAACACGACGCACCCAGCCTGGCGGCCTTCACCGCGGTGCTACAGGGCATGCACGACTGGATCGCCGCCGAGCTGCGGCGCCGCGGTGTGGCCATGCCGCTGGCGGTGGAGGATGAGGCCGACGACGGTGATGAAGGTGAGGACAGCGGGGTTGGCGCCGCCGCCGCTGCCGCCGCCGCTACCGCCGCCGCCCCCAGTGCCGAGGCGGCGCACGCCGAACCTGCATCCACCCTGGCCGCCAAGGCCGCAGGTGCCGCGCCGCAGGGCAGGGCGCTGGCACAGCCGCAGCCCCAAGCCCAGGCCCAGCCCCAGGCCCAGCCGGTCAGCGCCCGCGCCCAGGCCTACGCCCAGCTCGCCAGCGCCGCGCAAACCCTGCGCGAGATCGATCCGCACAGCCCCGTGCCCTATCTCGTGCAACGCGCCATCGCCTGGGGCCAGCTCAACACCGCGCAGCTCTACCGCGAGCTCTTTGTCGATGGTGGCGGGCAGATCAGCATCTTTGAGTTGCTGGGTGTGGAAGTGCCGCAGGAGGCTTCATGACCCCTCCCACCGCGCAGGAGGATTGAGATGCACGCCTCGGCGATCAGCAAGAAGCGCCATGTCACCGTGGACATGGAGCATGAAATGGACATCGGCCCCGGCGGCGCCTTGCAGCCCTCGGTCAAGCGCATCAAGCCGCCTAAGCACAAGGAGCTGCAAAAGGCCTCCAAGCGTCTGGGCAAGAAGCAGATGGCGGGCTTTTTGAAGCTCAGCCCCGCCCAACGTGGCAATGCGTTGGCGCAAATGAAGCCGCTGATGAAGGACATGGAGGATCTGGCCATTGCCAACGCCTTTGTCGGACCAGATCACGCCAGCAAGGCCAAGGCCTTTGCCAGGGCACCCACGGGCAAGGCCTTTCGGGCCATCTTTCCTGGGCAAGATGAATTCACCCAGAGCAAGCGCACAGCCAGCCAGTTCATGGGCATGAACAAACGCATGCCGCTCTCCAGCGACGCGGCCTATGACGATGCCAAGCGCTTTCGCAACTACAGCGCACGCATGTTGTCGGCCTTGCGCGTGCCCACGGAGGATGTGTCCATGCCGGTCCAGGTGGGGGGCTCGCGAGTGGGCATTCGCCATCCCACCAACCCCAGCGTGTCGAAGTGGCCTGGCGGCGGCGCGCACACCCGGCAGGACCGCCAGCGTGCCGAATCGGTGAACGGCTTCGCGAAACAGCTCCTGGCCCATGGACCGGTGCAATCGGTCGTGGGCACAGGCGCGCAGGCGGTGAGCTACAGCCTGGCCAACATGTCGGCGCCGCACACCGCGAGCAATGTCTTTTCGCCCTTCGGACCGACCCGCGCCATGGCCCAGGCCCAGCGCAGAGAGGTGGTCAAGCACATGGGCAACAGGCTTTTTCACGCGCTGGGCGAGCCCATGCCGACCACGACACAGCCCTTCAAGGCGCCCATCGTGCCGCTGACTCGCCCGACCTCGCCAAGGCGCAAGTAGCCACGTCTTTCCTGCACTGGATGGCCATGCCCAATCTGCCCAATTTGCCCGATCTGCTGCATCCGGCCGGCACCGCCGCTGCCACAGCTACCGCCACCGCCAGCCTCGGGCTCACCTCTGGTGATGCGGTAGGCGAGGCGGTAGGCGAGGCGGTCCGGGCGCTCAACCTCACCCACGCTGCTGCAACAACCGCGCGCACCTGCCAACGGACCACTTTTGCCGCCTTCTGTGCCCCACGCATGGGCCCCAGCGCGCCAGTCACCGCCGCCTTGGCCAGCGCGCGGCTGGGCCAGGCCTGGGCGCAGGCGGTGCTGATGCACTGGTGCCGCTTGCAGCGCCAGGGCGGCATCGATGTCTCGCAGCCGCTGTGGGTGCTGGATCTGGCGCCTGGCGATGGCAGCCTGGCGGCCTGCTTTTTGCCGCCGCTGTGGGCGCTGTTGCAGGGCCATGGTCTGCAGGATTGGCCGGTGCACTACCTGGCCTGTGCGCCCAGCGTCGACGCGCAGCAAGGCCTGCGCCGCGATTGCTCACAGCACCCGCGGCTGGACGAACACCTTCACGCCGGGCGCCTGCAGACCGCCAACTGGCCCGCGCGCACCGGCGCGCCGCTGTTGCTGGGCGATGGCCGCGAGCCGCGCTTTGGCGTGCGCAACCCGCTCGTCGCGCTGGCCCTGGGTGGCTGGAGCAGCCAGCCAGCGCCCTGGCATGGCGTGCACGAAGGCCAGTGCTTCAGCGCGGCCGTGCAGGCCAGCGGCGACGATGCCTTGGCCTTGAGCTACGACTGGCTGCCGGCCGCGGCGCCGCATCGTCTGCTGCTGCACTACGCCGCCACCGTGCCCGAGGCGCCGCTGCTGCTGTCCGAGCAGGCGCTGGGCCAGATCGACGCGCTGGCCGATTTTTCCGCCGGGCGCTACCTCTTGCTGGCCGCCGATGCTGGCGTCAGCACCGAGCGCCAGATTCGCGAACAGGCCTTCACGCCGCCCACCCACTGGCAGCCTGGCCAGCAGTGGTTGCCGGTGAACTTTCATGCCCTGGCGCGGCACGAGCGTGAGGCCGGCGCCGAAGTGGTGCAGCAGCAGTGCCGCGACGACGGCTGGGTGCTGCACCTGTCGTGCCGCGACGATGCCCTGGGCCTGGATGCCGCGGCCTGGCAGGCCCTGACCCAGTGTGTCTTGCAAGCCCAGCCTGAGGATGAAGCACCTGATGACGACGCCGAGCCCGTGGACGCCGCCATCCTGGCCCAGCAACTGCGCAATGAAGGCGACGCTGCGGCCTCGCTGGCGCGCCTGCTGCGTGGCTTCGGCCAGCGTGCACTGGCGCACGATCCGCTGTCGGCGGCAACGCTGCGCACCGACTTGATGCGCGCCTGGGCCCACACCCCGCGGCCGCAGCGCTGCGCCGCACTGGGCCTGGATCTGGGCCAGGCCTTGATCCGACTGGGTGCCTGGGGCGACGCCCGCCAGGTGCTGGCGCAATGCCGCGACGATGGCCCGCTGGCGCAGGCCAGCCTGGTGCTGTGGCAGGTGCATGTGGAGCGCTGCACCGGGCAGTTGGGAAGCGCGCTGCGCGTCAATCAGCAAGCACTGCGACGCTTGCAGGGCTGCACCACTGAGGCCTTGCGGGCCGGGACCACTGAGGCCCTGCAGGCCGGGACCACTGAGGCCTCAAAGCTCAGTCCCTATCCCAGCGATCTCATGGCGCAAGCGGATGAACTTCGTGGCCGCTTGAATGCCTGGTTAGGCAGCGCCTGGTACTTTCACGAACACATGCACGCCGGCGAGCTTTGCCTGGAGCTGATGGGCCCCGAGCATGCCGATGGCCTGCGCCAGCAACTGCGCGATCCGCAGATCGCCGCCATGGCGCAACTGCCGGCGTGGGGCGAGGTGCTGGCGGCCGACGACGGCGCGGTGGAGTACGCGCTGCTGCATCGCGAGCTGGGCCTGGTCGGTGGCATTGGTTTTCGCCCCCACGCCGACATGGCGTTCTTCCACTTCTGGATGGGCACCGATTTCCAGGGCCAGGGCCTGGCCCTGCCGGCGCTGCGCTTGCTGATGCGCGTGCTGCCACTGGCCGGTGTGGGCCAGCTCTTCAGCGCCGTGTATGCCGACAACTGGCGTTGCCGCCAGGTGTTGGCGCGCGCCGGCTTTGGCAACGTGGCCGCCCCACCTGGCCAATCCTGTACGCGCAGCGTGTTTGTGCACCGCAGCCTGGATGAGCGCGCGCTGTGCCTGCCCCGGGCCGAGATCGAGCAGCGCTGCCAGGCGCTGTGCGCGCACCTGCACACCGAGCCCGATCAAAGCCCCCACTTCGAAAACCCCACCCCACTGAACCCCACCGGAGACCCGACATGAACTTCGTTCGCGGCGGCAGCAAGGCCCTCAAGCAAAGTACCCGCATGGGCAGCAGCTTCAACGTGCCCAAAGGCTCACGCCCCATCAGTACGGTGACCGAGCCCACCACCAAGAACGAAAAGGGCCAGGTCATCGGCCCAGGGCACACCGCCTTCGTGACCAGCGAGAGCGAGCGCAAGCGCTATCCCTTCCTGAGCAAGACCTACGGCCACAAGCCGGACAAGCACGCCAAGTCCTTCGACCCGACCACCGTTGTGTCCAAGTTCCCGATGTCCGACGTCAAGGAGTTTCGCGACCAGCCCTTCAAGATCAAGGCCTTCACCAAGCCGGCCCTGCCCTTGTCGCAGGACCCCACGGTCTTCGGCTCCAAAGCCCAGAGCGTGGACCATGGCGAGATGACCGAAGAGGAGGCGCATGCCCTGCACAACTTCAAGTTCAAGGACATCTACGAAGTCAGCGGCGCCAAGCGTGCCAACTGCGTGCACGGCTGGCACGCCATGGCCAAAGACGTGCTGGGCTTCGATCTGCCCGACTACGAGGACCACCTCACGCCCCAGGGCTCACATGAATTTGCCAAGACGCAGTTTCTGGACCCGCGGCGCAACAGCAGCAACAAGTTCTGAGCGCCGCCGCGTGGCATCGCAGCGCGCCATCCAGGTTCAAGCCGCATGAAGCGCCCCAAGGGCGGCAGCGGCCAGAACAAGCGCAGGGTGCCGTTCAGTGGCATGCCCGGCAGCGCGGCCGCAGCTGCCGCGGCTGCCGCGGCGCCCGCGCTGAGCCCTTTGTCTTCGTCTTCATCGTCATCGTCATCGTCATCGTCATCGTCATCGAGTTCGTCGAGTTCATTCAGCTCGCACGCCTCGGGCGCCCCGCTGTCGGCTGCAATGCCCGCGCATGCGGCGCCCTTCGCCCCCGGTGTGCGCGATCCCCATCGCCGCGCCCTGGCCGAAGCGGTCTCGCTGCGCCACAGGCGCATTTCCATCTCCGCCAGGGAACACGTGCAGGTCGATGCCCAGGGCGGATTCTCAGCACCACGACCGAACCGTCCACCACCACGGCACCCGCAGATCCAGGCCGACGCGCGACGCCAGGGCGCGCGCATCATGGACACCTACCTGGCCATGCCGACCAGTGCCCGTGCCAGTGCGTTGAGCGACCTGCAAGCCGCCGGCCGCAGCATGCAAGTGCTGGGCGAGCGCGGTCGCCTGTTGCGCTCGGGACACGCGCGCCGCGCCGCTGCGGCGGCTGGGACGGCCACCGCAGCAGCTTTTCGTGGCGTGCAGCCCGGGCAGGACGAGCCCACGCAATCCAAGCGCACGGCGGCGGAGTTCGAAGGCATGAACGAGGTGCTGGCCAAGCGCCGCGCCAGTTTGAGCGCGGCCGAGCTCGATCAAGCGCAAGACTTTCGGTCGGCCACGGCCGTGGCCTACTCGGCCACGCGTGCACCGACGCGCAATATTTCGGCGCCCTTGCGTTTGCCGGGCGGGCGGGGCGGCCCGCGCCACCCAACGACGCCCGATGTGCCCACCTGGCAGGGTGGTCCCAGCGGACATGCCCATGATGACCCGACGCGCGCCGCGCTTGCCAACCAGGCCAGCGCCACGGCGCTGCCACTGGGGCCGGCTGTGGCCGTGATGGCCACCGCGCTGGCTGCGACCCAGTACACCACCGCCAGCATGTCGGCGCCGCACACCGCAAGGAACATCGACAGCCCCTTCCGCTCCGCCCAGGCCCTGCAGCAGACGCGCGATCGCGAGGTGATGAAGGCGCAATCCAACGATCTGGCGACCCGCCTGGGCCTGCCCATCGACGCCAGCACCCAGCCGGCCGACGCCCCGATCAGCAGCGGCTCGAGCGCACCGAACTCGCCGCGGCGACAGTTGCCGCCATGAGCCTGCCCGGCCGCCCGAAAGGCGAATACCGAAGTGCGAAGCACGCAGGTTGCCTGATGAGCCTGCCCGGCCGCCCGAAAGGCGAATAC
>JAYSSS010000158.1:0-18180 GCA_043720415.1 Ideonella sp.
TGGCTGCCAGGTGGCGCAAGGCGCGCTTGACGATGTCGGTCTTGCTCAAGCCGGTGTGGGAGCGCAGCTGCTCAAGCGTGGCCGCATCGGCGTCGCTCAGGCGCAGGGTGAGGTGGCGGGCGCTTTCCATGGGGTGAGTGTAGTACGCCATGTTGTGAGCTGTGTTACGTTGATGGCGCCACGTAACGTCACGTCCCGGCATCGGCCGGGAAGGTAGCCCTCACTGCGCCTTCAGATCCGCCGCCTTGGCGATCACCGCGGCGGCGTCGACCTCGGTCTTGATGAAGGCATTGAAGGCCTCGGGTGACATCGCAAAGGGCTCGGCGCCCAGGCGGCTCAGGCGGTCCTTCACCTCGGCCGTGGCCAGGGCCTTGTGGGCCTCATCATTGAGGCGCTTCACGCTGGCCGCGGGCGTGGCGCTGGCCACGATCATGCCGACCCAGAAGCTGAACTCCGAGCCGGCCACGCCGGCCTCGGCGGTGGTGGGCACCTGGGGCAGGGCTGAGGAGCGCGTGGCCGTGCTCACCGCCAGGGCCTGCAGGCGGCCGTCCTTGATCAAGGGCAGGGCCGAGGCCAGGGGCGCAAAGAACCAGTCGTTGCTGCCGGCAATCACCTGGGTGAGGGCCTCGGGCGTGCCTTTGTAGGGCACGTGCAGGGCCTCGATGCCGGCGCGCAGGCGGAACTTCTCGGCGTTCAGGTGCGTGGCACTGCCTACGCCGGCCGAGGCGTAGTTCAGTGCGCCGGGCCTGGCCTTGGCTGCAGTCACCAGATCGGCCAGCGTCTTCCAGCCTTTGGCGGGATTGACCACCAGCACATTGGGCAGCGATGCCAGCGGCGTGACGCCGGTCAGATCGCGCAGCGTGTCGTAGCTCAGGTTGGGGTAGATGGCGGGGTTCAGGGCGTGGCCCGAGGCCTGCACCAGCACGGTGTGGCCATCGGCCTCGGCCTTGGCCACCTGCGCCGTGGCGATGGTGCCGCCGGCGCCGGGCCGGTTCTCGATGACGATGGCCTGGCCCATGGACTTGCCCATGCTCTCGCCCAGCAGCCGGGCGACGATGTCGGTGGCGCTGCCGGCGGTGAAGGGCACGATGAACTTGATGGGCTTGGTCGAGGGTGTCGCGGCGGCTGTGGTCTGTGCGGCAGCCGGTGCCGGCGCCAGGGCAGCGCCCAGGGCCACGATGACGGTGGCGCCCAACAGGGCGTTGCAGGCGCCCTGCAGGCGGAAATTGCGATGCGTCATGTGTGGTCTCTCCAGATGAGTTTGAGGATTGGGTGAAGGGCCTAACCGCCAGATGATGCCGACAGCCGCAAGGCCGCCGCGATCTTGCGCCCCGAGGCCTTCAGCGCCGCCAGCTTGGGCGCCACATCCACGCCCAGCAGCCGGCCATCGCGCTTCTTCCACCGCCCGGCGATCATCACGCTGTCGATGTTGGCCAGGCTGGTCTGCATCACCACCGAGCTCACGGCCTCATGCACCGGCTGCATGTTCAGCATGTCGGCGCGGATCAACACCAGATCGGCCTGCTTGCCCGGGGCCAGCGAGCCGATGCGGTGCTCCTGGCGCAGCATGCGCGCGCCCTCCACAGTGACCCAGGCCAGGGCCTCGCGGGTGGTGATGGTGGTCGTGGGCGGGATCGTGCCGTGGGCGGCGCGGTGGGCCACGTTGTCCAGGCTGCGCTGTATGCCCAGGGCGATGCGCGCCTGGCTGAGCATGTCGCCGCTCATCACACTTTCCAGATCCACACCCAGCGAAGGCGCATGGCCCAGGGCGCGCAGCCGGCCGGTGAGCGGGTGGCCATGGCCCTGCGACATCTCGCTCTCGGCCGCTGCCGAAAAGCTCATGCCCAGATCGCAAAAACGCTTGAGCTGATCGTCGCTGAGGGCATGGCCGTGGACGATATTGACCTGCTCGTTCAGCAGGCCCGCAGCCTCAAGCTTCTCCCAGCCCTCGGGCGTGCGCGCCGGCCCGCCGCCCTGGTGCAGTGAGGCGATCAGGTCCAGATCGCGCGCCATGGCGAAATCATGCAGCGCCACATCCAGCGTGGAGTAGTGCGGCCCCAGCACCGCCGCATGCACCGTCAATAACGCCTTACCTTGGTGGGCTTTGAGCAGGCGCTCGACCTCGGCGCGCGGGTGCGGCAGCTCCCAGAACGGCTGCTCGCCGGGCTTGGGGTCGGGCTTGGGCGTGCCGTGGAAGAACGCCGCGCGTATGCCCGATTCGAGCAAGCCTGCGATGGCCGCGTCGTTGTGCTCGGGCGTGCGGTTGTTGTGGCACCAATCGGCCAGGGTGGTGGTGCCGCAGTTGATCTGGTTCCAGGCCCCAACCAAGGTGGCGATGTGCAGATCGGCGGGCTCGAACACCGTGGCCAGGCCGGCGTGCATCTTCTGGAAATACTCCAGCAGCGTCCAGTTCGCGGCCAGGCCGCGCAGTGCCGTCTGCCACGTGTGCATGTGGGCGTTGACGAGGCCGGGGATGGCGATGCAGCCGCGTGCGTCGACGATCTGTGCATCGTCGGCATGGATGTTAGGGGCGATGGCCGTGAGGGTGTCGCCGCTGATGAGGATGTCGCCCACGGGCAGGTCGCCCTGGGCCTCCATGGTGATGATGTGGGCGCCGCGGATCAGGGTGCGGCCGGTGGCGGGGCCCGTCGAAGCTTCAGACCGGGCGGGGGAGTTGGGCTGCACGGCGCGGCCCTCAAGCGGCTTCAAGGCCATCGCTGATGATCTTGTTTTCCGATGTCAATTCCAGCCCGGCATCGCGCGCGGTCTCCTGCAGCAGCACCGCGAAATCAACATGGTCATGGCCGCGCCCCACCATGCGCGAGATCGATTCACGCGTGGCCGCCGCGGCCGGCATCGACACGCCATGCACCTTGGCCGCGGCCAGGCCCAGGTCCATGTCTTTCAGCAGCAGCTTGGGCGTGAAGGTCACCTGATCGAAGCTCAAATTGGTGAGCGTCGGCGTCTTGTAGCGGGTGTACATCGAGCCCAGGACGGAGTCGTTGATGCTCTCCAAAAACACATGGCGCGGGATGCCGGCTTTCTCGGCCAGCACGGTGATCTCGCACAGGTTCTGGATGACCACGCCGAACATGGTGTTGTGGGCGATCTTCCACACCCGCGCCAGCTCGCCCTCGCCCACCCACATCACCTTGCGCGCCATGGCCTGCAGGTAGGGTTCGGCCTGCTCATACAGGGCGCGCGGGCCCGAGGCCACAACCAGCAGCTTGCCGGCCTTGGCCACCTTGGCGTTGCCAGAGACCGGCGCGCACAAATAGGCCACGCCCAGCGCTTCGAGCCGCTGGCGAACCTCGGCCGAGCCTTCCTGTGAGATCGATGAGCTGTCGATCACCAGCCTGGGCTTGGCCGCCCCCATCACCAGGCCATCGTCGGCAAACAGCACCTGCTTCAGATCATCGGTGGTGGAGATCATGGTGAAGACGATGTCGCAGGCCGCCAGGGCCTGCTTGCTGGGGGCCAGGGTGGCGCCGTACTCCACCAGCGGCGGGGCCTTGGCGGCGGTGCGGTTCCACACCGCCACGCCGTGGCCGGCCTGGGTGAGGCGCTTGACCATGGCCTCGCCCATGCGGCCCAGGCCTATCCATCCGATGCGTTGTGTCACGTGATCCTCGCTGCTCATGTTGGGCTGATGCGCGCACCACACTTGGCGTGTCGCGCCACGCCAATGTAGCGGCTGGCAAACGAGGAGGGGGATGTGAGCGAGGTCTGGGTGCTCGCCTTGACTGCCGCCGCAGCGCTTGCTTTACATCGCTGCGGCAGCCTCTGGCGCTGGTGTTGAGCCGCCAGCTTGGCCTTGGCGCACGCGCAGGAAATCGTCTTTCCAGCGCCAGAAATCCACGCTTTCATGCCTGCACCTGTTCGAAGTCAGCGAGTGCACGCAATATTGGCGCCCGCCGCAACAAACTTGCGCGCCTGAGGCACTGATCCCAAGCCATGGGCGACCGGCCAGGGCCTTGCAAGTGGCCGCCCGGCAGCGCCGGCGGCTCACCAGCCCATGCCGCTGGCCCAGGCCTCGATGGCGTGCTCGGTGGCCTGGCCCTCTTGCTGCAGCCATTGCCCGAACGCCTGCAACAAAGGGTTAGGTGTGCTCTGCGCCGCGGACTTGGTGGCGGTGTTGGCGTAGTAGCTGCGTTGCATCGCGCCGCGCAAGCCAAAGGGCGCGCACAGGCGGCCGGCCAGGATGTCGTCGGCCACCAAAAACAGCGGCACCAGCACCAGGCCCAGGCCTTCGGCGGCGGCCTGCAGGGCAAAGTACATCTGCTCGAAGTGCAGGGCGCGTGCCGGCTTGGGCAGCTTGGCGCCGGCCGCCGCCTTGCCATGGGCCGCGGCCCACCAATCGGCCCAGCTATAGGGCTCGGTGGCGTAGCCGATCAGGGTGTGGCGCGCCAGATCGGCAGCTTGGGTGAGGCCGCGCGCCAGCAGATCGACATGGCACACCGGCACGATGGTCTCGCGCATGAAGGCCTTGGAGCGGCAGCCGCGCAAGGGCGCGGTGGCGCCGCGTATGGCCAGGTCGTAGCCGTGTGATTTGAAGTTGACAGCCGCCAGCGAGGTGGTGAGCTTGATCTCGGCCGCGGCGTGCTGTTTTTGAAAGCCTGACAGGCGCGGGATCAGCCAGCGCATGGTGAAGGTGGGCGGCGCGCTGATCTGCAGGGTGGTCGGCGCGGCCCGTGCTGCGGCTGATGCCTGGGTTTGCGCGGCGGCCACGGCAATGCGATCCAGCGCCGGGGTCACATCGGCCAGAAACTGCTGGCCTGCGGTGTTGAGCTGCACCTGCGAGCGGGCACGCTCAAACAGCGCCTGGCCCAGCCACTGCTCAAGCAACGCCACCTGGCGGCTGACGGCACCGTGGGTGACATGCAGCTCGGCAGCGGCCTGGGTGAAGCTTTGGTGGCGCGCGGCGGCCTCGAAGGCACGCACGGCGTTCAGCGGGGGCAGCTTGCGCATGGGGGAATTGTCGGCGAGCGGTACTGTCGCCACCACCTGTCGCCATCAGCTTTTCTCACGACCTCGGCCTGATGCCGCAAATACGGGAATCCACCGATGCGTGAGAAAAACTGATGCTCGGTGATTTTTCGTCGATTGCCGATTGGTGCGTGGCACCGCACACTGCCGCGCCGCAATCATCCCCACGCCCGCCGTGAAAGCCGCCCCTTTCGACTACACCCGCGCCCACAGCCTGGACCACGCCCTGGCCCTGTTGGCCGAGCACGGCCTTGAGGCCAAGCTCATCGCCGGGGGCCAAAGCCTGGTGCCGATGATGGCCATGCGCCTGCTGCGGCCGGCGCAGTTGATCGACATCCATCGCCTGGCCGAGCTCAAGCAGTGCACGCTGGGCGCCGAAGCCGCGATCACGGGTGCGGCCATGCGCCAGCGCGAGGCCGAAGACCATGCCGAGTTGCTGGCGGCCGTGCCGCTGCTGCACGAGGCGCTGCGCTGGGTGGGCCATCAACAAACCCGCAACCGCGGCACCCTGGGCGGCAGCCTGGCACAGGCCGACCCGGCGGCTGAGCTGCCCCTGGTGGCGGTGGTGCTGGGTGCCACGCTGCACTTGAGCAGCCGTGCCGCGGGCCAGCGGGCAGTGGCCGCAGAAGATTTTTTTCAGGGCGCGATGGCCACGGCGCTGCGCGACGACGAGTGCCTCACAAGCATCGCCTGGCCGCGCTGGGCCGGCCCGGGCGTGGCCTGCGCCTTCGATGAGGTGGCCATGCGCCAGGGCGATTTCGCCATGGCCTCGGCCGCTTGCCAATTGCAGCTGGACGAGGCCGGGCGCTGCCTGCGCGCGGCCTTCGGACTGGGCGCTTTGGATGGCCGGCCGCGGGCCTTTGCCGATCTGGCCGCGCCCTTGATCGGCCAGCGCATCGATGCGCGCCTGGCGCAAGACGTCGCCCGGGCTGCTGCTGCGCAAACCGATCCGGGTTCCGATTTGCATGCCGACAGCGATTACCGGCGCGAGCTGGGCGCGGTGCTGTTGCAGCGCGTGCTGCTGCGCTGCACTGGCGGTGCAGCGGCCCACACCCCACCCTGATGCACATGGCAAACATCTCAAGCAGTGCGGCGGCCGAGGCCGGTGTTGGCGTCAACGCCAACATCAGCCTCACCGTCAATGGCAAGGCCTTCGAGTGCAGCGTCGAGCCGCGCACCACCCTGGTCGATTTCATCCGCGATGGCCTGCGTTTGACGGGCACGCACATCGGCTGCGAGCACGGTTCCTGCGGCGCCTGCACGGTGCTGCTCGATGGCGAGCCGGTGCGCTCCTGCTGTATGTTTGCGGTGCAGGCCGAGGGCTGCGCCATCACCACGGTGGAGGGCCTCGCGCCGCAGCGCGGCAGCCTCTCCAACATCCAGGACGCGTTTTGCGAAACGCACGCGCTGCAGTGCGGCTATTGCACGCCGGGCATGTTGATCGCCTGCCAGGCGCTGATCAACCGCCATCCCCATCCTGACGAGGCGCAGGTGCGCGAGGCCATCGGCGGCAACCTGTGCCGCTGCACCGGCTACCAACAAATCGTCGATGCGGTGTTGCTGGCCACACGCGTGGGCGAGGCAGGGGCCACGCATGGCTGAGCCGCAAGCGATCAGCGGCGCTGGTGCGCCGACCGGCACCACCAGCACCCAAGCCCGCAACTTCAAATACATCGGCAAGCACCGCCGCGCCGTCGAGCACAAGCGCTTCGTCCTCGGCCAGGGCCGCTTTGCGGCCGACATCGCGCCGGCCGGCCTGCTGCATGTGGCCATCGTCGCCAGCCCCTATGCCAGCGCGCGCATCACCGCCATTGACACCGCCGCCGCCCTGGCGCTGCCAGGCGTGCACGCCGCGCTCACGGGCGCAGAGCTCAACGCCCACATCGAACCCATGCTGCCCGGCGTGGACGCGCCGGCCGTGACGCGCCGCCCGCTGGCCACGGGCGTGGTGCGTTATGTCGGTGAATGGGTGGTGGCCGTGGTGGCCGAATCGCGCGCCCTGGCCGAAGACGCGGCCGAGCTGGTGCTGGTGGAATACGAAACCACGCCGCACACCATCGAGGCCGAGGCCGCGCTGCGCCCCGATGCGCCCCTGGTGCACCCGGCGCATGGCTCCAACCTGATCTTTCACCGGCCCTTTGTCTGGGGCGATGTCGACGGCGACTTTGCCCAGGCCGAGCACCAATTGAGCTACCGCGTGAAGTGGGCGCGCAGCTCCACGGTGCCCATCGAGACCTTCGTCGTCACCTGCGATTGGTGCGATGCGGACCAGATTCTCGATGTCTGGGCCTCGATCCAGATGCCCAAGTTTCCGGATCAGATGGCGCGCGCGCTGCGCCTGCCAGGCAACCAGGTGCGGGTGCACTTTGATGTTGATGTGGGTGGCAGCTACGGCGTCAAACGCGGGCTGAAACACTCGATCCTGGTCGGCCACTTGGCCAGGCAGTTAGGCCGACCGGTGCGCTTTGCCGAGGACCGCATGGAGAACCTGCGCGGTGGCGACATGCAGGGCCCCGACCGCATCTTCGATGTCAGCCTGGCCTTCAATGCCGATGGCGTGATCCGCGCCATGCGCATGCGCGCGCTCGATGATGTCGGCGCCTATGCCGGGCGCTCGCCGCTGCAACTGGGCAAGCCGGTTGGCGCCATCGTCGGCCCCTACCGCATCCACAGCGTGGCCTACGAGGCCATGGCCGTGCTCACGAACAAGACGCCGCAAGAGGCGGTGCGCGGCTTTGGCCAGGCGCCCACCAACTACGCCATCGAGACCGGCATCGACAAGGTGGCGCGTTACTTGGCGATGGATCGCATTGAGCTGCGGCGGCGCAATTTGATCGCCCCGCAGGAGTTCCCCTACCTCATCCCCAGTGGCACGCATTACGACTCGGGCGATTACGAGGCGGTGCTCGACAAGGCCCTGAATGCCGCCCCCTTGAACCAGCTGTTAGCCCAGCGCGACGCCCTGCGCGCCACGGGCCAGCTCGCCGGCATCGGCATCGCCACCTGCCTGGAGCCCTCGGGCGGCAACTCGTCCTTCGAGCCGTTGTTCAACCCGAAGAACCAGACCACCACCTGGATGGATTCCTGCCTGGTGCGCATTGATTTGAGCGGCGCCATCACTGCGCTGATGGGCACCTCCAGCTCGGGCCAGGCGCATGAGACCCTGGTCTCCACGGTGGTGGGCGAGGTGCTGCAGCGAGCGCCCGATTCGATCCGCGTGCTGCATGCCGATTCCCTCCAGGCTCTGCCCTCCAACAGCCCGGTGGGCAGCCGCATGGCCATCATGCTGGGTGGCGCCGCGGCCGGGGCGGCGAAGAAGCTGCGCGCCAAGCTGTTGCGCATCGCCGCCGCCGAGCTGGGGGTGGCCGTGGAGGAATTGCGTTATGCCGATGGCGCCGTGGCCCTGGCCAGCGACCCCAGCCGGCGCGTCGGCTGGGACGCGCTGGTCGAGATCGCCCACCGCTACCACCACCGCCTGCCCGCGGGCGATGAGCCCGGGCTGCAGGAAAAATTCGTTTGGGAGGTGCCCACTGGCGGCCAGTTGCCCACGGCCGATGGCCGGGTGCAGATGTACCCCTGCCATTCCTTTGAGGCGCATGTGGTGCTGCTCAGCATTGATGCCGCCACCGGCCAGGTGCGTATCCACCGCTACGTCTGCGGCCACGATTGCGGCGTGATGATCAGCCCGGATGTGGTGCACGGCATGACCTATGGCGGCATCGCCCACGGCATTGGCGCAGCACTGCTGGAGAAGTTTGCTTATTCAGACGAGGGCCAGTTGCTGTCCGGCTCCTTCATGGATTATTTGTTGCCCAGCTCCGCCGAGGTGCCAGCAATCCAGATCGTCGACCACTGCACGCCATCGCCGCTGACCGAGTTCGGCCAGAAGGGCTCGGGCGAGGCCGGCTACCTGGGCAGCCCGGCGGCGATTGCCAGCGCCATCAACGATGCGCTGGCGCCGCGCGGCGCCTCGATTGATTTCTTGCCGATGACGCCGCAGGCGCTGTGGCGCGCCTTGCGCGCCGCAAAATTGGCCGCCTAAAACCATCACGGAGACGCCCCATGAGTGAACACCTTCTGCTGCAACAAGACGGCCGCCTGCTGCGCATCACCTTCAACCGGCCCGAGGACAACGGTGTGGCCGACAGCATGGCCGCGGCACTCTCGGCCGCACTGGCCACGGCACATGAAAGCTCTGACGCCGTGCTGCTGAAGAGCATTGGCCCCGATTTCTGCACCGGCCGCGTGCGCGACATCCCTGGCCCGCCCGCGGCCGAGGCCTACCAGCGCCGCGGCGAGTACGACTCCATCTTCGGCTGCTACCAATCCCTGCGCGCCTGCCCGCTGCCCGTGGTCTGCGCCATCGAGGGCCGGGCCATGGGCCTGGGCGCGGCGGTGGCCGGGCTTTGTGATGTGAGCTTTGCTTCTGAGAGCGCGCAGTTCAACATCCCCGAGATCAACCACAACGTCATGCCGACGATGGTGATGTCGGCCCTGGCCGACCGCGTGGCGCGCAATGCGCTGCTGTGGCTGTCCTACTCGGCCGATTTCATCAGCGCCGAGCGCGCCATGAACCTGGGCCTCATCAGCCAGGTGGTGCCAGCGGCCGCGCTGAACGCGGAAGTCGAGCGCTTTTGCACCACCTTGCTGAGCCGCCCACGCCCGGCGATCCTCGGTTTGAAGGAATACCTGCGTGTGGCCCCGCGCATGGACGAGCAGGGCGCGCAGGACTACGCGCGCAGCCTGCATTCGATGGTCAACACCTCGGCGGCGATGAAGAAAAAGCATTGAGGCCCGGCGCGGCGGGTGCGGTGGATGCTTGCGGTCGGGTTGACGCCAGCGCCGCAGCCGAGCGGTGCGACGGTGCAGCCAATACAAGGATGGCGAAATGACATTCCCAACATTCAAACGACGCGCACTGCTGCGGGCCACGGCCGGCGCTGGCGTGCTCGGTGCGGCGACGGTGTTCGCCCCCGGGGCCCAGGCCCAGACCCGCCCCAAAGGCAAGCCCATCCGCATCCTCGTCGGCTTCCCACCGGGCCAGGCCACCGACATCGTGGCCCGCCTGCTGGCCGAGCGGCTGCGCGCGGCCACGGGCGAGAACTTCATCGTCGAGAACGTCCCCGGCCAGGGCGGCAGCCTGGCCATGGGACAGCTCGCCAAGGCGGTGAATGACGGCAGCGTGTTGATGCTGTCGCACATGTCGGCCATCGCCACCAATCCGCACATCTACAAGTCGGTGCCCTATGACTCGCTCAAGGACTACGAGGCCGTGGGCCTGGTCGGTGATCTGCCTTTCGTCCTGGTGTGCAACCCGGCGCAGCCCTTCACCAATGTTGCTGGCCTGATCGAGCACGCCAAGGCCAACCCCGACAGGCTGACCAACGCCTCATCGGGCAATGGCACCGTCTCGCACCTGGCGATGGAGGAGTTCAAGCGCAAGGCCGGCGTGAAGATCACCCACATCCCCTACAAGGGCAGCGCGCCGGGCTTGACCGATGTGATGTCGGGCAATGTGGCGCTGGCGCTGGAGACGGCTGCCGCCGTGCGCCCGCTGGTCGAATCCGGCAAGCTGCGCGCCCTGGCCGCGGGCAGTGCCGCGCGTTTGGGCGGCGTGCTGGCCAACGTGCCCACGCTGCAGGAACAGGGCTTCGCCAATTTCAACGCTGTGACCTGGTTGATGCTGTTGCTGCCCGCGGGCACCTACAAGGGCATCGTCTACAGCACGTTCCGCGAGCTTGAAACGGTGACACGCCAGCCCGAGGTGCTGCAACGCCTGCAAGCGATCGGCCTGCAGCCACGCAGCAGCGAAAGCCCGGAAGAGGCCGATGGCTATCTGCGCCAGGAATTCAAGCACTGGGGCGAGGTGGTCAGGCGCAGTGGGGTGGTGTTGGAGTGAGGACGTGTGGCACCCGCCCGCCCCTGCAGCAGCGCCGGGCGAGCCCCTTTGATCCGGGTGGAACTCCCGTGGTGATCGGGCTGTGTTTTGGCTACGCTTGTCCTCATCTCATTTGAAAGGCAACACACCATGGGCCTGCGCTTCATGGAGCACATCCTGATCCTCACGCACGACCCTGAGGGCACGCGCGATTGGTTCTGCGACAACCTCGGGTTTCGCAATGGCTACCACCCCGAATTCGGCTTTCCGGTGTACTGGCTGTACATCGGTGACCAGGACGTGGTGCACATCGGCAAGGCGCGGCACTCGGCGCATCAGGACACCTATTTGCGCACGCCCAGCGACAAGGAGGGCGCTGACTATTCAGCCGCCGGCGCGCCGGGCTCGGGGCGCATCGACCATGTCTGCTTCAACTGCGACGGCATCGATGAATTCATCGAGCGTTTGACGCGCAACGGCATTGAATTCAACGAGCGCAAGGCGCACAACTCCGACCTGTACCAGTTGTTCATGCGCGAGCCCATCAATGGCATCAAGGTCGAGCTGAATTTCACCGCCGCCGAGGCCGTGCGCGCTGGCCGCGTGGCCAGCTGGACCAGCACGGGCACGGCGCCAGCCGAGGGTGCTGCAGGCCCGAGCGGCTTTTCCAGCTAACTGCCCAGTCAAGCACACCGCACCGGCGCCTTTCTTCGTCACCCACCTTCAACAGACATTCCCATGCAAGCCAAATCCGTACGCATCCACAGCCAGGGCGGCCCCGAAGTCCTGAAGATCGAGACGATTGAGGTCAACCCACCCGGCGCCGGCGAGGTGTTGGTGCGCAACACCGTCATCGGCCTGAACTACCAGGACATGTACCACCGCTCCGGCCTGTACCCCCTGCCCATGCCCTCGGGCCTGGGCACCGAGGCGGCGGGCGTGGTCGAGCAGCTCGGCGCTGGCGTCACCACCCTCCAGGTCGGGGACCGTGTGTGTTATGCCGGTGGCGCGCCCGGCGCCTGCACCACGCACCGCGTGCTGCCCGCAGCGCGCCTGGTGCGCACGCCCGAGGGCATCAGCGATGAGATTGCGGCGGCCGTGCTGCTCAAGGGCATGACGGTGGAGTACCTGCTCAATCGCTGTTATGCCGTCAAGCGCGGCGATGCCGTGCTCTTCCATGCCGCCGCGGGGGGTGTGGGCCTGCTCGCCGGGCAGTGGGGCGCGCACCTGGGCGCCCGCATGATCGGCGTGGCCGGTGGTGCACCCAAAGTCAAGCTGGCCCTGGGCAATGGCTACGCCGCATGCGTGGACCGCCACCGTGAGGATGTGCCGGCCAGGCTGAAGGAGCTGACCGGTGGCGCCGGCTTCCCGGTGGCCTATGACTCGGTGGGCGCTGTCACCTTCGATCAGACCCTGCACGCGCTGGCACCGCGCGGCGTGTTCGTGTCGTTTGGCACCACCACGGGCGCGCCGCCCGCCATCGAGGCCGGCACACTGCAAAAGCTCGGTTCGCTGTACTTCACCCGACCCACGCTCGTCACATACACCGCCAAGGCCGAAGAGCTGCAGGCCAGCGCCAAGGCCGTGTTCGACCTGATCGCGCAGGGCGTGTTGAAGATCAGCATCCACCAGCGCTACGCCCTGGACGACATCGCCCAGGCGCACCGTGATCTGGAAGGCGGCCGCACGACGGGCTCCTCGCTGATCATTCCCTAACCCGCGAATCCATACGACGCCATGTCCGTGGGCACTCACGGATGAACGACACCCTAGGAGACCCCATGTTCAAACCCGTCAAGACCCTGCTCGCCCTGGCTGCAGCCGCCCTGTCGCTGGCCGGCGGCAGCGCCAGCGCCGAAGACATCAAACTGCGCATCGCCTCGGGCCACCCCGCGGCCAACACCTATGTGGCGCTGATGCAAAGCTTCTTTGTGCCCGAGGTCACCAAGCGCGTGGCCGCCAGAACGCAGCACAAGGTCGACTTCATCGAAGGCTATGGCGGCTCGATGGTCAAGACGGCCGACACGCTGGAAGGCGTGCAGAGCGGCATCATCGACATCGGCGGCTACAACTTCGGCTTCGAGCCCAGCAACCTGCCACTGCACTCCTTCCAGGTGGCCCTGCCCTTTGGCCCCATGAGCCCGGTGATGAGCGTGAAGATTGCGCGCGCCGTGTACGACAAGGTGCCCTACATGAGCAAGGTGCTCGAAGACAAGTTCAACCAGCGCTTGCTGGGCTTGATCTCTGACACCGGCTACAACATCGGCACCACCTTCGAATGGAGCCAGGTGGCCGATCTCAAGGGCCGCAAGATCGCCGGCGCCGGCCTCAACCTGAAGTGGCTGGAATTCGCCGGTGCCACGCCGGTGCAGTCGGCTCTGCCCGAGGCCTACACCTCGATGCAGACGGGCGTGTACAACGGCTGGATCATGTTCCCCTCGGGCTGGGTCAACTTCAAGCTCACGGAGGTGGCCAAGTACTACACCGAGGTCGGCTTTGGCGCCATCAGCTGGCACGGCCTGACGATGAACAAGGCGCGCTTTGCCAGGCTGCCCAAAGAGGTGCAGGACATCCTGGTCGAGGTCGGCCGCGAATACGAAACCCTCACCGGCACGGCGAACGAAGAGAACTACCCCAAGCAGATGGCCGAGCTGGCGCGCATCGGCGCGGTGGTGAAAAAGGTGCCCGATTCCGTGCGCCTGGAATGGGCCAAGTCGCTGACGAATTGGCCGCAGCAGCGCGCCGAAGAGCTGGACAAGATGGGCCTGCCGGGCTCGCAGGTGATGAAGCTGGCGATGGAAGAGGCCGAGAAGCTGGGCTACAAGTGGCCGGTGCGCTACCCCATCAAGTGAGCGGCTTTTCTGTGCCTGGTCGACCGCGTTGCTTGACCGGCCTGATCGACTTGTTTGACCCATTGGTTTGAAGCGCGGCGCGGTGCCGCCACCGCGCCCAAGGATTGCCCATGCTCACCCGCCTGAACGATGCCATCGCCCGCGCCTTCCTGATCCTGGCCGCGGTGCTGGCTTTCTTGCTGTGCTTTCTGGTGGTGGGCGATGTGCTGGGCCGGGTGGTGCTCAACTCACCCATCAAGGGCACGCCCGAGATCGTCTCCACCTCCATCGTCATCATCTGCTTCTTGCAGGCAGGTTTTGCGATTCGCTCGGGCGGCATGTTGAACGTCGATGTCTTCGTCAAACGCCTGTCGCCTGCGGGCCAATCGTGGACGGCGGCAGCCGGCGCGCTGCTCGGCGCGGCGCTGTTTGGCTTCCTGTGCTGGGCCAGCCTGGAGGGCGCGGCCCACGCCTGGAACTCGAACGAGTTTGAAGGCGAGGGCGCTCTGCGTGTGCCGGCCTGGCCGACGCGCTTTGTCGTGGTGCTGGGCACAGCCTTGGCGTCGACCAGCTATCTGCTGATGCTGGCCGAACACATTCGCCTGGCGCGCGGTGGCCAGGGCCCCACGGCGGCGGCTGGCAGCTCGCATTGATGGGCGGCGATTGAACGCACCAAAAGAGCAAGGACAAGCACATGTTCAATGCCAGCGACATGATCATCCTCGTCAGCGTGCTGCTGATCCTGGTGTTCTGCGGCTTTCACATCGCCATCTCACTTGGCGCCACCAGCTTGCTGGGCATCTATTTCGTCAATGGCGATTGGGAGACGGTGCAGCGCTTTTCAGCCAGCACGGTTTACGAGGCGCTGCGCGACTATGTCTTCGCCGTCATCCCGCTGTTCATGCTGATGGGCGAATTTTTGGCCAAGTGCGGCGCAGCGCGCGATCTCTTCACCCTGGTCAACCGCCTCACCACCTGGGTGCCGGGCCGCCTGGGTGTGGCCACGGTGCTGGCCAACGCGGTGTTCGCCTTTGTCACCGGCGTGTCGATTGCGGCAGCAGCGGCGTTCTCCAAGATCGCCCACCCCGAGATGCGCCGCTACGGCTATGAGCGCAAGTTCTCGCTCGGCTGCATCGCCGGCAGCGCCTGCCTGGGCATGCTGATCCCGCCCTCGGTGCTGATGATCGTCTGGGGCGTGCTCACCGAGCTGGCCATCGGCAAGCTGTTCATCGCCGGCATCATCCCGGGATTCTTGGTGGTGGGCCTGTACATCGGCTACATCGTCTGGGTGGCCAAGACCCAACCGCATCGGGTGGGCGAGGGGCCTAACCTGCCGGTCGAGCAGGCCGCCGCACGCGAGGCCAACGCCCAGCAAGAGGAAGAATCGCTGACCACCATCCTGTGGAGCACCCTGGGCATCCTGGCGCTGGTGGTGCTGGTGCTGGGCGGCATCTGGCTGGGTGCATTCACCCCCACCGAGGGCGCGGGCGTCGGCGCCACGCTGGCCCTGCTGCTGGCCCTGGCGCGCGGCATGCGCGGCAAAGAGATGATGGAGGCCATCGTCTCGGTCGGCCGCACCTCGGCGCCACTGCTGCTGCTGCTGGTGACGGCACAGCTCTATTCACGCGTGTTGGCCATGACCGGCATCACCGGCGCGGCCAAAGAGTTTTTCCTGAGCTCGGGCCTGTCGCCCTACCTCATCCTGGCGATGATGATCGGCGTGTGGTTTGTGCTGGGCTGCATCATCGATTCGATCTCCATCATCTTGCTCACCGTGCCGGTGTTTGCGCCGGTGGCGGTGGCGGTGGGCTTCGATCCGATTGCCTTCGCCATCCTGGGCATCCTGGCCATCGAGACCGGCCTGCTGACACCGCCCTTTGGCATCCTCGTCTTCACCGTCAAAGCCGCCGTCACCGACGAAAAGAACCTATCAACGAGCGAGATATTTTCCGGCTCGGTGCCCTATTGGATCGCCCTGCTCACCGCCATCGTCGTCATCGCCGTCTTTCCGCAAATCGCCACCTGGCTGCCCAGCCTGGGGCAAAAGCTCGTCACCTGAACAGAAAGCTTAGGCCCATGCCCGCATACTGGCTCGCCCGCGCCCGCATCAACGACCCCGTCGAGTACAAAAAGTACACCGACCAGGTGCCCGGCATCATCGCCGCCCACGGCGGCAAGGTGCTGGCCCGCGGCGGCAAATTCAAAGTCATCGAAGGCACGGATCGCTTCGCCCGCTTCGTCGTGATCGAGTTCCCCACCTTGCAAGCGGCCGTCGATTGCGCCGAATCCCCCGCCTACCTGGCCGCAGCAGCCTATCGGCGGCGCAATGGTGTGGGTGAGGTGGAGCTGGCGATCGTTGAATCGTAAAATGCTGGGGTCAGGTCTTTAATATTAAGTTTTCGGCCCCTGGTACGGATTTAATAATCAAGACCTGACCCCATGGGTTAGTGACCCAATGGTTTTGCAGGAGGATCAATGAGACTTTCCTCAGTGGCTCGATCCAGGCTTCACAGCAACCCGGTCGCGCAGGACGATGGCGCTCGGCGGCGGTTCATCGCTATGGCCTCATCCGGCCTTGCCCAGGCCCTGCTCATGACCCCACGGGATGCCAGCGCGCAGCAGCGCATCGGCATTGCGCGCGTAGGCCTGCTGCAGTTCGGCAGTGCGGCACCGGCCAGTGAGGCCCCCAGCACCCAAGCCCAGACCGGGACGTGGCTGCTGCTAGGCCTGCGCGAGCTCGGCTACGTGGAAGGGCAGAACATTCACATCGAGCGGCGCAACGCCGAGGGCCGGCTGGAGCGGCTTGCGGCGCAGGCGGCCGAACTGGTGTCGCTCAAGGTGGACGTTATTCTGGCGTTGGGCCCAGCGGCACGCAATGCCGCAGCCAAGGCGACCAGCAGCATCCCCATCGTCACGGTATCGGGCAACGATCCGGTCGAAGAGGGCTGGGCGCAAAGCCTGGCGCGCCCAGGCGGCAATATCACGGGCATGACCGTCAACTTTCCCGAACTTGGCGCCAAGCGCCTGGAGATCCTCAAGCAGGCCTTGCCGGCCACGGTGCGCGTCGCCGTGCTCGCCGACAGCCCCGCCGCAGTGGGGGTCTGGCAGCACACGGAAGACGGCGCACGACGGCTGGGCCTGCAACTCCAAAGGATTGAAGTCCGCAGCGCGGATGGCTTGGAAGCTGCCTTCAGCCAGGCACGCCAGCAGCAGGCGCAGGCCATGTCAGTGAGCGCAGGCAGCCTGTTCGTGAGCCAGCGCGGACGTATCGCCGCCTTGGCCATCAGCCATCGTATGCCGACCATCAGCCTGTTCCCGTGGATGGCGCAGGCCGGCATCCTGATGACCTATGGCAGCGATGTCGACGACCTGCATCGCCGTGCCCTGACGCAGATGGACAAGATCCTCAAGGGCGCGCGCGCTGGTGAGCTGCCCATAGAGCGGCCGACGAAGTTCCTGCTCATCGTCAACCGCAAGACAGCCAAGGCGCTGGGCATCACGCTGCCACAATCGCTGCTGTTGCGGGCGGATGAGGTGATTGATTGAGTACTTCAAGGACGGCAGGATGTAGGATGGGGTCATAGGATGGGGTCAGGTCTTTAATCTTAAGCCGCCCGATTCTTTGGAATACTTAATATTAAAGACCTGACCCCATGAGTTTTGACCCCATGAGTTTCGCCGGAGATATTGCATGAGCAGCTATGTCGAAGACGCACTGATCAAAGACGAGCGCATCGTGCACTTGGGCCACATCAGCCTGTGGTCGCTGTGGGGCACGATTGCACTGGGCGTGGTGTTGTTGCCGGTGTTTGGCCTGGGTCTGGTGTTTCTGGGCATGGCATATGTGAAGTACAAGACGACGGAGTTGGCCATCACCACACGCCGCGTGATCGCCAAATTTGGTTTCATCAGCCGCACCACGGTGGAGCTCAACATCAACAAGGTGGAGAGCATCCAGGTCGAGCAGACCGTGATGGGTCGGATGCTGAACTACGGCACGCTGGTGATCGCGGGTGGCGGCAACCCGCAGGCGCCGATCCCTGGTATTTCTGACCCGATTGCATTTCGCCGGGCGTTCATCGAGGCTCAGGATGGGGCGCGCTCCGCCTGAGCTTGTTTGGCCGGCAGGCACATCACGGCCGCGGCGTGGCCACAGTGGGATAGGCGTTGCGCCCGCTTGTCGAGCAGTCCTGGCGCGATCAGTACCTCATCAAAGCGCGGGGATGCGCAGCATTTGCCCCGGATAGATCTTGTCCGGGTGCGACAACATCGGCTTGTTGGCCTCAAAGATCACTGGGTACTTGTTGGCGTCGCCATAGAAGACCCTGGGAACGCTGGAGTCAGGTCTTTAATATTAAATCTCCCATCGCATCAGAAAATTTAATAATAAAGACCTGACCCAATACTCATAGTTTAACTGAGGAGAAGTGACCTGACGGTCGTCCGGGCGTTCAAGGTACCGGCTTTAGTTTCGGGCTGCTTTTG
>JAYSSS010000159.1:0-59336 GCA_043720415.1 Ideonella sp.
GGTAGCTGCCGTTGGCGTTGACGATGACCGAACCCGAGGCCACCGTGCCACTGAGGGCATAGCTGATGGGGTCGTCATCGGCATCGGTGGCCGCAGGCAACTGCGCCGACAAAAGGGTGTCTTCGGTCCCTGCGGCCTGGCCATGGGCAGCCACAGGGGCCCGGTTCACCTGGTCGGGCTGGCCCACCGCCAGCAGGGTGCCCAGTTCGCGCAGGTCAGAGTGATCGTCCAAGGCCACGGCACTGGCGCTGATGCTGTAGTTGCCGGTGTCGTTGTCCAGGCCAATCGTCGGTGTTCGGGTGCCAAGCAAAAAGTGCGTGCCACTTTGGGCCGCCTGAAATGCGAAGCTTGCGGCGCCCGAAAAGGCAGAGGCAGAGTCCGATGCCAACAGCGTCAGGCCATCGGTGTCCAACAAGTGCAGCGTGGCATTGGGATTGGGGTCGAGCCCGGTACTGGCCATGGTGAACAGGTAGCGCTGGCCCGCCGTCAAGTTGACGCGAAAGTAGTCCTGGTCGTGGCGAAGGTCAAACGCTCCGGCCAAGGTGGCGCCAATGGCCAGCACGGTACCTTGGTCGCGCAGGTCGGCGTGGTCGTCCAATGGCACCGACTGCACTTGAACGCTGTAGCTGCCGGTGGCGCCACCGGCAATCACATGGTGGGTGCCCAAGGCCGACAACAAGGCAAAGGTGCCCGATTCAGAGGCGACATAGGCGAACTTTGCCGGCCCTCCCGGCAGGAAGGGAAACGACAGCGTCAGGTCGGCCGCCACCTGTTCATGGGCCGGGCTGAACAGCGTGATGTTGGCGGCCGAAACGGGGCTGGCGCCAGCGCCTTGCATGCTGAACAGATAGCGTTGCCCCTGAATCAGGTCGACACGGAAGTAGTCCAGGTCGTGGCGCAGGTCGTAGACGCCGGGCAAGTTGGCGCCGATGTTGAGCCGGCTGCCCTGTGCCGGCAGATCGGCATGGTCATCCAAGGCCGCGGCGCTGAGGCTGAGGCTGTAGCTGCCCTGGTCAGGGCCGGCACCTGAGCCAGCCTGGCCGAGCTGGGCGAGCAATGAAAAATTGCCGCTGACCGGCGCGACCACGGCAAAGATGGCGCCGCCGCCGCTGCTGGCACCGAAATCAAAGGCCACGGGCTCGGCCACGGTTGCATCGGCGTTGGGCGGCAAGAGCAGCATGCTGGCGCCTTGCAGCGGGTTGGCGCCCGCGCCCACCATGGTGAAGAGGTAGCGTTGGCCGGCCACCAGGCTGGCGCTGAAATAATCCCTGTCGTGTCGCAGGTCAAACTGTCCGGCCAGGGTGGCAGCGACAGCCAAGGGTGTGGCTTGCGCAATCAGATCGGCGTGGTCATCGTGCGCCACCTGGCTGACGCTGACGGCGTAAGTGCCAATGCCCGTGCTGGCACTGGACTGGCTTTGCCCAGGTGCCAGCAGGTAGTGGGTGCCCGACGCCTTGGCCACATAGGCAAACTTTGCGCCGCCACCGGCGGTCGCTGCGGCGTCGGCGATCTCGGCCACCCCGGCGGGGCTGAACAGATCGATCCCGGCATTGACCAAGGGCGCAGCGCCACTGCCCGTCATGCTGAAGTGGTAGCGCTGGCCTTGCACGAGATTGACACGAAAGTAGTCCAGGTCGTGGCGCAGATCCAGCTCGCCGGCCAGCGTGGCGCCGATGTTGAGCACCGTGCCCTGTTGTCGCAAGTCGGCATGGTCGTCCAGCGCCACGGCGGCGGCACTGATCGTGTAGCTGCCGGTGTCCGGGGCCGCGCCGGCCTGGCCCAATGTCGCCAGCAGATAGTGCGTTCCTGACTCCTGCGCCCAGTAGGCGAAGCGAGCGCCGCCAGCGCTCGTGGCATCACCGTCGCCGACCAGGCGCTGGATCGTCAGGGGCTGGGTGTTGCTGGCGCCATGGAGCGTCATGGCCGAGGCCTGTACGCCATCGACGCCGACGCCATTCATGCTGAACAGGTAGCGTTGGCCGGCCACCAAGGTGACGCGGAAGTAGTCTTGATCCAGGCGCAGGTCGAATTGACCGCTCAGGGCTGTGGTGGGCATGGTGTGGGCGCTTTCGCTGAAGGCTGGTGGATCGGGGAGACCGATCACCGGGATGCCAACCTTAGACCTGGCCAGGCGCCATGACAACGTGCGATCTTGGGGGGGCGCTCAGGGCACTCTGCACGGAGCCTGGGCGGTCACATGGTCGCCACGCGGGGTGCGGGTGGGTAGTGAAAGCTTGCACCGGCCAGCCATGGCCGCCAGCGAAACTGCCAGCCATGGCCGCCAGCGGAATCCGCCAGCCATGGCCGCCGGCCTCAGGCGCTGAAGCCCTGACGCGCCGCCCACTCCTGCCCTGGCGCCAGCGTCACCGGCCGGCCGATGCAGGCGGCCTCGACGCACAGCATTTGCAGCCAGTCGTCATCGGGCAAATCGGCCATGGCCGCGGCTTTGACCGGGCCCGGGTTCCAGACGACGACGTCGTCAAAGCCTTCGCTGTGGATCTGCATGCGGCCCATGGCGGTGGCCAGGTTCAAGGCCCCGCCGGCATCGAAGTAAGTGCGGTCGATCTCGCCGGCAAAGCTGAACGGATCGATCTCCTGCACCTGTTCACCGCCATGCACGCTGTCCTGATAGCGGCGGCCGTACAGGCCGCCAAGCTTGGCGCGGCGCACGTCGTCGCAGCGCAGATAGCTGTGCAAGGCGCTGGTGAAGCTGAAGGGCTGCTCGCCGGTGTTGGTGATGGCCAGCTCGACGTCGAGCTCCAGGCCGCTCAGGCTGAGCGTCAATTCGGCCTCGAAATCATGTGGCCACAGGGCGCGCGTGCCGGCGTCGCTGCCGATGCGCAGCACGCCTATGGCCGCGCCGGAGCGCACCTCGCCCTCCACCCACTGCCAGGTGCGGGTGCGCAGCAGGCCATGGCGGGGCAGCGCGCCGCGCTGCTCGAATTGCGGAAAGACCACGGGGATGCCGCCACGCACGGCCTGGCCGGGCTCGGCGCCGGCCAGCGGCGAGAGGTACAGCCGCTCCTGATCGCCCGCCGGCTGCCAGGACACGATGTGGGCGCCGTGCAGCAGCACGGTGGCCTGCGCGCCGTCTGGCGCACGCAGCCGCATGGCGGGCTGGCCCAGCACGGTGACCGGTGTGATCACGCGGCCAGTGCAGCGCGCGCTGCTTCAAGCGTTTGTGCGATGTCGCCCGCCGAATGCACCGAGCTGACGAAACCGGCCTCATACAGGGCCGGTGCCAGATACACGCCACGATCGAGCATGGCGTGGAAGAAGCGATTGAAGCGCTCTTTGTCGGTGGCCATGACCGCCGTGTAGTGCTGGGGCAGCTCGGCGGCAAAGAAAAAGCCGAACATGCCGCCCTGGCAATCGCCGACAAAGGGCACACCGCTGTCTTTGGCCACGGCGCTAAGTCCCGTCACCAGCGACTGGGTGGACGCCGACAAGGCCGCGAAGTAGCCGGGCTTGGCGATCTCACGCAGGGTGGCCAGACCGCAGGCCGTGGCCACGGGGTTGCCGCTCAAAGTGCCGGCCTGGTAGACCGGGCCCAGTGGCGCCAGCTGCGACATGATGTCGCGTGTGGTGCCAAAGGCGGCCAGGGGCATGCCCCCGCCAATGACCTTGCCGAAGACGCTGATGTCGGGCTTGAAGCCGGGAATGGCTTGGGCATACAGGCTTTGTGCGCCACCCAGCGCGACGCGAAAGCCCGTCATCACTTCATCGAACACCAGCAGCGCACCGTACTGCGTGCACAGCTCGCGCAGGCGGCGCATGAAGGGCAGGGCGGCGCGCACGAAATTCATGTTGCCGGCGATGGGCTCGATCATCACGCAGGCCAGGCCGCGGCCATGCTCGGCGAATGCCGCTTCCAGCTGGGCGATGTGGTTGTATTCCAGCACCAGGGTGTCACGCACCACCTCGGGCGGCACGCCGGCGCTGGTGGGGTGGCCAAAAGTGGCCAGGCCCGAGCCGGCCTTGACCAGCAGCGCATCGGCATGGCCGTGGTAACAGCCCTCGAACTTGATCAGCTTGGAGCGGCCGGTGGCGCCGCGCGCCAGGCGAATGGCGCTCATCGCGGCTTCGGTGCCGCTGCTCACCAGACGCACCTGCTCGACCCCCGGCACCAGGGCGATGATGGCCTCGGCGAGTTCGATCTCGCGCTCGGTGGGCGCGCCGAAACTGAAGCCCTGCAGGACGGCTTCTTGCACCGCGGCCAGCACCGCGGGGTGGCCGTGGCCCAGGATCATCGGTCCCCAGGAGCCGATGTAATCAATGTAGCGCTGGCCCTGCGCATCCCACATGTAGGCACCCTGGGCGCGGGCGATGAAGCGCGGCGTGCCGCCCACTGCCCGAAACGCCCGCACGGGGGAGTTGACGCCGCCGGGGATGACACGCTGGGCGCGATCAAACAGCTCTTGGTTAGTGGACACGCCGCTGCGCCCCTTTGCCCTTGGCCTCGTGGCCATCGGCCTCGGGCATGGTCTCGCCGGGAGGCGTGCCGGGGTCACCTTCTTCGGGCGGCGGCATGGCCCAGAAGAAGCGATCCGGGACGACATTTCCCATGCCCGGGCGAAAACCTGAATCGAGGGCCTGGTCCATGAAGGCCAGCGCCTCGCCGACGGCGGACTGCAGCTCGCTGCCCACGGCCAGCAGTGCGGCCAGCGCGGCCGAAAGCGTGTCGCCCGCGCCGACGAAGGAGGTCTCGAACATCTCGAACTTCTCGCCACTGAGCGCGCCCTGGGGCGAGGCCAGGATGTTGTCGATGTACTGTTCGCTGCCCTTGGCCGCCAGCATGATGCCGGTGACCAGTACAAAACGCGTGCCGTGTTCGGCCGCTGCCACCGCCAACTCGCGCGCCGAGGGTGGCCGTTCGCTGTCCCATTCAGGCAGCAGGCAATCGGTCAAGGTCTTGTGGTTGCCCACCAGCACCTCGGTGGCCGGCAAGATCAAGCCGCGAAAGGCTTCAAGATAAGGCTGTGCCTGGTCATCATCGAGCCAGCCCAGGTTGGGCAGGTAGGACACGAGGGGCACGTCGGGGTAGTCTGCAAGGATCTCGGCCACCGCACTGATGGCCTCGACGCTGCCCAGAAATCCGACCTTCCAACCGGCCACGGTGATGTCTTGAAGCACCGTTCTGGCCTGCTCGGCCACGACCTCGGCATCGATGGCATGGTGGTCGAAGATTTCGGCGCTGTCGCGCAGCAAAATGCTGGTCGTCACCGGCAAGGCGTGGGCGCCCATGGCGGCCAGGGTGGCGACGTCGCCGGCCAGGCCGGTGGCCCCGCTGGGGTCGGCGGCATTGAAGCTCATCACACAGGCCGGCGCAGGCGGCTCGAGCATTTCGGGCGACGGCGTTTCACCGACGTTGGCATCTGGGTTCATGGTGGCTCAAGGCTCGCGTCCGGGCGGGTTGCGCCATGCTGGCACAGACCGTGGAGCGCTGGGAAAGGATGTCGCTGGTGGTGTTGCGTAGACGCCCTTGCAGCCTAGAGGTTGGCACAACCCGCATGGCTACAATCGCCGCTTCATTGTAGTGACCCGACCCGATACCGTGACCGAAACGCGCACCTGGATGTGCCTCATTTGTGGCTGGATTTATGACGAGGCACAGGGTGACATGGAGCACGACATCGCTCCAGGAACCGCCTGGGCCGATGTGCCAGTGAATTGGACTTGTCCCGAGTGCGGCGCGCGCAAAGAGGACTTCGAGATGGTGCAGATCTAAAAAGCCCGCTGCTTGCACCTGCCGATCATGCTTTTTGCCCACTTGGGGCTGGAGTCAACGCATTGGAATCATCCGAATTGATCGCGCCAGGCAGCAAGGTCTTGGTGATAGACGACAGCAACACCATCCGCCGCAGCGCCGAGATCTTTTTGCGTCAAGGAGGCCATGAGGTGGTGCTGGCCGAGGACGGATTCGATGCACTGTCGAAGGTCAATGACCACGACCCCCAGCTCATTTTTTGTGACATTTTGATGCCGCGCCTGGATGGCTACCAGACCTGCGCCATCATCAAGCGCAACCCGCGCTTCGCGCATGTTCCCGTGATCATGTTGTCATCCAAGGACGGTTTATTTGATAAGGCACGCGGCCGCATGGTGGGCTCGGAGGAATACTTGACCAAGCCCTTTACCAAAGACCAATTGCTGCAGGCGGTCCGTCAGTTCGCTCCCGTACTGGCTAGGCCATCAGCGACCGCGGCCGATGTGCCGTGATGGCTGACCCGCAGACGCCCGACCCCGCTGGCGCGATGGAACCTTGATATGACCATTCACAACATCCTGCTGGTTGACGACTCCAAGACCGAGCTTCACGTGCTTTCGGAAATGTTGACCAAACGTGGCTACGCCGTGCGGACAGCCTCGGGGGGTGAGGAAGCCATGCGTCGCCTGGCCGAGGAAAAGCCTGACCTGATCCTGATGGATGTCGTGATGCCCGGTCAAAACGGCTTTCAATTGACCCGCAGCATCACCCGCGACCCACGGTTTTCCGATGTCCCAGTGATCATGTGCACCAGCAAGAATCAAGAGACGGACCGTGTCTGGGGTATGCGCCAAGGCGCCAAGGACTACGTCGTCAAACCGGTTCAGGCCGATGAGCTGATGGCCAAGATCAGGCAGTTCGGCTAGCGCCCATGGCCAACCGGGAAGCATTGCGTGCACTGCAACACCGCCTTGCCGAGCGCATGCGGGTGGTGCGCTCCGAGCCACAGGCACAGTCCTGGCTGGCGGTGAGGTGTGCGGGCCAGGGCCTGCTCTTTCCATTGCGCGATTCCGGCGAGATCTTCGACGCCCAGAACTTGATTGCTGTGCCGCACGCCAGGCCTTGGCTGGTGGGCGTGGCCAACCTGCGCGGTGGCCTGTACACCGTCATTGACCTGGCAGGCTTTCTGGGCTTGCGGGCGAAGAGCCTGGGTGCCCTGCCAGAGCAGCAGCGCTTGGTGGCCTTCAATGCAGCCCTGGGATTGAACTGCGCCATGGTGGTGGATGCCCTGGAGGGCCTGAGGCATGCAGTTGACATGCGGCGTGAAGCGGCCGGCGATTCGCCCCGTCCCGCATTTGCCGTCGCGCGCTGGGTGGATGCCGCCGGCCGGGCATGGCAAGAGATTGGCTTGAGCGAATTGGCAACACACGAGACGTTCCTGGGAATCGCCGGCTGATCGCGCCGGATCGGCCTGGCCGCGGCGCTCGCGCTTCGGGTGGCCGATGAACCAAAAAGAGGTAGACATGGGCTTGCTGGACAGATTCAAGAACAAGGGCCGCGGCAAAGACGGCGGTGCCTCCGAGGTGCCCATGGGCTTCGATGAGGTGCAGGCCGAGGCCGATGCCCGAGGTGAATTGCCGCCGGTGCGACCTGAGATGAATGCCGAGCGCGCTCAGGGCCTGAGTGCAGAGGCCCAGCACACGGTGTCGGATTCGTCCATCATTTCAGAGGTCGCCCCGTCCGAGGCCACCCAGGACTTCGTCGAGTCGCGCCTGGCCGCGACGCTGGCGGCGGCGGCAGTTCCGGTTGGCGCCGCGTTGCCGCTCATCGGTGATCGAACGGCGGTGCAACAGCAGCGCATCTTGGGCGGCCTTTTGCTTGGCGGCCTGCTGTTGTTGGTCCTGTCGCTGGTGCTGGCGCTCAATTCGGCCAGTCGCAACTCAGCGCAAGTGGCCTCGACGGGCCAGGCCCTGATGCAGTCGCAGCGCTTGGCCAAGGCGGTGTCCCAGGCCCTGGTGGGCAATGCGCAATCCTTCCCTGAGGTCAAAGAGTCGGTTGAGGTTTTGGGGCGCAATGTGCGTGCCCTCAAGGACGGCGATTCAGCGGTGGCCGCCGTCCCCGGGTCCATCCAGGAAGCCATGGATCCTCTGCTGCTGTTGATCGAGCGTGCTGAAAAGGGTGCAGGCCAAGTCTTGACTCAGCAAAAGACCCTGACCCAAGTGGGTGAGGCCCTGCGCGCCATCAACCGCCAGTCGTCCGATCTGCTCGAGACCGCCGAGACGGTGAACTCGCTCAAGCTGCAACAGGGCGCACCCGCGGCTGAGTTGTCCATGGTGGGGCAGTTGGTGATGTTGACCCAGCGCATCGGCAAGAGCGCCAATGAGTTCCTCACGATGGAGGGCGTCAGCCCCGAGGCGGTGTTCTTGTTGGGCAAGGACCTGAATGCCTTCCGTGAGATCGCCGAAGGCGTGCTCAACGGCAACGCCGAGCTGCGCCTGCCTGGCACCAAGGATGCGCAGACCAAGGAGCGTCTGCAGACCCTGATCAAGCAGTACGAGCAGACCCGGGCGCAGGCCAGTGCCATCCTGGGCAATTTGCAAGGTCTGGTGACGGCCCGCGAAGCGCAGGTGGTGGTGCTGCGCGACAGCGAACCGCTGCGCAAAGGGCTGGAGGAAGTACAGGACCAGTTGGCGCGCATCGGCGGCTTCAGCGCCTTCCACATGATCGGCATCTTGCTCGCCTTGCTGATGCTGGTGGCTGGCGGTTGGGGCTTCTTGCGTCTGTATGTGCAGGACCAATCACAGCGCGCCTTGCTGGCCGAAGGCCAGCGACTTGAGGCCGAGCGCCAGGAGCTCGAGGCCAAGCGCGTCAATGACGCCAACCAGGCGGCGATTTTGCGGCTGATGAACGAGCTGCAGCTTGTCGCCGAGGGCGATTTGACCCAGCAGGCCACGGTCACCGAGGACATCACCGGCGCCATTGCCGATTCGGTGAACTACACCGTCGAGGAGTTGCGCACCTTGGTGTCCCAGGTGCAGACCACGGTGGGCCGGGTGACCGACACCACCTTGCAAGTCGAGTCCACCTCGACCGAGTTGCTGGCGGCGTCCGACGAGCAATTGCGCGAGATTCGCGAGACCGGTGAGTCCGTGCTGCAGATGGCCTCACGCATCAACGACGTGTCGGCTCAGGCGCAGCAGTCGGCGCAGGTGGCCCGGCAATCGCTGCAGGCCGCCGAAACCGGCTTGACCGCGGTGCAAAACTCCATCGGCGGCATGAACGCCATTCGCGATCAGATCCAGGACACCTCCAAGCGCATCAAGCGCCTGGGCGAGTCTTCGCAGGAGATCGGCGAAATCACCGATCTGATCTCCGACATCACCGAGCAGACCAATGTGCTGGCCCTGAACGCCGCCATTCAGGCAGCCTCGGCTGGTGACGCCGGGCGTGGCTTTTCGGTGGTGGCCGAAGAGGTGCAGCGGCTGGCCGAACGCTCAGCGGATGCGACCCGGCAGATCTCGGCCCTGGTGAAGACGATTCAGACCGATACCCAGGACGCTGTGTCGGCCATGGCCCGATCGACGCAGGGCGTGGTTGACGGCGCGCGCTTGTCTGATGCCGCCGGTTCGGCGCTGGGCGACATTGACCGCGTGACGCGCCAGTTGGCTGAGCTGATCGAGCGCATTTCGCGACAGGCGTTGCAAGAGGCCGAGTCGGCCAACGTCGTGGCCAGCAACATCCAGCACATCTTCGCCGTCACTGAGCAGGCCGGCGAGGGCACGCGCTCAACGGCGCAAATGGTGCGCGCCTTGTCGCGCTCCGCCGAAGAGTTGAGGCAATCGGTCGCTCGCTTCAAGATTGGTTGAGCGCGTCCAGCGCAGGAAGCGATCCATGGCCTCAACGCCAAACCCCGGCACGCGCAACGCCAGCATGAGCGATCACGACCCCTCGGATGCCGATCTGAGCGCCTTGGCCTGGGTGGCCGACGAAGTCCGCCGCTCATTGGAGGCAGCGCACAAGGCCTTGAGACGCTATCTGCGCGAGGCCGAAAGCGCGGGCGGCAGCGACCTGAGCAGTGTCGACCCTTCGGTGCTGAGGCAGGCGCGCGCGCAGCTGCACCAGAGCGTTGGCGCCCTCGAATTGGTGGGTCTGGGCCTGGCCGCGCAGCCACTGCGGGCCTGCGAAAACGCACTGCATCGCATGTCCACCCGGCCGGCCTTGCTCAATGCCGCGGCCGTGCAAACCATCGAGAAGGCATCGTTCGCGCTGCTGGATTTCTTGTCGCGCAAACTGGCGGGCAAGGTGGTGTCGCCGCTGTCCATGTTTCCGCAGTACCGCGCCGTACAGGAGCTCGCCGGCGCCGCCCGCGCCCACCCTGCTGACCTGTGGCCGCATGAATGGCAATGGCGGCCCGCGCCCGGCGACGCCAGTGTGCCGGCGCGCGCTTGCGATGCCCACGCGATTGCGCTGTTCGAGATCGAAATGCTCGGCGTGTTGCGGGCGCGCGAGGGTGCCTACACCCGGCTGTCCGCCCTGTGCGCCGAGCTCGGCAATGGCAGCAGTGGCAATTTGGCTGCGCTGTGGCAACTGGCCTCGGCCTTTGCGGAAGCCCTGAGCGACGGCCTGGTGGAGTTTGATGTCCACGCCAAGCGCGTCGCCTCCAGGCTGTTGGCCCAGCTTCGCGCTGGCGACACCGGCCAGGCCTCGGATCGCCTGGCGCAGGACCTGCTCTTCTTCTGTGCCCAGGCCATGCCCGATGACGGGCGACGGGCCGGCCCGCGGCTGTTCGCGGTGCGCTTGGCTTACGGCCTGGACAGTGAAGCGCCGGTCGACTACGAGGCCGCGTCGCTGGGCTTGTTCGATCCGGCCCAGATCAGCCAGGCCCGCAAGCGTCTGGCCGCGGCCAAGGAAGTCTGGTCGGCGGTGGCGGGCGGCGAACTGGCACGCATTTCAGGCCTGGCCGACCCTTTCTCACTGGTGGGTGAATCTCTCAAGCGGCTGTATCCGAATGGCGCCGTGCTGGCGCAATCGCTGCAGGCGCTGGTGGTGCATTCCCAAGCCCAGGGTGTCGAGCCCCCCGCTGACCATGCCATGGAGGTGGCCACGGCGCTGCTGTACATGGAGGCGTCGCTCGAAGACGCCGAGTTCGACCATCCGGAGATGGCGGCACGGGTGCTGCGCCTGGCCAATCGGCTCGATGACGTGCGCACAGGACGCAGCCCCGGCGCGCTTGAGCTTTGGATGGAGCAGCTCTACCGGCAGGTTTCGGATCGCCAGACCATGGGCAATGTGGTGCAGGAGCTGCGCGCGGCCCTGTCAGAAGTGGAAAAGCAGATCGACCAGTACTTCCGCAACCCGACCCAGCGCGAAGTCCTGATCCCCGTGCCCGGCCAGTTGTCATCGATGCGCGGTGTGCTCTCGCTGCTCGACCTGGACCACGCCTCCCAGGCGGTGCTGCGCATGCGCGACGATGTCGACGCCCTGGCCAACACCGAGGTCGATCCACAGCGCGCCGCGCAAACGGGCACCTTTGATCGCCTGGCCGACAACCTGGGCGCATTGAGTTTTCTCATCGACATGGTCAGCGTGCAGCCGCACATGGCCAAGACGCTGTTCCGCTTTGATCCGGCGACCGGGCAGTTGCGCGCGGTCATGCGCCGGGCCGATCGGCCCAGTGGCTTCAGCGGCTTCGATGTGCTCAGCACCGAGCAGCCGGCGCTGCTCGAACAGGCCCAGACCATCGCCCTGGCCGCGGCACAGCCGCGCGCCGACGCGCTCAGCCTGGAGCGCGAGCTCGAGCAGTTCTCGCAGCAGGCGCGGGCCGCCGATCAGCCCGACCTGGCCGACGCCGCGCGCCGCGCCCAAGCCACCTTGGCGCGCGCCGTGGATGCTGACGATGTCGAGCAAGCCGGGCGCGAGCTGGCCGATTCCATCCAGGAGTTCGTGAACACCAAAGAGGCGTCGCTGATCGACCTGCCCGAGCCAAGCCGGCCTGTGCCACCGCCGGGGCCGCCGGCGGCACCCGGCCAGACCGGCCTGGAAGATGACGTCGAAATGCGCGAGATCTTCATCGAAGAAGCGCATGAGGTGATCGCCGCGGCACGTGCTGCCGTGGCCGAGCTGAGCGGCAAACCAGACGACCTGCCCGCGCAAACCGTGGTGCGCCGCGCCTTCCACACCCTCAAGGGCAGCGGCAGGATGATCGGGCTGAACGACCTTGGCGAGGCCGCCTGGGCCTGCGAGCAGCTGTACAACGCGCGCATGGCCGATTCACTGCCGGCCGATGGTGATTTGCGAGGCTTCACGCTGGAGGCGCTCGCCCACTTTGAGGCCTGGGCCCATGCCATTGCCAGTGCAAGCGCCCAAGGCTTCCAGGCGCAGCCCGTGATCCTTGCGGCCGATGCCCTGCGCCTGGAGCGCCGGCGCCTGCCCGTGGGCCCGGCTCCGGCACCTCTGGGCGCAGCGACAAGCGCGGCTGCGACGGCGGCGCTGACGCTCATCGAGACCCTGCCGCCGATGGCGACAGCGAGCTTGCTGGACAAGGTTCCGGACTTGCCCAGCCTGGCCGATTTGGAGCTGTCCTTCGACACTTTGCCGCTGACGCCACTGGCCCACGTCGCGCCGCCCGCTGAGTTGCTGGCACCGGTGCTGCAACCCGTGCTGCAACCCCTGCTGCAGCCGCTGGCGCCCGTGGTGATCGAGGACGAGGCCGCGATCGAACCCGACTTCGAGATCGACTTCGATCAAGGCACGGTGCCCGCGGCACTGGACGCCTTGCCTGACGAAATCATTGAGCTCAATCTCGGCGCGCTGGACCTCGATCTGCAGGACGAAGCGTCCATGGCCGCGGCCGAGCACTTCGAGCCCGACTTCGGCGTGCCTGCGGCGGAAGTCTCCTTTGGGGCGGATGACGCGCCTCAGGCGGCGATGGCCCTGCCAAGCGCCTCGGTGGACACCGCCGATCTGGCTCACGCCGCGACGGCCCCTGCCGGCCCAGTGCAGCACTCCGACGCCACTGCGCTGGATGCCGAGGCCGCGGCCACCGATGACGACCAGTTCAAGGTCATCGGCGACTTGCGTGTGGGCATCGCCCTGTTCAACATCTTCTTGAACGAAGCCGACGAGCTGTCGCGACGCCTGTGCACCGACATGGCGGAGTGGGCACATGAGTTGCAGCGCCCCGCCGGCGACAACGCCGTGGTGCTGGCGCATTCACTGGCGGGCAGCTCGGCCACGGTCGGTTTCGCCGATCTTTCGCAACTGGCCCGAGCCCTCGAGCTCGCTTTGATGCGCTCCAACACGCGCCATGAAGGCCGCGTCGAAGACGCAGCGCTGTTCGGCGAAGCGGCGCAAGTGATTCGCGACCTGCTGCATCAGTTTGCGGCCGGCATGTTGCGCAGTCCTGAGCACAGTTTGCTGGCCCGGCTGGCGGCAGTGCCAGCGGCACTGACCGAGGATTTGTCTGGTGCACCCGCTGCGTCCGACGCGTCCGAAATCGAGGTCGAGCCGGCCTTTGGTCGACTTGGCCAGCCTGAGATCATGCCCTTCGTTGCCCAGACCGAGGTCGCCCATCGAAGCGGGGCGCCGCGCATGGCCGCAATGGGCATCGACGACGATATCGATGCCGAGGACGTCGTCGACCAGGAGTTGTTCGAGATCTTCCAGGAAGAAGCCTCCGAGCTGATTCCCCTGCTGCACGCACGCCTGCGCGATTGGGCAGATCGGCCGGGCGATGGCGAAGCTGCTTCGGCCTGCATGCGCACGTTGCACACACTCAAGGGCAGTGCACGCCTGGCCGGTGCCATGCGCCTTGGCGAGCTGGCGCACCGCATCGAGAGCGCCGTCGAAGGCCTGAGCGAAGACTCAAGCGCCACCGGGGCGGAGATCGAAGCCATTGCCGCGCACACCGACACCTTCGAGGCGCGCTACGAGGCCTTGCGGCGCGGCGAGAGCTTTGGCCCAGGCGACCGTGGTGCGGGCCAGGGTGTTGCGGGTGCAGCGCCCGTTTTGGCCGTGCTCGATGCGGTGGCCCCGGTCAGCCTGGCTGCGCTGGCGCCGGTGGCGGTGCCTGCCGAGGCCAGACCCGTGGCGCCTGCCGCGGCTCACCACGCCCTCGCGCCAGCCGCCGATGCCGCTGCCTCGGCCATCGATTGGGGCCGATTCGCCCCGGCCACGCCCGCGGACCGCGAGGCCACTGGCCGCAGCCCGGCTGCGGCCAGTGCGGTGGCCTCGGTGCGGGTGCGCGCGACCCTGCTCGATCGCCTGGTGAACCATGCGGGTGAGGTCAGCATCACCCGCGCGCGCATTGAGGGTGAGGTCAATCAAATTCGCGGCGCCTTGGGCGATCTGACCGACAACCTGGAGCGCCTGCGTCGCCAGCTGCGTGATATTGAGCTGCAGGCCGAGACGCAGATCGAAACCCGCATGGAGGCGGCGCGCGCTGCAGCGCAGGTCTTCGATCCACTGGAGATGGACCGCTTCACGCGCTTCCAGGAATTGACGCGGATGATGGCCGAGTCGGTCAACGACGTCGCCACGGTGCAGCGGGGTTTGCAACGCACCTTGCAATCGGCCGAGGACGAGCTGGTCAATCAGGCGCGCTTGACGCGCAACCTGCAAGACGACTTGCTGCGCACCCGCATGGTCGAATTCGACGGTTTGTCCGAGCGCCTGTATCGGGTGGTGCGGCAGGCCGCCAAAGAAACCGGCAAGCAGGTGCGGCTGGATATTTCTGGCGGCAACATTGAAGTTGATCGCGGCGTGCTTGACCGCATGACCGGCGCCTTCGAGCATTTGCTGCGCAACAGCGTGGTGCACGGCATCGAAGCGCCGGCGCAGCGCTTGGCAGCGGGCAAGGACGCCACCGGCACCATCGTGGTCTCGGCCAAACACGAGGGCAACGAGGTTGCCATCGACTTCCGTGACGACGGTGCTGGCCTGGCCCTGGAGCGCATACGCGCCAAAGCCGTGGCCATGGGCCTGCTGCCGGCCACCGGCGAGGCCACCCAGGCCGAACTGGCCGCGCTGATTTTTCAGGCGGGCTTCAGCACCGCCGCCGAGGTCACCGGTCTGGCCGGGCGTGGTGTTGGCATGGATGTGGTGAGGGCCGATGTCAACGCCATGGGCGGACGCATCGAGACCGCCACGGCCGCCGGCCAGGGCACCAGCTTCCGGCTGGTGCTGCCACTGACCACCGCAGTCACGCAAGTGGTCATGATGCGCTGCGCCAATTTGATCGTCGCCGTGCCCTCGGCCCTGGTCGAGCTCGTCAAGCGTGTGCCCAGCCACACCGTGGCCGGGCTGTATGAACACGGCAGCTACCTGCACGACGGCACCGCGCTTGCCTTCCATTGGCTCGCGGCCTTGTTGCAGGGCACGGCGCTTGGGGCGAGCAGCGGGCGCACGGCGCCGCTGGTGATCATTCGCAGCGCGGCGCAGCGCATCGCGGTGCATGTGGACGAGGTCATAGGCAATCAGGAAGTCGTGGTCAAGAACCTTGGTCCACAGCTTTCACGCCTTCCAGGGCTGGCGGGCATGACGCTGCTGCCTTCGGGCATTCCGGCACTGATCTACAACCCGGTGGCTTTGGCTACGCTGTACGGCCAGGCCGCTCGCGCGGCCACTTTGGCGGCGATGGCAGCAGCAAGGCAGTCATCCAAGGGCGAAGGTCCGACAGCCACCGTGGCGCTGGCGCCGCTGGTGTTGGTGGTCGACGATTCGCTCACCGTGCGCCGGGTGACGCAGCGCCTGCTCACCCGTGAAGGCTATCGCGTGGGCCTGGCCAAAGACGGCCTGGATGCGCTGGAGCGGCTGGCCGACGAGCGCCCCGCCGTGGTCATCACCGACATCGAAATGCCACGAATGGACGGCTTTGATCTGGTGCGCAACATGCAAAGCGATTCGCGCCTGAAGGACCTGCCGGTGATCATGATCACCTCGCGCATCGCCCAGAAACACCGCGACTACGCGGCCGAGCTGGGCGTCAAACACTACCTCGGCAAGCCCTATGTCGAAGACGACCTCCTGGCCTTGGTGGCGCGCTACACCGAGCCGCTGACGACGCCCTGAACGCACGGGCCACGCACACGCCTGACCATGGCAGCGCTAGCCGACCACCTGGCCAAACTGACAGGGCATCGCGACCGTGATGTGCTGGACACCACCTTGGTGGCAGCCATCGGTGATGTGCTGCGACCGCAAAGTGTTGCCGTCCACCGCTGTGTCGGCGATGAGGGCGTGCAGCGCTGGTTGACACGGGCGCGGCTGTCCATTGGCGAGGTCACTGCCCAGGCCGACCCACTGTGGGTGGATTTCGAATCGCTGCCGGCGCTGGCTGACTTTCCGATGCGCGTGGCGGCCATGGCGCAGGACAGCCCGGCGGTGAAGGTGGGATCCCCGGTCATCACCTTGTTCCCGCTGGCCACCGACCGCGATGTCGTCGGCGTCGTCGAAATCGAAACCGTGGTCACCATTCACCCCGAACATGTGCGCTTGATCAGCAGCGTACTGCGCATCTACCGCAATTTTCAGGCCCTGCTCGATTACAGCGAGCGCGATACGCTGACCGGCTTGCTCAACCGCAAGACCTTCGACGAAGCGTTCTACAAGATCTCCGCCTCGACCGGGCCGACCATGCCCTCGCCAGATGCCAGGCGGCAGTCGGTCAATGCGGCCAGCCACTACATCGGGGTCATCGACATCGATCACTTCAAGCGCGTCAACGATGAATTTGGGCACCTCATCGGCGACGAAGTGCTGCTGTTGCTGTCGCGGCTGATGCGCTCGAGTTTTCGCTTCAATGATCGCCTCTACCGCTTCGGTGGCGAGGAGTTCGTGGTGCTGATGCGCTGTGGCGCGGCCGATGAGGCCAGCCAGATTTTCGAGCGCTTGCGCACCCATGTGCAGAGCTATCGCTTCCCACAGGTGGGCACGATCACGGTGTCGGTGGGCTACACCCAAATGATCCCTGGTGACACGCCCAACATCGCCTTTGCGCGTGCCGACAAGGCCGTGTACTGGGCCAAGGGCAATGGTCGCAATCGCGTCTGTCATCACGCTGACCTGCTGGCCGCCGGTGATGTTGCGGGCGATGCCAAGAGTGGCGAGATCGAGCTGTTTTGAGGCCTTGTTGGCACCCCGGGCGATGATGCGATTGGCCATGTTGCGACCTGTGCTCTGCGCTGCCACGCTGGCCCTGCTGCCGCTGAGCATGGCCGCTGCCGATGCCCGCGGTGGGCTGGCCCCGACCGCGTCGACCTTGGCACACAGTGCGCTCGTGGTGGCACCGGCACCCGTGGCACCCGCGGCACCTGTGGCACCCGCGGCACCTGCGGCACCCGCGCCTGACCAAAGCCAGCTGGCCTTGTTTGATGCGCTCGATCTCGATTGGCGCGATGAGGCCCGCGGCCGTGATGTGCCGGTGCGGCTGTACATGCCCAAGTCAGCGAGCGCCGAAAGTCGCTCAGGCTTGATTGTTTTCTCGCACGGCATCGGTGGTTCGCGCCGGGGCTACAGCTACCTGGGGCGGCACTGGGCCAGCCACGGCTATGCCAGCCTGCACCTGCAGCACACCGGCAGTGATCGCGGCCTGTGGACGGGCAACCCCATTTCGCTGGTGTTTCGCTTGCAGTCCGCGGCCCATGAGACCGAGGTCGTGGCCCGCGTCCATGACCTTCGCTTCGCCCTGGATCAGCTGCTCCAGGGCCCCTACGCAGCCCGGCTCGATGCCGAGCGCATCGTTGCCGCCGGGCATTCCTACGGCGCCAACACCGCGCTCCTGGTGGCCGGCGCCCAGGTCGAACGTGGCGGCCTGGTGATGCCCCTGCGCGATGCCCGCGTCAAGGCCGTCATTGCCATTTCGGCGCCGCCGTTCTACGGCGAGCCCGATGCCGCACGCATCCTCGGGCCCATCAGCGTGCCCACCTTGCACGTCACCGCCACCGACGACATCATCCGCGTGCCCGGCTACTACTCGCCGGCCAGCGACCGCCTGGCGGTGTTCGAGGCCACGGGCGGTGCGGCCAAGGTGCTCGCGGTCTTTGAAGGCGGCTCGCACAGCATGTTCACCGATCGCGCAGGCACGGGCGGTGTCGAGCTCAATCCCAAGGTCAAGGCCGCCACCCAGGCCTTGTCGCTGGCGTTCTTGCGCCAGGTGCTGGACGGCGAGCCCCAGCTGATGCGCCAATGGGCAATGCGCTTTGCGGGCATCGTCGCCAGATTCACGGCAGCACCCTGAGCGCCGCGGCCCAAGGCCGCAGGGGTGTTGGCGACGGCCTCGGCCATGACCGCGGGACAGGCCTCGAACCGCAGAGCACCAGAGCCTAGAATTCAGCCATGGCCTCGGCACGGATCAACCTCACCAATCAGTTCCTGATCGCCATGCCAGGCTTGGTCGACGACAACTTCGCCGGCTCGGTGATCTACCTGTGTGAGCACAACGAGAACGGCGCGCTCGGCCTGGTCATCAACAAGCCCATAGACATCACCCTGCGCAACCTGTTCCAGAAGGTCGAGCTGCCGCTGGATTCGCAGCAATTGGGCGAGCAGCCAGTGTTTTTTGGCGGGCCGGTCCAGACCGAGCGCGGCTTCGTGCTGCACGAAAAGCTGGGCGATGCGGTCAGCCCCTACAACTCCACCCTGTCCATTCCCGGCGGGCTGGAAATGACCACCAGCAAGGATGTGCTCGAGGCCGTGTCTCAGGGCGGCGGCCCCAAGCGGCTGTTGATCACACTGGGCTACAGCGGCTGGGGTGCTGGCCAGTTGGAAGACGAGCTCGGCCGCAATGGTTGGCTGAATGTCGACGCCGCACCCGAGGTCATTTTCGACACGCCGATCGAGCAGCGTTATGGACGCGCACTTTCGCTGTTGGGAATCGACGCCATGATGCTCAGCCAAGAGGCGGGGCACGCCTGAACATGGCGCCTGCCGTGCCCAGGCCCTTGTCCTTCTTGGCATTTGATTTCGGCTTGAAGCGCGTTGGCGTGGCCAGTGGCAACAGCCTGCTGGGACAGGCCACGCCCATGACCACCCTGGCCGAGACCGCCGATCAACGCTTCCTGCGCATTGGCCGCCTGATTGACGAGTGGCAGCCCGACGCGCTGGTGGTGGGCGTGCCCTATCACCCCGATGGTGCGCCCCACGACAATACGCGCCGCGCACAGCGATTTGCGCGCCAACTGCAAGGCCGCTTTGGCCTGCAGGTGCACGAAGTCGACGAGCGCTACAGCACCACCGAGGCCATCGCTTCGGGCAGCAGCGATGTCGATGCCGCCTCGGCCGCCATCATCCTCAACCAATACCTGGCCACGCTGGAGTCCACTTGAGTTCACTCACCCTCGATGCCGAAGCGCTGTATGCCGAGCTGCGGGCCGGTGTGCGCGGCCTGTGGCGGCCCGACATGGTGTTGCTGGGCATCTGGTCGGGCGGCGCCTGGCTGGCCGAGCGGCTGCAAGCGGATTTGCAGTTGCCGGGCAAACCGGGTGTGATCACCAGCACCCTGCACCGCGATGACTTTGGCGCCCGCGGCCTGGCCAGCGGCACCGACGCCACCAAGATCCCCTACAGCGTGGAGGACGCGCACATCCTGCTGGTTGACGATGTGCTGTTCACCGGCCGCACCATCCGCGCCGTGCTCAATGAGCTTTATGACTTTGGCCGGCCAGCGAGCGTGACCCTGGCCGTCCTGGTCGATCGCGGGGGACGCGAGTTGCCTATACAAGCTGCCTACGCCGCGGCCAAGATCAGCCTGCCGGCATCGCAGAAGCTGCGCCTGGCGCGCGCCGACGGCGGGCTGTTCACCTTCCACGTGCGAGACATGAGCTGATGCTGCACAGACGCAATCCCCAGCTCAATGCCCATGGCGAGCTCATTCATCTGCTGTCCATCGAGGGCCTGCCGCGCGAGGTGCTGACGCACATCCTTGACACCGCCGGCACCTTTTTGTCCGTCAATGACCGCGAGGTGAAGAAGGTGCCCCTGCTGCGCGGCAAGAGCGTCTTCAACCTGTTCTTCGAGAACTCCACCCGCACCCGCACCACCTTCGAGATCGCTGCCAAGCGCCTGTCGGCCGATGTCATCAACCTGGACATCAACAAGTCCAGCGCGGCCAAAGGCGAGAGCCTGCTCGACACCATCGCCAACCTCTCGGCCATGCATGCCGACATGTTTGTCGTGCGCCACAGCGAAAGCGGCGCGCCCTACCTCATCGCCCAGCACTGCGCGCCCCATGTGCATGTGGTCAATGCCGGTGATGGCCGCCATGCGCACCCCACGCAGGGGCTGCTGGACATGTACACCATCCGTCACTACAAGCCCGATTTTTCGCAACTCACCGTGGCGGTGGTCGGCGACATCGTGCATTCGCGCGTGGCGCGCTCCGACATCCACGCGCTGACGACGCTGGGCGTTCCCGAGATCCGTGCCGTCGGCCCCAAGACCCTGGTGCCGGGGGATCTGCAGGGCATGGGTGTGCGCGTCTGCCACGACATGAACGAGGCCATGCGCGGTGCCGATGTGATCATCATGCTGCGCCTGCAAAACGAGCGCATGAGCGGCGCCATGCTGCCCAGCGCGGCCGAGTTTTCGATGACCTATGGCCTGACGGCCGACAAGCTGGCCCTGGCCAAACCCGACGCCATCGTCATGCACCCCGGCCCCATCAACCGCGGCGTGGAGATCGACTCCGCGGTGGCTGACGGCGCGCACAGCGTGATCCTGCCGCAGGTGACCTTCGGCATCGCGGTGCGCATGGCGGTGATGTCCATCATTGCCGGGAACGACGCATGAGAGTTTTGATACGCAATGGCCGCGTGGTCGATCCCGCCACGGGCCGCGACGAGCTGGCCGATGTCGCCATCGCCGCCGACCGCATCGTCGCCATCGGCGCCGTGCCAGCGGCGTTTGTGGCCGAACACACGATCGATGCCACCGGCTGTGTCGTCGCCCCCGGCCTGGTCGATCTGGCGGCGCGGCTGCGCGAGCCCGGACACGAGCACGAGGGCATGCTCGAGTCCGAGCTCAATGCCGCAGCAGCAGGCGGTGTCACCAGCCTGGTGTGCCCGCCCGACACGGACCCCACGCTGGACGAGCCTGGCCTGGTGGAGATGCTGAAGTTTCGTGCGCGCAAGCTGTCGCTGTGCCGGCTGTTCCCGCTGGGCGCGTTGACCCGCGGCCTGGCCGGCGCCGAGTTGACCGAAATGGCCGAGCTCACCGCGGCCGGTTGCGTCGGCTTCTCGCAGGCCGATGTGGCGGTGCGTGACACCCAGGTGCTGCTGCGCGCGCTGCAATACGCCGCCACCTTTGGCTACACCGTCTGGCTGCGGCCGCAAGACGCCTGGCTGGGCCAGGGTGTGGCGGCCAGCGGCGCGGTCTCCACCCGGCTGGGCCTGTCGGGCGTGCCGGTGGCGGCCGAGACCATTGCCCTGCTCACCTTGATCGAGCTGGTGCGGGCCACCGGCGCGCGCGTGCACCTGTGCCGCTTGTCCAGCGCTGCGGGTGTGGCCCTGGTGCGGCGCGCCAAGGCCGAAGGCTTGCCGATCACGGCCGACGTGAGCATCAATTCCTTGCATCTGATTGACGTGGACATCGGCTACTTCAATTCGGCCATGCGGCTGACACCGCCATTGCGCCAGGCCGCCGACCGCGACGCCCTGCGCGCCGGCCTGGCCGACGGCACCCTCGACGCGCTGGTCTCCGACCACACGCCGGTGGCGGCGGATGCCAAGAACCTGCCCTTTGGCGAAGCCGAGCCCGGTGCCACCGGCCTGGAGCTGTTGCTCAGCCTGGCCCTGAAGTGGGGTGCAGAGAGTGGCCACACCGTGGCCGCCAGCCTGGCCAGCGTGACCAGCTCACCGGTGCAGGTGCTGGGTGAGGCGCTGGGCTCGCTGGCAGCCAGTGCCGGGCGCTTGATCGTGGGCGGGGTCGCCGACGTCTGCGTCTTCGATCCACAGGCCACCTGGGCGGTGGCGCCGCAGCGCCTGCGCAGCCAGGGCCGGCACACACCCTTTGCCTTTGAGTCCACCGGCATGGCCATGCCCGGGGTGGTCAAGGCCACCTTGGTGGCTGGCACGCTGGCCTACGAGTGCGCCGGCCCGACGGCCTGAGCGTGGCGCGGTGATGAGCCGGCTGCGCGCCGCGTGGCGCCTGGCGCGCACCGTGGTGCATGTGGGCCAGGGCATGGCCGTGGTCGCACTGCAATGGCGCTGGCTGAGCGCCGCCGGGCGCCACGCCCGCATCCAGTGGTGGGCGGCCAAGATGCTGCGCGGTTTGGGCATCACCCTTGAAGTGCACGGCCGGTTTCGGCCAGGCGCTTGTTTGCTGGTGGCCAACCATGTGTCCTGGCTGGACATCCTGGCCATCCATGCCGTCTGCCCACAGGCGCGCTTTGTGTCCAAGGCGGATGTCAAACATTGGCCGCTGCTGGGCTGGTTGGTCGGTGCCGTGGGCACCTTGTTCATCGAGCGTGAACGCAAACGCGACGCCCTGCGCGTGGTGCATCAAATCGCCGAGGCCCTGGCCGCCGGCCACACCGTGGGCGTGTTTCCCGAAGGCACCACCGGCAATGGCCAAGAACTGCTGCCCTTTCATGCCAACCTGCTGCAGCCGGCCATCGCCACCGCCACGCCGATACAGCCTGTTGGCTTGCGCTACACCGAGCCGGGGCACGCCGTCAGCCCGGCGGTCACCTGGTTGGGCGCCACCACCTTGGTGCACAGCGTCTGGGCCATTGCCAGCGCCGAGGGCTTAAGGGCCGTGGTCACCACCTTGCCGGCGGTGGCCACGGCGCATGCCGACCGGCGCGCCCTGGCCGCGCACCTGCGCGATCTGCTTCAGGCCTTGCCCTGATTGGCCACGGCCGCGGCGGCTTTGGCGATGGCCTGCGGGTCACCCAGATAGGCGCTGCGAATCGGCCGCAGCTCGGCATCGAGCTCGTACACCAGGGGGATGCCGTTGGGAATGTTGACGCCGATGATGTCGTCGTCGCTGACGCCATCGAGCATCTTCACCAGGGCGCGGATGGAGTTGCCGTGGGCGGCGATCAAGACCCTTTGACCGCCCCGAATGGCCGGCGCCAGGCGCTCGTTCCAGCACGGCAAGACACGGTCCACGGTGTCCTTCAGGCACTCGGTCAGCGGCACCTGCTCGGGCGCCAGCGTGGCGTAGCGCAGGTCACCGCGCTCGCAGCGTGGGTCGCTGGCCTGCAGCGCGGGCGGCGGCGTGTCGTAGCTGCGGCGCCAAGTCAGCACCTGCTCATCGCCATATTGGCGCGCCGTCTCGGCCTTGTTCAAACCCTGCAGCGCGCCGTAGTGGCGTTCGTTGAGCCGCCAATCGTTGACCACCGCCAACCAACTGCGGTCCATCTGATCGAGCGTGTGCCACAGCGTCCAGATGGCGCGCTTGAGCACCGAGGTGTAGGCAATATCAAACTCGAAGCCAGCCGCTTTGAGCAAGCGCCCGGCGTCTTGCGCCTGGGCCACGCCGGTGGGCGTGAGCGCCACATCCGTCCAGCCTGTGAAGCGGTTCTCAAGGTTCCAGGTGGATTCGCCGTGGCGGATCAAAACGAGTTTGTGCATAACGGTGATCGGGTGGGGGCAACCGCAAATTCTATAATTCGGGCTCCTCTGCCCTGGGCCTGCCTGCCGTGAAGTTCTTCATCGACAACTGGACACTGATCCTCATGGCCGCCACCTCAGGCGGCCTGCTGCTGTGGCAGACCCTGCAAAAAAACCAGGGCGGCGCCGTCGGCACGGCCGAGGCGGTGCGTTTGATCAACCGTGAGAAGGGCGTGCTCATCGATGTCAGCGAGCCCGAGGAATTTGCCGCCAGCCATGCCAATGGCGCCCGCAACATCCCCTTTGCTGCGCTCGATGGCGCCAAAGAGCTGCCCAACAACAAGACCCTGCCCCTGGTGCTGATGTGCCGCACGGGCATGCGCGCTGGCCGGGCCGCCACCCGCTTGCGCAAGGCCGGCTACGAGAAAGCCATCGCCGTCAATGGCGGCCTGGGTGCCTGGCGCGAGGCCGGGCTGCCGGTCAACAAGTTGGCCTGAGGGCCGCTGTGCAGGGCGGCCGCCGCGCAGGGTCATGGCATCGCATTCGACAATCCCACCCCTTTCGCACGAGGCCTTTGAACCATGAGCGCTGTTCGCATGTACACCACCCAGGTCTGCCCCTACTGCGTGCAGGCCAAGGCGCTGCTCAAGCAGCGCGGCGTGGCGCAGATTGAAGAAATCCGCATCGACCTGAACCCGACAGAGCGCGATCACATGGTGGCGCTCACCGGCCGGCGCACGGTGCCGCAGATCTTCATCGGTGAGACCCATGTCGGCGGTTGCGACGACCTGATGGCGCTGGACCGCAGCGGCGGTTTGCTGCCCTTGCTGCAAGTGGCATAGGCCTGGCCGGGGCGCCAGAAAAGGCACGAACTCCGGGCCTTGGTCGGCCTCCCCCAGGGCCTGTCGCTGCGCAATAATCGCCGCCGCTGTCAGCCCGCTGCTCCCACAAGCGCGGGCTTTTCAATTCCCCCTCCCCCTGTTGCGCGCCCGCTCGCGCCCGAAAGCCCACCATGGCCGATCAAGACCCGACCCCTGTGTTCCAGATTCAGCGCATGTACCTGAAGGACTTGTCGCTGGAGCAGCCGAACTCGCCGCAAATCCTGCTTGAGCAAACCCAGCCGCAGGTGGAAATCAACCTGCAGATGGCCGCCGGCGGCATCGCCGATGGCATCTTCGAGGTCTCCGTCACCGCCACGGTCACCGCCAAGGTGCAGGACAAGACCCTGTTCCTGGTCGAGGCCAAGCAGGCCGGCATCTTCGAAATCCGCCATGTGCCGCAAGAGCAGATGCAGGGCATCCTGGGCATCGTCTGCCCGCAGATGGTCTATCCCTATTTGCGCGCCATCGTCTCCGATGTCTGCACCCGCGCCGGCTTCCCGCCCATCTTGCTGACGGAAGTCAATTTCCAGGCCATGTTCGAAGCGCAGCAGGCCCAGGCCCAAGCGCAGGGCATTTCGGCTGCCAACGGTAACGCCAACACACTGAACTGAAGGCCAGAGACCCGCGCCATGCGCATTGCCGTGCTCGGCGCAGGCGCCTGGGGCACAGCCCTGGCGGTGGCGGCTGCGGCCTCGAACGAGGTGCTGCTGTGGGCGCGCGACGCTCAACAGTTGGCCTTGATGCGGGCGCATCGGCGCAACGCGCGCTACCTGCCTGAGGTGGCCTTGCCAGCGCGGCTGGTGCTCAGCGACGACCGCGCCCAGGCCATTGCCTGGTGCGCTGGGCAACGCAAGACGGGCTCCAGGGGCGATCCCGTCGGCGGCGCAGTCGCCGCAGCCGTGCCCGGTGCGGCAGCGGGCCTGATCGTCATCGCCACGCCGATGTCGGGCCTGCGCACGCAGCTGCAGGCACTGCCGCCCGAGCTGCAGGCCTGCTGGCTGTGCAAGGGCTTCGAGGCCGGGTCCGGCGCCTTGGGCCATGAGCTCGCGCGCGAGTTGCGGCCGCAATCGAGACTGGGCATATTGAGCGGGCCCAGCTTCGCCATCGAGGTGGCGCGTGGCCAGCCCACGGCCATGGTGGCGGCCAGCGACGACCCCGCATTGGCGGCGCTGATGGTGCAGGCCTTTCACACCGAAGCGCTGCGTGTCTACACCTCGGACGACCCCGTCGGCGTCGAGGTCGGCGGCGCGGTGAAAAACGTCATGGCCATCGCCACCGGCGTGGCCGATGGTCTGGGCCTGGGGCAAAACGCCCGGGCCGCGCTGATCACCCGTGGCCTGGCCGAGATGACGCGACTGGCCCTGGCCATGGGCGGCCAGGTCGCCACGCTGATGGGGCTCTCAGGCCTGGGTGATCTGGTGCTGACGGCCACCGGCGATTTGTCGCGCAATCGGCGCGTCGGGCTGTTGTTGGCCCAGGGCCACTCGCTGGCCGACATCCTGCAGCAACTGGGCCATGTGGCCGAGGGCGTCTACAGCGCGGCCACGGTCCTGGCCCGCGCTCGCGCTTTGGGCGTGGACATGCCCATCACCGCGGCTGTGGTGGCGCTGCTCGGCGGCCGGGTGTCGCCGGCCCAGGCGCTGCAGGCCTTGATGTCGCGCGAGGCGCGTGCCGAGTCGGTGTGAACCCGGTGCGCTGAGACGGCGGACAGTGCCCGCGCCGCGGCTTGCATGGCCGCAACGGCGGGGCGATCAGGGCGCCGATGCGCCATCCGCTGCGCCGCTTCCCGCCTCGACCAAAGCGCCCACATAGCCACACTGCCGCCAGGCCTCGAAAACCGCCACGGCCACGGCATTGCTCAGGTTCAGGCTGCGCTGGCCAGCCAGCATGGGCAGGCGCAGCCGCTGGCCTGGCGGGAAGGTCTCGCGCAGCGCTGGCGGCAGGCCGGCGGTTTCACTGCCAAAGACCAACCAATCGCCGGCTGCAAATTGCGCCAAAGCCAGTGAGCTTGAGCCGCGCGTGGTGAAGGCAAACATGCGCTGGGCATTGGGCTGGCAGGAGGTGACGAATTCGGCCCAGGAGGAATAACGCTGAACCTGCGCGTACTCGTGGTAATCCAGCCCGGCCCGGCGCAACAACCTGTCGTCCATGGAAAAGCCCAGCGGCTCGATGAGGTGCAGGCCGCAGCCGGTGTTGGCCGCCAGGCGGATCACATTGCCCGTGTTGGGCGGTATTTCCGGCTGCACCAGGACGATGTTGAACATGGCGGCAGATTGTGGCGGCAGCCACGGCGCCAGCCAGAGCGCAGCCCTGCGCGGCCTGGATTCAATCGCCCCGCGGCGTGCGCGCCAGCACCCAGATCTGCACCTGCGCCGCACCCGCGGCGAGCAGCGCCTGCGCCGCGGCGTGGGCGGTGGCGCCGCTGGTCATGACGTCATCGATCAAGGCCACCTGGCGATGCATCACCAGTGAGCGCAGCGCCGGCACCACCCACATGGCGTGGCGCAGGTTTTTCAGGCGCTCGGCGCGCGTCAGGCCCACTTGGTGAACGGCGTCATCCGCGCGCACCAGGGCTTGCGCATGGGCCGGAATGTTCAAGATGGCGGCCACGCCACGGCACAACTCCCAGGCCTGGTTGTAGCCGCGCTCACGCAAGCGCGGCGCGCTCAAGGGCACGGGCAGCAGCAGCTCCGGCAGGGGCAGGGCACGCTTTAGCACGGCCTCAGCCAGGCAAGCTGCCAGGGCGCCTGACAACTCCACCTGGCCATGAAACTTCAGTTGCTGGATCAAGCGGTCCCAGGGGAAGGCGTAGTCCACCGCCGCCACGGTGTGGGCAAACGGCGGCGGCTCGGCCTGGCACTGGCCGCACATGCGGTCATCCAGGCCGGCCAGGCCGCAGCGCAGGCACCGCGGCCGCGGCTGGGCAAAGCGCCCGAGGCAGGCCTCGCACAGCGCCTGGTGGCCCCAGCCGCGGCACAGCTCACACTGGCGTGGCAGAGTGCTCAGCCACTGAGCTGGCAGGGTGGTCAGCCAACGGCGCTTGAGCACCGCCAGCCACCGACGCGGCAGCGCCGTGTGCCATCTGCGTGGCACCAATGATTCGGGCCACCGTGGGCTGGACATCGGCTCAATATACTGCCCGACCATGCCCGATGACAGCCCCGCGCCGCCCGCCATTGATGCGGCGGCACTGACCCATCTGCTGGGGCGGCTGGCGAAGGGGCCCGGTGCCCCCTGGTTGCACCAGGAAGTGGCCCGCCGCATGGCCGAGCGCTTGACTTTGATCAAGCAGCCACCCGAGCGGTGGATCGACTGGTGGGGGCACCTGGGCGGCAGTGCGCAGGCCGTGCGCGAGGCCTTGCCACAGGCCCGGCGCCTTGTGGTTGAACCGACACCCCGCCTGGCCATGGCCAGCCGCCATGCCGCACCGCGCCGCTGGTGGCAACTGGGGCAAGGACCCGCCGATGCGGTGAGCTTGACCACCGAGATTGAGGCCGGCCAGGCGCAGATGGTGTGGGCCAACATGATGCTGCACCTCAGCCCCAACCCGCCGGCCACGGTGGCTGGCTGGCACGCGGCGCTGGCGGCGGAGGGCTTTTTGATGTTCTCGACGCTGGGCCCCGACACCTTGCGCGAGCTGCGGCAAATCTATGCCGATCAGGCCTGGCCGGCACCGCATCCACCCTTCACCGACATGCACAACTTCGGCGACCTGCTGGTCGGCAGCGGCTTTGCCGACCCGGTGATGGACCAGGAGGTCATTACGCTGACCTGGTCATCGGCGGCGGCCGCACTGCAAGAGCTGCGCGCCATGGGCGCAAATTTGGGGCCGCAGCGCCATGCCGGCCTGCGCACGCCTCGCTGGCACGCACAACTGTGTGCGGCCCTGCAAGCCCGCGCCGATGGCAGTGGCCGCATTCACATGAGCTTCGAAGTGGTCTATGGCCACGCCTTCAAGGCCGCGCCCAAGCCAGCGCGTGGCGAGTTGGCCACGGTGTCCCTGGAGTCGCTGCGCGGCAGCCTGCGCGCGCTCAAGTCCAGGCCAGAAGCGCAATGACTGTCCGCTAGAATCACCGGTTGGCCCCATCCACGTGGCGAGCTCAGGGCTCGGCTCGGTTGGGGCCATGCGCAAGGTGCCGGCGCTGATGAATGCCCAGCCGACCGCCCGTTGCCAGACACGCCTGCCATACACGCCCCTAGCCTTCTTCGTAAGCCGCCACGCTGCCCCTGCCATCGCCGTCCACGATGAACACCGCTTTCGCCTCCAACCTTTGGCCCGTGATCGCCCAGCGCGATGCGGGTTGGCGTTTTGGCCGTGAGTGGGCGTCGCCCCGGGGCCGCGTGTGGCGCTTCGAGCTCAAGCGCAATGTCTCGATGACGCCGCGTCAGATGCTGCTGTCCTATGGCCTGCTGTGCGCGTTGTCGCTCGTTGTGGCCTTGGGTTTTTGGTGGCAGGGCGTTGCCATGGTGGTGATGTTCACCGGCATCGAGCTGCTGGCCGTGGGTGCGGCGATGCTGATCGTTGCGCGCCATGCCGGGGACCGCGAAACCATCACCTTGGCGGGCCATGAATTGGCCGTTGAACAGCACTGCGGAGCGCAGGTTGAGTGCGCAAAGTTTCGCGCCGAATGGGTGCGCATCGAGCCAGCGGGGGCCGAGGGCTCGCTGGTCGAGCTGTCCGGCCAACGCCGCAGTGTCAAGGTCGGGCGCCATGTGCGCCCCGAGCTGCGCATCGAGTTGGCCCAGGAGCTGCGCCGCGCGCTCAGGCTGACCCATGGCGACCTGAGCCACGGCCGCACCGAACCCCACGATCTGGATCACGAACTCAAAGCATGACGATGAACATCATGAATTCACCTTGGCACCCCGCGGCACACCCGGTGGCACAAACGGTGGCAAAACCGGCGGCACATCAGGTGGCACTTCAGGCTGCCCAACGCACCGCACGCGCAGCCCTGGTCGCGCTGGCCACCCTGTCCACTCAAGTGGCCATGGCCGCGGGCGATCTGCCCGGTGGCCCGGCCAAGAACCAGCTTGATTTGCATCCGCCGGCCACAGCGATTGCGGCCGACATCCACGGCATGCATTTCTACATGCTGATCGTCTGCCTGGTGATCTTCATTGCGGTCTTCGGCGTGATGTTCTATTCGATCTTCAAGCACCGCAAATCGGTCGGTCACAAGCCGGCCAACTTCCATGAAAGCGTGGCCGTCGAAATCGCCTGGACGGTGGTGCCCTTCCTCATCGTTTGCGTCATGGGCCTGGCCGCGACCAAGACCGTCGTCGCCATGAAGGACACCAGCAGCGCCGACCTCACGATCAAGGCCACCGGCTACCAATGGAAGTGGGGCTACGACTACCTCAAGGGCGAGGGCGAGGGCATCTCCTTCCTGGCCACGCTCGACGCTGAGCAGCGCCGCCTGTCCGATGCCGGCAAGCCCGCGGGCGACGACTACCTGCTCAAGGTGGACAACCCGGTGGTGGTGCCGGTGGACAAGAAAATCCGCATCATCACTACCGCCAACGATGTGATCCATGCCTGGATGGTGCCCTCGCTGGCGGTCAAGCAAGACGCCATTCCGGGCTTCGTGCGTGATGCCTGGTTCCGCGCCACCAAGACCGGTGATTTCTACGGCCAGTGCGCCGAGCTCTGCGGAAAAGAGCACGCCTACATGCCCATCCACGTGAAGGTGGTGTCGCAGGCCGATTACGCCGTCTGGGTCGATGGCAAGAAGAAGGAAATTGCCGCCAAGGCCGATGACCCGAGCAAGGTCTGGAAGCTCGGAGACATCGTCGCCCGCGGCGCCAAGGTCTACACCGCCAACTGCGCCGTGTGCCACAAGGCCGACGGCACGGGCGCGGGCCCGATCAAGGCGCTGGATGGCTCAGCCCTGGTCACCGACGCCGACAAGGCCAAGGCCATTGATGTGGTGCTCAACGGCCGCAACAACGGTGCCATGCCGCCCTGGAAGGCGCTGAACGACACCGAGATTGCCGCCGTCATCTCCTACACCAAGAACAGCTGGTCGAACAAGACCGGCCAGGTGGTGCAGCCTGCGGACATCAAGACTGCGCGCAAGTAGCGCGTCAAACCTGCAGCACCTGCACGCCCGCCCGCACGCCCGCCCAAACGCCCAACGTACGCGTCCCAAATCACCGATCGCCAAAAGGCCCTGCCCATGAGCGCCGTCCTCGACCACCACGACCAATCCCACGATCATGAGCACCATGGCGCGCCGCACGGCTGGCGCCGCTGGGTGTACGCCACGAACCACAAGGACATTGGCACGATGTACCTGTTGTTCGCCTTCGCCATGTTCATGATCGGCGGCGTGTTGGCACTTTGCATCCGCGCCGAGTTGTTCCAGCCCGGGCTGCAGTACTTCAACCCCGAGCTGTTCAATTCCTTCACCACGATGCACGGCCTGATCATGGTGTTCGGCGCCATCATGCCGGCCTTCGTCGGCTTCGCGAACTGGATGATCCCCTTGCAGGTGGGCGCGGCCGACATGGCTTTCGCGCGCATGAACAACTTCAGCTTCTGGCTGCTGATCCCGGCCGCGCTGATGCTGGTGGGTTCGTTCTTCATGCCCGGTGGCGCGCCATCGGCAGGCTGGACGCTGTACGCCCCGCTGACGCTGCAAATGGGCCCGTCCATGGACGCCGGCATCTTTGCCATGCACATCATGGGTGCGAGCTCGATCATGGGCTCGATCAACATCATCGTCACCATCCTCAACATGCGCGCGCCGGGCATGTCGCTGATGAAGATGCCGCTGTTCGCCTGGACCTGGTTGATCACCGCCTACCTGCTGATCGCCGTGATGCCGGTGCTGGCTGGCGCGGTCACGATGACCCTGACGGACCGCCACTTCGGCACCAGCTTCTTCAACCCCGCCGGCGGCGGCGATCCGGTGATGTACCAGCACGTGTTCTGGTTCTTTGGTCACCCCGAGGTCTACATCATGATCTTGCCGGCCTTCGGCATCGTCAGCGCCATCGTCCCGGCCTTCGCCCGCAAGCGCTTGTTTGGCTACACCTCGATGGTTTACGCCACGGCCTCGATCGCCATCCTGTCCTTCATCGTCTGGGCGCACCACATGTACACCACCGGCATGCCGGTGACAGGGCAGTTGTTCTTCATGTACGCCACCATGTTGATCGCCGTGCCCACGGGCGTGAAGATCTTCAACTGGATCGCCACCATGTGGCGCGGCTCGATGACCTTTGAGACCCCCATGCTGTGGTCGGTGGGCTTCATCTTCGTCTTCACCATGGGCGGCTTTACCGGCCTGATCCTGGCCATGGCGCCGATTGATATTCAGTTGCAGGACACCTACTACGTCGTCGCCCACTTCCACTATGTGCTGGTGGCGGGCTCGTTGTTCGGCATGTTCGCTGGCTACTACTATTGGTCGCCGAAGTGGACCGGTGTGATGTACAACGAGACGCGCGGAAAGATCCACTTCTGGGGCTCGTTGATCTTCTTCAACGTCACCTTCTTCCCGATGCACTTCCTGGGCCTGGCCGGCATGCCGCGACGCTATGCCGATTACCCCATCCAGTTCACCGACTTCAACGCCCTGGCCACGCTGGGTGCCTTTGGCTTCGGCCTGATGCAGGTGTATTTCTTCATCTTCACGGTGATCCCGATGATGCGCGGCCAGGGTGAGAAGGCCCCGCAAAAACCTTGGGAAGCGGCCGAAGGCCTGGAGTGGGAAATCCCTTCGCCGGCGCCGTTCCACACCTTCGAGACGCCACCCAAGCTCGATGCCAGCGCCACGCGGGTGATTGGCTGATCGGCTGATCAATAACGCAACGCAGCAGCGTCACACCATGGCACACCTCAGTGAGCAGCAGCGCAGGGCCAATCGCCGGCTGGGTTTGATCCTGGCCTCGGTGGCGGCGATGTTTGCGCTGGGTTTTGTGGCCAAGCTCATGTTCATGGCGCGCTAGCGGACCATGCCAATGTCCGTGTCATCGATCCTCGCCGCTGCGCGGCGCGACAACCGCCAGATGCTTTTGAAGCTGGCGGTGATCGTGGTGCTGATGTTTGGCTTTGGCTATGCGCTGGTGCCGATGTACCGGGCGATCTGCAATGCGCTGGGCATCAATGTGCTCAGCCTGAGTGAAAAGCTCACCGGCTCGAATGTCTCGAACACGCGTGAGCGGCCGGCCAGCACGCAGATCGACACCTCGCGCACCATCACGGTGGAGTTCGACGCCAATGCCCGCGGGCCCTGGGATTTCAAGCCCGCGGTGCATTCCGTCAAGGTGCATCCGGGCGAGCTGGCCACGGTGATGTACGAGTTTCGCAATGCCCAGGACCGCACCATGGCGGCCCAGGCGATCCCGAGTTTTGCGCCCATGCAGGCCGGCGCGCACTTCAACAAACTGGAGTGCTTTTGCTTCAACGAGTACCAGCTCAAGGCCGGTGAGACCAAACAGTGGCCGGTGGTCTTTTACCTCGACCCCAAGCTGCCCAAGGACGTGACCACCATCACCTTGTCCTACACCTTCTTTGAGGTCGGTGGCAAGGTGCCTGCGGCGCCCTCGGCCAAGGCGGCTGAGGTTTCAGTGCCAGGGGTGCGGTCATGAGCCTGCCCGGCCGCCCGAAAGGCGAATACCGAAGTGCGAAGCACGTAGGTTGCCTGATGAGCGACGCTGGCTTGAAAGCTGCCGCCTCGCGCAAGGCCTCGCCTCTGCACACCATGCGCGCAGTGGCCTGGTCGTTCTTTGGCGTGCGCCGCGCCAAGGACCATGAACAAGATGTCGCACAGCTCAACCCTGTGCATGTGGTGATTGCAGGATTGCTTGGCGCCGCACTGTTTGTCGGCGCACTGGTCCTGCTGGTGACGTGGGTCGTGGGCAGCGGCGTGGCCAGGTAGGCCGGCACAGCACGCGATTCAAGCTAAGTTTTGATTTCAGGAGATTGAGCACGATGTCTGCAGCGACGCCCCATGGCGCACAGCCGTACTACTTTGTTCCCAGCCCCTCGCAGCACCCTGCGATGTCCTCGCTGGGCCTGTTTTTCATCATCCTCGGCGCCGGCCAGTGGATCAATGGTTCGGGCTGGGGCATGTGGGCCCTGATCCTGGGCTTTGCCATCCTGCTGCCCACGCTGTTTGCCTGGTTCAGCCAGGCCATCGGCGAGAGCGAAAGCGGCCAGTACTCCGAACGCATCGATGTCTCCTTCCGCTGGAGCATGAGCTGGTTCATCTTCTCCGAGGTGATGTTCTTCGCCGCTTTCTTCGGCGCGCTGTACTGGGCCCGCGCCCATGCGCTGCCCATGCTGGGCAACCTCGACCACGCCGTCTTGTGGCCCGATTTCAAAGCCATTTGGCCGAGCTCGCCCGGCGGCACCACGGCCTCACCGGCCGGCATCATCGAGCCCTTCACGACCATGGGCCCGTTCTGGTTGCCCACCATCAACACCGCGTTGCTGTTGACCTCGGGTGTCACGCTGACCATCGCCCACCACGCCCTGATCGCCGGCCAGCGCAGCAAGACGATTTTCTGGATGTGGATCACGGTCGCGCTGGGCCTGACCTTCCTGTTCGTGCAGGGCTATGAATACGCCCATGCCTACAGCGACCTGAACCTGAAGCTGAGCTCGGGCATCTACGGCTCGACCTTCTTCATGCTCACCGGCTTTCACGGCTTCCATGTCTTCATCGGCATGCTGATGCTGACCTTCATCACGCTGCGGCTGATGAAGGGCCACTTCACGCCAACGCGGCACTTTGGTTTTGAAGGTGCGGCCTGGTATTGGCACTTCGTGGACGTGGTCTGGCTGGGCCTGTACATCCTCGTCTACTGGCTCTGAGCCGGCATGTGGCGCTGAATCCAACGCCACCGCCCATCAACTTTCGTCGCTGTCCGTCACCTTCCGTCATCGCCCGTCACCGTCCAATAGGCAGTCCCGTGGGTTGGATCCAGCCCATGTACCAGCTCAGCAGCACGAACAAAAACACGCCAATCGACAGCGCCACGCGCACGGCCAGCGCACGCGCCATGCGCTTGTCACGCTGGCCATCGGCCACCGTGCCGTCGCCCTTGCGCAGCATGAACACCCCGGCGCCGGCCAAGGCGGCGAGCACCAGCAACAGGGCGATCACGATCACGGTTTTCATGGCGGCCGATTATGGGTGGCGACCCCCTTGGCCGCGTCCATGAGCGGCCCGCGTGACGCCACGGTCATCGGGCGAGGCGGCCGCGCCCTGATCCTCCTTGCTGCCATCGTGAGCGCCACCATCACCGCGCGATTGGGCGTCTGGCAACTGGACCGCGCCGCGCAAAAGCAGGCCCTGCAAGCGCAGATCGAACAGCGCCGCGCCATGCCCGCCTTGCCGCAGGCCGAGCTGGCCAGCACCGAAGTTGCGGCCGCGGCCCAGCACCATCGCCGCATCACTCTGCGCGGCCAGTGGTTGCATGCGCACACCACCTATCTGGACAACCGACAGATGAATGCACGGCCCGGGTTTTTCGTGATGACGCCGCTGCTCTTGGGCCCAGGAGATGCCGTGCTGGTGCAGCGCGGCTGGATGCCTCGCGATGCCCAGGACCGCAGCCGCCTGCAAGCGCTGCCTGAGCAAACCGGCGAGGTCCTGGTCAGCGGCCGCATCGCCGCCGCACCCTCAAAGTTGATCGAGCTGGGGCCTTCGGCGCCTGGCCGCATCCGACAAAATCTCGACCTGGCTGAGCTCTCGGCCGAGATCAAATTGCCGCTGCGGCCACTGTCGCTGCAACAGCTGGAGCCGACATCAGGCCCGGCTCTGGCCGCCGACAATTTGCTGCGGCAGTGGCTCGATCCCACCCTGGGCACGGCCAAGCACCACGGCTACGCCTTCCAGTGGTTCGCACTCAGCGCCCTGATCGTCGGCCTCTACGCCTGGTTCCAACTCAACCCCTACCGCCGCAGGCCAAGCGCATGACCCCCTCCGACGACCCCATTGCGCTGACCGTGCACTCCTTGCCCGAGCCCGGGCAGATGCGCCAGCAAGAGCGCACCGCGCGCGGCCGCCGGGTGATGTTGTTGGTGGTGTTGGCCTGCGCCTTGCCGGTGTTGGCCAGCTACTTCACGTTCTATGTGATCAAGCCCACCGGTGCCGGCAGCGCCTACGGGCAGTTGATAGCCCCGCCCGTGGCCATGCCGGATCTGGCGGCCGGTGCCATCGACGGCCAGGCCGTGCCCCTGCGCTCGCTCAAAGGCCAGTGGTTGCTGCTCGTCGCTTCAGGTGGCGACTGCGACAGCGTCTGCGAAAAGCGCCTGTTCATGCAGCGCCAACTGCGCGAGATGCTGGGCCGCGAGCGCGACCGCATCGACAAGGTCTGGCTGGTGATTGACGATGCCCCCATCAAGCCTGCGCTGCAGCAGGCCCTGCTGGCCACGCCCAGTGTGCGCATCCTGCGCCTGCCACGCGCGCAAGCACTGACTTGGCTGAGCCCAGCGCCCGGCCAGGCGCTGGAGGAGCATTTCTACATCGTCGATCCCATGGGCTTGTGGATGATGCGCGAGCCCGCCAACCCCGAGCCGGGCCGCGTCAAACGTGATCTGGACCGGCTGCTGCGCGCCAGCGGCAGCTGGGACAAGCCGGGCCGTTGAGCTTCTCCCCGTGAACGCCGCCGCCCACGACCCCGCCGCCCTGCTGCGCCTGCTGCTGCTGGCCGGCGTGCTGGCGCTGCTGCCGCTGGCCTGGTGGTGGCTGCGCCAGCGGGCTGAGCGGGTGCAGACGCGGCTGGCCGCGCTCACGGCGATCACGCTGTTCCTCACCTTCGATCTGATCGTCTTTGGCGCCTTCACCCGCTTGACCGATTCCGGCCTGGGCTGCCCCGATTGGCCGGGCTGCTATGGCCAGGCCAGCCCCTTGGGCGCCAAGGCGCAGATCGGCGCCGCGCAGGCCGCGCTGCCCAGCGGCCCGGTGACCACGTCCAAGGCCTGGATCGAGATGAGCCACCGCTACCTGGCGATGGCCGTGGGCGCGCTGATCCTGGTGGCCGCGGCTATGGGCTGGCGCCGCCGCGCCGAGCTGCCGCATTCGCCACTGTGGCCGGCCCTGACCCTGGTCTGGGTGATCGTGCAGGGACTGTTTGGCAAGTACACCGTGACACTCAAGCTCTACCCGGCCATCGTCACCCTGCACCTGCTGGGCGGCATGGTCTTGCTGGCACTGCTGGTGCTGCAGCATGAGTCGTTTCGCAACCGGGCGATCCATGCTGCCACGCCACGCCGCTGGATCGCCGCGCTGCTGGCCCTGCTGATGCTGCAGGTGGCCCTGGGCGGCTGGGTCAGCACCAACTACGCCGTGCTCGCCTGCCGAGGGTTTCCGCAGTGCAATGGCCAGTGGTGGCCGGCCATGCAGGCCAGCGAAGGCTTCACCGTGTTGCGCGAGTTGGGCCGCACGGCCGATGGCCACTTCATCCCGACCGAGGCGCTGGTGGCCATCCACCTGGTGCATCGCTTGTTCGCGGTGCTGGTCGTCGCCGGCTTGCTGTGGCTGGTGGCCAGGCTGTGGCGCCATGGCGATCGCCATGCGCGTCGTTACGCCCTGGCCTTGGGCGCGATGCTCGTGCTGCAGTTGGCCACGGGCCTGAGCAATGTGGTGCTCGATTGGCCGTTGCTGGCCGCGCTGCTGCACAGCGCTGGCGCTGCCATGCTGGTGGGGCTGTTGACCTCGCTGTGGGCGCGCGCCAAGGCGCCTGCCGGTAGCCGTTTTGGCGATGCTGTGCGGCCCCAGCCGCGGGCGCAAATGCAGGCTCAAGTGCGGCCACCCCGGGCCGGCTCCTAAAATCCGCCGCTTCCCATGTCCACCACCCTCGCCACCGATGCCACCAAACCCAGCGCCACGCGCTGGTCGCAGTACCTGGCGCTGACCAAGCCGCGCGTGGTGCAGTTGATCGTCTTCTGCGCCGTCATCGGCATGCTCTTGGCGGTGCCCGGCCTGCCCGATCTGCGCGTGGCGCTGGCGGCCACGGTGGGCATCTGGCTGGTGGCCAGCGCGGCGGCGGCCTTCAACTGCCTGGTCGAGCAGACCATAGACGCCAAGATGGCGCGCACCGCCTGGCGGCCCACGGCCAAGGGCGAGCTCAGCAACACCCAGGCGCTGGTGTTCTCTGCCGTGCTGGGCGGCGCCGGCAGCGCACTGCTGTACTTCGAAGTCAACGCCCTGACGATGTGGCTGACCTTCGCCACCTTCATCGGCTACGCCATCGTCTACACCGTGATCCTCAAACCCCTGACGCCGCAAAACATCGTCATCGGTGGCGCCTCGGGCGCCATGCCGCCGGTGCTGGGCTGGGCGGCCATGCGCGGCGAGGTCGGGCCCGAGGCGCTGATGATGTGCCTGATCATCTTTTTGTGGACGCCGCCGCACTTCTGGGCCCTGGCGCTGTACCGGGTGGAGGACTACCGCAAGTCCGGCCTGCCCATGCTGCCGGTGACCCACGGCTCTGATTTCACCCGCCTCAATGTCGTGCTCTACACCCTGGTGCTGTTCGCCTCCACCCTGCTGCCCTTCATCACCGGCATGAGTGGCTGGATTTACCTCGGCTCGGCCGTGGTGCTGGGCCTGATCTTCATCGCCTACGGCGTGGCCCTGTGGCGCGAATACAGCGACGCTTTGGCGCGCCGCACCTTTCGCTTCTCGATCCTTTATCTGTCGCTGCTGTTCGCAGCACTGCTGGTCGATCACTACACCAAGCCATGGCTGAGTTGAGCTCAGGGCGGCGCCACGCTTTGCTGCGGTCCACACTGGCGACCACGCTCTTGGGGCTGGCACTCCTGGGCTGCGACGGCGTGGGCATGAGCCCCGCCAAACCTTCGTTCAAATCCATCGACATCACCGGCGCCACCTACGCCAGCAAGCTCGCACTGCCCGATCCCGAGGGCCAGACGCGCAGCCTGACGGAGTTCAAAGGCAAGGTCGTCGTGGTCTTCTTCGGCTACACCCAATGCCCCGATGTCTGCCCGACCACGCTCACCGAGCTGGCCGAGGTCAAGCGCCAACTCGGGCCCGATGGTGCCCGCGTGCAAGGCGTCTTCGTCACCGTCGATCCGCAGCGCGACACGCCCGCGCTACTCAAGGCCTATATGGCCAATTTCGGGCCCGACATGCTGGCACTTCGCGGCAGCGACGAGCACACCAAAGAGGCCGCGCGCGAGTTCAAGGTCTTCTTCGCCAAAGCGGCGGGCAAGACCGAGTCCAGCTACACCATGGACCACACCGCCGGCTCCTACATCTTTGATGCCGCAGGGCGCATTCGCCTCTTCACGCGCTACGGCACGGGCGCCAAGGCGCTGACCGATGATCTGAAGGTGCTGCTGGCGGAGAAGCCCAAAACATAACAGGCCACCGAGGTGGCCTGTTTCGTGGCGGCGCCAAAGCGCGCTCAGGCGGTTTCCGCCTCCATCGCCTTGCGCATTTTCTTCATCGCCGCCACCTCGATCTGGCGGATGCGCTCGGCGCTCACGCCATATTCGGCGGCCAGCTCATGCAGCGTCATGCCGCCGCTGGAATCGTCATTGACCTTGAGCCAGCGCTCTTCCACGATGCGCCGGCTGCGGGCGTCCAGCACCTGCAAGGCCTGCGTCAGGCCGTCGCCGGATTGGGCGTCGCGGCGGCGCGCCTCGATCACCTGGGTCGGCTCATTGGTCTCGTCGGCCAGGTAGGCGATGGGCGCGTAGCTCTCTTCGCCGTCGTCGGTCTGCGGCTCCAGCGCCACGTCGCCGCCGGACAGGCGCATTTCCATCTCGATCACTTCAGCGGGCTTGACGTTCAAGTCCGCTGCCACGCGCTCGATCTCAGCGGCCGAGAGCGTGCCGCGGTGCAGATCGGCATCGTCGGCCGCGCCCTTGAAGCGCTGCTTCATCGAGCGCAGGTTGAAGAACAGCTTGCGCTGGGCCTTGGTTGTGGCCATCTTCACCATGCGCCAGTTGCGCAGCACGTACTCGTGAATCTCGGCCCGGATCCAGTGCAGCGCGTAGCTGACCAGGCGCACGCCCTGCTCAGGGTCGAAGCGCTTGACGGCCTTCATCAGGCCGACATTGCCTTCCTGAATCAAATCACCATGTGGCAGGCCATAGCCCAGAAACTGCCGCGCCACCGACACCACCAGCCGCAGGTGCGACAGCACCAGCTTGCCGGCCGCAGACACATCGCCGTCGTCGCGCAAGCGCCGGCCCAGCGAGGTTTCTTCCTCTTGCGTCAACATCGGCAGCCGGTTCACGGCCGAGATGTAGGCATCCAGGTTGCCGAGCGAGGGCACCAGGGCCCAGGGGTCACGCAGCTGCACGGCGGTGGAGGTGGACAGGTTCATGGTGTGCTGTGAGGATCATCCAAAAAACGAAGTGCGGCGATATTAGCACTCTGACGCGGTGAGTGCTAATTCGATCAGGGCTTACCCGTGGGGCCAAACCCGCAATCACTGGCATGCTCAATACCGAGGGCAAGCGCTAACTTTTCCATCCACCCCGATCTCCAGACATCTCCATGCACATCGATTTCAAGCACAAACGCGTCGTCGTGGCCGGCGGCAGCCGCGGCATCGGCCGGGCCATTGCCCTGGGTTTTGCCGCCCATGGCGCCCATGTCTCGGTCTGCGCCCGCGCTGCCGAGCCGCTGGCCGCCGCGCACCGCGACCTGGCCGCGCATGGCGGCACGGTGCACACAGGGCAGTGCGATCTGGCGGACCGTGCTGGCGTCGAGCGCTATGTGGCCGAGGCCGGCGCCGCACTCGGCGGCATCGATGTACTGGTGAACAACGCCTCGGGCTTTGGCATGGGCGACAGCGACGAGGCCTGGATGGCCGGGCTGTCGGTCGATGTCATGGCCATGGTGCGGGCCTCGCACGCAGCCCTGCCGCTGTTGCTGGCGGCCGGGCCGGGCGCCTCGATCATTCACATCTCATCCATCTCGGGCTACCGGCCCTCGGTGCGCTCGGCGGCCTATGCGGCAGTGAAGGCCGCGATGATTCACTACACCGGCAGCCAGGCGGCGATGTTGTCGCGCCAGGGCGTCCGCGTGAACTGCATTGCGCCGGGCTCGGTGGATTTCCCGGGCAGTGTCTGGGACCAGCGGCGCATCAATGGCGAGGCGCTGTACACCAACACCTTGAACAGCATCCCCTTTGGCCGCATGGGCACGCCCGAGGACATTGCTGACGTCGCACTTTTCCTGGCCTCGCCGCTGGCGCGCTGGATCACCGGTCAGACCGTCGTCGTCGATGGCGGGCAGTTGGTGGGGGGGTGATGATGCGCACCATGGCCCACGCCTTCAGCCTCGCCCTCGCTGTTGTCACGGCAATTGCGCTGACGGCGCCCGCCGCCCTGGCGCAAAGCTTCCCGACCAAGCCGGTGCGCATCATCGTGCCCTACTCGGCCGGCGGCTTCGCTGACACCGGCGTGCGCGCCATAAGCGAGGCCCTGTCGGCCCGTCTGGGCCAGCAGGTGATCATTGACAACCGCCCCGGCGCCGGCGGCGCCATCGGTGTGCAGGCCGTGGCCCAGGCAGCGCCGGATGGCCACACCCTGCTGCTGGGTTTTGATGGCACCTTGGTGGTCTACCCGCACCTGGTGGCCAAGCTGCCGTTTGACACCCTGCGTGATCTGGCGCCGGTCACCAAGCTGGGCGACAGTGGCCTGATCCTGGTGGCCCACCCCTCGGTGGCGGTCAAGAACCTGGCCGAATTCATCGCCGTGGGCAGGAACACCAAACCCGGGCCCTATCCCTTTGGTACCTCGGGCATAGGCTCGACGCCGCATTTGGCCGGCGAGCTGCTGAAAAACCGCACCGGCGTGGCGCTGGAGCACATCGCCTACAAGGGCGGCGGCCAGGCGATCGTCGATGTGCTGGGCGGGCAAATCCCGCTGGTGTTCACGGCGGTGGCCACGGCGCAGCAGTACGTCAAGGCCGGCCGGCTCATCGGCCTGGGCATCACCAGCGACAAACGATCCGCCGCGCTGCCCGAGGTGCCCACATTTGTCGAATCCGGCCTGCCGGGCTTTGTCGTGCCGTCGTGGATCGGCATCCTGGCGCCGCAGGCCACGCCGCGTCCCATCATCGATCGCCTGCAGCGCGAGATCGCCGCGGTGCTGCAAATGCCCGCCGTGCGCGAGCGCTATGCGGTGATCGGCATCGAGCCCTCAGGCAACACGCCCGAGCAGTTTGCCGAGCAGGTGCGGGCCGATCTGTTGATGTGGGGGCCGGTGGTGAAGGCGGCCAACATCAAGCTGGATTGAGTTGAGCTGAAAGGCTGCTGTTGGCGCGCGAGCGCTGCGGCGGCTGGCTGTGTTGCTGGTTCAAGGCCCTTCGGCGTAGCGCTCCTCGAAGTCCCAGACATCCTCAAACCCCATCAGGCGCGCCAGCTCGCCAAAGTTGTAGAGCGGCAGCCCCGCCCCTGCGGTAGAGCCCTGCTGGCGCAGCGCCTGGTACACGCCGCTCATAGCCTGCACGGCGCCCAGCAGTGCGGCCACCGGGAAGATCGCCAGCTTGTAGCCCAGGGCCTGCAACTCGGCCTGCGTCAGTACCGGCGTCTTTCCGCCTTCCACCATATTGGCCAGCAGCGGCACGTCGAAGGCCGCGGTGATGCGGCGCATTTCGTCCTGTGACTCGGGCGACTCGATGAAGAGGATGTCGGCGCCGGCGCGGGCATAGGCCTCGCCTCGGCGCAGGGCTTCGTCCAGGCCCAAGCCGGTGCGGGCGTCGGTGCGGGCGATGATCAAGAAATCAGTCGATTGGCGCGAATCGACGGCCACACGAATCTTGCGCACCATGTCGGCTGTCGGGATGACGCGTCGGTTAGGCGTGTGGCCGCACTTCTTCGGGAACTCTTGATCTTCGAGCTGAATGGCGGCGGCACCCGCCGCCTCGTAGCCGCGCACGGTGTGGCGGATGTTGAGCAGGCCGCCATAGCCGGTGTCGCCATCGGCGATCAAGGGGGTGCGCGCCATGCTGGCCATGGCGGCGACGCGGCCGTGCATGTCGCTGTAGGTGGCCAGGCCGGCGTCGGGCAGGCCCAGGTGCGAGGCCACGGTGCCAAAGCCGGTCATGTAGAGCGCGTCGAAGCCAAAGCTGTCGGCCAGGCGCAGCGAGACCATGTCGTGCACGCCGGGGGCGACGACGAGGCCGGGCGCTTTCACGCGCTCAGCAAGCCGGCCTCGATGCACTTGCCCGGTGGTGCTCACAGGCTCAAGTCCCCGGCCTCCAGCCGATCGCAGGTGAGGTGCGCCAGGGCCTTGATGCCCACCAACAGGGCGCGTTCATCGACCAGGAAACGCGGCGAATGGTTGGACGGCGCCTTGGCCGGATCAATGCCATCGCCGGTGACGCCGACGAAGATGAACAGGCCCGGCACCACCTGCTGGAAGAAGGAGAAATCCTCAGAGCCGGTGACCTTGTTGATGAGCCTCAACTTGCCCTCGCCCGCCACCCGCGCCAGCGTGGGCACCATGGCCTCGGTGAGCGCCGGGTGGTTGACGGTGACCGGGTAGTTCTTGGTGATGCACACCTTGCACTCGGCGCGCGAGCCGCGGGCGATGTGTTCGGCCAGATAGCTGATGCGCTCATGCACATCGTCGCGCATGTCTTCGTTGAAGGTGCGGATGGTGCCGCGCATCTCCACCGAATCCGGGATGATGTTCTCGCGCACGCCGCCCTTAATGGCGCCGATGGTCACCACCGCCGGCTCGCGTGTGATGTCGATCTGCCGGCTGACGATGGTCTGCAGGCCCAGCACCACCTGGGCCGAGACGACGATGGGGTCCACCCCCATCCACGGCGCGGCGCCATGGCTTTGGCGGCCGAGCACGGTGATCCGCAGCTTGTCCGAGCTGGCCATGGTGGGGCCGGGCTTGTAGCCGATCACGCTGCAGGGCAGGCGGTGGGTGATGTGCAGCCCGAAGATGGCGTCCGGCCGCGGGTTGTCAAGCGCGCCTTGCTCGATCATCAATTTCGCGCCGCCTTCTTCACCTTCGGGGGGCATCTCCTCGGCCGGCTGGAAGATGAACTTCACCGTGCCGCGCAGTTGTGCGCGCAGGCCGGCCAGCACCGTGGCCACGCCCATCAGGATGGCGGTGTGGGCATCGTGGCCGCAGGCGTGCATGACGCCGACCTGCTCGCCGTTCCACACCGCGCGCACCTTCGAAGCAAAGGGCAGATCGACCTCCTCAGTCACCGGCAGGGCGTCCATGTCGGCGCGCAGGGCGACCACCGGGCCGGGCAGGGCGCCCTTCAGGAGCCCGACCACGCCGGTGACGGCCACGCCGGTCCTGACCTCATCAAAGCCCAGGGCGCGCAGGTGCTCGGCGACGATGCCGGCGGTGCGGAACTCACTGTTGCCGAGCTCGGGGTGCTGGTGAAAGTCGCGCCGCCAGGTGATGACCTGAGCCTCGATGGCCTGGGCGGCCGCGTCGATCTGGGCGGCAATGGAGCTGGCTTGAATGGCGGCGGATGTCATTGTCAGTTGTCCGTGGGAATGGTGGGTTAGGCGGGTGATTGTTGAGAGACTCAGACCGCAGCCGATGCGGCTTGGGCCGCGCTGCCGGCGCGCCGCAGCAGCCGCCCGGGCAGGGCCTCGGTGGCGGCGCCGTCGCGGTAGGTCAGCTCACCGGCCACCAGCGTGGCGCGGTAGCCGCGCGCGCCCTGCAAGAAGCGCCGGCCGCCCGCGGGCAGGTCGCGCACCAGGTAGGGCCGCTCGATGGCCAGCGCTGCCAGGTCGATCAGGTTGATGTCGGCGCGCAGGCCCACGGCCAGGCGGCCGCGGTCGGGCATGCCATACAGCTCAGCCGGCTTTTGGCTCAACATCTGCACCGCGGCCTGGATGCTGAAGACCCCACGCTCGCGCACCCATTCGGTGAGCAAAAAGGTACCGGCGCTGCCGTCACAGATGGTGCCCACATGGGCGCCGCCATCGCCCAGCGCGGGCAGGGTGTTGGGGTGCTTGAGCTGCAGCTCTATGGCCTGCGCATTGCGATCCCGGTAGTTGGCCAGGGGCAGGTAGATCAGCGCCGCGCCATCCTCGCCCAGCATGTGCTTGTACAGCCACTCGGCCGGCGCGCAGCCGGCGCGCGCCGCGCGCTCGGCTACCGAATCGGTCGCCTGCGGCAAATAGTTAGGCAAACCCGCAGCACCCTCGCACAGCACAAACATGAAGTCAAAGCGCTGGCCGTAATAATGCATGAAGACGTGCGGCTGATGGTCGTCCTGGCCCAGGATGGTGGCGCGCACTTCGGGCCGGCGCAGCTGGGCCACACGTTCGGTCAGGGGCAGGCCGGCCAGGGCGGTGTAGGCCGGGCGGCAGGAGAAGGGGTTCAGGGTGGTGTCAAAGCCCATCAGCACGCCCACAGGCCGGGTGATGACCTGGCCGGTGATGCGCAGGCCCTGGGCATTGGCGCGCGCGATCAGTGCCAGCAGTTGCTCGTGCTGCTGCGGCTTGTGGTGCACCTGCGCCACGGTGAGCGTGCCGTGGCAACCGCTGTCGCGGCAGATGCCGGCCAGGATCTCGAACTCGCCCTCCAGATCGCCGAAATCCGAAATCATCTGGAACACCGCGTTTGGCCTGCCGGCCAGGGCCAGCCCCAAGGCGCGCAGCTCGGCCGCTTCGGCATCGAACATCGGTGTCAGTTCGCCCGCCAGGGTGCGGTGCGCGGCGGTGCGCGAGGTGGACAAGCCCACCGCGCCGGCATCCAGCGCCGCGCCCACCAGGCTGCACATGGCCGCCAGATCGGCAGCGGTGGCGGCCTCGCGGCGCACGGCGCGCTGGCCCATCACATGCACGCGCAGCGCACCGTGGGGCAAGAGCGCGGCGATGTCGATGTCGCGGCTTTGGCGGGCCAGTGAGTCGAGGTACTGCGGGAAGCTCTCCCAATCCCAGCGCAGGCCCTCGGACAGCGCCGCGCCGGGGATGTCCTCCACGCCCTCCATCAGCTCGATCAGGGTGGCCCGGTCTTCGGCGCGGCAGGGTGCGAAGCCAACGCCGCAGTTGCCCATCACCGCTGTCGTCACGCCCTGCAAGGAGCTGGGTTGCAGGCGCGCGTCCCAGGTGGCCTGGCCGTCGTAATGGGTGTGCACATCGATGAAGCCGGGGGTGACCAGCAGGCCGCGGGCGTCGAGCTCGGGCGCTGTGCTCTCAATGCACGGGCCGATGGCGGCGATCTTGCCGTTGGCGATGGCCACGTCGGCCAGGAAGGGTGCCGCGCCGCTGCCATCGACCACGGTGCCGCCGCGGATCACGAGATCAAGGTGTGTCATGTGTCGGCCAAGCATGGGCTGGGATGGCCAAGGATAGTCGCCCAGCGCGCGCTGCGGCACAGGGGGTTTCGCGGTGCGCTGCGCCGCGAGAATGCCGACTGCGCCCGAAAGAGACCGCCGTGGACAAGATCAAGCTGAAGGTCGGCCAGCCGATCATGCCGGACCAATTCGATGAACTCAGCGATGCGCAATTGCTGCGCCTGGTGCCGCGCGCCTACCGCGAGTTCTTCCCCGGCAAGGACTTCTGCTCGGACGGCTGCTTTTACCTGCACGACGGCACCGAGTGGAGTTTTTACAAGGGCGGGTTTGTGGACGATTGAGAATGGACCACGGCCCCACAGGAGACTGCCATGCCCAGCGCAATTGAAACCATGATTCGCGGCACCGTGACCAAAGGCCTGCGAAAGGTGGTTGAGTTCAACCGCAATCGCCTGCCCGAGCCCGATGCGCCGCACCCCTACCTCACCGGCATCCATCAGCCGATGACGGCTGAATTGACCTTGACCGATCTGCAGGTGCAGGGCTCGATTCCGCCCGGTCTGAACGGCCGCTATGTGCGCATCGGCCCGAACCCCCTCACCCCGGCCAACCCGGCTGCCTACCACTGGTTCACCGGTGACGGCATGGTGCATGGCGTGCAGCTCGCTGTCGGCCAGGCGCCGTCGTACCGCAACCGCTGGATCCGCTCTAAGAGGGTCAGCGCCGCCCTGGGTGAGCCCGAGGCGCCGGGCCCGCGCAATGCGCTTTCTGACAACGCCAACACCAATGTCTTGGGCCACGCCGGCAAGACCTGGGCGCTGGTCGAGGCCGGTGGCTTTCCGGTGGAGTTGAGCCAGGGCCTGGACACGGTGGCGCACAACCCCTTCGAGGGCACGCTCAAGGGCTCGTTCAGTGCGCACCCACACCTTGATCCCGACAGCGGCGAGCTGCACGCCATCTGCTACTTCGGCATGGACCAGGCCACGATTCGCCATGTCGTGGTCGGCCGCGATGGCCGGGTGCGGCGCGAAGCGCCTATCCGCGTCAAGCATGGCCCCAGCGTGCACGACTGCATGCTGACAAAACGCTATGTGCTGGTGTTCGATCTGCCGGTGACGTTTTCCATGAAGACGCTGCTCGCCGGCCATCCCTTCCCCTACGCCTGGAACGCCAAACACGCCGCACGTGTGGGCATGCTGCCGCGCGAAGGGTGCGACGCCGACATCATCTGGTGCGCTGTGGATCCCTGTTATGTCTTCCACCCCTGCAATGCCTATGAGACCGACGATGGCCTGGTCATCGTCGATGTCGTGGCCCACGACAGCATGTTTGCGCAAAGCAAGCAGGGGCCGGACTCGCAAACGGTGCAATTCGAGCGCTGGACGATCGACCCCGCCGCCCAGCGCGTGGCGCGCCAGGTGATCGATGCCGCGCCGCAAGAGTTTCCGCGCTTCGATGAGCGCCGCCTGGGCCAGCCCTACCGCTATGCCTACACCGTGCCACTGGCGCGCGACGAGCACAACTTCATCTCGGTCACGCACCTGATCAAGCACGACCTGCAGGCTGGCACGCGTGCCGTGCATGAGTTCGGCGCGCGGCGCTATCCGGGTGAATTTGTCTTCGTGCCGGCGCATGCCGACGCGGCCGAAGATGAAGGCTGGTTGCTGGGCTATGTGGTCAACATGGCCGATGAGACCACGGACTTCGTCATCCTAAATGCCGCTGATTTCACGGGCCCGCCGCAGGCCGTGATGACGATTCCGCACCGCGTGCCACCGGGCTTTCACGGCAACTGGATCGCGGCCACTTGAGGCTTCAAGCGCCCGCCAAGGCTCACCCTTTATTCGCCAAGCCCAGCCGCTCGATCAAGGCCTTCTCGCTGACAAAGCTCTCCCGCGCAAACTTGGTGTACTGCTCGGTGTTCATGTAGATCGTGGTCTGGTCGTACTTGTCGAACACCGCCTGCACCGCAGGGTCGTCCAAGCACTTCTTGAAGGCGTCGTGGATAGTGCGCGTCAGGGCCGGGTCCATGCCCTTGGGGCCGCACACGCCAAAGGGTGAATCCGACACCGTCTGGTAGCCCAGCTCATCGAGCGTGGGGATGTCGCTCCAGCGCTTGGTACGCTTGCTGCCATAGGTGGCCAAGAGGCGCAGCTTGCCGGCGTTGACATGCGGGCCCCAGCCGGTGGCATCACTCGCGCCCATGACATGGCCACCCAGCACCGCCTGCATGTTGTCGGCATTGCCCTTGAAGGGGATGTGATTGAGCTTGATGCCGGCGCGCTGGGCAAACTCTTCCACCGCCAGATGCGGGCTGGTGCCGATGCCGGTGGAGCCGTAGGTGAACTTGTCGGGGTTGGCCTTGGCAAAGGCCACCAGCTCCTTGATCGACTTGATGGGTGAATCGGCCGGCACCACAAAGCCGAAGGTGTAGCCGGTGAGGCAGGCGATCCAGGTGAAATCCTTCAGCGTGTCGAACTGCACCTTTTGCATGTGCGGCACGCGAAACACGCCCTGCGGCAGCTGCGCCAGGGTGTAGCCGTCGGGCTTGGCGTTGACCAGCTCAGTGGCGCCCAGCAGGCCGCTGGCGCCGGGCTTGTTGTCGACCAGCACGTTCTGGCCCAGGGCCTTGCCGGCACTTTCGGCAAAGGCGCGCATCACCACATCGGTGGAGCCACCGGCCGGCCAGGGGCAGATGTAGCGGATGGGCTTGCTGGGGAAGGCCGGCGTCTGCGCCCAGGCGGGCAGGGCAATGGCGCTGGCGCTGGCGCCGATGAGGATCTGGCGTCGGCCGAGCTGTGCAATGTGGGTCATCAGGGCATCCGGTTGAAGTGGTCTTGCGGCGATCCGCGGGGGCACTTGTATTGATCGACAGCTCATTATCGGAAGCGCCAAGGCGACACGCCACCCGGTGTCACCCTGGGACAATCCTCGCCCACATGAGCCTGCTCCACGCCCTGCGCCCCGCCTTGCCGATCTTGATCGGCGCCTCTGTGATGCTCAGCATGGCCATGGGGCTGCGCCACAGCCTGGGGCTGTTCATGCTGCCCATCACCCAGGGCATAGGCATCTCGGTCAGCGATTTCACGCTGGCCATTGCCGTGCAAAACCTGGCCTGGGGCGTGCTGCAGCCCTTTGCCGGGGCCTGGGCGGTGCGCGTCGGCTATCGACCCATGATGTTTGGCGGTGCGGTGCTTTACGTGTTAGGCCTGCTGCTGGTGGCCGTCGCGCAGGGCAGCTTCACCATCACCGTGGGCGCCGGGCTGATGATCGGCGCGGCGTTGGCCTGCACCGGGTCCAGCCTGGCGATGTCGGCCTCCACCCGGGCCGTCACGCCGGCCACACGCAGCCTGGTGCTGGGCATCGTCTCGGCGGCTGGATCGCTGGGCGCGATGGTGGCCGCGCCGATGGGGCAGATGCTCAGCGCCAGCTTCGGTTGGCGCATCGGCGTGATCGGCTTTGTGGTGCTGGCGCTGGTGATGTTGCCGGCGGCCTGGATCGCCGGCCGCGCCGATGCCGTGCCGCTGCCGCCCTCGGGCCCGGGCAGCGCCGATGGCGCCAACGCCATGCAGGCGCTGAGGATCGCCTCGGGCAGCGTGCCCTTTGTCATCATGGCGATTGCCTTCTTCGTGTGCGGCATGCAGCTGGTGTTCATCACCACCCACCTGCCCACCTACCTGCAGTTGTGCGGGCTCGATCCCATGCTCAGCGCCAAGGCACTGGGCGTGATTGGCGGCTTCAATGTGCTGGGCAGCCTGTTCTTCGGCTGGGCCGGCGGGCGCTGGAACAAGCTGCTTCTGCTGGGCGGCATCTACGTCGCCCGCTCGGCCGTGGTGGCGGCTTACTTCATCACCGCGCCCACACCCGAGAGCACCCTGCTGTTCGCTGCGCTGATGGGCTTTTTGTGGCTGGGTGTGGCGCCGCTGGTGGCCGGCGCCGTGGCCGAGATGTTCGGCCTGCGCTGGCTGGCCATGCTGCAGGGTGTGGCCTTCTTCAGCCACCAGTTGGGCAGCTTCGTCGGCGCGTTTGGTGGCGGCTTGCTGTACGACGCCCTGGGCAATTACGAGATGGCCTGGCGCGTCGGTGTGGCCGTCGGCTTGATTGCAGGGTTAGTGCAGATGGCGGCGGCGTTTGCGCGGCCGCCGCCGGTGGCGGGCCGCTTGGTGCCGGCCTGAGCCTGGCCCTGGACCTGCCGGACTCCGCGAAAACCCGCTCGCGCCCGACGGGCCAGCCTGCTTCAATGTGAGCTTCTGCGATTCACCCAGGAGCCGACATGAACACCTTCACCGACACCCAAGCCGTGCAGCGTGCCTACATCGCGGGCCTGCCGCTGGAGGCGCTGGACCCCAGCGACACCACGCTGTTCGAAAACGACAGCGTCGGCCTGGTGTTCGAGCGGCTGCGCAAGGAAGACCCGGTGCACTGGACCGAAAGCCCGGTGGCCGGCAAATTTTGGTCGGTCACGCGCTACCAGGACATCATGACGGTGGACACCCAGCACGGCGTGTTCTCCTCCGATTGGTCGCAGGGTGGCATCTCGGTCTACGACCGGCCCATAGGCCAGCGCCTGCAGATGTTCATCTCGATGGACCAGCCCAAGCACGACGAGCAGCGCAAAGCCGTCAGCCCCATCGTCGCGCCCAACAACCTGGCCAACATGGAAGGCCTGATCCGCGAGCGCACCTGCCAAGTGCTCGATAGCCTGCCGCGCGGCGAGACCTTCGATTGGGTGGACAAGGTCTCCATCGAGCTGACCACGCTGATGCTGGCCACGCTGTTTGATTTCCCGCTGGAGGAGCGCCGCAAGCTCACCTGGTGGTCGGATGTCGCCACCAGCGTGCCCGAGGCCGGCGGCGGCGTCGTCAAGACGCTGGAAGAGCGCGACGCCGAGCTGCAGAAGATGGCGCAAGCCATGATGAAGCTGTGGAACGAGCGCGTGAACGCGCCGCCGCGCACTGACCTGATCTCGATGCTGGCGCACGGCCCGGCCACGCGCAACATGACGCCCCTGGAATTCATGGGCAACTGCGTGCTGCTCATCGTCGGCGGCAACGACACCACGCGCAACTCGATGACCGGCGGCCTGCTGGGCCTGCACCAGCACCCCGATCAATGGGCCAAGCTGCGCGCCAACCCGGGCCTGATCGACAGCATGGTCAGCGAAATCATCCGCTGGCAAACCCCGCTGCCGCACATGCGCCGCACCGCGCTGTCTGACTTTGAGCTCGGCGGCAAGCTCATCAAAAAGGGCGACAAGGTGGTGATGTGGTACTTCTCGGGCAACCGCGATGACAGCGTCATCGACAAGCCCAACGCCTTCATCATCGACCGCCCGCGGCCGCGCCAGCACCTGTCATTCGGTTTCGGCATTCACCGCTGTGTGGGCAACCGCCTGGCCGAGCTGCAACTCAAGATCCTGTGGGAAGAGATCCTCGCCCGCTTCCCGGTGATCGAGGTGATGGTCCCACCCAAGCGCGTGCGCAACTGCTTTGTGCGCGGCTACAGCGAGTTGATGGTGCGGATTCCGGCGTGAGGCTCAGGGCCATATTGCCTGGGATGCTGCAGTCACAACATGTAAAGAACGAATCCAATTCGAACGCGCGTCAACCCAGTTGGGCAAGCCGCCAAGTCGCCGTGGCCTGTGCTGCCAACCATTGCTGATGAGCGGCAACGCGCTCGGGTGACCACTGAGCATGCTCGCTCGCCAGCTTGCGGGTGATCTCAAAGTCACTCTGCTCGAACACTGGCCGCTTGCTGCCATAGGGAGCATTGCCGATGTCCTTGTTGGCGCCTGCCTGCATCAAGGTCATGTTGCCTAAGCGATAGGTCATCGTCTCGGCTTCTTCATTGCTGAACTCATCCCACCCTGCTTGAGGATTCTGCGGCAGCACATGTTCTATGTTGAAAGTGTCGCTCGTGAGGCTGTAGTCGTGGCCAGAGAAATGCTTCTCCAGCGCGCAAAGGATGTAGCGCACCACCCGCTTGTTGCGCGGCAGCGTGGTGCGAATCGACTTCTCGGCGAACGCTGCGCGAAATGCGGTGTCCTCGGGGTAAATGCTGCGCATGGCCAGCAAGGCGACGATCAAGGTCTTGACCTCCTCACGAGCAATACGCTCAGCAACCGCGTTGTAGGTTCGCTCCTGTTCGGCCGTGCTGTAGCTGCAGATGACGTTGAAGCGCATTGAGATCACCACGCAAGCGCGCATCAGACCGGCAAACTCAGTGGCGTCGAAAACGCGCTTGGCGGCCAGCAGCAGCGGGAAGGGCTGGCGCACATTGAATGTGCGCAGGGTGGCCGCGTGCAGCTTGACATCCTGCGGCCAGTCCGACGCGTCGGGCGACGACAGCGCGAGGTAAGCGTCGAGATCCTGCTCCATGTCGCGCAGCAGTTGAAACACCGCTTCTCGCGTTCCCACTTGGCCGCGTATCGTCTTGAATAGCTCGGCCTGGCGCGTGAAGGCGTGGCGGCTGTTCCAGTGCACACGCAAGAAGTCGGGAAAACTCTCGGCACCCAGGCGACCGACGATGGCTTCCCAGCGCTCTTCAAGATTGCGCAGCTCATGCTCGTCTTGATGGCCGCGATCCAAAACCGAGAACAAATAGTTCTTCAACAAATCGGTCGCAGATAGGCGCACGCCGCGCGCATTCAATGTCTCAAACACCTTGTAGGCATTGAGCTCGTCGGTGACTGTGATGACAGTGAAGAACAAGCGGTCACTGATGTGCTCAACCAGCTGGGCCAGGCGCATGCCCTCTTGGCCAACACTGCCCTTGAGCCAATCGCTGGTGTGCTTGTCGAACCATTCGAAGGTCTTGCGCAACAGGTGTTCTGACGCGCGAAAACCGCGCTGCGGCAGGTGGCCCAAGGGGACGAGGTAATTCTGGTAATAACTGTCGTTGTTCCGGTTCAGCGTCAGCTTCGGCCGTGAGACCAAAGTCACCGGATCAAGGTAGCCGACATAGGTTTGTCGGATTTGATCCAAGCGTTGCTGGTTGGCTGCCGCCTCATTGCCGACCGCAATCAGGCGCTGCAGGTTCTTCAGGACGGCCAGCACCATGATGCTGACGGTGGTCAGCCGCTGCTGGCCGTCGATGACTTCGAAGGTCTTGTCGTCCGACGATTGCAAAACCAGATAACCCATGTAGTGCGCGTCCTCTCCGTCAGGCTGCACGGTGCCCATCAGATCGAGCCACAGGTCTTCCCACTCTTCATCGGTCCAGCTGTAGTCGCGCTGGAAGCGTGGTACGCGGTAGCTCAGCCCATTGCCAATGAGCTTGCGCAGGGTGTTGTTTTCGGTCTTGAAATTGGTTGCGGCCATGTGGAGGTCTCTCCCGCTGTCAGCTATCGCGGCGCTGCCGGATCATGCATCCAACCAAGGGACCGCGTCGTGGGCGCAGACGCGATGCCCGAACAGGTGTTTTGCCAATTCAGCCTCTTGGTCTTTGATGCTCTTCTTGATCGACGAATCGGGCAAGGTAGCTTTGAAAGCGTAGTAGTCCGCCAATCGATGGCCGCTGCACTTTTCGCGTGCGGCCGTCAGGAATTGCCAGGCCCGAAAGTCTGCGCACGCCAGGAACAGTCGCCCTGCGCAGATTCGCGCGATGGCGTCATTGGCCAACACACCTTGTTCGAGCCAGTACTTCATTTGGCTGGCACTGCGCACGGTCCGTCGCGCATGCCTGACCGTTGCGTCGGTGTCGGGTGCCGGTATGCGTTGCTGTTCAACGGCCTTCTCAAGTTCCGACTCGTCGGCGGCGGCAAGGCCCACCAAGGTCAGGCCGCGCCAGCGATAAAACGGCGCGTTCGATGCCAGCTCGCTTGCCGCATGCCTTCGCAGCCACTGAGTATTCCCGCCTGCCATCAAGGCGCTGCAAATGCGAGTCAGATCGCGGTCCGATTTGGCGTCGTTCAAGCGGCGCAGCCACTCAGTTTGGGCGGCTTCTGATGGCGCCGCTGCATAGACAGCCTCGTCGATCACCGACATGCCGGTGCGCCCGTTGATGGCGCACTGGCCCGAATGGATGCCCTCGATCTGACTCAGCCAGCGCCACCCGCAGGGATCATCGGCGGCGATCAGCCGCCGCGCCACGGCTTCAATCAAGGGCGCCACGACGTGCCGGCGCTTGATGGCCGCAGGCGCCGCCACCACGGCGTCAAATTGGGCCAGGAACTCCGGCGCATGGTGCAGCAGTTGGTCGATGCTGGCGTCCGACCAAAAGGCACCGAAGAGCCAGTTGCCGTCGGCCTCAGCGCGGTCGAAGTCGCGCTGCAGGGCAGCTTGCATGCCATCGATCGGGTCGTGCTGCGGTGGTTGAAAGAGGGCGCCGGCCGGAGATGGGCCGAGCCCGCCCCAAGTGGACAACTCACTGCGCATGGTGAAGGAGTTGTCGACTTCCGATGTGTCTACTGCCCAGCCTGCCATGCCGCCTTGGGGTGCCGGCCTTTTGATGTTCATACTGACCGACGGCCGCACGGGCGTGGCGACATCGGGTTTGAGCAGATGCTCCAGTGCGCCTAACAAAATTGATGCATAGGCTTGCAGCAACCCAGGCAGCTCGGGGCGTGACATTTCGCCCAGCAACTCGCCACAAAACGCCAGATCGCAGCGGCTCAAGACCTGCTCTGGCGTGCCGTCGCCGTACTGCAGCAACAGTCGGGTGATCAGGTGGTTCTCCAGCGGACACTGATCGGGCCCATAGCGCATCGCGTGTTGCTGCATTGCTGCGGCGATGGCCGGCGCTGCGAAGCGGCTCAACAGCAGCAGTGCCAGCGCGCGCGTCAGCGTGGTCGTGCTGGCGAGAGCTCGGTCGATCAAGGGCAGCCACAGCGATTCGTTCAGGTCGGCTTGCTTCGTGGCGAACCACAGCACCGGGGTCAGCGCTTGGTCATCGCTGTCGGCCTGGGCCACAAGCCAGTGCTGATCGCCGGTGGTCGGCAACTGCTTGAACATCGCAGTCATGGCGTCGTAGTGATGCGCCTGGCCCCTGCGCAGCAAGAGCTCGACCTGGGAGGCTGCTGGCAGGCTGGGCAGCAGCGCTCGAAACAACCAGGCCTCACATCCAAGCGTGTCGCTGGACCGTGGCTGAGGTTGATCGAGCATGCGCTCCCACCCGGCACGCACAGCGGCCAATTCGGCCGGTCCGAGCAAGGCTTGAAAGTCCTCTATCGCAAATGCCAGAAGGCGCAGTGCGGTGTCGTCCCGGGTCGGGGCGTCGCGCACCAATTCGCGGCACTTCTCCGCGTAGAGCTCAGGCGCGACGCGGCAAAGCAAAAGCGCGAAGCGATCCCAGTTCAGATCGTGTTCGGTTTGATGCAGACCACGACGGCGCAAGCGCGCATCAGAGGCCTGCGCCACTTGCACCAGATCGTCAATGAAGGTTTGCGGAAACGAGAACGCCTGGTTGGTGGCCTGCTCCATCGCCCATGCCATCCGCAGGTGAGAGGGATTGCGCCGATCCGTCAGGTAGGCCGGCAGTTCGGCGATGTTGGGTCGGCTGTGGGGCCAGTGGAGTGCGGGCGCAGGCGTTGACAGCAGTGCCACGCGTTGCGCGCAACGTTCCCGCAATTCGTGGTGCGAAATGTCGCCCACATAACGGATTATCTGATCGGCACAAATCGCGGCGGCATCCATCTCCAGGCCATCCAGCTGGCGCACCGCGTCGAGCGCGTGATCCGACACATCCTGACGGCTTGACATGACCGTCCATCTCAGCACATCCGACTTGTGGCCGCCCATCAGGGCATCGGCCAGCAGGCCGGTGACAAGTGCCTCCCAATAGGCGAGGCGATGGGCCGAGGAGATGACTGCGATGGCCAGGCGCCCGAGTCGAAGCTGGCGCTGATGGGCGATGCGTTGGACCCAGAGGTAGCTGCTGCCCGCCGTTGCGCCTACGGCGGGCAGCCGCGCTGTGATGTTCTGATTTCGCCGCTGCGCAGCAGGCGAATCCATCGGTTGCGTGGTTTCGCCATGTTCGTGCACGAAGCCCAGCCAACGCTTGAACCACACCGCCAGCGCCGGGCCGCTTTGGTCATCGTCGGCCACCCTGACCATGCCGGCCAGGATGGCTGATTCAATCGCATGATCGACGCGGTCTTGCGCCCACAACAGTTCGCAAAACTCACAGAAGGCGCCGGTGTTGATCGAGACCAGGCGGCCGATCGAATCGAGCCCGGCCGGCTCGATGTTCTGGCATTGCGACCAGGCCAGCAGCAGTGCCACTGCGGCCGTGTGGTCGGGCTGCTCGGCAAGGCAGGCGCGCCATGCGGCGTCTTCACAAATCTTCGCGCTGAGCGGCCATGACGAGATGTCGCCCAGCCATTGCGCGATGCACTCCGCCCGCGCCTCGGCATCGCCCGTTTCGCTCTCAGTGCGGTCGAGCAAGAGCAGGCTCATGCCGACCACAAAGTAGGGCTCCTCGACCAGGTAGAGCCCATCGCGGCCTTCGAGCAGGACGCCGGAGGTAGCGAGTTCTTCCAGGATGTTGGCGTTGTTGATTGCCGCTGGAAGTTCGTCTGCGATTTGCTTCTCGGACAACTTCCTCGCCCCCTCGCGGGCCCGTTGTGCGAGCAGGCGCAACAAGGCTTCGAATTTGTCGGGGTCAAGCGCCAGGTCAGACTTTTGAAACAGGCGACTTTTCCAGTCCTCGTAGTACAGCCGGGGCACGGTCAGCTCTCTGGCGTGACCAAACTCATGGACATGCCGGATCGCCAACGCCAAATAACGTGGCTTGCGGGTCAAGCCGCCGAGTTCGGACAGGCGCTGTTTCGTCGGTGCTTCGAGCTGAGATGTGGCCTGGTCAAACTCGGTGTCATTGAACGGCCCGACCAGCGTGCGCTGTGGCCTGGCAATCGGGCCCATGCGATCTTTGTAGCTGCTGTCCCAGGTCTGGGTGCGGCAAGTGACGATCACTGCCAGGCTGCCACTGAAGCCGCCCAACAGCCCAGCCATCAGCCGTGTCCACGCTGGCTGATCGTGTCGCTCGTTGATGCCGTCCAACACGACGATGGCGGCGCGAGGGCCTGGCGAGGCAAGCCAGCGCGCCAGCTTCTTTGGATAGTTGACGTCGCGGGCAGGATCGATGTGCCGCTGGGCATGTGCGGCCAACTGGTCGAGTGCCGGCCGTTCATCCATCTCGGCGGGGCTGATCCAGAAAATGGCGGGCGCATCGGGCTGCGCCGCCAGTTGATGCGCCCAGGCTGCGACGGCCCATGATTTGCCATCGCCTTCTTCACCGTGCACGACACACAGTGCGGCGTCCTTCGAGACGCGTGATGCCTGCCAGAAATCACTCAATGCCGTGCTGAGTTGGCTGCGTTCGACGGCCGGAAAGGAAGTCGACGGCGCTCCGACGTGCAGCGGCGAACCAAAGCGTGAGCGGCTTTGGTGGGGGTCGCACAGGGCCTCAATCAGCCGCTTATTCAAGCGGGTACGAAACGATGGCAGGCCCACACTGGCGGCGGCCAAGGCTTGACGCAGTTGGGTGCAGATTGCAGCAAACCCGGAATGCGCGCGCACTGCATCGAGGTAGGTGCCGACGGGTTCGGAGTTCGACGCGCTGTGCTGCGCAATGAAATTCAGCGTAGTAGTGGCTTGGCTGGCGCACAGGGCATCAAGCGCCCCAGGGGCCTCGGCGCTGCCGCAGGCCAGCACCAAGAAATCAATGCCGCTGTGACTGGCGTGCGTCTGAAGTGCGCGGTCCAGCGAGGCGTCGATGTCCCGGCTGCTGGCGAGCACCCACAGGTCCAAATCCGGATCCGTGCTCAGCGCGATGTCGATCTCGACGCGCAGATCGCGTTCGCTGAGCGATGTGGTCGGCCAATAACGCTTGCACTCCACGGCCACATGCCAGGGTTCGGACCGAGCGGAGTCGATGTCGCGGCCGGACTGCGGGCCTGATCGGGCGACGCGAAAAGGCACGCCGGTATGCGCGCTCAACAGCGCGGCGACAAATCCCTCGAAACCGTCTTTTCCCGCAGCGTCCAGGCCCTGCAACGCGCTGGCCAATGCATTGCCAGCGGTCTTGCTTTTGGCGCGGGCTGAGTGGCGAGAGGGCATCGGATGCCGGCCCTCAACTGCTGAACAAAAACTCCAGCACATCGCCATCGTGCACCACGTATTCCTTGCCCTCGGCGCGCATCTTGCCGGCGTCTTTGGCGCCTTGCTCGCCTTTGAAGGCGATGAAATCGGCGTAGGCGATGGTGCGGGCGCGGATGAAGCCTTTTTCGAAATCGGTGTGGATCACGCCGGCGGCTTGCGGGGCGGTGTCGCCCACATGAATCGTCCAGGCGCGCACCTCTTTGACGCCGGCGGTGAAGTAGGTCTGCAGGCCCAACAGCTTGAAGGCCGAGCGGATCAGGCGGTTCAGGCCGGGCTCGTCCTGGCCCATCTCCTGCAGGAACAGCAAGCGGTCTTCGTCGCCCATGTCGGCCAGCTCGGCCTCGGTCTTGGCGCAGATCGCCACGACAGGGGCGTTTTGCAGTGCGGCGTACTCTTTGAGTCGCTGCAGATACGGGTTATTTTCGAAACCGGTTTCTGACACATTGCCGACGAACATCGCCGGCTTGGCGGTGATCAGGCACATGGGTTTGAGCACCGCCAGCTCTTCCTTGCTGAAGGCGATGCTGCGCACCGGTTTGCCCTCGTTCAACACCGCGTCGCACTTTTTCAGCACATCGACCAGGCGCTGCGCCTCTTTGTCGCCACCGGCCTTGGCGGCCTTGGTCTGGCGGATGAGCGCTTTCTCCACCGTGGACAAATCAGCCAGGCAGAGCTCGGTCTGGATGACTTCGATGTCGTTGATGGGGTCGACCTTGCCGGCGACGTGGATGACGTTGTCGTCATCGAAGCAGCGCACCACATTGACGATGGCATCGGTCTCGCGGATGTGCGACAGAAACTGGTTGCCCAGGCCTTCACCCTTGCTGGCCCCGGCCACCAGGCCGGCGATGTCGACAAACTCGACGATGGCCGGCACGGTGCGCTCGGGGTGCACGATGTTGGCCAGCGCCGTCAGGCGCGGATCGGGCAGCTCGACGATGCCGACATTGGGCTCGATGGTGCAAAACGGGTAGTTCTCGGCGGCGATGCCGGCCTTGGTCAGGGCATTGAACAGGGTGGACTTGCCGACGTTGGGCAGGCCAACGATGCCGCACTTGAGGCTCATGACGGGGCTTTCGAAAGGGCTCGGCGACCCGCAGCCGCCGAGCAAATGACAAAGCGGCCCGCGGCCGCCGATCAACTGATTTTAGGGCGGGCAGGGCGCCCCACCGGCGGCCCACAGGCGCGGCGCTTCACAGCGCCAGCGTGGCCGTCGCGCGGCTGCCTGCGCGCAGCGTGGCGCCCACGCCGCTGAGGATGATGGCATTCATGCCGAAGGTGATGGCACCGCCCATGCGTGCGTCACTGCGGTAGCTGGCCAGGGTTTGGCCGACGGCGTGGCCTTGCTGCGCGGTTTGCGGATCGACATCCGGGATGCTGCAGCGGGTGCAGGGCTTGACCAGTTTGAGCACCACCGGCTCGCCGTCGGTGGCCAACGTCAAGGTGTCGATGAAGTCTTCTTCATGCGCCTGGCCCAGGCCATCCAGCACCAGGTTCGGGCGAAAGCGTTGCATGGTCACCGCCGCCTCACCGCGTTCGGCCAGGCGCCGATTCAGCTCGGCCAGCGAGGCGGTGGATGCCACCAGCAGGGCAAAGCCATCGGCAAACGCAGTTTCGGCTTCGATCTCGCCGGTCCAGTGCCGGTCCGACAAGCGACGTTGGTCGGGATCGAACCGAACCAGCTGCGTGCCCGGCAGGCCCAGGTAGTCGCTGATCCATTGCTGCGCCAGGCTGCCCATTGAAAAGGCGTTGACGGTGTCGTCCCAGACCTGCACGCGCAAGGGGCTGTCCACCACATCCAGCGCCAGGTGCAGGGCCAGCATGCCGGGCGCACGCAACACCAGGTCGTTCGGCCGCAACTGCGGCCGGATCAGCGC
>JAYSSS010000160.1:0-17861 GCA_043720415.1 Ideonella sp.
CGACAACCTCAACGTCTATGGCTACACCGTGGCGCAGTTGATGGTGCATGTGCTGCAAAAGGCCGGCGACGACCTGACGCGCGCCAACATCATGAAGCAGGCCGCCAGCCTGGACCTGACCCTGCCCATGCTGCTGCCGGGCGTGAACGTCAAGACCGGCCCGGATGACTTCTACCCCATCGAGCGCGAGCAGATGCAGCGTTTCGATGGCAAGACCTGGGTGCTGTTTGGCAAGGTCTACGGTCGTTGATTTAACGCGTTAGCGCTGCGGCCGTGCATTCGGTCGCAGCCTGCGCTTCGCACACCACAGCCGGGGTCAAATTCATGCACTCCCGGTTCTTCAAAGCGGCCCCTCGGGCCGCTTTTTCCTTGTGGGTCCTCAGGCCACTTTTTCGCAGTGGCCTGGTCTGGCCTGATCTCGCCGGATAGGGCCTGCACTTGACCTCCTCCACTGTTGCCCCGGCCTCCGCCACCGTCGCCAGCACGGGGCCGCTCACGGGCGTGCGGGTGATCGATTTGTCCGGCGTCTTCTCCGGCCCCATGGCCACCGCGCTGCTCTGCGATCAGGGCGCCGAGGTCATCAAGGTCGAGCCTCTCGAAGGCGACACCTCGCGCATGGTGGGCCCGGTCAAGGGCGACCTGTCGGCGCCTTTCATCACCGTCAACCGCGGCAAATGCTCGATTGCCATTGATTTGAAGCGGCCGGAGGCCATCGAAGTGCTGGCCGCCCTGGTGCGCAGTGCCGATGTCCTGGTGAACAACTTTCGCCCGGGCGTGATGCAGCGCCTGGGCCTCGACGGCGAACGCTTGCAGGCCTTGAACCCGCGCCTGGTGCGCTTGTCCATCACCGGCTTTGGGCCCGATGGCCCGCGCGCTGAAGACCGGGCCTACGACGCCGTGATCCAGGCCGTGGCCGGCGTCTCGGCGTCTCACCCCGACAAACACACTGGCCACCCGGCCTTGATCGCCACCACGCTGTGCGACAAGCTCACCGCCCTGACGGCGGCGCAGGCCGTGACCGCTGCGCTGTTTGGCCGCGAACGCGATGGCCTGGGCCGGCATGTGGAAGTCTCCATGCTCGACGCCACCTTGGCCTTCCAGTGGATCGATGCCATGTACAACCATGTCTTCATGGACGACGCACCACAGGGCTTCCCGGAAATGGGCATGACCTTGAAGCCCTATGCCACGCTCGATGGCTTCGTCGCCACGATGTCGCCGCAGCAGTCTGAATTCCTTGGCCTGTGTCGGGCGCTGGGCCGCCCGGACATCGCCCTGGACCCGCGATTCGCCACCCTGCAATCACGCAGCCGCCACCCACGCGAGCTGCGTGCCCTGATCGAGCCGCTGATGGCCGCGCAGTCCACCGATGCGATCGAGGCCGCAGGCCGGCGTGAGGGTGCGCCGCTGGGCCGCATCAACAGCCGCAGCGAGGTCTTGACCGACCCGCAGGTGCTGCACAACGCCGCCCTGGTCGAGCTCGATCACGGCTCGGTCGGCCGGGTGCGTTTGGCCCGCGCCGCCGCGCTCATCGACGGCCAGGCACTGGGTCCGCACAGACCCGCGCCGCACCTGGGCGAACATGGCGTGACCATCCTGCAAGAGCTGGGTTTCAGCGCCGAACAGTTGGAACGCTTGATCGCCGAAGGCGTGCTCAAGGCCCCCGCGGCGACACGCTGAAGCCCGCGCCGCCGCTCAAGCCAGAACGGCGTAGAGCAGGATCACCAGCAGCACCGGCAGTGCAATCAGCGTCTGCAGGCACCACGACAGCAAGCGCCGCCACACCGAGCGCGCCAGCGCCCCGTAGACACGGCGCAGTTCGCGTTCGGCGTGGACCAACAGCCACAGCACCAGCCCCGCGCTCAGCCACCCCCAGGGGCTGAGGGACAGCAGCAGCATGAACAGCAGCAGGCTGCTGCTTCGGTGCAGCATGAACAGCAGGTGCACGCCGTAGTTCCAGCCCAACTTGCGGTAGACCAAGGTCAGCACCCCGGCCAGCATGGGGATCAGCACAAACAGGCCGTAGTACAGCGCGGTGATCATGGCCAGCACCATCCGCTGACCGAAGGCGGCCGCACCTTCGCGCTGGAAGCGCTGGCGCACGCTGTCAATGCGCGCGCTCGCCACCGGGCGCCAGGGTTCCAGCCAGCCCCAATTGTTCATGGTCACATCGATGACCAGCTCGCCACTGTCCTTGTCCTTGGCATCGATCTGCAGGGCCTGGGTGCCCAGCGGTGTCGAAGCCGAAAACTGCAGCAAGAAGAAGAAGAACACCGACAGGCTGATGTACAGCCGCAGCGGCAGCACATAGCGCCGGCGCCGGCCGGCCAGCCATTCCAGCGTGAGGTGTCCGGGCCGAAACAGCAGGGCCAGCAGGGTGCGCCACAGGCTGCCGCGCAGGGCCACATAGTTGCCGCCGAACTGGCGCGCAAACTCCATCACCGTGGGCGCGGCCAGGGCGGTTTCCTGGCCGCAACGCGGGCAGTAACTGGCGGCCACCGGCGTGCTTGGCAGCTCGCCCAGGCAGTTGCGGCAGAGCTGGCGTGCGGGTCGCGGCGCGTCGGCTGCTTCCACTGGTTAGCCTCGTGTCGCTGCAGCCTTGATAGCAGCCATGTCAACACCTTTGGAAGCAGCAGCAGCGTTAGCGTTGTCGACGGTGGCCACGCCCGCGACGCTGCCGGCGGCCGGCCCGCTCACGCTCCCAGCGCCTGATCGATGTCCCACAGGATGTCGTCGATGTGCTCCAGGCCCACCGAGATGCGCACCATGTCGGGCAGCACGCCGGCAGCGATCTGCTGGGCCGCATCGAGCTGGCGGTGCGTGGTCGAGGCCGGGTGGCTGATCAAGGTTCGGGTGTCGCCGATGTTCACCAGGTGGCTCATGAATTGCGCCGATTCGATGAACTTCACACCCGGCGCCAGCCCGCCTTTCACACCAAAGGCCAGCAGGCCCGAGGCGCCCCGCATCTGGCGCTGCATCAGGGCATGCTGCGGGTGATCGGCCAGGCCGGGGTAATTGACCCAGGCCACGCGCGCGTCGCTGCGCAAAAACTCGGCCACGGCCAGGGCGTTGCTGCAGTGCTGGCGCATGCGCAGTGGCAGGGTCTCCACACCTTGCAGGATCTGCCAGGCGCTCATCGGCGAGAGTGCCGCGCCAAAGACGCGCAGCGCCTCCAAGCGGCAGCGCATGGAAAAACCAAAGTCGCCAAAGGTCTCATAAAACTTCACGCCGTGGTAGCCGGGTGAAGGCTCGGTCATGCCCGGAAACTTGCCGTTGTCCCAGGGGAATTTGCCGCCCTCCACCACCACTCCGCCCAGGGTGGTGCCATGGCCCGCCAGGTATTTGGTGGCCGAGTGCACCACGATGTCGGCGCCCAGGGCCAAGGGGTTGCACAGATACGGGCTGGGCACGGTGTTGTCAACGATCAGCGGCAGGCCATGGGCGTGGGCGACATCGGCCACCGCGGCGACGTCGAGCACGACCAGGCTGGGGTTGCCCAGGGTTTCGGCAAACAGCGCGCGGGTGTTGGGCCGTATGGCCGCGGCAAAGGCGGCCGGGTCTTGGGCATCGCAAAACGTCACCTCGATGCCGAATTTCTTCAGGCTCACCGCCAGCATCGTCACCGAGCCGCCGTACAGGGCGCCGGCCGCGACCACATGGTCACCGGCCTGCAGCAGGGTCATCAGCGCCATGGCCTCGGCCGCCATGCCGCTGGCGCTGGCCACCGCGGCGCGGCCGCCTTCAAGCGCGGCCACACGCTCTTCCAGTGCGGCCACCGTGGGGTTGGACAGGCGCGAGTAAATGTTGCCGAAGGTCTGCAGGTTAAAGAGGCTGGCGGCGTGCTCGGCGCTGTCGAAGACATAGCTGGTGGTCTGGTAGATCGGCAGCGCGCGCGCGCCGGTCTCGCGGTCCGGCACCTGGCCGGCATGGATGGCCAGGGTCTCGGGGTGAAAGCTGCGTTGCGCTGTCGGCTTGACCATGGCGTTAGGCTCTTTTTCTGGCGCTGACCACGCCGGTGTTCACGCCGGCCCAGTGCAGGCCGCCAAAGATGCGCGCGTGCTCGATCTTCACGCAGCGGTTCATCACGCTGTCCAGGCCGGCGGCGCGCACGCGTGCATCGGCGGGCGCGTTGACCACACCTATCTGCTGCCACAGGCACTTGGCGCCTATGGCCAGGGCGCTGTCGGCAATGGCACCCACGTCTTCAGTGCGCCGAAAGACATCGACGATGTCCACCGCCTCGGCCAGGTCCTCGAGCCGCGCCACGCAGACCATGCCCAGGATCTGTTGCCCGGCGTAGCGCGGGTTCACCGGCAGCACCCGATAACCCCAATGCTGCATGTACTTGGCGGCAAAGTAGCTGGGCCGGTGCCACTCGGCCGACAGCCCCACCACGGCGATGCTGCGGGCGCTGCGCAGGATGCGGGTGAGCGAGGGCAGATCGTCGCTGCGTGCGTCGCTGCGTGCGTCGCTGCGTGCGTCGTGTGTGGGGTCGCTGTGGGTGATGTCCATGGTGCCGGCCACTGTAGCCCGGTGCTAGACTGATTTTGCTAGGAGAGAGCCCTGCGGTCATGCCGCAAGGCCGCCGAAGGCGCAGGGGCTGAAAGGCTTCGAACGCTCAGGCAAAAGGACTGGCAAAACGCTTGCATCCACAGGCGTTCCTCACTGGAGAGAGCCGGGTGATTGCGCCGCCAAGCGCAGTGAGCCCGGCCACCGAAGGGGCAAGTGCAAACGGGTGACTCCGGGCGCATCAATCTCTCAGGTAAAGCGGACAGCGAGGGCAGGCCCCACCCCCGGGTGGGCGTGACCACTTGCCCTTGGAAGACCGCCATGACCGCTGTGACCATCGCAACATCCTCTGCAACATCCTCCGCCACGTCCTCCGCCACGTCCCCCGCAATACCGGCCACAGCTTCGGCCACCCCCCCGCTGCACCGCACCCCACTGCACGCCCTGCACCTGGAGCTCGGCGCCAAGATGGTGCCCTTTGCCGGCTACGACATGCCGGTGAACTACCCCGGCGGCATCCTCGCCGAGCACCGCCAATGCCGCGACCACGCCGCGCTCTTCGATGTCTCGCACATGGGGCAGATCAAGCTCTTCGGCGAGGGCGCGGCCCAAGCACTGGAGAGCCTGGTGCCCATGGACGTGATCGATCTGCCCCTGGGCAAACAGCGTTATGCCTTTTTCACCAATGCCGCGGGTGGCCTGCTTGATGATTTGATGATCACGCGCCGTGCCGACCACCTGCTGCTCATCGTGAACGCTGCCTGCAAGGCCGCCGACACCGTGCACCTGATCAACCACATTGGCCACCGCTGCACCGTGGCCCCCATGCCCGATCGCGCGCTGCTGGCTCTGCAGGGGCCCAAGGCGGTGGTCGCGATGTCACGCTTGAACGCGGCGGTGCCGGCCCTGGCCTTCATGACCGGGGGCGAATTCAAGCTGGGTCGCGCCGACTGTTTTGTCACCCGCTCGGGCTACACCGGTGAGGATGGTTTTGAGATCTCGGTGGCGGCCGATGAGGCCGAGGGACTGGCCCGTGCCCTGCTCGGCCAGCCCGAGGTCAAACCCGCCGGACTGGGCGCGCGCGACACGCTGCGGCTGGAGGCCGGCCTGTGCCTGTACGGCCACGACATCAACGCCAGCACCACGCCGGTGGAGGCCGCGCTCAGCTGGGCCATCCAGAAGCTGCGCCGCCCGGGTGGCGCACGCCAAGGTGGCTACCCCGGCGCCGATGTCATCGCCACACAACTGGCCAACGGGCCCACGGCCAAACGCGTCGGCCTGGTGGGGCTGGAGCGCGTGCCGGTGCGCGAAGGCGCCGTCATCTTCGACGCCCATGGCCACCGCCTGGGTCATGTCACCAGTGGCACGCTCGGGCCCACCGTCTTCGAGCCCATCGCCATGGCCTACCTCGCGGCCAACCACGCCATCGTGCACCACGAGGTCTACGCCGAGGTGCGCGGCAAGCGCCTGCCCATGCGCGTGGCGCCCATGCCCTTCACGGCGCATCGATACCACCGTTAGGCGGCGCCGCGAGGCGCTCGTCTGAAATTTCCGCGTCCCACCGATCCACCCACGCCACACCCATACCCACACCGAGGAGCCCGCCGCATGACCACCATGTTCACCCCCGACCACGAATGGATCAACATCGAAGACCATGAGGCCGCCGTCGTCGGCATCACCCTGCATGCGCAGGACGCCCTCGGTGACGTCGTCTTCGTCGATCTGCCCGAGGTCGGCCGCACTTACAAGAAAGGCGATGTCGCTGGCGTCGTCGAGTCGGTCAAGGCCGCGGCCGATCTGTACATGCCGGTCGAGGGCGAGGTGGTCGAGGTCAACGAGGCGCTGCGCACCGACCCCTCCCTGGCCAACTCCGACCCCATGGGCCACGGCTGGTTCTTCAAGGTGCGTGTCACGAACATGGCGCACTTCGAGGCGCTGATGGACCCACCGGCCTATGACGCCTTGCTCAAGACGCTGTGAGCCTGCCCGCCCATGTCTGCACCGACCATGCCCACTGCCACTTTCGCCACGCTCGCCGAGCTGGAGAACGCCACCGAATTCATCTCCCGCCACATCGGCCCGAGTGAGGCGGACCAGCGGCACATGCTGGCCGTGGTGGGCGCGGCCACACGCGCGGCCCTGATGGACGCCCTGGTTCCGGCCTCCATCCGTCGCAGCCAGCCCATGCATTTGCCGCCGGCCCTGAACGAGGCCCGGGCCCTGGCCGAGCTGCGCACCCTGGCCAGCCAGAACCGGGTGATGAAGAGCTTCATCGGCCAGGGCTACCACGCCAGCCACACGCCTGGCGTCATCCTGCGCAATGTGCTGGAGAACCCGGCCTGGTACACCGCCTACACGCCCTATCAAGCGGAAATCTCGCAGGGCCGCATGGAGGCCCTGGTCAACTTTCAGACCATGGTCTGTGATCTCACCGGCATGGCCATTGCCAACGCCTCGATGCTGGATGAGGCCACCGCCGCGGCCGAGGCCATGACCCTGGCCAAGCGCAGCGTCAAGTCCAAGTCCAACACCCTCATCGTCGGTGGCGACGCCCACCCGCAAACCCTGGATGTAATCCGCACCCGCGCCGCGCCGCTGGACATCAGCGTGCGCCTGGCCAACTCCGCGCAGGAGTGGGATGCCGCCATCGCCGCGGGCGACTTCTTCGCCGCCATCGAGTCCTACCCCAGCACCAGCGGCGCCGTGCACGACCTGCGCGCCGATGCGCAGCGCATCCATGCGCACGGCGCGGCCTTCATCGTCTGCGCCGATCTTCTGGCCCTGGCCGTGCTGATGCCGCCCGGCGAATTTGGCGCCGATGTGGTGGTGGGCAGCACCCAGCGCTTTGGCATGCCCATGGGCGCGGGCGGGCCGCATGCGGCCTTCATGGCCTGCAGAGATGACTACAAACGTTCTCTGCCCGGGCGCCTGGTGGGGGTCAGCATCGATGCCCACGGCCGCCCAGCCTATCGCTTGGCGCTGCAAACGCGCGAGCAACACATCCGCCGCGAAAAAGCCACCTCCAACATCTGCACGGCGCAGGTGCTGCCGGCCGTGGTCGCCAGCATGTACGCCGTCTACCACGGGCCCCAGGGCATCGCCCGCATTGCCCAGCGGGTGGCGCGCTACGCCGCCATCCTGGCCAAGGGCCTGCAGGCCATGGGCTGGGGCTTGACCTCGCAGGCGCTGTTCGACACCGTCACCGTGCGCAGCGGCGCGCACAGCGCGGCCCTGGCCGAGCGCGCCCAGGACATGGAGATGAACCTGCGCCGCTACCCGCAGTGGGGTGACGCCTTCATCGGCATCGCGCTGGACGAGACCAGCACGCGCGAGGACATCACCGCGCTGTGGCAGGTGTTCGCCCGCCCCGGCGTGGCCCAGCCCGACTTCGAGCACATCGCCGCGGATGCCGCGCCCATGATCCCGCCCGAGCTGCGGCGCAGCACGCCCTTCCTGCAGCACCCGGTATTCAGCCGCCACCATAGCGAGACCGAAATGCTGCGCTACATCCGCAGCCTGTCGGACAAAGACCTGGCGCTGGACCGCAGCATGATCCCGCTGGGCTCCTGCACCATGAAGCTCAACGCCAGCACCGAGATGATCCCCGTCACCTGGCCTGAGTTTGCGCAGATCCACCCCTTTGCGCCGTCCGATCAACTGGCCGGCTATGCCGCGCTCAACACCCAGCTCTGCGCCTGGCTCAGCCAGGCCACGGGATACGCCGGCATCAGCCTGCAGCCCAATGCCGGCTCGCAGGGCGAATACGCCGGCCTGCTGGCCATTCGCGCCTGGCATGCGGCGCAAGGCCAGTCGCAGCGCCACATCGTCCTGATCCCGGAATCGGCCCACGGCACCAACCCGGCCAGCGCGCAAATGGTCGGCCTGAGCGTGGTGGTGGTGAAGTGCGATGCCCAGGGCAGCGTCGATCTGGCCGATCTGCAGGCCAAGTGCGAGCAGCATGCCGCCCACCTGGCCGCGGTGATGATCACCTACCCCTCGACCTATGGCGTGTTCGAGCCGCATGTGAAGGAGCTGTGCGCCACCGTGCACCGCTACGGCGGGCGCGTCTATGTGGACGGCGCGAACATGAACGCCCTGGTCGGCCTGGCCGCACCGGGCGAGTTTGGCGGCGATGTCAGCCACCTCAATTTGCACAAGACCTTTTGCATCCCGCATGGCGGCGGCGGCCCCGGCGTGGGGCCGGTGTGCGTGGTCGAGGACCTGGTGCCGTATTTGCCGCGCGACCCGGGCGCCAACGCGGCCGCCGCTGTTGGTGACCTAACAAACCAAGGCGTAGGCGCGGTATCGGCCGCGCCGCTGGGCAATGCCGCTGTGCTGCCCATCAGCTGGATGTACATGCGCATGATGGGCGCGGCCGGATTGCGCAGTGCCACCGAGACCGCCATCCTCTCGGCCAACTACATCGCCGCCCGCCTGGCCGGCCACTACGACATCCACTACAGCGGCGATGTGCCAGGCCTGACGGGTGGCGGCGTGGCGCATGAGTGCATCCTCGATCTGCGGCCCTTGAAGGACAGCAGCGGCATCAGTGCCGAGGATGTCGCCAAGCGCCTGATCGACTACGGCTTTCATGCGCCCACGCTCAGCTTCCCGGTGCCCGGCACCTTGATGGTCGAACCCACCGAGAGCGAGCCCCTGGCCGAGCTGGACCGCTTCTGCGACGCCATGATCGCCATCCGCGCCGAGATCGCCCAGGTGGAGGCCGGCCACTGGCCACGCGAGGACAACCCGCTGCGGCACGCACCGCACACCGTCGAGACCCTGCTTGCCAAGGACTGGGCGCATGCCTACAGCCGCGAAGACGCGGCCTACCCGCTGCGCGAGTTGCGCCGCGGCAAGTACTGGTCGCCGGTCGGGCGGGTGGACAACGTCTGGGGCGACCGCAACCTGTCGTGCACTTGCCCGCCGATGAGCGAATACGCCTGACGGGCTGACCGACCGAATTGGCGACCGACTGGGCGACCGACTGGGCGAGCGGGCGGCGGACAGCAGAAGTGGCGGTGGCGGCGGCGGCAACCCTCACCGACCGCCAAGCTCAATCCTCCTGCGCCAACCCCGCCTGGCGAATGGCGTTGCCAAAGGCCTTGTGTTGCGCGGCCAGCAGCGCAGCAAATTCATCCTGCGAGCTGGCGCGCACCTGCAGGCCCACCTTGTCGGCCTGGGCCACCAATTCGGGCAGGGCCATCACCGAGCGCAGCTCCTTGCCCGCGGCCTCAGCCAGATCACGCGGCGTGCCAGCGGCCACCACAAAGCCGCCCCAGGGCGAGATGTCAACCAGCGGGTAGCCGGCCTCGGCAATGGTGGGCACATCGGCCATGGCACGGTAGCGCTGTGGCAGCAGCACCGCCAAGGCGCGCGCCTTGTTGTCTTTCTGCAGCGCCGGGATGATGGCCGGCGTCACCCAGGCCATGTGGATGCGACCGCCCACCATGTCGGGCAGCATTTGCGCCTCACCCTTGTAGGGCACGCGCACCATGTCCAGGCCGGCGCTGGTGGCCAATTGCGCACTCGCCAGCGCGCCTGTGGAGTTGGCCGTGCCGCAGCTGTAGCGCCCGGGGTTGGCCTTGATGTGGGCCACCACCTCGGCCAAATTTCGGCCGGGGATGCTTTCATGCACAAAGAACAGGAAGGTGAAAGTAACGAAGGTGCTGAGCGGCGTGAATTCGCGCGCCACGTCGTAGGGCGACACCTTGCGGATGTTGGGCACATAGGACAGCGAGGTCGCCGTGGCCATGAACAGCGTGTGGCCATCGGCCGGGCTGCGCAGGGTCTCCTGGGCGGCTAACACGCCATCGGCACCCGCGCGGTTCTCAATCACCACGGTTTGCTTGATGGCTGTTTGCAGGTGCACGCCCAACTGGCGCGCGGCCACATCGGCGCCGCCCCCGGCCGGAAACGGCACGATGATGCGCACCGGCTTGCGCGGCCAGGCCGCTGTGGCCTGGGCCGAGGCCAGGCCTGGCACACAGGCGGCCACAGCGGCGGCCAAGGGGGTGAGCACCAGTTGGCGGCGCTGGGCGATTCGGGAGGGCAGCTGCATTCAGGTCTCCAGACCGCATCGGCGACGCGGCTACGCGCGGACTCTACCGCCCCGGAATCGGCCCGCCTCGACCCGATTTACCCTGCCGACGGGGTCGCTTCGGGCGCTGTGCCGCGCACCATGCCGTCCTCCACCTGCCCACGCCTGTCCCGCACCAGATAGCTGTACAACACCGGCACCACCACCAGCGTCAGCAGCGTCGAGGTGATCACGCCGCCGATGATGGCCCGGCCCATGGGGGCTTGAATCTCGCCGCCATCGTTCAGCGCCAGGGCCAGGGGCAGCATGCCAAAGACCATGGCCGCGGTGGTCATGATGATCGGGCGCATGCGCACCAGGCCGGCCTGCAGCAGCGCCTCGGGCACGCTGGCGCCGCCACGCCGCGCCTGGTTGGCAAAGTCCACCAAGAGAATGGCGTTCTTGGTCACCAGGCCCATCAGCATCACCAGGCCGATCATGGAAAACACATTCAGTGTCGAGCGCCACAGCAGCAGTGCCAGCATCACGCCGATCAGCGCCAGCGGCAGCGAAGCCATGATGGCGATGGGCTGCAGAAAGCTGCCGAACTGACTCGCCAGCACGATGTAGATGAAGATCACCGCCAGCGCCATGGCGCTGAGCAGGCCACTGAAGGCCTCGGCCTGCTGCTGCATCTGGCCGCCAACATCGAAGCTGAAGCCCGGCGGCAAGCTCGTGGCCTTGATGAGCTTTTGCACGTCCTCGCCCACGTCACCAGTGCTGCGGTCCTTGACGCCGGCAAACACCGCCTCGCGGCGCTGCAGGTTCTGGCGGCGAATGATCTCGGGGTTGAAGGTGGGCTCGATGCTGGCCACGCTGTCCAGGCTGATGGGCGTGCCATCGCGGGCAAAGGCCACGGGCAGGCCACGCAGTTGATCGATGCGCTCGCGCTGGCGCTCGTTCAGGCGCAGCACCACATCCACCTGATCGCCATCGGGCGTGGTCCAGCTGGTGGCCACATCGCCATTGACATAAGCCCGAAGTGACGCGGCCAGTTGCGGCGCCGTCAGGCCCAGCTCACGCACCGCGCCGGGCTTCAAGCGCACGGCGTAGGCCGGCAGACCCGGCTTGACCGAAGACTCGACATCCACCACGCCGGGGATCTTTTTCACCTGCTCGGCAAAGTCGTTGGCCACCCGCGCCAGGCCCTCGGGGTCGCTGCCCAGGATGGCCACATACACCGGCCGATCAAAACCCACCGAGGCATCGGTGCCGGGGATCTTGGCGATGAGCTCGCGGATGGCATCTTCCACCTGCTTTTGGCTGCGCACGCGCTCCTTGCGCGGCTTGAGCGCGATGTTCAGCCAGGCCTGGTTGCGCTGGCCGGCGCCGCCCACCCAGGTCGACACCGTGGCCACCTCGGGCACCGCCAGCACGATGGCCTCGATCTGCTTGACCTTGGCATCGGTGCGCTCCAGGCTGGCGCCCACGGGCAGGCGCAGCGCCAACTGGGTGTAGCCCTGGTCGGTCTGCGGCACAAATTCGCTGCCCACCAGCGGTGCAAGGGCCAGGGCGCCCACCAGGCTGGCCAGGCCCACGCCCAGCACGATCAGGCGGTTGCGGTGGCGGCGGGCGAATATCCAGTGGATCAACTTCGAGTAAAGCCGATGCAGAGCGTCCAAACCGGCATCGGTGGCGCGCAGCGCGTGGCCGATGACAGGCAGCTTTTTCAGGTGCGCGGCCGGCGGGTCTTTCCAGATGCTGGACAGCATGGGGTCGAGCGTGAAGCTGACGAACAAGCTCACCAACACGGCCACCACGACGACAACGCCAAAGGGGTAGAAAAACTTGCCGATGATGCCGCCCATGAAGGCCACCGGCACGAACACCGCACACAGCGCGAAGGTCGTGGCCAGCACCGCCAGGCCGATTTCTTCGGTGCCCTCGCGCGCCGCGGTGAAGTGGTCCTTGCCCATGTGCAAGTGGCGCACGATGTTCTCGCGCACGACGATGGCATCGTCGATCAACAGGCCAATGCACAGCGACAGCGCCATCATGGTCATGAAGTTCAGCGTGAAGCCAAAGGCGTAGACGGCGATGAAGCTGGAGATCACCGCAATCGGCAGCGTGAGGCCGGTGATGATGGTCGAGCGCCAGGAGTGCAGGAACAAAAAGACGATCACCACCGTGAGCAGCGCGCCCTCGATCAATGTGTGACGCAGGCCGTCGAGCGAGCCCTTGACCCAATCGCTGCTGGCAAAGATCAGGCGCAGCTCCACATCCGGTGGCAGGTTTTTGCGCAGCTCCTCCATGGCCTTTTTCACAGCATCGCCGGTGGCCACGATGTTGGCGTCCTGCTGCTTGAAGACGTTGAAATTGATGGCGCGTTGGCCATTGATGCGGGCCATGGAATCGGCCTCTTTTTCGCGCTCAGTCAAGGTGCCCAGATCGGCCAGGGTCAGCGCCAGGCCATTGCGTCTGGCCACCACCACCTGCTCGAACTGGCGCGGCTCGCGCAGCCGGCCCTCTACGCGCAAGATGGCGTCCAGGCTGCCGCTGGAGAGCACCCCCACGGGCTGGTCGGCATTGGCCTCGCGCAGCGCGGTGGCCACCTCGGCCGGGGTGATGGCGTGCGCCCGCAGGCGCATGGGGTCGAGGTCGATGCGCACCTCGCGCGTGGTCAGGCCGTTGATGTCCACGCGGGCCACGCCTTCCACCCGCTGCAGGCGCTTGCCCACCAGGTTTTCACCCAGCACCGAGAGCTCGCGCGGGCCGCGTGTCTTGGACAGCAGCGCCATGTTCACCACCGACTGGCCGTTCTCGCCGTTGAAGCGCGCAATCGTCGGCGCCTTGGCGTCCCGCGGGAAGGCCGATTGCGCTGCGGCGATGCGGTCGCGCACCTCTTGCATGGCGCGGCCCATGTCGGCGTTCAGGCCGAACTCGATGCTCATCTGGCCGCGGCCCTCCATGCTGCGCGAGGTGATGCGCTTGACGCCGGCGATGCTGTTCACCGCCTCTTCCACGGGCTTGATGAGCTCACGCTCCACCGCCTCTGGCGCGGCGCCGGGGTAGGCAATTTCGATCCAGGCGCCGGGGAAGCTGATGTCGGGCATCTGCTCCACGCCTAGACGCATATAGGAGAACATGCCCAGCACGCACAGCGCCACCATCACCATGGCGGCGAAGACCGGGTTGTTGATGGAAACGCGGGTCATCCACATGGGGTGTTCCGGTGTGCGCTGCAGTGCGTGGGGATTGCGAACTTCGCGCCCAAGCTCAGCGCTTGGTGGCGGCGGCCGCCACCGCACTGGCCGGCACGAGATTCGAGTTGGTCGGCGTACCAGATGGCTTGTCCGCCAGGATCAGCGCCTTGCCGCCTTCGCGCAGGTTGTCAAAGCGCGCCGCCAACACCTCATCGGTGGGCGCCACGCCGCTCAACACCTCGACCCGGGCGTTAGGCTCGTCGTGCCGGCCGGTGGTCACCGCACGCCGTGCCAGCACGCCCTTATCGATCAGCCAGACATGGCTTTGGCCGGCCTGGCTGCCTATGGCCGCGCTGGGCAGGGCCAGGCGCTGCTTGTCATCGGCGAGCTGCACCTGGGCCTGGGCATATTGGCCGGCGCGCAGGCGCTCGCCAGGGTTGGCCAGGCTGATGGTCACGCCAATCGAGCGCGTGCCCGGCTCGGCCGCCGGCGCAATGCGCGCCAGCCTGCCGGGCAGTGCGGCCTCCAGGCCCTCCACCTGCACCTGCACGGCCATGCCCACGCGCAGTAGAGCGACCTCATGCGTGCCCACGCTGCCGGCGAGCTCGAGCACGCGCAGATCGACCAGGGTGACCAGGGGCTGCTCCATGGACAACTTCTCGCCGGGCAAGACATGGCGCTTGGCCACGATGCCGGCAATCGGCGCCAGGGGTGCGGCCTCGCGCAAGCCCACCCGGGTGTGCCCCAGGGCGGCCTGCGCTGCGGCCAGTGCGGCGCGCGCGGCATCGACCTGCGAGCGCGAGTTGTCCAGCGCCGCGGCCGAGATGAAGGCCTGTGCCGCCAGACGCTCGTTGGACGCATGGCTGCGTTCGACCTGCTGCAAGGCCGCACGTGCTGATTCCAGGTGGGCGTCGCGCTCGGCCACGCGGCTGTTGAGCTCAGCCACATCGATGCGGCCCAGTGCCTGCTGCGCGCTCACGCGCTGGCCCTCCACCACCGCCAGGCTGAGCAGTGTGCCCGCGGCCTTGGCGCGCACCACGGCGGTGTTGGGCGCCACCAGTGCGCCAGAAATCAGCAGCTCGCGCGGCATCGATGTGAGCTGCGGCCTCACCACCTCGGTGCTGCGAAATTCCAGTGTCGGCGCTGACGCCGCTTTGGCCGCTTTGGCCGCGGCCGCCGATGCCTTGGCCTCACCCGAGCCCGTCTGGCCCTTCCACTTGGCAAACGGACCCACCCCAGCCGCGAGCAGTGCACCCGCTGCGCCCAAGACGACCACGACGACGCCCCCACCCCATGCCCACTTGCGCATAACCACACCCTCCTGACACCGCTTTGAACAAGCCGGCGCAGTGTAGGAAGCGATCCAGGGGCGGCGCGCCGGGGCTGCGACGAAACGCCGCCCCAGGCTGACGAACTGCGTTCAGCTGGGCTTGGCAGGGCTAGGCGTGGCGTGGCTCAATCCGGCCCGGCTGAGCCTGGGCGCATCACACCAGTTTGAACTCGGTCAACCTGTCGTTCAAACGGTCGCCCTGCTGGCTCAAATCATCGGAGGCCGTCGCCATCTGCCCCACCAGGCCATGGTTGTCATCGCTGATGGAGCTCAGGTTCATGATCTGCTGCATGATGGTTTGCGAGTTGTTCATGCCCTGGCGCGTGAGCGCCACGATCTCGTCCATCGAGTGGCTGATGCGCAGCACATTGCGCTGCGTGCTGGCCAGGGTCTCGGCACTCATGTCGGCCATGGCGCTGCACTGTTCGATGTCCTCGGTGGAGCTGGTGATGATGCCGCTGACCTGGCGCGCCGATTGCGCCGTGCGCTGGGCCAGGCTGCGCACCTCTTGCGCTACGACGGCAAAGCCACGGCCCATGGGCCCGGCCTTGGCGGCCTCAACCGCGGCGTTGAGCGAGAGGATGTTGGTGCGAAAGGCAATGTGGTCGATCACCGCCACGATGTCGCCAATCTTGCGGCTCTTGCCTTTGAGCGACTTCATGCGCTCATCAAGGCGCTGCATCTGGTTGTGGCTGTGCAGGGCATCGACGCGCAGCGTCTGCACCACATTCATGGCCTCGTCAATGCGCCGGCCGCTGTCCTCGAGCTGATCGACAAATTGCGTGATGCCATTGATGATGTCGGCAATCGCCCCGGAAGCGGTCTCGGTGCGCTGGCGCAGATCGGTGGTGCCGGCGGCGATGGAGTGCGTGGCGTGCGACATGGCCGCCATGCCCTGGCGCATGGCGGCAAACAGATCTGCCAGCTTGCCCAGCGACGCACCCAGGGAATGCAAGGCAGTGGCCACCTCGTCGCTGCCGCGCGGCGCCGAGTGTTGGCTCAAATCGCCCTGCGCCATGCGTGCCACCTGCTCGCGGATCAACACCAGGCCACCGCTCATGACGTGGTAGACGGCAATCAACAGGTAGACCGCCACCAGCAGGCTGATTGACACCCCCAGCCCAAGCTTGACGACATGCTGGCGCAGCGCTGCCTCGCGCTCGGCCAGCCGAAGGTCGAGCGCGATCAGGGCGTTCTGGCCAAGTTTTTCGGCGCTGTGCACGGCGGCATCGCCGGCCGCGCGCCAGGCGGCCACCTCACCGCTGGCCGCGGCGCCCAACACCGCGGTCTCGCCCAGCTTGATGAAGTCGTGTACGGGCTTCCAAGTCTTGTCCTCACGCATGGCGGCCATCGCCGTGGGTGCCAACGCCGCCAGGGCATTGATGCGCAGCGTCAAGCGCTCCAATGTGGTCGTGGCCAAGGCCAGCTGGCCAATGGCGCCGTTGCGCCAGCGCGATTCAGACTGGCCGCCCAAGTAAGCAACGCCCGCTGAACGCAGCGCCGACAGGCTTTGCGTCAGCAAGGGAAAGCTGCCAAAGGCCAGGTGCTGCAGTTCGTGTGCCAAGGGGTCCGGGTCAAGGGCCAGGCCCAACTCTCGGGTCAGGTCCGCGACCAGGGCGTTCATGGCCGACTGATAGATCTTCAGCAGCTCCAGGCGATGCGCGATGTTGTGTGTGTCACCCAGTCGCAGCGCGTCATGTTGGGTCTGCACGCGGCGCAGCGCCATCGCCAGCGCCGGCGCGTTCTGGGTCTGGCGTACCGCATTGGCCAAAGCGGTGTAGGCGCCATCGATCTGCCCCTGCCAATCGACCGCCGCCTTGGTCTTGGTTGGGGCCGGCTTGGCGTCGCCGGCCGCGGCATCGCCCACGGCAGCGTCCAGCGCCGCGGCCTGCAAGGCCCGCGACAGCGCTGCGGCCTGAGCAGCCATGCCCAGGCCAGCGCGCTCATGCTGGGTCTGCTGCACCTGCTCAAACACCGTACGGAAAGACGCCACTCCGAGCAGGGTGATGGGCACCAGAAAACACACCGAGACCAAGGCCGCCTTCATGCCAAAGGGTAGAACGCGAAGCAGGCGCACACCTGGGGCCATGACACCGTGGTATTTGAAGTAGCGGCCCATGCCGGGCAGGCGCAAGCGCAAGCCCCGCACCTGGGTGAGCAAGCCGCTCGCAATCGACAAGGCCATGGTTTGTTTGCCTGTTAGGTAACATTGCATCGGCCACCGCCGAAGACACTTTGTCGCTCCAGCCGCAGCCCTGGACCATTGATCAACGCCGGGCGGCGTGATCGACCCTGGGGTGGATTCTTCGGTCAATCGCAGCCACCCAATCGCGCCATTTGCCCCACACCAGACGTGCTGTTTAGCGCATTGCGAGCCGCCATCCGCCGCTCAAATTCACGCCCTTGCAGCTGATAACCCGTCAGTCGCCAGCACTGATGTGGCCCGCACCGAACCCAAGCCAGCAACGCTTACAGCGAGGATGCATGAGCGCCAAGAACTCCAACAGTTCAATACCGAAGCCAGAACCCCCGGCCGCAGGGCAGGGCCTGGCTCGCGCCTTGTGGCGGCCGGCCATGATCATGGCCACCACGGCCACCGGCTGCTTGCTGGTGGCCCCCAGCTGGCAGTTGGGCGCCGTGGCGGCCCTGCTCGCCGGTGGGGTGGCCGGCGCGCTGGCCTGGCCACGCGGCGCAGGCCGCCGCCGCCCATTTGCGGCGGCGCAGGCGCAGGCCGGCACCAGCCTGATGGTCAGAGAAGTCGTTCCAGTGTGGCAACGCCACATCGAGGCCTCCAAGG
>JAYSSS010000161.1:0-59229 GCA_043720415.1 Ideonella sp.
GGCATCGAGCACCACCACGGCGTTCAGTGCGGGGTTGAGGCGCTCCACACGCGCCAGGTGGTGCTGCAGCAGCTCGACGGCGGAGATGTCTTTGCGGCGCAGTTGCTGCGCCAGATCGGTGGCGCTTTGCAGGGCAAGTTCGGGGGAGGGGGTCATGGCTTGGCGTTTAAAGTGGTGGGCGACATCAAGGTGGCCCATCGTATCGACGCGCGGCCGCGGTGGCCCCATGGAGTACCCCGATGAACGATGTGACCCGCGCGCCGAGCGCCGTGCCCACCACCCAGCCCGTCGAAGACCTGCGCAAGCACCCGCGCACCGACCCCATCACCGACCTGGACGCGCACGCGCTGTCACACGCCATCCACACCCGAGCGGTGTCCTGCCGCGAGGTGATGCAGGCCTATCTCAAGCGCATCCACCGCCTGAACCCGGCCTTCAACGCCATCGTCAACCTGGCGCCCGACGATCAATTGCTGGCCGAGGCTGTTCGCTGCGATAACGAGTTATCTAAGGGGCAAAGCCGCGGCTTTCTGCACGGCGTGCCCCAGGCCATCAAGGATGCCGCCGATGCCGTCGGCTTTGCCACCACCAAGGGCAGCCCGCTGATGCGCGAGCACAGGCCCGCGGTCGACAGCCTGATGACGGCGCGCATGAAGGCCGCCGGCGGCATCGTCATCGGCAAGACCAATGTGCCCGAATTCGGCCTGGGCTCGCACACCTTCAACAGCGTCTTCGGCACCACGCTCAACGCCTGGGACCGCAGCCGCACGGCCGGCGGCTCCAGCGGCGGCGCGGCAGTGGCCCTGGCGCAGCGCCTGCTGCCCCTGGCCGATGGCTCGGATTTCATGGGCTCGCTGCGCAACCCGGCGGCCTGGAACCATGTCTACGGCCTGCGCCCCAGCCAGGGCCGGGTGCCGCGCCTGCCGCTGGCCGAGGTGTGGGTGAATCAGCTCGTCACCGAAGGGCCGATGGCGCGCACGGTGCGCGATCTGGCGCGGTTGTTGTCTATACAAGCCGGGTATGACGCCGCCGCGCCGCTGTCGATTGCCTGCGCGGCCAATGCTTCAGGCAGCGATTTCATGCCACCCGAGGGCGCCAGTCTGAAGGGCCGGCGCATCGCCTGGCTGGGCGATCTGGGCGGCCACTTGGCGGTCGAGCCGGGCATCCTGGAGGTGTGCGAGGCGGCCTTGAAGGGCATGCAGGCGGCCGGTGCCATCGTGGAGCCCATCGCCCATGGCTTTGATGCCGATGCGGTGTGGCAGGCCTGGCTGCTGTGGCGCCGTGCGCTGGTCTCGCCCAACGTCGCCGCGGCCATCGACATGGCTCAGGCAGGCGGGCAATCGGTAGCGCAGGCGCGCGCGCAGATCAAGCCCGAGGCGCTGTGGGAACACGACCAGGGCCAGGCGCTGAAATTTGTTGATTTCATGCAGGCCTCGCAGGTGCGCACCATGCTGTATGAGCGTTTGCGCCAGCTCCTGCTCACCCACGACGCCCTGGCCCTGCCGGTGGTGCAGGCCTGGCCTTTTGAGGCCGCCCAGCGCTGGCCGCAGCAGCTGGCCGGCCGCCCCATGGACACCTACCACCGCTGGATGGAATCGACCCTCTACGCCACCTTTGCCGGCCTGCCCGCCATCAGCCTGCCTGCTGGTTTTGATGCCTCAGGCCGCTGGCCCATGGGTCTGCAGTTGATCGGCCGCCCGCAGGGCGATGCCGAGCTGCTGCACATCGCCGCGGCGCATGAGACGACGGTGGCTGACCTGCTGCTGCGGCGCCCGCCCGAGCCGGGTTGAACCGACCGGCACTGGCCCGAGCTGCCCGGTGTTTGTCCTGATCGGACAGGCGCAACGCGCAGACCACAATCCGCCACACCCGTCCTGACCGCCCTGCAGCGAGCCACGTTGCCAGCGCAGGGTTGCTGTTCACCTTTGAGAGGCCCCGCATGAAACTCCATCGTCGCTCCATCGCCGCATTGACCCTGATCGCCGGCGCCACCTGGCTGCATGGCGCTGCACAGGCCCAAAGCAATGTGCTGCGCGTCGTGCCGCACTCCAATCTGGCCGTGCTCGATCCGATCTGGACCACCGCCTACATGAGCCGCAATCACGGCTACATGATTTACGACACGCTGTTTGGCACCGATGAAAACGGCAAGGTCAAGCCACAGATGGTGGAGAGCTGGACCGAGAGCCCCGACCACCGCCTGTGGACCTTCAAGCTGCGCAAGGGCCTGGAGTTTCATGATGGCAAGCCGGTGACCGGTGAGGACGTCATCGCCTCCCTGGCGCGCTGGGGCAAGCGCGATGCCATGGGCTCGGCGCTGTTCCAGTTTGTGCAGCGCATGGATTCACCCGAGCCGGGCACCTTCCGCATCTTCCTGGGCGAGGCCTGCGGCTTCGTGATTGAGGCGCTGGGCAAGCCCTCCTCCAACGTGCCCTTCATCATGCCCAAGCGCATCGCCGATACCGATGCCTTCAAGCAGATCGAAGAGCACATCGGCTCTGGCCCCTACACCTTCAAGCGCGATGAGTTCAAGCCGGGCGACAAATCCGTCTACCTGAAAAACACCAAGTACGTGCCGCGCAGCGAGCCGCCCTCGGGCACCACTGGCGGCAAGCGCGTCTTTGTTGATCGCGTCGAGTGGAACCTGGCGCTGCGCGATGCGCAGGCGCAGTTGAATGCGCTGCAAAAAGGTGAGATCGACATCATCGAGGCCCTGGGCTTCGATCACTACGAGACCGCCAAGAAGGATGCCGCCATCCAGCTGCCCAAGTACGCCAATTACGGCCTGCAGTACATGGCGCGCTTCAACCACCTGCACAAGCCCTTTGACAACCCCAAGGTGCGCCAGGCGGTGATCGCCGCCTTCAACCAGGATGCCTTCTTGCGCGCCTCGGTCGGTGTCAAAGACCTGTACCGCACCTGCGGCAGCATGTTCATCTGCGGCTCGCCCTATGGCAGCACGGCCGGCAGCGATTTGCAGATGAAATCAAACATGAAAAAGGCGCAGGACCTGCTCAAGGCCAGCGGCTACGACGGCACGCCCATCGTCATCATGAAGCCCACCGATCTGGCCTCGATCCAGAAGCTGCCCGATGTGGCCGCACAGTTGCTGCGCCAGGCCGGCTTCAAGGTCGATCTGCAGGCCATGGACTGGCAAACACTGGTCGGCCGCCGCGCCAAGAAGGATGCACCGGACAAGGGCGGCTGGCACATGTTCCTGACCGCCTGGCAGGCCTTCGATGTGTGGAGCCCGATTGCCAACCCGACCACCGACACCCGCGGCGAAAAGAGCACCTGGTTCGGCTGGGCCACCGATGACAAATTGGTCGAGTTGCGCAACCAGTTCATGCGCGCCACCGAGCCGGCCGAGAAAAAGAAGCTGGCCGACGCCATGCATGCGCGCATGTTCGAGGTCGGCACGCACGTGGCGCTGGGCGAATACGACCAGCCCATGGCCGCCGGCAAAAATGTCAGCGGCTTCTTCGTCACCAATGGCAATCTCTATTGGAACCTGAGGAAGAACTGAGTTCGCGTCGTTACAGCTCGCGTCTTTAAAGAGTTAGCGCCAGGATCGCATTCATTCCATGTTCAAGTTCCTGGCGCGGCGCCTGCTCTCGACGATCCCGGTCCTGCTGATCGTCGCGGTGCTGGTGTTTTTGATGCTGCGCCTGACCCCCGGCGACCCGGCCGCGGTGCTGGCCGGTGACGCCGCCAACACCGAGCAGATTGACCAGATCCGCAAGAGCCTGGGGCTGGACCGCTCCATCCCCGAGCAGTTCGGCATCTGGGCCGTTCAAATGCTCTCGGGCAACCTTGGCCAGTCCTTCTATTACAAGATGGACGTGACCACCTTGATCGCCCAGCGCCTTGAGCCCACCTTGTCGCTGGCGGCCGTCACCATCAGCATCGCCGTGCTGCTGGCCGTGCCCCTGGGCGTGCTCGCGGCCTGGCGCTTTGGCGGCTGGCTCGACAAGGGGCTGATGGCGTTCTCGGTGCTGGGTTTTTCCATACCGATTTTTGTGCTGGCCTATGTGCTGATCTGGCTGGTGTCGATCAAGCTCGGCTGGCTGCCGGTGCAGGGCTACAAGCGCATTGCCGATGGCGTCGGGCCGTGGTTCTATCACCTCATCCTGCCGTCTATTACTTTGAGCGTTATCTACATCGCGCTCATCGCCCGCGTCACCCGCGCCTCGGTGCTGGAAACCTTGGGTGAGGACTACATCCGCACAGCCCGCGCCAAGGGCCTGCCCGAGATCACCGTGCTGCTGCGCCATGCCCTGACCAACGCCGCCGTGCCCATCATCACCGTCATCGGCATCGGCATTGCGCTGCTCATCGGCGGTGTGGTCGTCACCGAAAGTGTCTATGCGATACCCGGCTTAGGCCGCTTGACGGTGGATGCCGTGCTGGCCCGCGATTTCCCCACCATCCAGGGCGTGATCCTGCTGTTCTCGTTTGTCTACGTGATGATCAATTTGCTGGTCGATTTGAGCTACGTCTTCTTCGACCCGCGCATCCGCTATTGACATGAGCTGCCGGGCCGATCCCAAGGCGAATACCGCAGTGCACAGCACGAAGGTTTTCTGATGAGCCAAGCCGACTTCGCCACGCTCTCGGTCGAATCCGCCACCGTCGTGCCCCAGCCCAGCGCCTGGGCGCGGGTGCGGCGCAGCACCTCGGTGCGCATCGGCGGCACGGCCCTGGCACTGCTGGTGGTGATCGCGCTGCTGGCACCCTGGCTGGGCACGGTCGACCCTTCGCTGTTCGATCCGGCCAGCCGCGATCTGGTGCCCGGCATGACGGGCGAGATCACCACGCTGGAGGGCGAGGCGCTGAAGCACCGCTTTCTGATGGGCAGCGACAGCTTTGGCCGCGACATCTACAGCCGCGTCATCTACGGCACCCAGGTGTCGCTCATCGTCGGCCTGTTCACGGCGCTGGTGGCCATGGCCTTTGGCATCGTGCTCGGTTTGTGCGCCGGCTATTTGCGGCGGCTCGATGGCGTGCTGATGCGCATCATGGACGGCATCATGGCCATCCCCGCCATCCTCATCGCCATCGCCCTGGTGGCGATGTGGAAGGGCGGCCTGGCCACGGTGGTGATCGCGATTGCCATTCCTGAGATCCCGCGCGTCACGCGCCTGGTGCGCTCGCTGGTGCTGTCCATCCGCGAGGAGCCCTATGTCGAGGCCGCCATCTCACTGGGCACGCCCACCTGGCTGATCATGTGGCGCCACATCCTGCCCAACTGCGTGGCGCCGCTGGTGGTGCAGGGCACCTTCATCTGCGCCTCGGGCATCCTGGTCGAGGCCATCCTGTCCTTCCTGGGTGTGGGCCTGCCACCCGACATCCCCACCTGGGGCAATGTCATGGCCGAGGGCCGGGCGCAGTTCAACCAGTACCCGCACAACATCTTCTTCCCCGGCATTTTTCTGGCGGTCACCGTGCTTGCTGTGAACATCCTGGGCGATGGCCTGCGCGACACGCTCGACCCGAAGATGGCCAAATGCCTATGAACGGCGCGACTGCAACGCCCATCCTCGAAGTGCGCGGCCTGAGCATCGCGCTGCCCTCGGATGGTGACCGCAAGACCGCGGTGCAAAACGTCTCGTTCAGCGTGGGCGCTGGCGAAATCCTGTGCCTGGTGGGCGAATCCGGCTCGGGCAAATCGGTCATCGCGCAAAGCGTGATGGGCCTGCTGCCCAAGACCCTGCCGGTCACCGCCGGGCAGATCCTGCTGCAGGGCGAGGACATCACCCACGCCCCCATGTCGCGGCTGCGCGAGTTGCGCGCCACGCGCATGTCGATGATTTTTCAGGAGCCGATGACGGCGCTGAACCCGGTGATGACCTGCGGCGACCAGATCGATGAGGTGCTGCGCCAGCACACCCAGCTCACACCGCAGGAGCGCGACACCAAGGTGCTGGCCATCCTGCGCGAGGTGCTGCTGCCCGAGCCCGAGCGCATGGTGGCCAGCTACCCGCACCAGCTCTCGGGCGGCCAGCGCCAGCGCATCATGATCGCCATGGCCCTGGTGCTCGACCCGGTGCTGCTGATCGCCGATGAGCCGACCACCGCGCTGGATGTCACCACCCAGGCGCAGATCCTCAAACTGGTGCTCGAGCTGCAATCGCGCCATGGCGCCGGCGTGCTCTTCATCACCCATGATTTTGGTGTGGTGGCCGAGGTGGCGCACCGCGTGGCCGTGCTGCGGCTGGGCGATCTGGTTGAGGTCGGGCCCAAGCACGCCGTGCTGCAGCAGCCTCAGCATGTCTACACGCGCATGCTGATGGCCTCGGTGCCTAACCTTCGGGTCAAGCAGAGGCCTTTGGACGCCGCCGCCCCGGTGGTGCTGCAAGTCAAAGGCCTGGACAAGACCTACCTCGACAGAAGCTGGTTCGGCAAGACCCGCACGGTGCACGCCGCCAAAGCGGTGAACTTCGAGATCCGCCGCGGCCAGACCCTGGGCATCGTGGGCGAATCGGGCTCGGGCAAATCCACCGTGGCGCGCTGCATCGTGCGGCTGATCGATCCCAGTGCGGGGCAGATCATGCTGGGCGGCGGCGCGGGCGCGGGCAGCACTGGCGCGCCAGCGGCGCCGGCCGCCGCCCCGGCCGCCGCACCGGCCGATATCGCCCTCATGCCCGCAGCGCAACTGCGCCCGCTGCGCCGCCGCGTGCAGATCGTCTTCCAAGACCCTTACCGCTCGCTCAACCCGCGCCGCAATGTCGCCGAGGCCCTGATCGAAGGCCCGGTGAACTATGGCCTGGGCCGGGCCGAGGCGCTGCAACGCGCCCGCGGCCTGCTCGATCTGGTGCGCATGGACGCCAGTGCGATGGAACGTTATCCGCACCAGTTCTCCGGCGGCCAACGCCAGCGCATCTGCATCGCCCGGGCGCTGATGATGGAGCCCGAACTGCTGGTCGCCGACGAGGCCGTCTCGGCCCTCGATGTCTCGGTGCAGGCCCAGGTGCTGCAACTGTTCGAGGAGATCCGCTCGCGCCTGAACCTGGCCATGCTGTTCATCACCCACGACCTGCGCGTGGCATCGCAGGTGTGCGATCAATTGGCGGTGATGTCCAAGGGCGAGGTGGTCGAGTACGGGCCCGCGCATGAGGTGTTTGGTGCGCCCAGGCATGCCTACACGCAGGCGCTGTTCGCGGCGGCGCCGGGGCGCGATTTTGCGTTTGCGGCGGCTTGACAGCGGCAAGCTGACAACGGCCACCTGACAGCGACGCCCCGCCAGCTTGTCCCCCAGCCTCATCCCCCTCGTCCTGGCCCTGGCCTGGGGCTTGAACTGGCCCATCGTCAAGATCGTGCTGGGCAGTATTCCGCCCCTCACCTTTCGCGTCCTGGGTTTGGGTGGCGCGGCGCTGTTGCTGCTGGTGGTGTCGCTGCTGCGTGGGGTGTCGATCAAGCCGGCGCGCGGCGATCTCTGGGGCATCGCCATCGGCGGCGTGCTCAGCGTGGCGGTGTTCAACCTCAGCACGGCCTTTGCGCAACTGGCCACCAGCACCTCGCGCGCCACGGTGCTGACCTACACCATGCCGCTGATCACGGCGCTGCTGGCGCGGCTGTTTCTGGGCGAGCGCCTGGCCGTGCGCCACGCCTGGGCGCTGGCGGTGGGCGGCGCGGGCATTGCGCTGTTGGCCTGGCCGGTGTGGCGCGGCCTGGCCTCGGGCCTGGGGCTGGGCTCCTGGCCGGGGCTGCTGTTGCCCCTGCTGGCGGCCACCGGCTGGGCCGGTGGCACGGTGGCCGCCAAGCGCTGGCCGACGCGCGGCGACCGTTGGGTGAACACCGCCTGGCAGTTGGCCATCGGCGGCCTGGCCGGGGGTTTAGGCGCCTGGTGGCTGGGTGAGCGCATGCCGGCCGAGGTGCCGGCCGTGGTCTGGGCCGGGCTGGCCTTCCACATCGTGGCCGCCACGGCGCTGGCCTATGCGCTGTGGTTTGAATTGCTTGATCACTCCAGCGCCACGGTGGCCGCGCTCACCACCCTGGCCGTGCCGGTGATCGGCGTGCTGGGCGCCATGGTGCTGGTGGGCGATCGCCCGGGGGTGTTGGACGGCTGCGGCTTTGCGCTGGTGCTGGCCGGGGCGGCGCTGGCGGCACTGCAGCCGCGGCGGCGCGTCGGTTGATGGGCCGGCATCGCGGCGACTAACCGGCGTGTCATGCCGACAGCCAAGTCCGATTTTTCTTCAGCAGCCGTTCACGTCGGCGTCGCTTTCACTTCACTGCGTCATAGGGCCCCATGGCGACGAAGGCGCCGCCCTGGCGCATCGCCACCGGGCTGGCCGGATCGATCTGCGGCTGGCTTGCCTCCAGCGCCAGGCGGTAGGGCTCGGTGCTGTCTTGCGGCGCAAAGCCGATGTGGCTGGCGCTGCGGTTGTCCCACCACACCAGGCGGTTGTCGCTCATGCCGTAGACCACGCTGTGGCCGACCACGGGCGCGGTGAGGGCGGCCACCACCAGGCGCTCCAGATCGTCATAGCTCAGCCAACTGGCCAGCATGCGGCGGTCTATGGGTTTGGGGAAGCACGAGCCGATGCGCAGGCTCACCGTTTCGATGCCATAGCGATCAAAGTAGAACTGCGCCAGGTTCTCGCCAAAGGCTTTGGAGATGCCGTAGTAGCCGTCAGGGCGCACCGGCATTTGCGGCGTGATGGTCTCGCGCTGGGTGTAAAAACCGGTGACATGGTTGGAGCTGGCGAAGACGATGCGGCGCGCGCCCTGAATCCGTGCCGCTTCATATACGTGATAGGCACCGATGATGTTTGCCGGCAGCACGTCCTCAAACGAATGCTCGGTGGACACGCCGCCCAGGTGCACCACGGCGCTCACGCCCTGCAGCAGCGCCACCACCGCGGCCTTGTCCTGCAGCGCCGCGGTCACCACCTCTTCGCCCACGCCGGCCGGCGCCATCTCGGCGATGTCGCTGACGCGCAGCACCTCGCACAGCGGCTTCAGGCGCGGTCGCAGCACGCGGCCCAGCGCGCCGGCAGCGCCGGTGAGCAGCAGGCGGGGGAAGCGGATGGCGGTGGTGGTGGCTGTTGGTGAGATAGGGCTGGCGGTCATGGAGTTTCCGTACGGAGGTGTGGGTGGGTCGGGCTGGGGTGCTTGACAGCGCCCCGGCAGCCGGGGCGGACCGCGCAATCATCCAGCATCGCCAACCTCGCCCGAAGGCCGCTGGCCGCCGGCCGAAAGTTGTTCGGGCCCGGTGTCGCGGCGTGACACCCTGTGCGACATTCCCGCCCATGCCCTGGCTCAAATGGAAGCGAAACCCCTACCGCCCGGTCTCCGTGCGGCAACGGCTGTGGCTGGTGGTGTTGACCTTGTGCACCGTGCTGGTGGTGTGCATCGGCGTGCTCGACGTGCCGGCGCGTCTGCAGCGCATGAACCGGCCACCGCCCGATGCGCCGCCCTGCAGTGCCAAATTGCAGACCGGCTGCGTGGGCGGCAAGCTGGAGGTGGTGTTGGTGAGGCCTGCGGTACCCGCCGCTGCACCAGCCAGACCGGCCAGCCGCTGACCCAGGCCCCAAGCACCGCGCCCAACCCGGCAACGCGGCAGCGCGGCCTTGAACGGGACCTGTCGCTGTCGACTCAGCCCTTTGCCAGCAGCTTGTCGTGCAAGGCCATGCCCACCAGCATCGCCACCACAAAACCCAGCGCCGCGGTCGAGCCCGTAGCGGCCGCCACCAGGGCCGGCCCGGGGCAAAAGCCCGCCACGCCCCAGCCGGCGCCGAACAGCACGCCGCCGGCGATCAAGCGGCCATCGATCAGCGTGCTTTTGGGAATTTCAATGGGCTCGCCGGTCCATGACCGCGTGCGGCGCTGGGCCACCGCATAGGCCACGGCACCGACCGCGATGGCCCCGCCCATGACCAGCGCCAGGCTGGGGTCCCAACTGCCAAACAGATCGAGAAAACCTTTGACCTTGGCCGGGTTGGTCATGCCGCTGAGGATCAGGCCCAGGCCAAACACCAGGCCGCTGAGGAGGGCAAAAACGGTGCTCATGTTCGGCCCCTTAGAGGACATGACGGAGGACGAAGACGGCGGCGAAACCCGCCCCCATGAAGGCCAGCACATTGACCAGCGAGCGCAGTGAAAACCGGCTCAGGCCGCACACGCCGTGGCCGCTGGTGCAGCCATTGCCCATGCGCACGCCCACGCCCACCAGCAGGCCGGCGGCGATGACCCCCAGCCAGCCGACATCGACCCGCATGCTGGGCAAGGGCGCGAACAGCCACCACAGCCAAGGCGCCAGCAGCAGACCCAGGATGAAGAGCAGCCGCGTGCGCTCAGGCGCCAGGCTGGCACCCGAGAGGATGGCGCGCAGCGGGCTGGCGACGATGCCGGCAATGCCGGCGACGCGGCCGTTGCCCAGCATGTAGAGCGCCGAGCCGGCGCCGATGACCGCACCGCCGATGAGGGCGTGGACGGGGGTGAAGGCGTTCCAATCAATCATGCTTGAGGTCTCCTTGGGTCAATGTGTGGCGGCGACACCAGGTGCGCAATACAGCTGGTGGAGCGTGTGCAGCAGCGCCCGCACCGCGGGCGAGGCCACGCGGTAGTGGATGGATTTGCCCTCGCGCCGTGTGATCACCAAGCGCTCGTGGCGCAGCACCGCCAACTGCTGTGAGAGTGTGGGCTGGGCGATGCCGGTGAGCCCGCCCAGATCGGCCACGGTTTGTTCCGCATCAAGCAGCTGGCACAGCAAAAGCAGACGATCCGGGTTGGCCAGGGCCTTGAGCATGGCGGCGGCCTCGTGCGCGCAGGCTTGCAGCTGGGCCATGGCGGTAGCGCTCAGTGCGGTCGCCTGCGGCGATGCAGGCGACCGAGCGGAGGATCGGACGGGGGATCGAGCGGGGCTTGAAGGCATAAGATAGTGATTATATGATGCTTAAACAATTTATAAAGTATATGAAAACACCATGACGCAGGCAAGCAGCCAAAGCCCTATCGATCCGGCTCCGGCAGCGACATCGGTCGCAACGCCTGCCGCGACCCCGGCCGCCACATCGGCCGCCACAACGACCGCCACAACGACCGCAACAACGACCGCTACGCCGGCCTCGCCAGCAGCCTCCACCCCGGCCCCGGCCCAGGCCTGGGCATCTGCCCACACACCCGTGCCCCAGGGTGCGCGCTGGGCCGTTTACCGCCGCGCAGCCCTGGGCGACGATCTGATCGCCGCGGCCATCGTCACCATCTTGTTGTTGCCGCAAAGCCTGGCCTATGCCTTGCTGGCCGGCCTGCCGCCGGTGGTGGGCGTGATGGCCAGCCTGCTGCCCCTCCTGGCCTATGCCGCCTTCGGCTCCAGCACGACCCTGGCCGTGGGGCCGGTGGCCGTGCTGGCCATGATGACGGCCCAGGCCGTGCTGCCCGTGGCCCAGGCACACGGTGTGCAAGCCCACCTGGTGGCCATGGTGCTGGCACTGGAGATGGCGCTGGTGTTTGCACTGGCGGCGGCGTTGCGGCTGGATGTATTGGCCGCACTGCTCAGCGCGCCGGTGCTGCACGGCTTTGTCACCGGCGCGGCCCTGGTGATCGCCCTGGGCCAACTGCCCACACTGCTGGGGGTGGGCATCAAGGGCAACACGCTGGCCGAGTTGCTGGCAGCCCTGGGCCGCGCCGACTCGGTACATCCACACACCGCCACGGCCTTGATCGGCGGGGCTGCCTGGGCCACGCTGTGGTCGATTCGGCGTTATGGGCCAGGGCTGGCGCTGCGGCTGGGGCTGGCCGCGCGGCCCGCGCAATTGCTCACCCGCGTGGCGCCGATCTTCATCGTGGCCGCAGCGATTGCCTGGGTCGTTTGGTTGCCGACGCATGCACAGGGCGTGGCCCTGGCTGGGCAGATCGATCTGCGCCAGGGCCTGAGCTTTCCGTGGCTGTGGCAGGCGCCGGCGGCGGTGTGGCTGGCGCTGCTGCCGGCCGCTGGTTTGCTGGGCCTGGTGGCCTATGTCGAGAGCCTGGCCGTGGCCGAGGCCCTGGCCAGCCGGCGCGGCGAGAAGGTGTTGGCGCGGCGTGAGCTGTGGGGCCTGGCGGCGGCCAACGCCGCGGCCAGCCTCAGCGGTGGCATGCCGGTGACCGGGGGCTTTGCCCGCAGCATCGTCAATTTCGACGCCGGTGCACGCACGCGCCTGGCCGCTGTCTGGACGGCGCTGCTGCTGGCCCTGGCCGTGCTGGTGCTGGGCGACGCCTTGCGCTGGCTGCCCAAGGCGGTGTTGGCGGCGACCATCGTGGTGGCCGTGCTGTCGCTGCTGGACTGGAAGCCCTTTGCCCAGGCCTGGCGCTACTCGCGGGCCGAGTTCGCCTTGATGGCCATGGTGGCCGCACTGACGGTGGTGCAGGGCGTGGAGTGGGCGCTGGCCCTGGGCGTGGTCGCCTCCATCGCCTTGCTGCTGCAGCGCACAGCGCGTCCGCATTGGGCCGAGGTTGGCCGCCTGCCGGGCGGCACGGCGTTTCGCAATGTGCTGCGCTTTGAGGTGGAGACCCTGCCCGCGGTGCTGGCCATTCGCATCGACGAAAGCCTGTTGTTCACCAACACGCGCTGGCTGTCCGAGACGCTGGCCGCCATGCCCGCCAGGCGCCCCGAACTGCGCCACGTGGTGCTGATGATGAGCGGCGTCAACGACATCGATTTCACCGGCCTGGAAGGCCTGGTGCACCTGGCGCGTGAGCTCAAGGCGCAGGGCGTGTGCTTGCACCTGTCCGAGCTCAAGGGCCCGGTGGCCGACCGGCTGCAGGGCGCCGGCCTGACCGATTGGCTGACCGGGCAGGTGTTTCGCACGCAGCACGATGCGCATGTCGCCCTGGGGGCGATGGGAGAATGCGGCCCTGCCGGCATCCCGCCGCCACCCCGTCCATCGGCCCGCGCATGAACGCCAACGACACCCTTGCCCCGGGCGCCCCGGCCCACTTGGAAATCACCCTGCCCACGGCGCTGGAGCTGTGCCAGCTGGGCCTGGCCACGATGATCGACATCCGCCAGTCCTTCGAGATCGACCTGAAGGGCGCCATTCCTGACACGGTGCACATCCCGATGTTCGAAGTGCGGCGCATGCTGGGCGATGCGCTCAGTGACAACGAGCAAGAGGTGCTGGACGCCGGCCAGCCCAAAGAGATCGACGCCAAGAGCTTTTTCACCATGATCAACCGGCTGCACCATGCCAGAGACAACCTGCTGCTGTGCATCTGCAACTCCGGCCGGCGCAGCCTGACAGCGGCGGCCATGTTGCGTGAGCTGGGCTACCCCAAGGCGCTGTCGGTGGCCGGTGGCTTTGTCGCCTGGAAGAAGCTGCAAGGGGCTAACCTGGCGGTCCATGCGACGCCAGCGACACCACCCCAGCAGGCTTGATCAAACCTGCTGCGGCGCAGCCACAGCAGGCTTGATCAAGCGGCGTGCCTCGCCGAGCCTGGCCCTGCGGCGCCTAGCGCGCCGCAGGCCTCACGCCAACATGTCGGCCCAGATGTTCTCCGCCCAGGCCAGGGCATAGGTGCCTTCCAGATCGGTGGGCCCACCCGAGACGCCGCCTGAGCCGGGCACCGCCAGCAGGGTCTTGCGTTCGGCGCTGTACTGGTGCACCGAGGCCACGTGGATCACCTGCTTGGGGTCGACAAAGCTGTAGCAGGTGTTCATGACGATGGGCAGGGCGTGGGGTGCGCGCCCGGCCAGCTGCTCAATGATGGCTGCGGCCGCCACCTTGGCGTGCTGGTTGGCCATGTGGCCGCTCTTGGGCATCAAGGGCGCCACCTGGATGGCATCGCCGATGACATGGATGCCGGGGTGCACCTTGGATTCAAAACTCAGGAAGTCCACCTCGCACCAACGTGCATTCATGTTCGCCAGGCCGCTTTGCTGGGCGATCTGCCCGGCGCGCATGGCTGGCAGCACATTGAGCACATCGCCCTTGACGTCGTCGTTGACCTCGAACTTCACGACGCCGCTGCGTGCATCCACAGCCATGGCCTTGTGCTGACCGCGGTATTCGATGATGCCCTTGTACTGCTCGGCCCAGACCTTTTTGAACAGCGGGCCCTTGGAGGTGACATCCGGGTTGGCATCGAGGATCAGCACCTTCGATCGCGGCTTGGCCTGCTTGAAGTAATGGGCCACCAGGCAGGCACGCTCATAGGGCCCGGGCGGGCAGCGGTAGGGCGCCTCCGGAATGGTCAGCACATAGACGCCGCCATCGCGCATGGCCTCCAGTTGCTGGCGCAGGGCCAGGGTCTCTGGGCCGGCCTTCCAAGCCTGCAGGATGCTGCCGGCCTGGTTTGCAGCCTGCGCGCCGCTGATGCTGTCCCACATGAAATCGATGCCGGGCGAGACCACCAGGCGGTCATAGGGCAAGGTGCTGCCGCCGGCCAGGCGCACGGTTTTCTTGGCCGTATCGATGGCGGTGACGCTGTCGCGCAGCACATTCACGCCGTGCCGGCTGGCCAGTTGGGTGTAGGGCAGGGTGATGTCGCCCATCTGCTTGGCGCCGCCGATCACCAGGTTGGAGATCGGGCACGACACAAAGCTGGCGTTGGGCTCGACCAGGGTGACCGCTATGCGCTGGTCGCTCCACATGCGCAGGTACTTGGCGGCGGTGGCGCCGCCGAATCCGCCGCCGATGACGACGACCTTGCCGCGGCTGCCACCGATGCTGGCGCAGCCGCCGATCAGGCCGCTGACCGAGGTCGCACCCGCGGCCGCCAGGATGCCGCGCCGGGTGGCGCCGCGCCTATTCAGATTGCGTGTTGCTTGCATGGTGTCCTCAGCGTTTCTGGCCGGCAAAGTAGCGGGCGATGGTCTCGATCTGCTCATCGGTGTAGCCCTTGGCGATCTGGTGCATGATCGTCGCCGGCCGCGTGCCGGCCTTGAAGGCCTTCATCTGCGAGACGATGTGCTCGCTCGGCAGGCCGGCCAGCGCCACCATCGCGCCCTTGGCATTGCCATTGGTGCCGTGGCAGTTGGCGCAGGTGGCGGCGTAGGAGCGCGCCACGGCCTCGGAGGCCTGGGCCTGGGCGCTGCCTGGTGCGGCGGCCCAGGTGATGGCCAGGGCGCTGGCCAGCACGCTGGCCCTTCTTAGCGTAGAGGTGTTCATCCGAGCACTCCTGAAAATTAGAATCCGAAATAACAATGAATGGGGACGGTCACCCGGGCCGTGCACCAAGCCGGTGTCGTGATGCCCAGCGTGCCGACTCTACGCAAATTGCCCGCACTCCGGGTTGACCCGAATGCCGGCCGGCCACCGCCTCACGCCGCTTGCTCGTCGCGCCACAGCATCCACTTCAACATGGCCACGCAGCCGGCGACGATGCTGGCCATGGCGATGAAGGAGCCCATGGCCAAGGTGGACACGCCCGACAAGCCCTGGCCCACGGTGCAGCCCAGGGCGGTGACGCCGCCAAAGCCCATGAGCACGGCGCCGCCGAGCTGCTGGCACATGTCCGCCAGCGAGGCAAAGCCCTCCCAGCGAAAGCGCTTGCTGGCCAGCGCATAGGCCGCCGAGCCCAGCACCACGCCGGCCACGCTGGCGATGCCGAAGCTCAGGTGCAGGGACTTGTCGGTCCACAGCATCAGCAGCTCCAGGCCATAGGCCACGGGGCCGACGAAGCTCAAGGATTCGATGGTGCGCGAGTTGGTGGCGAAGTAGACCTGCTCCAGCGTGTCGGGGTTCTCGCCGTAGCCCAGGTGGCCGCTGACGTACCAGCCACCCACCACCAGGGCGCCGATGGTGATGGCCCCGCCGATTTGGGCGGCATTGGCGCGAAAGCGCTTGTCCTTGAAGGCGAAGATCAACAGGGCTGCGGCCAGCGGCAGGGCCGTGGCCAGCAGTGCGGTGTTGGGCGCCAGTCCGGTGGCCTTGGCCAGGGCTGTGGCCAGGCTTTGATCCTTCCAGCCCCAGGCCGCCAGGTTGATGGCCACCGGGTCCAGCCACGTGGCCCGCCACTGGCCGAACAGGCCCTTGAGCGTCATGTAGGACGCAATCCCCAGGAACACCAGCACCACAAGTGAGCGCAGGCTGCCGCCGCCCAGGCGCACCAGATTCTTGTTAGCACAACCGCCGCTCAGCGTCATGCCCACGCCAAAGGTGAAGCCACCGACGAGCAGCGACAGCCAGGGCAGCACGGGCCGCTGCACCGCCGCCTTGGAGACATCGGCCTGCCCGCTGGTGGCCAGTGCGGCCACACCCAGCATGGCCACGGCGATGGCCAGCAGCCACATGCGCATGCGCCCCCAGTGGCCCATGTTGACGATGTCGGACAGCGCGCCCATGGTGCAAAAGTTCGTCTTGTTGGCCACCACGCCAAAGACGAAGGCCAGGGCGAAACCGCCTGCGACAACGGTGTTCGAGAACTGCTGGGCGATGGGATCCATGGGCGTGCGGCTCAGGCTTTCTTGAGCAAGAAGATGAAGCGGTCATTGGCCTGGCTGGAGGCCAACAAGGCGTTGCCGGTGTGCTCGGCAAAGGTCTGCATGTCGGCCACGGAATCGGGGTCGGTGGACAGCACGCGCAGCACCTGGCCAGAGGCCATGCCGGCCAGGGCCTTCTTGGTCTTGACGATGGGCATGGGGCAGGCCAGGCCGGTGGCGTCGAGTTCGAGATCGAAATTCATGGTGAGGGGCGGGATGTGGCCACTGGGTGGCCGCTGTGGGGCGACCATCAGGCCGCCATGGATGAAGTGGTCAAGGGCGTGGAGGAGAAGTTCAGCGCCGACGATGCGGCGGGCCGGGCCGCAAGTGTCGCCCACCCGCCCCTCAGGGTTTCACCAGGCGGCCAGCAGGCGCCCGTTCACCACGCGACAGGGTAGGGCCCTCAGGTGTGTGGCACCGCGGCTCAGGCCCTGGCCGCTGCGTGCATCAAATGACCAGCCGTGCATGGGGCAAGTCAGCGTGTGGCCCTGCAGCGCCGCCGCCGGCATGTCGGTGCCCTGGTGGGGGCAGCGGCTGTCAAAGGCCAGGAAGCCGACATCGCCGTGGTGCACGAACAGGCCGCGGCCTTGGTGTTCGATGCGCGTGCTGGTGCCGGCGAGCAGGTCGGCTGCAGCCATCAGGTCGTGCCAGGGGCCATCGCGCTCGCCCACGGCATCGACATCGGCATCGCGTTTGGCATCGCCATCGCCATCGCCATCGCCATCGCGATCAGCCTCGGCCGGCGCGGCGGAGATCAGCGCCTCGAACGCCGGCAGCTTCATCGCCAGGATGATGTCCACCGCCCAGATGATCTTGCTCAGCCCGAGCGCGGGGAAGGCCATCATCAGCGCGTCCAGCACCTCGGCGGCGCTGCAGCCGTCGCGCAGCGCGCGCTTCAGATACTGCCGAAAGCCGCGCGGGGTTTGCCCATGCACCTTGGTGATCAACGAGATCAGGTCGCGGGTCTTGGGGTCGAGGTGCTTGCCGCAATCCTTGAGGAAGCTGAAGTAGTGGCCCATGGCCTCGGGCCTGGCCTTGGCCAGAAAATTCAGGGCGTCGCTCATGCGGTGTGTGCTCAGGGGATACGGAGTTAAATGATCAGGTGATCATTGGCTTGCTTGGCTTCGGTCTTGCGGCTGCGCCCATCGGTCAATGGCCAGCGCCCAGCACGCCCGAGGCGGCCAGCAACAGCACCGTGACCTGGGCCAGGCACAGCGCCGCGAAAGCCCGGTCGCCGGCACGCAGGTACAGCGGCAGCAGGGCCAACAGGCTGGGCAGCGAGCAACTCGCCAGCAGGGCGATGCCCAAGAGGCCAGTCATGTCGCCCTGGTGCAAATTCCTGATCCAGGCCCAGCCCGTGGGCGCGCCGCTCACCCGGGTGAGCTCGGCCACCGGCAGGTGCCACAGCGCGACCAATTGCTGCGGCGCCATGCGCGGCGGCAGTGCACCCAAGAGGTAGGCGGCAAAGCTGACCACCAGCACCACCAGGCCCAGGCGCGTGCCCCAATCCAGCCACAGCGCATAGCGCAACTGCTCGCGTGTTTGCTCGGCAATGGGCAGGGCCGCTGCGGGGTCGGGCTTCACAGCCACCACCCCATGCCCTTGAGCAACGCGCGCAGGCCCGCAAACAGCAGCACGGCAATCACCAGCCGGCGAATGATGGGCCCCGGCAAGACATGCAGCAAACGCGCGCCGATGCGGGCCCCGAGCATCATGCCCACCACCGAGGGCACGGCGATCAGCGGCAACACCGCGCCCTGGTTGATGTAGACCCAGGCCGCGGCCGAATCCACCAGCGACAGCACCAGGCCTGAGCTGCCGGCGGCCACCCGCAGCGGCGCGCCCATCAGCAGGTTCATGGCCGGCACATTGGCCCAGCCCGCACCAATGCCAAACAGGCCGGCGAGCACGCCGATCAGCAAGAACACCACCAAGCCCAGCGGTGTGCGATGCACCGTCCAGTCGATGCGCTGGCGCGTCGAGTAGTCGACAAACACGCCGTTCAGCCGCAGCGCTGCGGCCAGGGCGTCGGGACGCGCGACGTTGGGAAACTCACTCTTGCCGGCCATCAACATCAGCACCACGATGCCCAGCACGATCAGGCCCAGGGCGATCTGCACGGCGGCCACCGGCAAAGCCAGCCCCAGCACGGCGCCACCGATGGCGCTGAGCGATGCCAACAAGGCCAAGGGCAGCGCCAGGCGCAGGCTGGCCAGTCCCCCGCGCAGCAGCATGGGCCCGGCCGCCAGGGCGCTGGCCAGGGCCACCAGCAGGCCGGCGCCGCGAACGAAATCGAGGTGAAACGGAAAGAAGCCACCGACGATGGGCACGAACAGCGTGCCCCCGCCAATGCCGGCGGGCACGGCCAGGATGCCCATCAGAAAGCAGGCGACAAACAGCGCCAGGGGCCAGACCCACCAGGGCGTGCCGCCGGCCGAAATCGCGAGGCCGGCGGTGCCCGTGCTGGCGGCATCGGCGGCCTGTGCGCACAGCCCATGCCATGCGGCCAGAGTGCCCGCCGCCAGGCTGCGGCTGCGCATCACAGGCGCCCTCTGGCGGGGCGGCAGGTTTGGCAAGCATGGGCTGGCGATGGCATCGGGGCGGGTGTGGCGGGTGGGGCGGGTGGGGCGGGTGGGGAAGGGTCGAGTCTAGTCACGCACAAGCCTTGTGGTCGGCGCCAACCAAAGGCGCTCATCCTCGGTGAATGGCGCTCGCCGGCCGCACCGGGGTTATCCCTAGGGCTCATTAATTTCCTGAACGCTAATATTCGCCTGCAAGGATATTTGAATAGACGGGCCATCAAATGATGGCAGGGTGGTGCGGCCATCGCGCCAACGAGCCACAGCGCCACAGGGCATTCACAAGGCAACACAGTGCAATTGCAGCATCCTGGCGCGGGGCGCCTACTCAAAGCGCCGGAGAACTTCATCGATTCCGCCGGCGTGCGCCAGGTCTTCACAGAGGCCAAGCAGGGGCGGCGCAACTTCATCCGGCGCGCGCTGGCATCGGCCGCAGCCAGCACAGCAGTGGCTGCCATGTCCACGGCCGCGACGCAGGCCCGCGCCGCGGGCAACCCGCTGCCGGCTGAGGGCGGCGACCCCAACATCCTGCAATTGCCCGAGCACAGCCTGGGCCTGGGCCAGCCGGTGGTCACCGATGGCTATGGCAAGCCTTCGAAATTCGAGGCCAATGTGCAGCGCCGCCACAGCCCTGGCTTGACGCAAACCACGCAGGCCTCGGTGTCCTTCGTGCCGCTGCAATCGCTGTTTGGCATCGTCACGCCCAGCGGCCTGCACTTCGAGCGCCATCACCAGGGCTGGTGGGACATCGACCCGTCCAAACACCGTCTGATGCTCAATGACTCGGACGCCAGCATGACGCGCCAGCCCCTGATGCGCCAGCCCCTGATGCGCAAGCCCATGGTCTTCACCATGGACGAGCTGATGCGCCTGCCCTCGGTCAGCCGCTTTCACTTCATTGAATGCGGCGCCAACACCGGCATGGAATGGGGCAATGTGGCCGTGCCCACCTGCCAATACAGCCACGGCATGCTCAGCTGCAGTGAGTTCACCGGCGTGCCCTTGAAGCTGCTGCTGGACATGGCGGGCGTGGACTACAAGCGCGCCCGCTATGTTCTGGCCGAGGGCGCCGATGGCTCATCGATGACGCGCACCGTGCCCATGGAGCTGGTCGAGAGCGGCGAGGTCTTCGTCGCCTATGGCCAGAACGGCGAGATGCTGCGCCCCGAGCAAGGCTACCCGCTGCGCCTGGTGGTGCCCGGCGTGCAGGGTGTGAGCTGGATCAAGTACCTGCGCCGCATCGAGGTCGGTGACCAGCCCTATGGCAGTAAGGACGAGGCCATCCACTACATCGATTTGATGCCCGGCGGCCAGCACCGGCAGTACAGCAGCACGCAAGAGTGCAAGAGCGTGATCACCACGCCCTCGGGCGGGCAGGTGTTGCTGGACAAGGGCTTCTACAACATCAGCGGCCTGGCCTGGTCCGGCCGCGGCAAGGTCAGGCGCGTCGATGTCTCGACCGATGGCGGGCGCAACTGGCGCAGCGCGCGCCTGCAAGGCCCGGTGATGGACAAGTGCCTGACACGCTTCAACATCGATTGGGTGTGGGATGGCCAAGCGGCCCTGGTGCAAAGCCGTGCCATGGATGACACGGGCTATGTGCAGCCCAGCTACAAGCAACTGCGCGCGGTGCGCGGCTCACGCTCGATCTATCACAACAACGCCATCCAGACCTGGCTGGTGCAGGACAGCGGCGAGGTGAAAAATGTCCAGCTGTCGTGAGCGCGCAGTGGGCTTGCTGATCACCTTGTCGGTGCTGTTCTGCAGCGGCTCTGCACTCGCCCAGGCGGTCGCCAAAACGGCGACCCAAGCGTCCACCCAAGCGCCCACCCAAGCGGCGACCCAAGCGGCGACCCAAGCGCCCACCCAAGCCGTCGCGCCCGCGAGCGCATTTCCCGGCATCGGCCGCGCCGCCACGCCCAGGGAAGTGGCGGCCTGGGACATCGATGTGCGCCCCGATTTCAAAGGCCTGCCCAAGGGCGCCGGCAGTGTGGCCAAGGGCATGGACATCTGGGAGGCGAAATGCGCCTCGTGCCACGGCGTTTTTGGCGAGAGCAACGAGGTCTTCGCGCCCATCGTGGGCGGCACCACCCAGGACGACATCAGGACCGGCCGCGTGGCACGTTTGAACGACGCCTCCTTCCCCGGCCGCACCACGCTGATGAAGTTGCCCACCTTGTCCACGCTGTGGGATTACATCCACCGTGCCATGCCCTGGACGCAGCCCAAGACGCTGAGCGCGGACGAGGTCTATGCCGTCACCGCCTTCATCCTCAACCTGGGCGGCGTGGTGCCGGACGAATTTGTCCTGTCGGATCAAAACATCGCCCAGGTGCAAAAGCGCATGCCCAACCGCAACGGCATGACGCATGCGCATGCCATGTGGCCCGGTGCCGGGCTGGACCAGGCCAAGGCCGGCGTGAAATCGGCCGCGGCGAGCAAGCGCCCACCCGACGTGTTGGCCAAGGCCTGCATGAGCGGCTGCGCGCAGGAGCCGGCCTTGGCCTCCTTCCTGCCCGATTTCGCGCGCGATGCGCATGGCAACCTGGCCGAGCAAAGCCGTGGCGTGGGCGCGCAGCGCGGTGCGGATACGACAAGGCCTTCGGCGGCTGCAACGACCCTCACTGCCGCAGCGGCCGCAGCCCCCACCTTGGCGGCCGCCGCCGAGCCCAAACCGAGCGCGGCCGCCTCTATGGGCACAGTGGCGGCTGCAGCACCAGGCACAGCAGCCGTGCCGGCGCTGCTGAAAAAGTACAGCTGCGTCGCCTGCCACGGCATGGAAAACAAGATCGTCGGCCCCAGCTTTCGCGAGGTGGCCAACAAGCAAGCCGGCCGTGCCGAAGCCAGTGCCTACCTTGCGGGCAAAATCCAGGGCGGCAGTGCGGGCGTGTGGGGTGCCATCCCCATGCCACCACAGGCGCTCAGTGCTGGCGAAGCCAAGCTCATTGCGCAGTGGTTGGCCGATGGCATGAAGCGCTGAGCCCTTGCCCGTCAGCGGCTCGACGGCCGACTTGAGGGTCGACCTTGGGCGGCTACGGACTCATACGAATGCCGCACGCAAGAGTAATTCACTAGGATGTTTGGATCATGGAGATTGAAATGCAAAACCGTCGCGAGATGCTGTCCCATTCGGCCACCTTGGCTGCCATGCTGGCCGGCTTGGGGCTGATGCCTGGCCTGGCGCGTGCTCAGGCAGGGGCCTACAACACGGCGGCATTCGCGGCCAAGACCATGGCCGAGTTGACCAGGGCGCTGGGCGTGGGGGCACCGTCTGAGAGCAAGGATGTCACCGTCACCGGCCCGGACATCGCCGAGAACGGTGCGGTGGTGCCGATAGGCGCTTCGAGCTCGCTGCCGGGTGTCAAGCGCCTGATGCTGCTGGTCGAGAAAAACCCGTCCATGCTGGCGGCCTCGTTTGACATCACCGACGCCATTGAAGCCAACGTCTCCACCCGCGTGAAGATGGGCCAATCGTCCAATGTCTTTGCCGTGGCGGTCATGAACGACGGCAAGGTCTTGTTCGCGCAAAAAGAAGTCAAAGTCACCCTTGGTGGCTGTGGTGGCTGATCGATTTGCCCACTGACTTTCACGTTATCAATTTCAGGAGAAACACATGGCAGACCCGATGCGCATTCGCGCCCAAGCCGCTGGCGACAAAACCACCGTGCGCGTGCTCATGAGCCACGAGATGGAGACCGGCCAGCGCAAAGATGCCGCCGGCAAGGTCATCCCGGCCTGGCACATCCAGGACGTCGTGGCCCAGCACAACGGCAAGACCGTGATGACGGCCCAATGGGGCCCGGCGGTGTCGAAGAACCCCTTCATGCAATTCGTCGTCAAGGGCGCCAAGGCCGGCGACAAGATCAGCGTGAGCTGGGTGGATAACAAGGGTGATAAGCGCACCGACGAAGCCACGGTGTCCTGAAAGCACAGGCCTGCCATACACCGCAACCGATCACATGGGCTCAACAATGAAAATATTCCTGATGGCTGGCGCCTTGCTGCTGAGCCTGGCCGTGGGCGCGCAGACCAAATCCGCCGCCGATGGCATTGCCGAGTACCGCAAGATGCTCGAAGACGGCAACCCCGCCGAGCTGTTTGAGGCCAAAGGCGAGGCGCTGTGGAAGCAAAAGCGCGGCCCGAAGAACGCCTCGCTCGAGCAGTGTGATCTGGGCCAGGGCCCGGGCAAGGTGGTGGGCGCGTTCGTGTCCTTACCGCGTTATTTCGCTGATACCAAGAAGGTGCAGGATCTCGAATCGCGCCTGCTGACGTGCATGGAAAGCCTGCAAGGCTTCAACGCCGCTGAGATCGCCAAGCAGCCCTTTGGCCGCGGTGAGCAGGTCCACATCGAAGGCCTGGTGGCCTGGATCTCGGCCGAATCGCGCGGCTTGAAGTTCAACCTGCCACAGGGCCATGCCGAAGAGAAGAAGATGCTCGAGCTGGGCAAGCGCGCCTTCTTTTATCGCGCCGGGCCCTATGACTTTGCCTGCGCCTCCTGCCACAGCGCGGCCGGCCAACGCATCCGCATGCAGGACCTGCCCGAGCTGACCAAGAACCCGGGTGACGGCATTGGCTTTGCGGCCTGGCCGGCCTACCGCGTCAGCAGCGGTGAGATGTGGGGCATGCAGCGCCGCTTGAACGACTGCTTCCGCCAGCAGCGTTTCCCCTACCCGGGCTATGCCTCCGACGTGACGGTGGCCCTGGGCGTGTACATGGGTGTCAATGCCCAGGGCGCGAAATCCATCGCCCCGGCCCTGAAGCGCTAATGCTTAAAACGACCATGCCAAAAATGCAAACCCACGAATTCCAATCGCCCAGGTCCGCACCGCAAAGGCTTGGCCGACTGTCGGCCCTGGTCGCCCTGACCGCATTGGCCGGTTGCGCCGCCCATGCGCCCGCCCCGAACTACGACGCATTGCTGGCCAACATGATGGCGACGTCGTTCCGCGCCCAGGGCATTGCCGGTGTGGACCGCCTGCAGCAAGACGCGTCCAACGCCGAGTGCTCCACCTCGGAAGGCAAGGATTTGCCCGAGGCCCGCACCAAGGCCATCGAGGCCGCCAACCTGGCCACGGTGAAGTGGCCGGCCGATGGCCAATTCATCGGCGATTGGCGAGAGGGCGAAAAGCTCGCACAAAACGGCCGCGGCATGACCTGGACCGACGCCTCCGCCGCGACCAGCGCCAATGGCGGCAATTGCTACAACTGTCACCAGATCAGCAAGGCCGAGATCTCCTTCGGCAACATCGGCCCCAGCCTGTACAACTACGGCAAGATTCGTGGCGTGGCCGATCCGGCCAGCGCTGCGGCCAAGCCCATGATCGACTACACCTGGGGCAAGCTGTACAACGCCAAGGCCTACAACGCCTGCTCGGGCATGCCGCGTTTCGGCCACGGCAAGATGATGGACGAGACGCAGTTGAAGCACCTGATGGCGCTGCTGCTGGATCCGAAATCCCCGGTCAATCAGTAAGGCTGCAGCAAACCACAGGCCGTCGTAACGCCAAAACAGAACCCGCAGTGCGGGTTTTGTTTTGGCCCACATATCACTCATTGCTGAACCATGAATCTTTCAAAACGCGAGTTCACGCAAGTGCTGGGTGCGGCCTCGGTGGCCGGCATGGGCCTGGCGCGCTATGCCGATGCCGACGCTGCCACGGCGCAGCGCGGCCTCTACGACATCGCGCCGTTTGGCAATGTGTCCTTTCTGCACATGACCGATTGCCATGCGCAGCTCAAACCCATCTACTTCCGTGAGCCCAGCGTCAACCTGGGTCTCGGCCCCATGCAGGGGCAACTGCCGCACCTGGTGGGTGAGGCCCTGCTCAAGCGCGCCGGCGTGCGCCCCGGCACGGCCCTGGCACACGGCTACAGCGTGGTCGATTTCGAGCGCGCGGCCAGGCGCTACGGCAAGGTCGGTGGCTTCGCCCACCTGGCCACGCTGGTCAAGCTGCTCAAGGCCAGCCGGCCCGGCGCGCTGCTGCTCGATGGTGGCGATACCTGGCAGGGCTCGGCCACGGCACTGTGGACGAATGCGCAGGACATGGTGGACGCCTGCCTGGCGCTGGGTGTGGATGTGATGACCGGCCACTGGGAATTCACCTACGGCATGGAGCGCGTCAAGGAAATCGTCGAGAAGGATTTCAAAGGCAAGGTCGAATTTCTGGCGCAAAACATCAAGACCCACGACTTCGGCGACCCGGTGTTCAAGCCCTACACGATGCGCGTGATCAATGGCGTGCCCTGCGCCATCATCGGCCAGGCCTTCCCATACACGCCCATTGCCAACCCGCGCTACTTGGTGGCCGACTGGGGCTTTGGCATCCAGGACGAGCACATGCAAACGGTGGTCGATGAAGTGCGCGCCAAAGGCGCCCAGGTGGTGGTGCTGCTGTCGCACAACGGCATGGATGTGGACCTGAAAATGGCCAGCCGCGTGCGCGGCATCGACGCCATTTTTGGCGGCCACACCCACGATGGCGTGCCCGTGGCCGTGCCCGTTGGCAATGCCGGCGGCCAAACGCTGGTGACCAATGCCGGCAGCAACAGCAAGTTCTTGGGCGTGATGGATTTCGACGTGAAGGGCGGCAAGGTGCAGGACTTCCGCTATCGCCTGTTGCCCATCTTTGCCAAGCAGTTGAAGGCCGACCCGGAGATGGATGCACTCATCACCAAAATGCGCGCACCCTTTGAGGCCAAGCTGGCCGACAAGCTGGCGGTGACCGACGGCCTGCTCTACCGCCGCGGCAATTTCAATGGCTCCTGGGACCAGCTCATCCTGGACGCGCTGATGGCGGTGCAAGGCGCCGAAATGGCCTTCTCGCCCGGCTTTCGCTGGGGCACCAGCCTGTTGCCCGGCGACACCATCACGCGCGAGCTGATGATGGATCAGCTGGCCATCACCTACCCTTACGCCACCGTCAACGAGATGACAGGCGAGACGATCAAGGCCGTGCTTGAGGACGTGGCCGACAACCTCTTCAACCCCGATCCGTATTACCAGCAGGGCGGCGACATGGTGCGCGTTGGTGGCCTGGGCTACAGCTGCGATCCGAACGCCAAGATGGGCGGCCGCATCAGCGGCATGACGCTCAAAGGCCGGCCTATCGAGGCCGACAAGAAGTACAAGGTGGCGGGCTGGGCACCGGTGGCCGAAGAGGCGCGCACGGCGCCGGGCAGCCAGCCGGTGTGGGCGGTGGTCGAGACCTGGCTCAAGGCGCAAGGCGGTCGCGTCAAGCCGCGCACACTGAACACCCCCAAACTGCTGGGGATGGCGGGCAACCCCGGCATCACCGGCCTCACCCGCTGAACGGGCATCACCGGCCGAACTGGCATCACCCGCTTAAGCTGCTGCACCCGCTGAACCCGCTGCACCCGACATCGACGCTATCGTCGGGCCACCGTCTCAACACTTGAAAGCCAAGCACCATGTTCGCCACTTCCTTCCTTCGCGCTGTCGCCGCCACCGTGCTGTGTGTGGCCACCGCCACAGCTTGGGCGCAAGACAGCGTCGCCTATCACATCGACAACGCGGCCTTGCAGGGCCTCAAGGCCTTGCGCAACATCCGCAACCATGTGGATGTCGATCCTTCGGCCAAGATCACCGTGGTGACCCATGCCGAGGGCGTGGACCTGCTGATGGAGGGTGCCAAGGCCGCCAACGGCACCGAGTACGCGCCCCTGGTGTCGGCCTTGAAGAGCCGCGGCGTGTCGTTCGAGATCTGCGAAATCACGCTGAAAAACCGCAACCTCAAGGCCGAGCAGTTCATCCAGGAGGCCAGCTTCACGCCCTCTGGCGTGGTGCGGCTGGCCAAGCTGCAAAAGCAGGGCGCGGCCTACATCAAGCCTTGAGGGGCAGCGCGTTGGCAGCCGGGCGGCGCTGGTGGCTTGGCCTGAATGGCGGGCTGAATGGCGGGCTGAAAAGTGTCCTGGCCTGCGCCCTGATGGCTTTGACGGGCGCCCAGGCGCTGGCCCAAGCCGCCCCGGCGCCGCAACGCGCAGCCCCGGCCCAAGCCCTAAGCCCAACCCAGGTGCGCGCGGTGCTGGTGGCCCCAGACGTCTGGTTCGTTCAGGGCGAGGCGGCGATGGGTTCGGTGGCCAACCGCAACTTCATCTCCAACGCCGCCTTTGTCGTCACCGGCGATGGTGTGGTGGTGATCGATGCACTGGGCTCGCCGGCGCTGGCGCAGGAGCTCATTGCCGAAATCGGGCGCGTCACCGCGCAGCCCATCCGCTACGTCATCGTCACCCACTACCACGCCGACCACATCTACGGCCTGCAGGCCTTCAAGGCGCTGGGCGCCACCATCCTGGCGCACCAGGCCGGGCGCGGCTACCTCAGCTCCGACACCGCGCAAGTGCGCCTGCAAGCCAGCCGCGAGGAGCTCTCGCCTTGGGTCGATGGCGCCACCCGCTTGCTGCCGGCGGACCGCTGGCTGGACGCCGAAAAGACAAGCCTGCGCGTCGGCGGCTTTGACTTTCTGATCCACCACGCAGGGCCGGCACACACCGCGGAAGACCTGGTCGTTTTCCTGCCGCAGCGCGGTGTGCTGTTCGCCGGTGATCTGGTGTTTCGCGGGCGCATCCCCTTTGTCGGCCAGGCCGACAGCCAGCGCTGGATCGCCTCACTGACGCAGCTGGTCGATTTCCAGGCCAAGCTCGTGGTCGCTGGCCACGGGCCGGTCTCCACCGAGCCGCAAGCCGATCTGCTGCTAACGCGTGATTACCTGGTTCACCTGCGCCAGAGCATGGGCGCTGCGGCGCGCGAACTCGAACCCTTCGACGAGGCCTACGCCAAGACCGACTGGTCGCGCTTTGAGGGCCTGCCGCTGTTCAGGGCGGTGAACCGCATGAACGCCTACAACACCTACTTGCTGATGGAGCAGCAGGGCGGCAAGTGACGCTCCCGCGGCGCAGGCCTTGCGGGCCCAGGCGGCCGCCACTTAATATTAAAGACCTGACCCCATCCGGTGACCCCATCCAGGTCATGGCTCGCCCGCAGTGGCGGCCTCCGACAGCACCACGCCCTCGCTCAGCACCACACCTTCGCTGAGGACCACGCCTTCGCTCAAAACCACACCTTCGCTGAGCACCACGCCCTCGCTCAGGACCACGCCTTCGCTGAGCACCACGCCCTCGCTCAGCACCACGCCCTGGGTCAGGGTGGTACCGCTGCCACCAGCGATCCAGCCCGCCAGCGTGGCCGTGGGAATGAACGCGCCGGTTTTGCCGAACCATGAGCTGCTGCCCGTCAGGGCCGTCACCGACAGCGCGGCGGGCGAGACCAGACTGATGTTGGTGGATGTCACTTCGCTGGCCGCGCGAGCGAAAGTGTTGGCCGCGACACCGGTGGCGGCGGGCCAGTAGCTGAGCACATTTCTGTGCACCGCATTTTTCGACCAGACCAGGCGCGGGTCGTAGATGTGGTGGAAGCTGCTGAACAGACGGCTGCCGGCCAACACCTGGTTGCCGCCGGCATAGATCATTCGGCTCCAATTGACCGCGCTGCCGGCGATGGTGGACTGCGGGCTGGGCAGGCTGCGGCCGGCGGCCAGCAGGCTGGCGCCGGGCAGGATCGTCCCGGCCGCAATGGCTGTGGCCACGTCGGTGCGCAGCGCCATCGCCAGGCGCACGGCGCCTTCGGCGTTGAGCAGTCCCGTCCCCTGTTGCAAAAGATTGGCGTTGGGCAAAGGCTGGGCGGTGTATTGCAAGATGGCCTTGATCAGCGGTGGCGTCAGGCCGGGGTTGGCCTGCAGCAGCAAGGCGGCCGTGCCGGCCACCACCGGCGCGGCAATCGATGTGCCTGACATGTCCATCACCGTGGCGTTGCCGGCCTGCACCGTGCCGCCATAGGGCTGCGCCAACTGCAGGTGGGTCCTGGCCAGCAGGTTCCAGTTCGCGCCCGAGCCGTCCTTGCTGGAACCCAGCACCCCGGCGATGCGGTTGCCCGGTGCCAACAGGTCAGGCTTGAGCAGGTTGTCCACCTGGCGCCGCCCCAGACGGTCAATGAAGGAGCCGCGGGTGGGGCCGCGTGAGCTGAAACCATTGACGCTGTCATCGCCACGGACCGCACTGCCGCGCGGGTGCGCCGCGCCGACGGTGATCACAGAGGGGTCGATGCCGGGCGAGCCGATGGCGCCGAACTGCTCGCCACCCAAACCGTTGCGTCCGAAGTTGCCCGCCGCAACCACCACCGTGATGCCGGCGGCCGTGGCACTGCGCACGGCACGGCACAGCGGATCGGTGAGGTAGCTCTCCACCGAGCTGGTGGCCAGGCTCAGGTTGATGACACGGATGTTGTATTCCTTGGCGTGGAAGATCACCCAGTCGATGCCTGCGAGCACGTCACCGAGGGCGCCGATGCCATTGCCGTCGAGCACCTTGACATCGAACAACTTGGCGTTCGGTGCCACGCCGGCGCTGTCCAGACCGCTGCGCGCATTGCGCCCGGCGGCCATGCTGGCCACATGGCTGCCGTGGCCATACAGGTCGGCCTGGATGGCGCCGTCGTTGGCGATGCGCAGCTCGTACTTCTGCAGCGCCGAGCTGCCCGGAGCAAGTGAAGTCGACAGATCGACGCCAGCGGTCCAGTCGGCATAGCTGCCCGAGCCGGTGATCTGCGCCTTGACGAAATCGACAGCGCGCTGCACCCGCGAGGCCTTGCCATCGGCGGTGCGAAAGCTCATGTGATTCCAGGCGATGCCCGAATCGAGCACGGCGATGCCAACGCCCGTACCGTCCAACCCGGCCGTGGCGCTGGTGGCCCGCAGGGCGGCCACACCGGTGGTGTTTTCCAGCAGGCTGGCACTGCGCATGGCCTGGCGATTTGGCGAGACGCTGATGACGTCGCTGCGTGCCGCCAGCACACCGATGGCCGCCGCCGGCAGCATCACCGACAGCGCCCGCACCGACAGAAACCGGCTGTACACCGAGCCGCCCAGTGACAGCACGGCTGCCCGCAGGGTGACCAGATCCGGGTCGGTCGAATTGCTGACCACGATCAGCCTGGCATAGACCACACCGTTGATGGTCTTGGTCCAGCTGTTGGGCAGCGTGGCGGTCTTGCCGCCGTCGCCACCGTCGTTGCTGCTGATGCTGCTTGGGCAGGGTTGTGTAAGGCAGGCTGAGGCCACCGTGGTGGTCGTGAACAACAGGTCACCGGCCAGCTTGGTTTGCGCCTGGGCGCCAACCGTGCAGGCACTTGCCAGCATGGCCAGCAGGCCGACCCGCCCCATGCGGCGCCCGCGGACACATACAAATTCGCAGATTTCAATCAAGTTCATGGTGGCTCTCGCTGGGTGGATGCACGGTGGAATGAGTGGGCGCTGAATTCGGGCCTGAATTTCAACTCAGCAACGGATTGCTATGGCGCAAAGGTATATGAAACGACCAGCGCTTGGCAAGCACTTGAAATTCATATTCACTCGACTGCGGTGATATTTCATGGATCGAATGATCGTTGATATTTTGGGTGGTGATTGCATGGTTTCACCACGAGATATCGGCACATTTCGGTGAAGCTTGAGAGCTTATTTTTGTGTGGCGCCAATGATCTGTTTCACCTGTGCGGCAGGCCGCCATTGATGGCCGACTTGCGCCGCCTTGGTGGCAGTGAAAGTGAAACCCTAAAGTTCGCCCATGGCCTGCCGATAACGCATTTGATCGAGTATATTTTTTGTCGCCAACCTGATCGCCAGCAATGATTTTGAGAGCCCTATTTGCCGTGATGGATTGCGGCTTTTCAGATCGATCCTGAGATTTGAAATACCATTTTCTTGGTGCAAGCCAAGATAATCAATGAATTGATGCTCAGCCCTCCGACATGGCCCCATTGCGGCAGCCGGCAGCGTCGGAAATACAGGAGTTAGCGAATGTTCCAAGCCGTCAAACGAGTCGCCTTTGGCCTGCGCCGTGTGGCCCTGTTGCGCGCCTTCGCCGCCGCGACCTTTGTCGCCGTGGCGGTGGTCGGCCTGTGCCAGCCACTGCAGGCCGCGCCGGGCCAACCGAAGAAGGTGGCCAAGGACCTGGCCGATGTGCTCAGCGCCGGCGCTGCCCCCAGCGGCAGCGGCTGGGCCAACGGCAATGGCAGCAACCTGAAGGTCAAGGCCGTGATCGTCAGCAACACGGCAGACACCGACATGGCGGATCTGCGCCAGGCGGTGCTCGATGCTGGTGGTTCGGTCTACATGCGCTTCAACTCGGTGACGGCGCTGTCGGTGCTGTTGCCGGCCGGCGCCGTGGCGACATTTGCTGCCCGCGCTGACGTGACCAGCATTTCACCCAACCGGTCCACCGCGCGTTCGGCCAGTTTGATGGAACTGGCCTCGGGCACGGTCAGTGGCGCGGCCACGTCCCCGCGCAGCTATGTGGGCGGTGTGGCCAGCGGCCTGACCGGCGCCGGTGTCGGCATCGCCGTCCTTGACTCTGGCGTCTCACGCAGCCATGCCTCCATGCTGGCCGCCGACGGCCTCACCAGCCGCGTCGCAAAGGCGGTCAACATGCTTAGGGTTGGAGACAGCTCGCTGCTGGTCACCCTGGCCAACAACAACTGGGACACCGGTATCGATGTCTCCCGCGCGCTGCATCCCGGCAGTCTGAGCCGCTCGCTGTTTGAGGCCAAAATCGATGCCTCCAGGGACAGGTTCGCGGACAGCCATGGCCACGGCACCCACGTGGCCAGCGTGGCCGCTGGGCGCGGCGGCTATCGCAGCGTCGATGCCACCGGCATCGCGCCGGCGGCCAGCGTCTACGACGTCAAGGTGCTGGACGACACCGGTGCCGGCAAACTGGCCAACGCCCTGGCCGGCATCGACTGGGTGATCTTCCACGCCAAGGCATACAACATCCGCGTCATGAACCTGAGCCTGGCGGCGAACTCGACCGAAAGCCACCTCACCGACCCGCTATGCCGCGCAGTGCGCGCCGCCACCGCCGCCGGCATCACCGTGGTCGTCTCCGCTGGCAACTTTGGCAAAAGCGCCAGCGGTGCCGAGGTGTTTGGCTCCATCACCTCACCGGCCAATGACCCGACGGTGATCACCGTCGGGTCGGACAACGCCAGGGCCACCGCCACGCGCAGCGACGATGTCGTCAACGGCTTCAGCTCGCGCGGGCCCACACGCAGCAGCCTGATTGATGTCACCGGCCTGCGTCTGGTCGACAACCTGCTCAAGCCCGACCTGCTGGCGCCTGGCAACAAGGTCGTCGGTGCTGCGGCCAGTGTGGGCACCACGCTGGACGGCCTGTCCATGGCCAACCCGGCACTGGTGCAGGATTTCGGCGGCGCCGGGCAAGCACCCAACCAGGGCTTGAAATACCTGTCCGGCACATCGATTTCGGCGCCCGCCGTCAGCGGCGCTGTGGCCTTGATGTTGCAAGCCAATCCGGGCCTGACGCCACCGCTGATCAAGGCCATCTTGCAGTACACCGCGCAGCCTGTTCTCGGGGCCAGCCTGGTGCAGCAAGGTGCGGGCCAGCTCAATGTGGACGGTGCCGTGCAGTTGGCGCGCAGCCTGCGCAGTGACGTGGCCACCGCGGTGGCGGCCGGCAGCCTGGTTGCCGGCCAGTCGCTGCTGGCGGGCAAGGCCCTGCCCGCCGTGCTCAGCAGCAAAGTCAACGGCGTGACCGTGCCCTGGGGCCAGATCGTGTTTGCCGGTGGCAATCACGTGGTCAGTGGCGCCGCGCTGTTCAGCAAGTTTCAACCGGTCTACGACCCGCGCCTGTGGTGGTCGCGCGCCCATGCGCGCCGCGCCACGGTCAACTACTGGCCAGGCAGCAGCACGGTGGCGGCCAACACTTTTGTCAGATCGGTGGTCGAGGTGCCTGTCGTTACGGCGCCGTTGCTCACCGCTGGCGTGGTCTGGGCCGATGCGTTGCTGGGCCGCAGCTCATGGCTGGGCCGCACCGGCGTGTTCGCCACCAGCAGCGTGCTCGGTACCTGGCTGTTGGCTGGCAGCGGCATCACCATGGCCGAGGGCATCACGATGGCCGAGGGCATCACGATGGCCGAGGGCATCACCATGGCCGAGGGCATCACCATGGCCGAAGGCATCACCATGGCCGAAGGCATCACCATGGCCGAGGGCATCACGATGGCCGAGGGCATCACGATGGCCGAGGCCTTCGTCTTGGGTGAGCCCTGAAGCCCGCCCGATTGCCATGGCCATGGCCATCCACGCACCACAGCGCCGGCTCTCAGGATCCAGGCCCTAGACCATGCACACCGACGCCGCGCTCGCCACCACCCGCCTGCTGGGTCCATGGCGGCGGCTGCACGGCGCGCTGATGCCGGACTACAACGGCAAGGCCACGGCTTTTTGGTGGCTTATGGCCTGCCTGGGTGCGGCCAGCGTGGGCCATTCCTTACTGTGGCTGGCGCAGGCGCCAGCGCGCACTGTGCTGGAGGTGGGCGTGGGCATTGCCTTGGCCATGGTGGCCGGGTTGTTCCCGATCCGGGTGCCGCGCACCAGTCAATCGTTCACCGCCGGTGATCTGTTCATTTACTTGCTGCTGCTGGCCTATGGGCCGGCCGCCGGGGTCATCGCCGCCGGGCTGGAAACGCTGGTCTCGTCGTGCCGCAGCTCAGTGCGCTGGACCACGCGCTTGGGCAGCCCGGCGATCGCCGCCACGGTGATGTTTGCCACCGGCAGTTTGTTGCACACGGTGCTGGCCCATCCAGCCATTGCACATTGGGACCGGTCGGCCCTGCTGCTGGCGGGGTCCACGCTGTTTGGCATGGTCTATCTGGCCTGCAATGCGCTGCTGATGTCGACCACGGCGCGCCTGAAGCGCAACGAGCGCATGCGCCTGTCGGACCTGGTCAGCGCCTTTGGCTGGGTGGGCGGCGCCAATGCAGTTGCCGCGGCCTTTGCTGCACTGCTGTTTTTGACACAGCAACAACTGGGCTCGGGCGTGCTGTTGGCCGTGGTGCCGGTCGGCGCACTGCTGCTGTGCACCTTGCACCTGCTGGCGCGCCAACAAGATGCCGATGAGGCCATGCGCCGCGCCGCGGCCCAGGCGTTGGAGCACGAAGCCGCGCTGGCGGCCATACAGGCGCAGCAGCGCGAGGCCGCGCTGGCGGCGCAGCATGTGGCGCAGATGGAAGTCTCTGAGCAACGCTTTCACCGCGCCTTCACCCACGCCTCGATCGGAATGGCGCTGGTCGCCTTCGATGGCGCCATCCTGCAGGCCAACCCGGCGCTGTGCCGCTTGGTGGGGCTTGCCGACGACACGCTCACCGGCCGGCGCTTCGGTGACTTTGTCTGTGCCGACGATTTCCATCGGCTCGACGAGGCGCTGAAACTGGTGGTGCAAGGCAAGCACCTCACAGCCGAAGTCGAGGTGGCCTGTTGCCGCCCCGATGGCAGCGAAGTCTGGGCCAGTGTCAGCTGCGGGTTTTTCTCCGAGCCCGAGTCCGATCAGCCCTGCCTGATCCTGCAGATTCAAGACCTCAGCGCACGCCGCCGGGCCGAGCTGGAACTGCACCACCGTGCCTTTCACGACAAGCTCACTGGTCTGCCCAACCGCGAGCGCTTCTTCGACCTGTTGTCGCTGGCCATTGACCAGTGCGTGATTGGCCAGGTGCGGCCGTTCGCGGTGTTGTTTCTGGACTTTGATCGCTTCAAGCTGATCAATGACAGCAAGGGCCACTCGGTCGGCGACCAGTTCTTGCTGCAGGCCGCGCGGCGGCTGTCGCGCTGCCTGCGCGAGGGCGACACCCTGGCGCGGCTGGGCGGCGACGAATTCGCCATCCTGGCCACTGGCCTGCGCGTGGACACCTGCGCCGTTGACCTGGCCAACCGCTTGCTCGAGGTCTTGCGCGAGCCGCTCGATTTGGGGGTGATGGAAATCGCCGCCACGGCCAGCATCGGCATCACGTTCAGCTCGATGGGCTACACCCGCCCCGAGGACATGCTGCGCGACGCCGACACCGCGATGTACCGCGCCAAGGCCGAAGGCAAGGCGCGCTACGCGCTGTTTGACGTGCGTCTGCACACCGAGGCCAACAACCGCCTGCGCCTCGAATCCGACCTGCGCCTGGCGCTGGCCGAGGGCGCTGTCAGCGTGGCCTACCAGCCGCTGTACGAGCTGCAGCACGGCCGCCTGCAGGGCTTCGAAGCGCTGGCGCGATGGACACATCCCGAGCTCGGCCCCATCAGCCCGAGCACCTTCATCCCGATCGCCGAGGAGTCGGGCCTGATCACCCAACTGACCGAGTTTGTCGTCCACCAGGCTTGCCAACAAGCCGCCCAGTGGCAGCGCCAGGACGCCGCGTGTCAGCACCTGAGCGTGCACGTCAACGTGGCCGCGCGCGACATTGCCGACGATGGCTTCGTGGCCCGCGTACGCGGCGCGCTGCTGCGCTCGGGGCTTGGCTCGCAGCACCTGGTGATCGAGCTCACCGAGAACATCCTGATGGCCCAGCTCTCGGCCGCGATGGGCCGCTTGGCTGAGCTGCGCGAGTTGGGTGTGGGCCTGAGCGTGGACGATTTCGGCACCGGCTATTCATCGCTCAGCCACCTGTCCGTGCTGCCCATCGACAGCCTGAAGATCGACATGTCCTTTGTACACCACCTGCGCGTGGGCTCGAAGGAAGCAGCCGTGATCCGCGCGATAGTTCTGCTAGGCAAATCCCTAGGCAAGGAAGTCATCGCCGAAGGCGTCGAGACCCAGTCGCAGCTGGACCAACTGCGCGAACTCGGCTGCTGTGTCGGCCAGGGCTACTTTCTGTCGCGACCCTTGTCCGTTGAAGGCGTCAAGACCTTGCTGCGCGACCACGGCACCGTGCCAAAGCCGACCCAGGTGGCCGAAACCACACGCTGGGCGGTCGCGGTGCCATGACGCCGGCGGCAACGGCTGGCGGGCCGCCCGATGGGCTCACACCGCCTGCCGCCCCCGACTCGAAAACCGAGTGGCGCGGGCCAGCGCCTTTCACACCGGCGTGGTGATCAAGGGGCAGCCACCCGACAACGATCCCGAATGGACAGTCGCCGGAAACCGCACCCTGCCTTCGACCCATGCCCAGGATCAGGCGGCGCAGGATCGCATCGAGGCCCGAGGCAAGCCTGTCGTGACGCAAGACCTTGACTGGCCGCCCGATCTGTTGGCCGCCTTTTTTCGCTGAGCGGGTTTGGGGCTGCCGGGACCAACGGCATCCGGGACCCAGGGCATTCGTAGAGCCCATCCTGGCAGGGTGACACTGCGCTGCTCGGGCATGATGGGCCCCGCAACACCTTGCCACGAAGGAGCCAACATGCAGCGCACACATCCCCGCCCCTGCGTGCGGGCGGGCTTGGGCAGCACGCCGCCGCTGACCGCCGTTTTGTTGGCCGCACCGCTGACCGCGCTGCTCGCCGCACTGTGGGCCACGGCGGCGGCCGCCCAACCCGCGGCCGAGCTGTTCAAGGGCGCTGACCTGGCCTTGGGCGCTCGGCTCATCCAGGAGCACAAATGCGTGGCCTGCCACATCAGCAAGCTGGGCGGCGATGGCTCGGCGATCTACAAGCCCAAGGGCCGCATCAGCACGCCGGGCTTGTTGCGCGGCATGGTTGAGCAGTGCAACACCGAACTCAATCTGGGCTTGTTTCCCGAAGAGGTGTCGGCCGTGGCGGCGGTGCTCAACCGCGATCACTATCGATTCAAATGAGGTGTCAGGTGAGGCATCAAGTGAAGCTCCAATTGCGCGCACAGCGGGCCGCCTGCCCACGGGCCGGGCGTCGGCGGCATGCCGGGCCTGAGCCACACGCATCCGTGCATGCGTGCTTGCAAATACAATTCAAAGCTTCTTGTCACCGGCGTTCAAGTCATGGCTGAACAGAGCACTGAAGACCAGGTTTTCGACTCCGTCGCCGAGCTCTTTTCGGTGCTGTCCACGCCGATACGGCTGAAGATCATCAGCGCCGTGTGCCATGGTGAAAAAAACGTCTCGCAGTTGCTCAGTGAGATCGACACCACCCAGCCCAATATGTCGCAGCACCTGAGCACGCTGTACCGCAGTGGCGTGCTGGCCAAACGCCGCGAGGGCACGCAGATGTACTACCGGCTGCAGAGTGAGCGTGTGGCCACGCTGTGCCGTGCGGTGTGCACCCAGGTGGCCATTGAGCTCGACAGCGAATCAAGGGTCAACCCGACCGACCGCCTGGTGCCGGCCACGCACCGCTGAGCGCTCGCGGCGCCCGGGCGCCGCTTGCCAGGCCCACAGCCCAGCCCGGGGCCGAGGGAAATCACGGGTCAACCGAGCAGCTTCGCGCGCCAAAAAGGCGCGGCATGTGGTTTAAGGTCAAGCCTTGACACATCGCAATGGAGACCCCCTCATGGACCGCCGCTCACTCTTCGACAAAACCGCCACCCTGGGCCTGGGTGCCCTGGCCGGCTGCGCCCTGCCGGGCGTGGCCCAACACGGTGCCCCCAAGACGCCGTTCACCGTGCCGGTGACCTATGTGCCGGTCGCCGGCAGCGACATGATGTTCCCGGTGCGGCGCATCTACTGCATCGGCCGCAACTACGCCGCCCATGCGCGCGAAATGGGCTCGGACCCGACCCGCGAGCCACCTTTTTTCTTTCAAAAGCCCACCGACGCCATCCAGTACGTGGCCCCCGGCACGGTGGCCGATCACCCCTACCCGACGCTGACCAAGAACTACCACTACGAGGTGGAGTTGGTGGCGGCGCTGAACAAGGGCGGGCGCGACATCCCGATTGCCCGCGCGCTGGAGCATGTCTACGGCTACGCCATCGGCCTGGACATGACACGCCGTGACCTGCAGCGCGCCCTCGGGGACGAGAAAAAGCCCTGGGAGATCGGCAAGAGCTTTGACCGCTCGGCACCCATAGGCCCGCTGCACCTGGCCAGCCAGACCGGGCCCTTCGCCCAGGGCGGCATATGGCTCAAAGTGAACGGCCAGATGAAGCAAAACGCCAGCCTGGCGCACATGATCTGGAGCGTGGCCGAGCAGATCAGCCGCCTCTCCGCCGCCTTCGAGCTGATGCCCGGCGACATCATTTATTCCGGCACACCCGAGAACGTCGGCCCGGTGGTGCGCGGCGATGTCATTGAGTGCCACATCGACAAGCTGCCCAACCTGAGCGTGAAGATCGTCTAGGCGCCGCAACGGGGCAGGTGGAGGGCACCATGAATGCGCTGCCGCCTGGCCTGTTTGCCGGTGCCGATGGCGCCGCGCGCTGCACCTGGTGCCAGGCCAGCGCGGCCTATCAGAACTATCACGACAACGAATGGGGCTTTCCCGTCACCGATGAGCGGCGCCTGTTCGAGAAGATTTGCCTCGAAGGCTTTCAGGCCGGCCTGAGCTGGCTCACCATCCTGAACAAGCGCGAGTCCTTTCGCGCGGCCTTCGCCCATTTCGACGCCGGGAAAGTCGCTCACTTTGATGATCAGGATGTCGCGCACCTGCTGCAAGACGCTGGCATCGTGCGCCACCGCGGCAAGATCGAATCGACCCTCAACAACGCCCGGCGGATGCTGGAGTTGCGCGCCGAGTTTGGTTCGTTTGCAGCCTACGCCTGGGGCTATGAGCCCGGGCCCACCGCCCGCCCCAGGCGCCTGACGCTGGAGGCCGCGCGGCTGCTGACGCACAGCGCTGAATCCACCGCCATGTCGAAGGATTTGAAGAAGCGCGGCTTCAGTTTCGTCGGCCCGACCACGGTGTACGCCTTCATGCAGGCCATGGGCCTGGTCAACGACCACATCGAAGGCTGCCATGTGCGCCCCAAGGCCTTGGCCGCGCGACACGGCCTTCGCAAACCCAACACGAGAACAGCATGACCACTGCCTACGGCCCCACGCTTGATTTCAACCGCCTGCTGCGTGCCGAGCTGCCTGCCGACGATGGCCAAGATTGGGAGGACGCGCGCCGCGGTTTCATCGCCAGCACCGAGCACGCCGAGGTCATCCGCCCCGATGGCCATGTGGTCTGGAGCCTGCGTGGCTATGGTTTTTTGGATGAGGAGCAGCCTGCCGACAGCGTCAACCCCAGCCTGTGGCGCCAGGCGCGGCTGAACATGATCCATGGCCTGTTCCAGGTGACGCCGCGCATGTTTCAGGTGCGCGGTTATGACATCGCCAACATCACCTTCATCGAAGGCGACACCGGCCTGATCGCCCTGGACGCACTCACCTGCCCCGAGACCGCGGCCGCGTCGCTTGCGCTTTATCGCAAGCACCGTGATCCGCAGGCCAAGCGCAAGCTGCTGGCGGTGATGTACAGCCACAGCCATGGTGACCACTTTGGCGGCGTCACCGGTCTGGTGACGCAGGCGCAGGTGGATGCGGGCGAGGTGCAGATCATTGCGCCCTCGGGTTTCATGCAAGCAGCGGTGGCCGAGAATGTCATCGGCGGCGTGGCCATGGCGCGGCGCTCGCAATTCCAGTTTGGCCACACCCTGCCCAAGGGCGTGGATGGCCAGGTCGACGCCGGCCTGGGCAAGACCTTGCCCATCGGCCGCCCGGGTTTGATCGCGCCCACCCTGACCATCGAGCAAGAGCACGAGCTGCATGTCATCGATGGCATTGAGATCGAATTTCAGCTCACGCCTGAGACCGAGGCGCCCTCGGAGATGCACTTTTTCTTCCCCGGCGAGCGCGCGCTCAACCTGGCCGAGAACGCCACGCACAACCTGCACAACCTGTGCCCCCTGCGCGGCGCGGCGGTGCGCGACAGCCTGGCCTGGTCCAAGTACCTGCATGTGGCGTTAAAGCGTTATGGGCCGCGCAGCGATGTCGTCCTGGCCCAGCACCACTGGCCCACCTGGGGCAATGAGCGCGTGTGTCAATTCTTGTCTGAGCAACGCGATCTGTACCGCGTGCTGCACGACCAGACGGTCAGGCTGATGAGCCATGGCCTGAAGCCCGCGGAGATCTCCGAAGGCCTGCACATGCCCCGTGCCCTGGCTGAGAAATGGCATGCGCGCGGCTACTACGGCACGGTGTCGCACAACGTCAAGGCGGTGTACCAGCGCTACCTCAGCTGGTACGACGCCCACCCGGCCAATCTGCACAACCTGCCGCAGGTGCCGGCCGGCAAAAAGTATGTGGAATACATGGGCGGCATGGCCACGCTGATGCAGCGCGCGCAGGCCGACTTTGAGCGCGGCGACTACCGCTGGGTGGCCGAGGTGATGAAGCACGCCGTCTATGCCGAGCCCGGTCACGCCGCCGCGCGCGAGCTGGCCGCGCAGGCGCATGAGCAGATGGGCTTTCAGGCCGAATCGGCCACGTGGCGCAATGCCTTCTTGCTGGCCGCGCATGAGTACCGCGCGGGCCCGCCCAAGCCCACGGTGCACGCCGCCGGCACGGCCCTGATGGGCGCCATGGACACCGGCCTGTTGTTCGATGCCTTGGCCGTGCGCATCAATGCACCCAAGGCGGCCGGCATGGCTTTTTCCATGGGCTGGCACTTCACCGATCGCCAGGAGCACTGGCTGATGGAGCTGTCCAACGGCGCGCTCAGCAGCATCGCCGTGGCCAGCGCCGCCGAGGCCGCAGCCGATGTCTCACTGACCCTGGCGCGCTGGACCCTGGACGCCATCATCCAGCAGCGCATCAAGCCCATGGACGCGGTGACCGCAGGCAAGCTGCAGCTCAGCGGTCAGGTGCCGCTGCTGGCGCAGTTCTTTGGCCTGCTGGACCGGTTCAGCGGGGCGTTTGCGGTGGTGGATGCGGTGGCGTGGCCGGACGGGCCGCAGCCAGGCTGACGCGATGTTGAATCGCCAGCACATCACTGAACCGCTTCGGTCATTGCACTGAGAAAAGTGGAGAAGCTTGGCGAGCGGTTCTCAGCCTCGTCATCGCGATCCACGATCACGACGATTCGCCACTCCTTGGGCAGCCACCCCGAATAGCCACGCATCCGCGCAGGCAGCTTGTCCAGCAAGTCGGCCTTACCTTGAAATGGATGTATCTCAAAGCCGCAATCCGCGGGCAGTCTGCGCGGCAGCAGGGTGCGCAGGAATGCCTCCATAGAGGGCTCCTCCACCAAGAACACCAGGTGCCGGCGCGTCATGCGCGGCGGGTCGCGAGTGGGCGGGTTGGAGCGCCTTGATTGACCAAGGGGTCTCCAACGCCCAGCTGCCCCTCCATCCACAGCTGTCCGAGCAAAGCCCCCTGCTGCACGAACTCGGGCACACCCCTCAGGTCCGACGCGCGCTGCGCCTGGGTATAGCCAAGCTCGTCGCGCCACAGCACGCGCACTTCGCTCGGTTTCAAGTTGTTCAAGAAGAACGGCGAATGGGTCGTGACCAGCAACTGCGTGCGAGCACTGCTTCTGCGGCATTCATCGGCAAGCTCCGGCAGCAGGCGCGGGTGGAGGAAGTTCTCGGGCTCCTCGATGCCAATGAACGGCGGTGGTACGCGGTCGTAGAGCAGCACCAGATACTTCAACATCTTCAGCGTGCCATCGGAGGCAAATCGCGCCAGCACCGGATGGCTGAAGGTGGCGTCCTTGATCTGCAAGAGCAGTCGACCGTCCGCCATCGGCTCGGCCAACACGCGCTCGATGCGCGGTACCCGTTAGCGCAAGACGCTGAAGATTTCTTCAAGCTGGTCCGTGTGCCGCTCGGAGAGGTACTGAATCACATTGGCCAGGTTGTCGCCGGTCTTGCTCAGGCGCTCTTGCGGCCCGGCTTCAGGCTGACCTCGGGCGTCGTCGGCTGAAAGGTACGAGACATACCAGCCGGTGATGAAGTCGCGCAGCGCTGCAACACGTGGGTGCGCCGCAAACTGCCCGAGTGCATTGACTGCCAGCAGGTCGGCTGATTTCAGTGGGATGTCGACGCGCTTGTCGCTCTCATCAGGTGACTCACCGCTGACTGCCTTGCCATGCCCTTCTCGGTAGTCAAGGAATCGAAAGGGTTGTCCATGAGCGCCGCGCTTCCAGCGCAGCCGCTCCTCCACAACCACGGGCACGCCAGCGCGCTCATCGACAGCCAGGTGATAGGTGATGAGTGGAAAGCCGGGCTCGCGGTACTTGATCTCGATGGACACGGGCCCATCGCTGCCGCGGGTCTTGAGCTCCTTCGCGCGACCACGCTTGTCCCAGGCTCGGCGCAGGCCCAACTCGAAGCACTCCGCCAAAAACGCAAAGACGTCGAAAACCGTCGACTTGCCGCTGCCATTGGGGCCCAGCAAGACCGTCATCGGTGTCAGGTCTTTGAATTCAACATCTCGCAAGGCTCGAAAATTCTGCACCTTCAAATACGTGATGCGGGGTACAGCGTGGGATCGCGGCGCAGATGCCTTGTTCGTTGTCATTCGGCTTCCTCGATTCGACTTTTCGCGCACACGACGCGGCGGCAGGTGCAGTGCTGGCCTCACCTCCGTCCAGCACGAATCGTGCTATGCCGCGCCGCGGCGCCGAGGATACCCGGCCGCAATTGCAGACAGCTTCGCTCGGCCAACAAATTCACCACGTCGTAAATCACCGTCACGCTGTCGTTCGCTTCGCCCATGAGGCACGCAGCAGGGACAGCCTTTCGTCAACCGTGGCACGCTCGATGCGGCCACCGGCCAGGCGATGCCCGAGGCCGGCATGTTGGTGATGCTGTTGGGGGGTTGGGTTTGCTGGGGGCCGTGGGCTTGCTGCGTCGGCGCCGCCGGGCCTTGACCGCGGCCTCAGCCCCTCACAACTTGACCATCACATTGCGCAGCTCGCTGTAGAACTCCAGCGAATGCACGCCGCCTTCGCGGCCGATGCCTGAGGCCTTGGCGCCGCCGAAGGCGGTGCGCAGATCGCGCAAGAACCAGCTGTTGATCCAGCACAGGCCCACTTGCACGGCGGCGGCCATGCGGTGCGCGGTGCCCAGGTTTTGCGTCCAGATGGTGGTGGCCAGGCCGTAGTCGGTGGCGTTGGCCAGGGCGATGGCTTCAGCCTCGGCGTCGAACGGGGCGATGTGGCAACACGGGCCGAAGATCTCTTCGCGCACGATGGCGGACGACTCCGGCAGGCCGGTCCACACGGTGGGCTGCACCCAGTGGCCTGCCGCCAGCTCGGCGGGCATGTCGGGCACGCCGCCGCCGGTGACCACGGTCGCGCCTTCGGCCTGGGCCAGGGCGTAGTAGCCCAGCACCTTGGCCTTGTGCTCGGCGCTGATCAGTGGCCCCAAGCCCACGCCGGGCTGCAGGCTGGGGCCGATCTTCAGGGCGGCAGCTTTCTCGGCCAGGGCCTTGACGAAGCGCTCGAAGATCGGCCGCTGCACATACACGCGCTCGGTGCCCAGGCAGACCTGGCCGCAGTTCTCGAAGCTGCTGCGCAGGATGCCGGCGATGGCCTTGTCGAAATCGGCGTCGGCAAAGACGATGCCGGCGTTCTTGCCGCCGAGCTCGAAGCTGACCGGGCGTACGCCCTTGGCGGCGGCGGCCATGATGGCCTCGCCGGTGCCGGTCTCGCCGGTGAAGGTGATGCCGTTCACGCCGGGATGTGTGGTGAGGTACTCGCCGGCCGAGTCGGGGCCGAAGCCATGTACCACGTTGTATACCCCCTTGGGTATACCGACGGCATTCATCACCTCGCCCAGCAAGGTGGCGGTGGCGGGCGTCTCTTCAGAGGGTTTGACGACCACGGTGTTGCCGCAGGCCAGCGCCGGGCCCACCTTCCAGGTCATCAGCAGCAGCGGCAGGTTCCAGGGGCAGACCACAGCCACCACGCCCAGTGGCGTGCGCAGGGCGTAGCTCAGGGCTTGGCCGCCATCTGGGGTGGCCATCTCGAAGCTCTCGGTCGGCACGTTTTTTACGATGTCGGCAAAGACCTTGAAGTTGGCCGCGCCGCGCGGGATGTCGACATGCGAGGCCAGGCTGTGCGGCTTGCCGGTGTCGGCCATCTCGGCCTGCAGAAAGTCATCGAAGCGGCGGTTGATCTCCTCGGCCACCGCATGCAGCAGCTCGACGCGCTTGACCACCGTCATGCGGCCCCAATCGCCGCTCAATGCCGCGCGGGCGGCGGCCACGGCGGCATTGACCTCAGCGCGGCCGGCCTCATGGATCTGGCCGATGACGCGGTTGTCCACCGGCGCGCGCTTGTCGAAGCTGCGCGTGGTGGCGACGAACTCGCCGTTGATGAAGTTCAGGAACTGTTTCATCGAAGGTCTCTCGGGAATCAAAGGGAACGCTTCGCCTGCGGCGCGCTGGCGCAGGCGAGATACCTAATGTATGAAGTAAGCGCTCCAGGCCTGTCCAGCGCGCGGCAGAGAACGCATCGGCGGCGGCCCGGGAGGGGCTGCCGCCGCTTGGCCTATCAGGTATAGACCGTGGTGAAGGTCTCCGGCAACACCCCCGTGTGATAGAAGATGCTGCGTGCCACTTCGTCCTCGGTCCAGGTGGTCAGAGGCCGGTCGCGCTGCGCCTGGTAGCCCAGGCCGGCGAAGGTTTCGTTGCGGTTGCCCGAGGGGTCGAAGAAGTAGATCGTCTCGCCGCGCGTGATGCCGTGCCGCGTCGGCGCGATGTCGATGCGCACCTTGTTCTTGGCCATCACGTCGCCGGCCTTCAAGATGTCGTGCCAGGAGTCGAGGAAGAACGACAAATGGTGCAGGCCGGGTGTGGGCGCGCCGACGAAGGCGATGTCGTGCGGCTTGCTCGAACACGAGATGAACGAGGCCAAGGTGAAGGCGCCTTCGGGGCCGACGGTGATGCGCTCGGTGGGGAAGAAATCGAGCACCTCGCAGAAGAACTTGGTGTTGTCGGCCACCCGGTTGATGCCCTTGGCGGGGTCGAACTCGCACATCAACAGCACGTGGTCCAGCCAGTGTGCGGCCGCGCCCTTGATGTTGTCGGGCCAGGGGTCGGGGTTGGTGGTGCCGACCTCGGTGCCGACATATTCCTTCATGGCATACAAGCGCATGTCGTGGCCGCTGGGCAGGTTGAACTGCAGCATGCGCCCTGTGGCCGGCAGGCTGCCTTCGGGCAGCATTTGGGTCTTGATGCCATAGTCGTTGACGGCCTTTTGCAAGCGGTCCAGGTCGGCGTCGTCGCGCACCTTGAAGGCCACGTGGTTCAGGCCGGCGCGGTCTGAGGGTGTCAGCACCACCGAGTATTTGTCCCACTCGTCCCAGCACTTCAAGTAGACGTTGCCGGACTTGTCCTGCATGGTGACTTTCATGCCCAGCACGTTCTCGTAGTGCTTGAGCGCTGCCGCCATGTCCATCACCTTGATACTGGCGTGCCCGATTCGCATCACACTCATCACAATTCTCCTTTGACATCGGTTGAAGATCGGTCTGCCCCATTGGCAGCACCACGGGAAAAGGGTTTGGCCAGCTTGCCGGCCACTTCCAGGCGCACATCGGTTTGAGGTGCGGCGCGGCAGGCCAGGGTGTATCCCAGGGCCTCTTCGTCCAGGCTGACATGGGCCCGGCTGACCGGGCCGGTGGCCTGCGTCCTGCCGCCCAGCACACGGATCTTGCAGACGCCGCAGCCACCATTCACGCAGCCCGCGGGGATGCCACGCCGGCCGAGCCGGATCATGCCCTGCAGCAGGCTTTCGGTCAGTGCACAGGCATAGGTCTCGCCGGTGTCGGCGACGGTGACCTGGACCTTGGGGCGGAAGTCGTACATGGCGTGTTTGGCCGCAGCGTTGCCTGGCTCAGTGGCGTGGTTCAAACGCGCTTGAAAAACGCGCTGCGCGGCTTGGAGGCATCGGCCGCGGTGATGAACTTTTCGGTGTAGATGTCGCGCTCGTACAAGCGCCCTTGCATCAGCGCGCCCAGGCAGGCTTCGATCATGGCCGGCGGGCCGCACAGATAGGCTTTGCGGCCGGAAAAATCGCCGCCGCAATGCGCCCGTGCGGCCTCATGCACGTAGCCCTTGAAGGCGGCGTTGGTGGCCTGGGCATCGTCAGACAGCGCAGGCACATAGCTGAACTGCGCATGCTGCGCGGCCAGCGCGTGGAACTCGGCGTCGTAGTACAGCTCGGCTGCGTTGCGCTGGCCGTAGACCAAGGTGATGGGCCGGTGGCTGCCGCGCTCCAGCAAATCCAGAATCATCGAGCGCGGACTGGACAAGCCCGAGCCGCCGGCCATGAACAGCAGCGGCGCGCTCGATGATTCCCGCACGAAGAAGCGGCCGTAGGGCCCGCTGCAGCGCAGCGCATCACCGACCTTCAAAACCTGGTGCAGATAGGCCGTGCCTGCGCCCTCAGTGACCATGCGCACATTGATCTCGATCTCGCCACTGGCGGCGACCTGCTGCGGCGAATTGGCGATGGAAAACGGCCGATCACCTGCCACGCCGGGCAGCGCCAGTTGCACATACTGGCCGGCCTGAAAGTCCAGCGCTTGATCGAGTTTCAACCAGATGCCGCGGATGGTGGGGGTGAGTGCTTCGATGCGCGTGACGGTGGTGTGGAAATCGCGCACCGGGATGATGCGGGCATCGGGATCGTCATCAATGTCGGCCTCGATGGTGGCGTCGCTGAGCAAGGTGGCGCAGCAAGCCAGAGCCTTGCCTTCGTCGCGCTCGAAGTCCATCAGCGCAAACGGGTTGGACACGCCATGTTCGACCTCACCGTGGCACACCTGCACCTTGCAGGTGCCGCACAGGCCGTGGCCGCAGGCGTGGGGGATGTAGATGCCCTGGCGCAGCGCGGCGTCAAGCAGGGTCTGGCCGTCCTCCACCTCGATGGTGGCGCCCAGGGGTTCGATGGTGAGTTGTTGGCTCATCGTGGCGCTTCAGTTCAAAAGCCCTGGCGGCCCGCGGCATCCTGCGTGCGCGAGCCTTCCAGGGCCGGGGTGCGAAAGCGGATCAGCGACTTGTGTGTCAGCCCATGGTGGTGCAGCGATTTACCGAAGTCGGGCAGGAAGCGGCGGCCCGAGTTGAACCACAGCGTGCGTTGCCAGTCGATGGCCTCGAACTCGGGGTGCTCGCCATACACATCGGGCAGCACATCGCGCACCAGGGCCCCGAAGGGCAGGGTGGGCGGCAGCGGCAGACACAGTGGCGCGCAAAACATCAAGTGGTTTTCCCAGGCGAGGTAGATCAGGCGCTTGCCATGAAACAAGTGCTCGCCGTCGCGTTCGCGCAGCGGGTAGTCCGCCAGCGTCACCATGATGTCGGTCGCTGCGCTCACTTGGGCACTTCCTCGCTGCTGTCGCCCAGCGACTGACCGCCGCCGGTGCGCTGGCTCCATTGGGCGAAGTGGCGCCGGTCCGCACTGGTGGCAAATTCGCCGTTGTCCTGCCCGGGGTTGACGCCGTAGTAGCGCAACACCTCGCGCACTGGGCTGTCGCCCGGCGAGGCCGGGTTGATGTCGTCCGGGTAGCAACTGCCTTGGTAGATCTGGTGCACCGGCAACCAGGCCTGCACGTATTTGCGCGGCTCGTGGGTGAAGATTTCCTGGCAGTGGCCGGAGCAGAAGTGGTACTTGATGCCGTGGTAGCTGCTCTCGCGAAAAGCGATCTGCGTGGCATCGCCCGGCTCGGTGAAGAACATCGGCACCTGGCACACCTGGCACAGCATGGGCAGCGCGCCGTTGTACCAGCGCCCGGGCTGTTGGCCCGTGGGCAGATCCTGGCCTTTCTGCAGCTTGCGCCAGTGTTCGAAGCGGTTGCGGTAGTGGGCATCGAAGGTGTCGGGGTACTTCTGTGACAGCCAGGCCATCTCGTCCTCGCTGGGCAGCCAGGTGTGGAAGGCCGCGGCGTGGCTGTACTGATAGAAGGTGGCCCAGGCCTGGTGGCTGATGTGGTTCTTGCCCTCACAGGCATCGGCCCAGCCCTTGGGCGGGCGAATGCCATAACGCGCCAAGTCAGCGAACAGCGCGCCGCCGCTTTGCTCGGCGTACATCTCCCAGGCCTCCTTCCAGCTCATCACGCGCTTGGGCAGCATGTAGTCCTGCATCATGGCCACCAGGGTGAGCAGGCGATAGCCGCGCCAGAACCATTTGTCCATCCAGCGCTGCACGATGGGCACATTGGCCGGGTCTTGCTCGAGCATGAACTTGATGCATTCAATGCCCAGCGTCATGTGCCGGCTCTCGTCGCTTTGCGCACTGAAGCCGAAGGTGACGGTGGACATGTCGCCGTTGTGTGCCGCCCCGCTCATGAAGGGCACGAACAGCAGGTTGGTCAGCACATACTCAAAACTGAAGCTCACCGCGGTGAGGAATTCGAACGGCCCGCCGGAATAGGCGTCCTCGAAAAAGCTCTTGGGCACGGACAAGTACCAGACGTTGTCGAACCAGTGGTTGGCACTGTGCATGCCGTTGAAATACTTGTTGTAGTGGCTGATGGCGTGGGTTTCGGTCTGGAAGTGGCGCAGCTCGTCCACGCTTTGCATCTGCGCGGCCACGCGCGCCCCGGCGCCGGTGAATTGCCGCCCGGCATGGGCAAAGCCACGGTGGGCGTAGTACTCCAGCGGCGTCACGCCCTGAATGAAAATCTTCAGCGCATTGATGTAGCGCGCATCGGTCACACCCAGCTCGCCATGGTTCTGGGCAAAGGCCTCGATCACCGCATAGAGCTTCTTTTCCTTCTCACCCTGGTACTTCCAGTAGGCGTCCATGGTCAGGCGAAAAGGGTCTTCCCAGCGGTCCCAATCGTGGATCTTGATGCCCTCGTAGCGGTCCATGGGGAACACCTTGTCCATGGGTTGGTAGGTGGTGTCCCAGTGCAAGCCGCGCGTCATCGCCGCATAGCGGTCCTTCAGGCCCAGCTTTTTCTTCACCACACGCGTGTCCATAATTACTTTCCTTGTTAGCTGAGTCCGTCAGCTGAGACCCACGGATTCGCGGTCGCTGACCGGAAAATAGGCGCGGTGCAGGATGTCGGGGTCGGCGCGCAAACGTGCCGGCTCACCGTCATACGACACGGAGCCACGCGACATCACATACACATGGTCGGCCAGGGCCAGCGCCAGGTGTGTGAACTGCTCGATCAACAACACGCCTATGCCCTGCTGGGCGATGGCGCGTATCACCGGCACCAGGCGCGTCACGATCATTGGCGCCAGGCCGAAGGACAACTCGTCGATGACCAGAAACTTCGGCGCCACGACCAGGCCTTGGGCGATGGCGACCATTTGCTGCTGGCCGCCAGAGAGCTCGCCCGCGCTCTGCGACAGGCGCTCTTTGAGTTCCGGGAACAGCCCCAGCACACGCTCCAGCGCCGCGCTCAGCTCGCCTCGCGGCAAGTCACCGCCGGCCACGCGCAGGTTGTCCTGCACGCTCAACTCGCGCAGCACCTGATGGCCTTCGGGCACGGTGGCAATGCCCCGGCGGCGGATGTCGTCGGCATCCAGCCCGGCCAGGTCTTGCCCGCCCAGCCAGATCTCGCCAAAGGCCGGCTCGACGACGCCGGCAATGCCCAGCACGGTGCTGGTCTTGCCCGCACCATTGGGGCCCATCAGGGCGGTGATGCGGCCCGGGACGATGCGCAGCTCAATGGCGTGGACGACGGCCTTGGTGCCGCGCACCATGACCAGGTTGTCCACCTCCAGGTGCTGCGGGTTGCGCGGCGCGGCGGCGAGGTTTTTCATGCCAGCGCCGCCTCATCAAAGCTGCCCAGGTAGGCGCGCTGCACCTCGGGCTGCTGCAGCACCCGGGCGGTGGGCCCGAGGGCGAGCAATTTGCCGAAATCCAGCACCATGGTTTCGTGGCAGCAGGCGGCGATCAAGGCCACATCGTGATCGACCAGGAAGACCTGGGCGCCGCAGTAAGACGGGATGTCTTTGATGACGCGTTCCAGGTGCAGTGATTCCGTTTCGCTCATGCCGGCGCCGGGCTCATCCAGCATCACCAGGCGCGGCCGGCCGATCAAGGCCTTGGCGATCTCGGCCAGGTGGCGCTCTTCGGTGGACAGGTCGCTGCCACGTCGGTTCAGGCGGTGGCTCAGGCCGACGTAGTCGATGGCGCTGAGCACGGCCTTGTCGGCCGCGGCAGCGTCGCCCAGGGCGACATGGTCGGCGACCGCCTGGACGTTTTGCTTCAGGCTCAGGTCATCGGCGATCTGGTCGGTCTGAAAGGTGCGGCGCAGGCCCATGGCCGCGCGCCGGTGGGGCGCCATGCCGGTGACCAACTTGCCGTCCACCTCCACACTGCCGCGCACCGGGATGACAAAGCCGGAGAGCACGTTGAGCAAGGTGGTCTTGCCCGCGCCGTTGGGGCCGATCAGGCCGACGATGGGGCGGGTGAGTGCGACGGTCAGGCCGTCGATGGGTTTGACGCCGCCGAATTGCACGCTCAGCTCGGTGATCTGGATCATGGCGATGCCGTCTTCAGCGATAGGCCGCAAACGGCTTGGGCCAGCGTGCGTCTATGCGCTGGCGCAAGGGCAACACATGCGGGTACAGCGCCCATTCCAGGGCCACCTTGGCGGCCATCGCGCCCCACAGGATGGCAAAGGCAATCCAGAAGGGCACATCGAACACGCCCCAGGCCACCCAGCCGACAAAGCAGCCAATGAACAGCCAGTTCAAAAAGCGCTTGATCAGGCGGTGGTCGGGCAGCCAACCCAGGCGTTCGAAGGCCTGTGCCAGGCGCAGCGAGGCCGCGCCTTCGAGGTCTTCAGCCCCGTCCTGCACGCGCTTGCCAAAAAACCCCAACAGCAGCCAGCACACGCCCGGGATGGCCTGGCGAAACAGCAGCGCGAGCAAGGCCAGGAACAGCGCACCCGCGAAACCCGCCGCGCCGGTGGCTGCGGCCACCGCCCCAGCGGCCAAGGCAATAACGCCCCAACTGATCGTGCCCTCGACGATGCGGCTGACGCGCACGAATTTGTAGAAATCGGCCAGTTGACCGGCCAGGCCTTTGCGCCCTTGTATCAAGGACACCAGCAGCGCAAAGCCATAAAACGCATTGGCCAGATTGCCGTCCACGCCATGGTCGTTGAGCAGCGCCGGCAGGGCGCGAATCAGCAGCGCGGCGAACAGCGCGCCGACCCAGTGGTAGGCGCCGCCGACGATGGTCAGCGCAAACAGCAGGATCGACTGCGCCACGGGAAATCCGGTGTCATCGAGCTGGCCATTGAGCCCGGCGATCAGCCCGCCGCACAGCCCCGCCAGTGCGCCACCCAGGGTGAAGGCCCAGGCCTTGTAGCCGACCACGCTGACCCCCGCCGCAATGGCCGCGGCCTCGCTCTTGCGCACCAGGGCCCAGGCGCGCCCGGGCATGCTGGCGCGCTGCCATTCGATCAAGGCCAAACCCGCGGCCACCCACAGCACGGCGTAGCGAAAGTAGGCGCTGTCGCTGCGTGCGATCCAGGGCCGCTCGATCAGCGCGCGCTGGCCGTTGACCACCTTGCCGGTCCAGCCCGGGCCGCCATCAGGGAAGCCGATGACATTGACCACCACCTGGAAGGCCGCAGCCACCATCAGCGTGAGCAAGGCCAGGTAGAGCCCGCGCATGCGCAGGGCGGGCAGACCCAGCAACAGGCCAAACAGCCCGGCCACCACGGCGCCGGTGATCAGGGCCAGCTCGAAGGGCAGGCCAATGCCATGCACCAGGCGCAGGCAAATCCAGCCGCCGACACCGGCCAGCGCAAACTGGCACAGCGAGACCATGCCGAGTTGCCCGTAGAGCAGCGCCACCGTACCGGCGGCCAGGGCCAGGCAGGCCACGGTGGTGAAGGTGTTGAGCCAATAGGCCGACAGCAGCCAGGGCCCTAACAGGGCGATCAAGCCAAAGGTGATGAGCAGCGGGCGCACCCGTTGCCAGGCCGTTCCTGGCGGGATGTCGGCCCTGTCTTTGTCGCGTGCCATGCGCGTTATTCCATGTGACTGTTGTCGCGCGACAGGCCAATGCCCGCGCGCTGCTGCCACAGCAGGGCCGCGATGGCCACCGCAAAGGCCGTGGCCGAGCCGTAGCGTTGCACCGCCGGCCACAGCGCGGTCAAGGCCTCGATCATGCCGATGGCCAGCCCGCCGGCCACGGTGATGGGCAATGAGTTCAAGCGGCCGACCATGGCCGCGGCCATGGCGGGGATGACCAGGAAGGTCAGCACCACCGGATTGAGCCGCACCATGTTGCCCATGAACAGGCCGGAGATGCCGGCCAGCAGGCCGGCCAGCGTCCAGGCCCAGGTGTCCACGCGCTTGATGCGCACGCCCACCAGGGCGCTCAACACGCGGTTGCTCTGCAAGGCACGCATGCGCAGGCCCAGCGGGGTTTTGAGCAGCAGCCAGGTGATGCCCAGCGTGGCCCCGGCGGCCAGCGCCAGCGCGGCCACGCGGGTGTGGCTGATCAGCCGTTTGCCATCGAATTCAATGCCCTCGGCATCGGTCGGCAGCACCAGGCGGCGCGGCGTATCGCCCCAGTACCACTGGGCAATGCCCATGATCATCAAGGCCAGGCCCAGCGTGGCCATGGCGCGCACCACGCGGTCCTGGTGGGTCAGCGAGGGCGCCACATAACGCCCATAGGACCAGGACAGCGCGGTGGCGCTGCCGATGCCAGCCACCCAGCCCAGCCAATCCGCGTAGTCCAGATCGACCACCTGCCAGCACACCATGGCCGCCAACCCGCCCAGCGCGCCGTAGGCAAAGTTGACGACGCCGCTGGCGCGGTACAGCACCACCAGGCCGACGCCCGAGAGTGCGTACACCGCGCCGACGCTGATGCCGACGATGAGAAAGGGCAGGAGAGATTCCACGCGATGTGCCTTTTGACTTCAGCGAGGTCGTGATGACCGCGCTGACGGTCGCCGTCAGTTGATCAAGCCACCCTTCTTCTCGGCTTCCAGCACATCGGCCAGTTCCGCGTCTTTTGATTGATAGCAAGCCGCCTGTGTCTTGAAGCCACCCGCCACCACCGCTGCCGTGCGGCCATGGTGGTTGGGCTGATGGCGATCGCCAGGGCCGAAGTACCAGGGCGCGCACATCATGTCGGTCTTGAAGTTGGTGATGCCTTTGAAGGCGTCGTGCACGGCCTTGCGGTCGATCGGGCCCTTGATCTTCATCAAGGCATCGGTGGCCACGCGTGCGGACAAGTGGCCGGCCTGCGAGAACGAATCGCGCGGGTCTTTCTTGTCGCCGAACTTGTCCATGATGGCCTTCCAGTTCTTGTTGTCCGGGCCATCGCTGTCCATGGGTTGCAGCTCCATGTGGACGTCGGCCTTGCCAACCCAGTACTTGCCCATGGCCTTGGGCATGTCGGCGTGGTAGGCGCTGGTGGGCAGGCCCCACTTCATGCTCTTGGCCAGGTCTTGCTGCTCGGCGGCGGTGAGGATGGGCAGCATCATGCCGCGTGGCATGCCCAGCACCACCCCTTCGCCCTTGGCGGCGGAGATCTGCAGCGCGATGGCGTTGCCGTCCAATTTGCCCGGATCGAAGATCACCGTCTTCACCGGGATGCCGGCCGTCTTGCCATAGCTTTCCACGCCGGCGCAGACCCAGTCGCCAAAGCCGGGGATGCCCGGGGCCACGCAGGTCAGGCTCTTCAACTTGTGGGTCTCGGCGATGTACTGCGCCGCACCCACGGTGGACTGGCGAGGGCCGGAGTTGAACGACACATAGTTCCTGCCGAAGAAGCAGGCGCGCGGCACGCCCACGCCGGAGATCACGGCCACGCCCTCTGTTTCGTACATCTTGTTGTTGGCGCCGCATTCGACAAAGCTTGACGAGCCGACCATGCCCACCACCTTGGTGTCCTTGACCAGCTTGCTGGCCACCTGGGCGGCCACCTCGGGGTTCCAGGTGTCGTCCATGATGGTGTATTTCACCGGCCGGCCATTGATGCCGCCGTTGGCGTTGACGCACTTGAAGTAGGCATCGGCCGCGCGCGCCGAGGACGAGAAGTCTTCCGGCCCGGTCTTGCCCACCACGGCGCCGATTTCGATCGGCTCGCCGCTGGCCTTTTTTCCGTTGGACAGGCCGCACTTGTCCTGAGCCGCTGCGGTGCCGGCCAGCAGCATCAGCGTGACGGCGGCGGCACTGCCTGTGAGTGTCTTGTTCATGATCTGAAAGTCTCCTGAAGTCATGTCAGCCAGCGCCCGCACGGGTGGATTGCCAGGCTGCGGGCGGGCGCCTTGAGGCCCGCGGCCTGATCGAAATAACAACTATCCGAACGAGCCGCGCAGGCCCTGCAAGCCAGGGGTGCGAAAGCGCAGCAGCGACTGGTGGCCGAAGCCTTGTTCGCCCAGGCTGCGCGCCATGTCGGGGCTGAACATCACGCTGGAGCGAAACCACTGCACCTTCGGCCATTCGATGTGGGCAAAGTCCGGGTGCCGGCCATACAGCGTGGGCAGCACCTGCTGCACCACCTCAGAAAACAAGGTGCACAGGGCCAGAGGCTGGCACAGCGGGGCGGCAAACAGCATGTGCTGGTCCCAGCCGATGTACAGCAGCGGCAAGGCAAAGGCCTGCGCCCCGCCGCCCGAGCCAAGAGCGTCAAGGGCCGCCCCAGTCATATCTGCGCCTCCTTGGCATCCTGCCCGCCACCCCAGTCGGCGAAGTGGCGCTGGTCGTCGCTGCCATCGAAATCGCCACCGTCTGCGGCGTCTAGACCACCGTGTTGGCGCAGCGCGGCCAAGGCATCAATGCTGGCGGTGTGGCTGCCCGCGCCGGCGCTCAAACCCTCGTCGCGAAGAATCTGGTGCGTGGCCAATCGCGCCTGCAGGTGCTTGGCTGGCTCGGCCTCAAACACCGCCTGGCAGTGGCTGCTGCAAAAGTGCTGGCGCTCACCCTCATGCTCGGTTTCGCGGTAAGCCGTCCAGCGCGGATCGCCGGGTTCAGTGAAGCACATCGGCCATTGGCACAGCGCGCATTGCATGGGCAGGGCCGGGTTGCGAAAGCGCTTGCCGGCCGCGGCTTGCTCGGCGTAGTACGACAGCCTGGGGCGGTAATACCGGTCAAAGCTGTTCGGGTACTCGCGCGCCAGCCAGGCCTGCTCGCTGGCCTGTGGCACCCAGGTGTGGACGGCGCTGGCCTCGGCGTGGTTGTAGAACAGGCCCCAGGCCTGATGGCTGATGTGGTCCTTGCCCTCGCCGGCATCGGCCCAGCCACTGGGCAGGCGGATGCCGTAGCGCGCCAGGTCGGCAAACAGTGCCGTGCCGGGTTGCTCGACATACAGCTCCCAGGCCTGTCGCCAGCTCATGCCGCGCTTGGGCAGCATGTAGTCCTGCATCATGGCCACCAGGGTCATCAGGCGATGGCCGCGCCAGAACCACTTGTCTATCCAGCCCTGCACGATGGGCAGGTTGGCCGCGTCTTGCTGCAGCATGAAGCGGATGCATTCCAGGCCCAGCGTGCGATGGCGCGCCGCGTCGCCTTGCATCGAGAAGCCGAGACCGACGGTGCACAGATCACCGTTTTGCGCCGCCCCGCTCATGAAGGGCAGGTAAAGCAGGTCGCTCAACAGGTAGTCGAAGCTGAAGCTGATGGCGCTGAGGGTTTCGAACGGGCCGGCGCTGTAGGCATCCTCGGCATAGCTCTTGGGGATGGCCAGGTACCACAGCCGGTCGAACCAGAGTGGCGCGCTGTGCAGGCCGTTGAAGTATTTGTTGAAGGCAGACAGCGCGTGGGTTTGCGACTGGTGGTGGCGCAGTGCATCGGCGCTTTGCAGCGCGCAGGCCACGCGCAAGCCATCGCCACCGAATTGCCGTGCCAGATGCGCGAAGCCGCGGTGGGCGTAGGCCGCTTGCGGCGTGATGACCTGAATGAGCAACTTGAGCGCGTTGACGTAGCGCGCGTCGGTGATGCCCAGAGGCCCGTTGTTCTGGGCGAAGGCGTCCATCACAGCGTACAGCTTTTTGTCCTTCTCGCCCTGCAGCTTCCAGTAGGCGTCCACGGTCAAGTGCAAGGGGTCGGCAAAGGCCTGCCAGTCATGGATGACGATGCCTTCATAACGCTCAATCGGCTGCACCTTGTCACGCGGCTGATAGCTCAAGTCCCAGCCCAAGCCGTGGGTCATGGCGGCATGCCGCTGCCGCAGTCCAGCTTTGGGCTTGTTGACGCGAGCGTCCATGGCGGCGGTGGGGGATGGCGCGCCGCGGCTCAGTGCGACCAGCTCAGCGTGAACTGGTCGTCGTCCTCGTCGATATTGCCCGACAAGGTGATCAGGTTGATCTGGATCTGCTGCAGGTCGTAGCTGCGGCCGATCTGCTCTTCAATCGTCTCGCGGCGGATGACCAGGCGGGTGGGGCAATCGATCTTCACCAGCCCCGGCGAATACACGGCTGTCGCGGCCGGGTTGTCGGCCAGGATGGCATCGACCACCGGGCGCGATTCCTCGTTGGCCTGAAACGCGATGAAGACATTGGACATGCGGGGCTTTCGTTGGCGGCGTTTCGTTGGCGGCTCAGAGCGTCAATCCGGCCTTCTTGCAGCGCGCATCAAAGACCGCGCGCGCGGCTTTCAGCGCCGCCTCACCTTGCTCGCCCAAGGCAATGCCGGCCACCGGTGCCAGCGCGGCTTGCACGCGGTCGCCCCAGGTCTTGGCCCAGCCGGAGATCAGCGCCTTGTTCTCGGGCGATTCGGCGGCGGCGGTCTTGACGACGGCATCGACCCAGCGTGTGGTCTCGTCATGCCACTCGGGCATGAAGGCGGTGAGCATGGCAATGGCCGTGCCGCCGCGCGCGGTGAGGTGATCATCGACATAGCTGCCGTAGATCAGCGGGTAGAGCTGACCATCGAGCGCCAGGTTGTGGGCCACGAACAGCTCGAACGGGTCCTTGATGACGAAGCTGTCTTCCACCTGGCGGCGCAGCACCTGCCAGTGCGGGTTGTGCACCCAGTCGTTCTTGCCGGCCTCAAGCACGCCAGGCTCATCGAGTGCCAGGCCCAGGCGCGTCAGGTACTGGGCAATGCCCAGCTGGTCCATGGCATGGAAGGTGGCCGCAGCGGTGAGCGTGGTGCCGTAGCCATAGGCGGCGATGAAGCAGTTGTTCATGTTGCCGCCCCAGGCCACATGGCGCAGCGGCATCAGCACCTTGCAGGCACTGGCGCGTACTTCATCCGTTAGCCGCGTGAGCAAGCCGCGCGAATCAACGAACTGGTAGTTGGCCTCCACCGCCTCTTGCTGGCGGGCACGGGTCATCGTCCAGGTGGCGTAATAAAACTGGCGAGGGTCGCGCAGCACATACCAATCGGCCAGCTTGACCGCGCTGCGCGAGGCATCGAACAACTCGTACTGTGGCTCCCAGGTGGGGCGGTAGTGGAAGTTGGCGGTGGGCTGCGCGCCCAGCGTGGCCTCCTGGTAGCGCGAGGCGGGTTTGTCGCCACCGATGTAATGCGCCACATGGGTGAAGGTGTGGCGCAGCGGCTTGATCTCGCGCGATTGCAGGTCGATGCTGGTCATGGGCGGTCCTCTTCCTCTTCATCGATCAGGCCGGGCGCGCTGTGGGCCCCGCCCTCGGGCTCGCCTTCGGGCAAAAGGCCGGCCTTTTGCGTGGCGCAGAAGGCCGTGAATGCGGCCTCGGGCAGCACCAGTTCAGACGACAAATCGGGCCAGCCAATGGCGAACTCAAAGCGCACCAGATCGCCGGGGCCGCGCTGCAGAACACGCACATAGCGTGGCAGGTCGGCGGCCGCGCTTGCGCTGGCCTCGGGCGCCAATGCCGCTGCGGCGGGGGCAGCAGCTGAATTCATCGAAGCTTCGCAAAGCGCATGAAGGAGCGCACTGCAACGCACATGCCAGGTTTTTGTAATCCGGCATTAATCTCGATAAAGCAAGGGAAAGCACCAATTCGGAGCGTTTCCAGACAGTCAGCCCAGGCAGGGCAGTTCAGGGTAAGCACTGCAGTGCGGCCGGGCGCCATCCATGATGATTCATCTAATGATCAATTGCTGGGCGCACAAAATTCACCAAATCATGAATTGCGTGCACTCCCTGGTCGATCCTTCTCATCGTCTGCCCTTCGGCTATCTCGATAAATGAAGCCCGCACCGTCAACACCCGACACCACGGCGACGGCCCTGCCGCCACTGCCCAGTGATGCCGACCTGCGCCGCCTGGTGCACTTTTCGGCCGGCGACGGGCGCATCTGGCTGGCCGGCCAGCGCATGCTGCTGCTGCATGTGGAGGCGCTGGGTGGGCTGCGCCGCGAGATGATGCAGACCATCGGCCGCGAGCAAACGCGGCGCGTACTGATGCGCGCCGGTTACGCCAGTGGCCAGCGCGACGCGGGCTTGGCGCGCCAGGTGCGCCCGGACGCCAGCGAGTTTGAGCAGTTCACCGTCGGCCCGCAGTTGCACATGCTCGAAGGCGCGGTGCAGGTCACGCCCGAGCTGTACCAGTACGACGCCGCCAGCGGTCACTACCTGGGCCGCTACCGCTGGGACCATTCCTGGGAAGTGGAAACCCACTTGCGTGATTTCGGCCCGCAGGAACACCCGGTGTGCTGGATGCTCACCGGCTATGCCTCGGGCTACACCAGCGCCTTTTTCGGCCAGCCCATGCTGTACAAGGAAACGAGCTGCGCGGGCTGTGGCGACGCCGCCTGCCGCATCGAGGGCCGGCCCCTGAGCGCCTGGCCCGACGGTGAAACGCTGGCCCGTGACTACGACGCCGATTCGCTGCTGGTGCGCATGGAAGACCTGCACTCGCAGGTCGAGCACCTGCGCTCATCATTGGCCCCGCGCGACGACCTGGGCGAGCTGATCGGGCGCTCGCGCGCCTTCACCCAGGCGGCCGAGTTGCTGCGCAAGGCCGCCGGCACCCAAGTGACGGTGCTGCTGACCGGTGAAACCGGTGTCGGCAAGGAGCGCTTTGCCCGCGCCTTGCATGCGATGAGCGCGCGCGCGGCCAAGCCCTTTGTCGCCGTCAACTGCGCGGCGCTGCCGGCCGAGCTGATCGAGAGCGAGCTGTTCGGCGCCGAGAAGGGCGCCTACACCGGCGCCGCCCAGGCCCGTGCCGGGCGCTTCGAGCGCGCCGATGGCGGCACACTGTTCCTGGACGAGCTGGGCGACATGCCGCTGCCCGCACAGGCCAAGCTGCTGCGTGTGCTGCAGCGTGGCGAGATCGAACGCCTGGGCGGCACGCAGTTGCGCCGCGTGGATGTGCGTGTGGTGGCGGCCACCAACAGTGATCTGGACGCTGCGGTGGAGGCCGGGCGCTTCCGCCGCGATCTGATGTACCGCCTGAACGTCTACCCGATTCGCGTGCCGCCGCTGCGCGAGCGCGTCGACGACATCGAGCCGCTGGCCCAGCATCTGCTCAAACACTTCGCCGCCTTGCACGGCAAACGCGTGGCCGGCTTGAGCGACCGCGCACTGGCCGCCATGCGCCAGCATCCTTGGCCCGGCAATGTGCGCGAGATGGAGAACCTGATCGAGCGCGGCGTGATCCTGTCCAACCCCGGTGAACCGGTGGACGCGCAGCAGTT
>JAYSSS010000162.1:0-17654 GCA_043720415.1 Ideonella sp.
TGACACAAGTCTCAATATGTAGCTCGGCACACTGCGGTGCGCAACCTACGTCTGCGGAGATCGGCCACCTGGCTTTGCGGGGCGACCATGATGTCTAGACGCGCGGCAACCAGCGCCGCTGCTTGATCAGGCGGGCGGCCCTGCCCAGGCCCTGGGCGGGATGGGTCACCCCCAGCAGCGGCCACAGCCGCAGCAGCAACTGGGCGCTGGCCAGTGCATCGGCCGCAGCCTGGTGGCGCGCCAGGCAGGGGATGTCGAAGTGCGCCAGCCAGTCATCCAGACTCTGTGCCTTCACCTGGGGCAGCAGTGCGGCGGCCAGGGGCGACAGATCCAGCCAGGGGCTGGGCAGTGGCGCCAGCTCCGCCAGGCTGGCGGCGCGGGCCAGCATGCTGCGATCAAAGGCCGCATGAAAGGCCAGCACGGGTGCGTTGGCGATGTAGGCCTGCAGCGCCTGCAAGGCGGGCGCTGGCGCCACGCCGCCGCGCTGCGCGGCCAGGCCAATGCCGTGCAGCAAGATGTTGGCCTTGTCGGGTGCGGCCGCGCTGGCCTCATGCTGGATCAGCAGCTCGAAGCTGTCGCCCGGCACGATGCGCGGGCATGGCCCGGTCGTGCCACGCGCCGGCTCGAAGTGCAGCGCCACGGCAGCGATCGACAGCAGTTGGTCACGGCAGACGTCGAGCCCGCTGGATTCGACATCGAGCACCACCCAGCGCGGTTCATCGCGCGGTGGCGCGCGGCGCAGCCAGCGCCAAAGCCCAGCCCTCCAAAAGCGCGTCACCGGGGTGTCGTCACGGCGACGCCTTTGCAAGGATGGCAAGAGGCGCGGTCACGCCGCTACGGACCGGCGAACCAGCGTGGCAAGACAGCGCCATCGCAACCATCACTGGCCTCAATCCGGGTAGTCCAGCGCGACGCGCTGCTGCAGGCCGCGGGCGATGCGGCAGGCCTCCTTGAGCATGCGTCTGTCCATGTCGTTGAGGCTGTTGATGTCGATCTGGTTGGCGTTGCGAGGGGCACTGTCGCCAGCCGCTGATACCCCCGCTGACGCTGCCGCTGCCGACAAGGCGCCGAGCTGCAGGCGCAGCCTCAGGGTCTGCAAGAACTCGAAGCCGGTGACCCAAGCCTGGCTTTCATGTGCCGGCACCTGCATGGCAAGCGCCACGGCCTCGAAACGGCCCCGCGTGCTGGTGGCCGATGCGCCCTGTGCCAGGGCAAACAAGCGCGCCGCGGCGACGTACAGGGCCGTGCCCTGCAGCTTCAAATCCAGCAGTTCGCGGCCATCGACATCCACGGTGTCCAGCGCGCCGCGCCAGTTGAGCGGCGCGCGCTGCTGCAGGGCCATGTCCGCCATCTGCTTGAGAAAGCGCGGGAGCGCGGCCGCACTGTGGGCGATCTGCGCCAGCAGCGGCTCGGCCAGCGTGGCCCGGCCCGCCAGGGCGCGCATGTCGAAGTGGATGCTGGCTTTGAGCAGGTCTTGCGGCGCGCCATGCGCGATCCAGTGGCCGATGCGCTGCTGCCACTCGGCCACGCTCAGGCAGCAGTCCGGGTTGCTGGCCATCACCAGCCCCTTGCACAGCGGGTAGCCGCAGGCATCGAGCGCCTCGTTCACCTCCAGGGCCACGGCCAGCCAGGCGCCGCGCTCACGCTCGGGGTGCTCGCTGTCAAACACCAGGCCGTTGTCCTGATCGGTGGACACGGTTTGCTCGCTGCGGCCTTCAGAGCCAAAGGCCAACCAGCAGGCCTGTTGCAAATCCAGACCACGCCGCTGGGCCACGAGCTGCAACAGACGCTCGGTCAACAGGTCATTGAGGTGGCTGATCAGCTCGGTGAGTTGACGCGCCTGCACACCTTGGCCGAGAAGGTGTTGTGCGAACTGGCGAATCTGCGCCGCCAAGGGGCGCATCGTCGCCACATCCTCGACCGCCCGAATCTGGCCACTGAGCTGGCGCAGCGACAGCCGCTGCAGGGCAAACAGGTCGCGCTCGGAGACGATGTTCACTGCACGTCCGGCGGCCACCACGGGCACATGGCGCAGGCTGTGGCGTGCCATCAGAAGGGCCGCATCCTGCAGCGTGTGCTCGGTGCTCAGCGTTTGCAGCGGCGAGCTCATCACCGTGCTGATGGGACGGGCCAGATCGAGCTGCGGCAGGGTCACCCGCCCGATCACGTCTTGCTGGGTCAAGATGCCCTGCGGCCGGCCGCTGGCATCGATCACCAGCACCGAACCCACCCCGCGCTGCTGCATGGCCTGCAAGGCCTGGCGCAGGGGGGTGTCGGGTGCGCAGGTCAAGAGCGTCTTGGCCTGCAGGCTGCCCAGCCTGGCCTCCAGCGCCTGCTCGGCCAGGGCCTGGGCCGAATGCGCCGCCTGCACCGCCGCGCGCGACAGCTCCAGCAGGTGCAGGACGTGGCGCGTCACGAAGTCGGCAAAGGCCGGGCTTTGTGCCGCCAGGGCCTGCATCGCTGCGGCGGGCAACAACCAGCAAAACACATCGCCGTGGGCACGGTAGCTGGCGCTGACCGGCTGCTGTGCCCAGGCCTGCGCCATGGGAAAGAGGTCGCCGTGGGCATGTTCGATGGCCGCGTCAGCCGGGTCGGACCCATCGCGCTCGGTGACGCTGCCCTGGCGCACGCAAAAGAGGTGTGCGGCCGGCCCGCTGCCGGGCCCCAAAATCAGCTCACCGGGGGCAAAGTAGGCCAGGCTTGCCGCAGCGATGAATGCATCGACATCGGCCGCCGCCATGCGCGAGAACGGCAACTTGCGGCCCAGCTCGTCGCGCAGGCTGGACATCAGGCTCGCCGATGGCGTCGGGTCACGCAGCTTGGGCGTTATGGGAGCGGGCATATCGGGCATGGGCGGGTAACGCGCGCGGCGGGGGGGTGTTTGATGGTAGGCGCTGCGCTGGGGCGTTAAAAGAGCCGCACACCATGCGGCGCGCGGCGAGCACAGGAAAAAAGCCGCACACCTTGCGGTGCGCGGCTTTCGGAAGCCTGGGTCGCCGGGCAAAAGCCCGGCGTCAAGCCAAAGCTCAGGACTTGCCGAGCTTCAGATCCGGGTAACGCACATGCTCGACGAGCTCTTGCGTCTTCTGGCTGGGCTGGCCTGTGAGCAGGCTGACGATGATGATCACCGCCATGCCCACTGGCACGCCAAACAGGCCGGCCGAGATCGGCTGGATGCCCCACCAGATGTTGTCGGCCACCGGCGAGGTGACGCCGAAGACACCGCGCATCCACACCTGGGTGGTGGCCATGTAGTAGAAGGTCGTGCCCAGGCCGGCAATCATGCCCAGAGACGCTCCCCACTTGTTGGCCCGCTTCCAGAAAATGCCCAGCACCAGGGCCGGGAAGAAGGTGGCTGCCGCGAACGAGAACGCCGCCGACACCAGGAACAGGATGTCCGCTGGTTTCTGCGCCGCCACCGCCGCTGCTGCCAATGCCACCACCACCAACAAGGCCTTGGAGATGGAGACCCGGCGCGATGTCGGCGCGTTCGGATCGATCATCTTGTAGTACAGGTCATGTGACAGGGCGTTGGCGATGGTGAGCAGCAGGCCATCGGCGGTGGACAGTGCCGCCGCCAAACCGCCGGCCGCGACCATGCCCGACACCACATAGGGCAGGCCACCAATTTCAGGCGTGGCCAGCACGATGATGTCGCCGCTGATGCGCATCTCACCCAACTGGAAGATGCCGTCCTTGTTGATGTCCATCACAGACAGCAAGGCCGGATCGACGCGCGACCAGTTGGCGATCCAGGCGGGCAGCTTGTCAAACGGTGTGCCCACCAGCACGTTGAACACCTCGTACTTGACGAGCACCGCCAGAGCCGGCGCGGTGAAGTAAAGCAAGAAGATGAAGAACAGGCTCCAGGTCACCGAGTCGCGTGCTTCCTTCACCGAAGGCGTCGTGTAATAACGCATCAGGATGTGGGGCAGCGCGGCCGTGCCGACCATCAGGCAGAAGATCAAGGCCAGGAAGTTGCGACGATCAACATCGAACAGGGTCTTGGCCTTTTCATCGCCGTTCGGATCACCCTTGAACTGCTGGGCATGCGGGGGCATGCCAGCCAAAGGTGCAGCCCGAGCGGTGTTGACCGTTTTGTCTGCCGTGTACTTCTTCTTCGCCTCATCAGCCGTCTTGGGCAAAGCCGCCAGGGCCTTTTCCGCCGCGGCGATCTCAGCCACAGGGCCGTTGGCGGCCTTGAGCTCGTTGAGCTTCTTCTCAGCCGCGTCCTTGTCGGCAGCAAGGGCCGCAGGCACGTCTTTGAGCTTGGCGTCGGCAGCGGCTGCACGGTCCTTGAAGATCTGGATGACTTCCAGCTCTTTCGGGTCCTTCTTCAGCACGTTCTCGCGCTCGGTCACCTTCTGCAGCTGGTAGCCGTAGATGGCCTGCGGGATGGGCACGCCGGTCTGCTTGATCGACAGCCAGACCACCGGCACCAGGTAGGCGACGATCAGGATGACGTACTGCGCCACCTGGGTCCAGGTGACGGCGCGCATGCCGCCCAGGAAGGAGCACACCAGGATGCCGCCCAGGCCGACAAAGATGCCGATCTCAAACGCAAAACCGGTGAGCCGCGTGGTGATCAGGCCCACGCCGTAGATCTGTGCCACCACATAGGTGAAGGAGCACAGGATGGCGCCAACGATGCCGATGAAGCGCGGCAGGTTGCCCTCATAGCGCTCGCCCAGGAAGTCGGGAATGGTGAATTGCCCGAACTTGCGCATGTAGGGCGCCAGGAACAGTGCCACCAGGCAGTAGCCACCGGTCCAGCCCATGATGAAGGCCAGGCCGCCGTAGCCCGAGAGGTAGACCGTACCGGCCATGCCGATGAACGAGGCCGCGCTCATCCAGTCGGCACCTGTGGCCATGCCGTTGTACATCGCCGGCACGCGTCGCCCGGCAACGTAGTACTCGGCAGCATCGGTGGTGCGGCTCATCACGCCGATGCCGGCGTACAGGCCCACCGTGGCCAGCAGGAAGATGAAGCCGATGTAATTGCGGGGCAAGCCCATCTGCTCAAGCACCGCCAGCACCAGCACGAAGGCCAGGAAGCCCCCGGTGTACCAGCTGTAAACCTTGTTCAGTTGCGACTTGAAGATGGCGGTCGACGCCGTGTCGGTTTTTGCACCGTGGTCAAACATGCCGGCCATGTCAGTCCTCCTCGTGGACGTTGTGCTCGATGTCGAGCTTGTTCATGTACCTGGCGTAGTACCAGATGATGATGCAGTAGACCGCCAAGGCCCCTTGCCCACCCATCCAGACGCTGAAGGGCCAGCCGAAGAAAGTGAAGTTCAGGTCGCGTGCGTAGTAGCTGACGACGAAGGTCACCAGGAACCAGATGACCATGAGGATGGCCGTGATTCGCAGGTTCTTTCGCCAGTAGCTGCGGTGGCTTTCTGTCAGTTGCATGTTTGTCACCTCGTGTTGTTGAAATCGCCCGTGGCGGAAATCCCGCCGCCGGGCCCCATCACCATCGTCCGCTGCAAATTCTTGCGGATCTGTTCAATGGCTCTTGCCCACCCCTGGACCAAGGCGTTAGGCGCACTGGTCAAGTCCTGTTTCATGCCGCCAAGCCGGTCTCGCGCTCAAGCTGCGCCGCCACCTTGGGCTCAAAGCCCTTGAGGTGGCGAATGATCTTGCGTGCCTCATCGGGCTGTTGGCTGTCCACATGCACCCGTGCCAGCTGGTACCAGCCAAAGGGGCTCATGGGTTGCAATTCGGTGTTGCGCTTGAGGGCGGCCAGGGCCTCGGCATGGCGGCCCAGGCCGATCAGGGCCAGGCCCAGGCCGTACCAGGCGCGGTCGAGCTTGGGGTCGAGCTCCAGGGCCCGCTTGAAGGCCAGTTCGGCCTCATCCAGGCGCTGCTCGGCCTCACACAAAAAGCCCAGATTGAACCAATGCCCGGCAGGGGCCTCGGGATGCAGATCGACCAGCCTGCGGCCATCAAGGATGGCCAGGTCGCGCCGGCCGGCCTGGGCGTGCTGGTTGGCCCGGCTGGACAGGGCATAGATGTCGCCCGGCCAGCGCTGCAGCATGGCGTTGAACAATGCCATGGCGCGCTTGGGCTGGCCGATGACCAGCCAGGACATGGCGGCGGTCTTGTAGGCCAGGTGCAGCAGGCTTTGATCGAAGCTCATGGACACACATTGACCCCGTTTTGCAAACACATCGACAGCTTGGCCAACGTGGCCGCCACCCAGGCGAAAAACATCACCAGCATGGCCACCAGGGGCAGGTGCTGATCCAGCACGACGCCCGGCGTGATCCAGCGTGCGGCCGTGACAAAGGGCCGGGTCACCACCTGCAGCAGGCGATAGAACACGTTGGTGTCGCGCTTGGCCCCGGCCAGCAAACCCAGCAGCCATTGGCCGAGCAGCGACAACAGCGCAATCTCGGCAATCAGCTTGACGGCAGACACCAGCAGCAGCATTCCAAAGTCCAAAAGTGGGCAGCCCCGAGGGTCAACCCTGGGCCTTACATCTTTCTGACAAGGCGCGCCGAACCCAGGCAAGCCCCATTGGGATATACCCGTGCCCATCGCCGATCATTGACCCCTGCTCACTTCGCTGGCACAACATGTGGAAAATCGCTTTCATGTTCATTGTTTTCACCGCCGCGGCGCTGTGGATGTTGCGCGAGACGGGTGCCGATGTGGACCTGGGTGGCGCAATGCACGGTATCGCGCCGTCCCACGCTGCGGCGGCGTCGGTGGCCGCAGCGGCGGCCGCCTCGGCAGCCTCATCGTCCCGCTGAGCATTTGAGTGGCGCTGCAAGCCCCAGGCAGCGCCCGCACCCATGTTCCAATCGCCGCTTTTCCGCGAGAGCACCATCATGGACGTCGAACACATCAATGCCATTGGCAACTTGCTCACCGATCTGAACCGCCGCACGCTGGCTCTTCGGGGGTATCTTTGACTACGACCGCAAATCACTGCGACTGAACGAAGTCAACGCCGCGCTCGAAAACCCCGGCGTCTGGAACGAGCCCAAACGCGCGCAAGAGCTGGGCCGCGAAAAGAAGGCGCTGGAAAACGTGGTCGACACCGTCAACCACCTGAGCAGCAACCTGGCCGACAACACCGAGCTGTACGACATGTCCAAGGCCGATGGCGACATCGATGGCATCCGCGCCATCGAGGCCGAGGCCAACACCTTGCGTGCCACGGTCGAGCAGCTCGAATTCAGGCGCATGTTCAGCAACCCCGCCGACCCGGGCAACTGCTTCATCGACATCCAGGCCGGCGCCGGTGGCACCGAGGCCTGCGACTGGGCCAGCATGCTGTTGCGCCAGTACCTGCGCTACTGCGAGCGCAAGGGCTTCAAGGCCGAGCTGCTGGAAGAGACCGCGGGCGATGTCGCCGGCATCCGCTCGGCCACGCTCAAGGTCGAGGGCGACTACGCCTTTGGCCATCTGCGCAGCGAGACCGGCGTGCACCGCCTGGTGCGCAAGAGCCCCTTCGATTCGGCCGGTGGGCGCCACACCTCGTTTGCCTCGCTCTTCGTCTACCCCGAGGTCGATGAGTCCATCGAGATCGACATCAACCCGGCCGATGTGCGGGTCGACACCTTCCGCGCCTCGGGCGCCGGCGGCCAGCACATCAACAAGACCGATTCGGCGGTGCGCCTGACCCACATCCCGACCAACATCGTGGTGCAGTGCCAGAACGACCGCTCGCAGCACCGCAACCGCGATGAGGCCTGGCAGATGCTGCGCTCGCGCCTGTACGAGCACGAAATGCGCAAGCAGATGGAGGCCCAGCAAAAGCTCGAGGACACCAAGACCGATGTCGGCTGGGGGCATCAGATCCGCAGCTATGTGCTCGACCAAAGCCGCATCAAGGATCTGCGCACCAATGTCGAAATAAGTAACACGCAAAAGGTGTTGGACGGGGATCTTGATCCCTTCATCGAGGCCAGCTTGAAGAGCGGGCTGTGAGCAACGCGCCGCCGTGCACACCGGGGTAAATGCGCATGTTCCTCAAGTCGGCCCACATCAAGCACTTCAAGAGCCTCGACGACGTGTCGATCACGTTTTCCGATCCCATCACGGTCCTGGTGGGCCCGAACGCCGTCGGCAAGAGCAACATCGTGGACTGCCTGCGCTTTGTGCGTGACGCCACGGCGGTTGACCTTGAACACGCAGTGTCCTCGCGCGGGGGCATTGGCCGCGTGAGGCAGCTTTCCAGGACAAAACCGTTTGTCGTGTCGGTGAAATTGGAATTCGTGCAGGACTCTGTTGGATCAGCCATGAAGCCGGCCTCATACGAGTTCGCAATTCGATCAGGTACCTCTGGCAACTATTCCGTGGCCAGCGAGAAAGCGTCCTGGTTCGAGCGCTTGCGACAACAGCAAACCGTTGAACTGGCCAAATTTGAGCGAGATTTGAAAGGCACTTTGAGCTTTAGCGACTCCGACAGCTCGTTTCAAGTCGCGTCTGATCAGCTCGGGCTGGGGCCGATGCGCTCGCTGGGTCAGCGCAACGGCTGGCCAATTGCCTACTTCATACGCAACTGGCGCTACTCGGCGCTGTATCCAAATCTGCTGCGCGAACCAAGGTCGCCGGACAAGGACAGCGCGTTGGCCGAAGACGGCCAGAACTGGGCATCAGTGATCAAGGCGCAACGCCGTTCATTGCGTGGACGCCAATCGCTGGATCGGGTCTATGAGGCCATGCGTAGCGTGGTGCCGAGTTTCGAGGACGTGTCGGTGAGTACGGTCGGAAACTATCTGGTGCCACGCTTCAGGTTTTCTGCGGGCGGTAAGAACAAGGTCGAGTTCGACCCGGTCCAGCTCTCCGATGGCACGCTTCGAATCTTCGGCATCCCGCTGGCTCTGTACCAATCCCCGGCTCCTGAACTATTGGTCATCGAGGAGCCAGAGCAAACCGTACACGCCGGCGTCTTGGGTGTCCTGGCAGTCGCCTTTCGCGAAGCCGGCGAGGAGACACAAATCATCGTCACGACCCACAGCCCGCACTTCATCGACCACTTCAGCCCTGATCAGGTTCGCGTCGTCACGCTCGACAACGGAATGACTCGTGTCAGTGCGATCAAGGGCACGCAAATGGAAGCCGTCAAACGAAGGCTGATGTCGATGCAGGACTTCATGTTGGCCGAAGGCCTGCTCCCGGAGGACGCGTGATCCGGATACTTCCTGTCGTCGAGGGCGATGGTGATCTTGCTGCCGTGCCTGAGCTGATGCGACGCGTGCTGCATGAAGCTGGGCACTTTGGCATCAATCTCGGACGCCCACACAAGCGTGGTGATCTCCCCAAAGTTCTGGCCAGATTTGACGACTACTTTCGCGTCGCCATACTGGAAGGTGCGGCGATATTTTGGGTGATGGACTACGACTGCGACACCTGCATTGATCAAACTCGCGATCTCAGATTGCTGCGTGCTCACGCCGCTTGCGTTGACACGTCAGTCGACGTGGAGTTCGTCTTCATGGTGAAGGAGTACGAATCTCTGTTTCTTGCGGATCATGAGACGACACGCAGGGTGTTCACCGACATCCCTGCGAGTTTTGCCTTTCCGAACCACCCAGAGGCTGTTCGCGATGCAAAGGGTGCGTTGTCAAAGGCGCGGCCCAAGGGCTCGGCATACAAGTCGACCCAGCACCAGAAGACTTTGACGGCGCAGGTCAACTTGACTCGTTTGCGGGAGAGAAGTCTCAGCTATCGGAACTTTGAGGCCGCACTGCTTCGACTGAGTAGCGGACACGCAAGGCAGATAAAAGCATGACCGTTACCTTCGACGCCTGGCTGTTCGACCTGGACGGCACCCTGATCGACAGCATGCCCCTGCACCACGCGGCCTGGCGCCAGTGGCATGCCACCGAGGGGCTGGCGTTTGATGAACAGGGCTTCTTTGAGGCCACCGCCGGCCGCACCAATGCCGAGATCCTGGCCGACCTTTTCCCGCAGCACAGCAGCGCGCAGCGGCTGGCCATGGCCGAGGCCAAGGAAGCGATTTACCGGGCGGACGCGCGAACCCGGCTGACCACCATTGCCGGCGCGCTGGAGCTGCTGCAGACCGGGCGCGCGCGCGCCCTGCCCATGGCGGTGTGCACCGCCTCGCCCGATGACAACATTGCCGTGGCCTACGAACGCTTTGGCATCGGTTCCCTCGTGGCCACCACCGTCAGCCCCGACCAGGGCTTTCGCGGCAAGCCACACCCGGATTTGTTTCTTGAAGCCGCCCGCCGCCTGGGCGTTGCGCCCGGGCGTTGCCTGGTGTTCGAGGACGCTCCGCTGGGAGTGGAGGCTGCGCGCCGCGCCGGCATGCGCGCCGTGGCCTTGACGACAACGGTGCCGAACGCTGCGTTTGCAAGTTATGACAACCTGCTGTGTACCTTGCCCGATCTGCAAGGCTTTGGCATGGGCACCACGACCACCTCCCCCACCACCGCACACCTTTTGGAGACCCGCCATGCGTGAGGGCCCCGCCACCATCATTCGCCGCCAAGACTACCTGGCCCCGGCCTTTTGGCTGCGCAGCGCCGAGCTGACATTCGATCTCGACCCGGCCAAGACCATCGTCGCCAGCCGTCTGACTTTCGTGCGCAACGTCCCGGCACCTGAGGGCCAGCCGCTCAAATTGCATGGTGAGGGCCTGACCCTGCTGCGCGTGCTGGCGGATGGCGAATCGGTGTCCTTCCGCCACGAGGGCGATCTGCTGGTGATCGACAACCCGCCAGACCGCGCCAGCTTCGTGCTGGAGATCCGCAACACCTGCGCCCCCGAGAAAAACACCGCGCTGTCGGGCCTGTACACCTCGGGCGGCGGCTTTTTCACGCAGTGCGAGGCCGAGGGCTTTCGGCGCATCACCTACTTCCTGGACAGGCCCGACGTGATGGCGGTATTCACCGTCACCCTGCGCGCTGACAAAGCGCGTTATCCCGTGCTGCTGTCCAACGGCAACCTGGTCGAAACGCGCGATCTGCCCAATGGCCGCCATCAGGCCAAGTGGCACGACCCCTTCCCCAAGCCGGCTTACCTCTTTGCCCTGGTGGCGGCCAACCTGGTGTGCCGCGAGCAGCGCATCCTGGCGCGATCGGGCAAGGAGCATCTGCTGCAGATCTATGTGCGCCGCGGAGATTTGGGCAAGACCGAGCACGCCATGCAGTCGCTGCTGGCCGCCGTGGCCTGGGACGAGGCGCGCTTTGGCCTGTCGCTCGATCTGGACCGCTTCATGATCGTCGCCGTGGGCGACTACAACATGGGCGCGATGGAGAACAAGGGCCTGAACATCTTCAACACCGCCCTGCTGCTGGCCAGCCCCGGCACGGCCACCGATGAGGACTTCGCCGACATCGAATCGGTCGTCGCCCACGAGTATTTCCACAACTGGACGGGCAACCGCATCACCTGCCGCGACTGGTTTCAACTGTCGCTGAAAGAGGGCTTGACGGTCTACCGCGACCAGGAGTTCTCCATGGACATGGCGGGGCCCGCGCCGGCGACCGGCAGCTCGGGCAGCCCGGGCAGCGCTGCCTCTGGCCGCACCAGCGCTTCGGCCTGGGCCCGTGCCGTCAAACGCATCTCCGATGTGCGCATGTTGCGCGCCATTCAGTTCCCCGAGGACGCCGGCCCCATGGCCCACCCGGTGCGGCCGGATGAGTACGCCGAGATCAACAACTTCTACACCGCCACGGTCTATGAAAAAGGCGCCGAGGTGGTGCGCATGATGGCCACCCTCGTCGGGCGCGACGGCTTCCGCGCCGGCATGGACCTGTACTTCAAGCGCCACGACGGCCAGGCCGTGACCTGCGACGATTTCGCCCAGGCCATCGCCGACGCCAATGCCAGCAGCCCCTTGGCTGAACACCTGACGGCGTTCAAGCGCTGGTACGCGCAGGCTGGCACGCCCACACTGAGGGCCCGTGGCAGCTACGACGCCGCCACCCGGCGCTACCACCTGAGCCTGGCGCAAACCCCCGCCGCCACGCCGGGCCAGAACAACAAGCAGCCGTTTGTGCTGCCCGTGGCGCTGGGCTTTCTATCACACGAAGGACGCGTCCTTGACCTGCAACTCGAAGGCGAGCCCGAGCCTGGCGGCGGCGAGCGCCTGCTGGTGCTGACCGAGGCCGAGCAGAGCTTCACCTTCGTGGGTGTGGACAGCGCGCCCGTGCCTTCGCTGTTGCGTGGCCTTTCGGCCCCGGCGCTGCTTGATGATGGGCTGGACGACGCCGGCCTGCTGGTCCTGCTGCAGCACGACCCCGACCCGCTCAACCGCTGGGAGGCCGGCCAGCGTCTGGGCCTGAACCGCCTGCTGGCAGCCATGCCGGGCGATGCGACCATGGCTCTGGACGGCGCCTACATCGAGGCCATGCGCGGCATCCTGCGCCACCCTGATCTGGCACCGGCTTTCAAAGACCTGGTGCTGACCCTGCCCAGCGAACCCTATGTGGCCGAGAACTGCGCGGTGGTCGATCCGCAGCGCATCCATGCGCTGCGCGAGCAGATGCGCCTGCAACTGGCGCAGGCACTGCAAGCCGATTGGGCCTGGGCGTTTGAGGCCCACCAGGTGCGCGACGGCTACCGCCCCGAAGCCGCGCAATCGGGGCAGCGCGCCCTGGCCAATCGGGCCCTGGGCATGCTGGTGTTGCAAGCGGCGCACAGTGGCGATGCGGCCTGGCCAGGCCGGGCCTACCAGCGCAGCAAGGACGCGAGTTGCATGACCGAACGCTACGGCGCCTTGGAAGCTCTGGTGGGCGCCGGTGCTGAGCTGGCCGAGCCCGCCTTGCAACACTTTTACGAGCGCTTCCGCGACGACGCCCTGGTCATCGACAAGTGGTTCACGGTGCAGGCCCTGGCCAGTGAGCCCAGTGGCGCCGGCGCTGGCCGCGTGTTGCATCGCGTCAAGGCGCTGATGCAGCACCCGGACTTCTCACTCACCAACCCCAACCGCGCACGCAGCCTGATCATGGCCTACTGCCGCGGCAACCCCGCCGCCTTTCACCGCAGCGACGCGGCGGGCTATGTGTTCTGGGCCGATCGGGTGGCGGAGCTCGACGCCATCAACCCGCAGGTGGCGGCGCGCCTGGCGCGCAGCATGGACCGCTGGAGCCATCTGGCCGAGCCCTGGCGCAGTGCTGCGCGTGAGGCCCTGGTGCGGGTGGCGGCCAAGACCGACCTGAGCAACGATGTGCGCGAGATTGTCGGCAAGGCGCTGGAGCCCCAGCCCACCTAACTGATCTATCGATCACACCAGTTTGAGGTTCTTCAGCGGCAGGCTGCGCACCGGTTTGCCGGTGGCGGCGTGGATGGCGTTGAGCAAGCAGGGCGTGACCACACAGATGGTGGGCTCGCCCACGCCACCCCAGAAATCGAAGGTGGGCACGATGACCGTCTCGACCTTGGGCATCTCAGCCAGCTTGAGGATGGGGAAGCTGTTGAAATTGAGCTCGTTCACGCGGCCATTGCTGATGGTGATTTCGTTGTGCAGCGCCGCACTCAAGCCATAGGCCACCGAGCCCTCGACCTGCGTGGCGATCTGGTCCGGGTGCACGGCGTGGCCGCAATCCAGTGCCAGCACCATGCGGTGCACCTTGAGCACACCGGTGGCACTGACCGAGACCTCGGCCACGGCCGCCGAATAGCTGGCATAGCCCATGAACTGCGCGATGCCGCGGTGCACACCCGGCGGCAAGGGCTTGCCCCAGCCGGCGTGCTCGGCCGCAGCGTTGAGCACAGCCAGGTGCTTGGGGTGCTTGGCCATCAGGGCGCGGCGAAAGGCCAGCGGGTCGGCGCCCGCGGCACGCGCCACTTCATCGATGAAGCACTCCATGTAGACGCCGTTCTGGTTGGTGTTGACACCGCGCCAGGTGCCCACCGGCACGTGTGAGTTGCGCATGGCGTACTCGACCAAGAGGTTAGGCACGGTGTAGCCCAATTGGGCATCCCCGGGCTCGGCCCACCAGCCCTGCAGTTGGCGCCTGTCCTTGCCATCGGCCACGGTTTGCGGCGCCAAGTGGGCGTTGATGGACTGGCCCGACAGGCGCACATGCAAGGCGACCAGCGCACCGGCGGAATCCAGGCCGGCGGTGAGCTTGCACATCGAGATCGGCCGGTAAAAATCATGCGACTGGTCTTCCTCACGGCTCCACAGCATCTTCACCGGCACGCCGGGAAACTGCTTGGCGATGGCCACGGCCTGGCGCACATAGTCCTGCGGGCCACCGCGCCGGCCAAAGCCGCCACCCAGGTCATGGCGGTGCACGGCGCATTGCCCCAGTGGCAGGCCCGAGGACTCGGACAGTGCCGCGTGTGAGCCTTCGGCGTTTTGCGTAGGCACCCAGACCTCGGCCAGCTCGGGCGTGAAGCGCGCGGTGCAGTTCATGGGCTCCATCGTGGCGTGGGCCAGGAAGGGCGTGAAGTAGGTCGCCTCGACACGCTTGGCGGCGCCGGCAATGGCCGACAGCGCATCGCCCTCCTTGCGCTGCGCGAAGGCACTGCTCGCGACCAGGCCTTCTTGCAGGCGCGTGGCGATGGTGGCGCTGTTCTGCACCGCGCCCGGACCTTCATCCCAAACGATGGGCAGCGCATCGAGCGCGGTCTTGGCACGCCACCAGGTGTCGGCCACCACCGCCACGGTGCTGTCGTTGACGCGCACGACACCGCGCACACCGCGCCGGCCGGTGACCTTGGCGGCATCAAAACTGACCAGCTTGCCGCCAAACACCGGGCAGGCCTTGATGGCGGCATTGAGCATGCCTGGCAACTGCACATCGACGGCATAGACCTTGCTGCCATCGAGCTTGTCGGCAGTGTCCAGGCGCTTGACGCTGGTGCCGGCCAGTTTCCAGTTCTTCGGGTCCTTCAACACAATGGTCTTGGCCTCAGGTGGGGCCAAGCGCGCGGCAGCGCCGGCCACCTTGCCGTAGCTGGTGCTGCGCCCGCTGGGCGCATGCGTGATGAGGCCGGAGCTGACACGCAGCTCGGCCACGGGCACGCGCCACTCATCGGCAGCGGCCTGCAGCAACATGATGCGGGCCGCGGCGCCACCGCGGCGCACATAGTCGTGCGACATGCGAATGCCGCGGCTGCCGCCGGTGCCCATCTCACCCCAGGCGCGCTTGGCGGCAAAGTTGCGCTGTGGCGACACGCGCTCCACGCCGACTTTCGACCAATCGCATTCCAGCTCTTCGGCCACCAGTTGCGCCAGGCCCGTCAAGGTGCCCTGCCCCATTTCCGAGCGCGCGATGCGGACGATGCAGCGCTCATCGGGCTGCACCACCACCCAGACATTGAGCTCGGTGCCAGCACCCAGCGCGGCCTGTGGCGCAGCGGTCGTCGACTGGGCCCATGACTCCAGCGGTGCGGCCAGGCCGAGCACCAAGCCGGCACCCGCCGCGGTAGCCGTGCCGAGCACCAGAAAATCGCGCCGCGAGGGATCGTCGGCCAAGCACTCTTGATGATGGCCGGTGGTGGCTGGGCGCTGGGGGGTGGTCATCTTGTCTTCTCCGGTTCGGGCCTTGACATCGAGGCAAAGGCTCTGGCGTCTCGCCCAGGCCGACAGGCCCAAAGTCTGCTGGATAGTGGCCGCGGGCACATCGGGGCAGACACGGGGACGACACACACAGATTGACGTTGGGTCGGGCCGTCAGCGGCACACAGCCAGCAGACCGCAGTGAGCTGAACGCGATCATCGGCCCACGGTCAGCCCCTATAATCACAGGCTGCGTTTTCCGCCGGTGTAGCTCAGTTGGTAGAGCAGCGCATTCGTAATGCGAAGGTCGGGAGTTCGACTCTTCTCACCGGCACCAATTTCGATGTCATCGAAGCCAAGAGAAGGCCACCCGAGCGGGTGGCCTTTTTCATTGCGGCGCGCGCATGGCCACAGCCATCAGAGCGAATCCAGCGGGCTGCGCACGCCGCGCCCACCGCGGTTGAGCACATGGGTGTAGATCATCGTGGTCTTGACGTCGCTGTGGCCCAGCAGCTCCTGCACGGTGCGGATGTCATAGCCGGCCTGCAGCAGGTGCGTGGCAAATGAGTGCCGCAACACATGCGGCGTGCAAGGCTTGTTGATGGCCGCACGGCGCGCGCCCACGGCGATCGCACGTTGCACCGAAGCCTCATGCATATGGTGGCGCTGCTCGTTGCCGGTGCGCGGATCGATGGAGCGCACCGGGCTGGGAAAGGCCCATTGCCAGCCCAGCGCCCGCGGCGCCGAGGCCGATTTGATGTCCAAGGCATAGGGCATCCACACCCGGCCATGCCCTGCTGCCAGATCACGCAAGTGCAACGCCTGCACCTGGGCCAGTTGCTGTTGCAGCGGCAGCACCAGGTTCTCCGGCAGGACCGTCACCCTGTCCTTGGCGCCCTTGCCATTGCGCACCACCAGCTCGCGCCGCGTGAGCTCAACATCCTTGACACGCAAGCGCAATCCTTCAAGCAAGCGCAAACCTGTGCCGTACAGCAAGGCAGCCACCAGACCCATGGTGCCCGAGAGCTCACCCAGCAGGGCGCGAACTTCGGCGGGCGTCAACACCACAGGCAAACGGCGCGAGGTCTTGGCCGCAACAATGTTGTCCATCCACGGCAACTGCATGCCCAGCACATCGCGGTACAAGAACAGAATGGCGGACTTGGCCTGGCTCTGCGTCGAGGCCGAGACATTTCGATCCGTGGCCAAGTACGAGAGGAAGGCATCCACTTCGGGGGCACCCAGGCAGACCGGATGGCGCCGACCGTGGTAACGGATGAAGCGACGCACCCAATCGACATACACCTCCTCGGTGCGGATCGAGTAGTGCCGAACCCGAATGGCCCGGCGCATTCGGTCGAGTAGGCGAGGCGAATCAGGGTCTATGGGTGGCGGCGCTGGCTCGACATCAGACGGTGCGACGACCGGCAGATCGGGCTCAGAGTCAAGCTGAGGCAGGGCAACCACCTCCCGGCCTGTGCCAGACTGGCCCCAAAATGGCCCAGCGAGGCGATTTCCGGGGCGTCGTTGGCATTGTGATCCGGCGATGCCTAAGATCGGTACGGGTGTGTCGTCATCAGGTTCCATACCAATAAATTTAGGCGGCCTATGTCGCCACCGGAACGCCCTTGCGAGGGGGCCGAGGTAGGCACCCGAAAGGGGGAGGGAGGTAAATGACTTGGCTTTTATCGAACAGATTTAGACTGCGTCAAATGGGGCCTTATGCGGGGCCGACAGTACGTTAGGCTTCGCAAATGCGGCGCGCCGATTCTGCTCCAACGAACCAAACGAGGATGGCGCGCTCTCGAGCCTCTACGCCTCGGCAGGAACAGTCTCAGTCCAAGTCGGCCAAGTCGCTTGAAAGTTTCTGTACTTGTGGCAAGGCCAGCGAAGAATGAATGTGGTTGGCGCTTCGCGCCACAGTGCTGCGCCTGGCAATCAGTTCGTCAGCGTCGCCGAGTACAGCGACGAGGCCTCCGTGCAGCCTCGTCGCCGCCCGAAGCAGGTCCCCTCCCAAGACGTCTGGTCTCTGGCTGTCAGCGAAGCCAAACTGGCTTCGATCCTCTCGCATTCCTCGGGTTACCGCGTGGTTGTCGTCCCGAGCTCGGGGAGCTATGCTGCAGGCAAGGTCACGCTCCATCTCCGCACATTCAGGCGTCTGGAATGCAATGCACCCAGCCTTTTCGCGTCATGCAAACCACGTCGCGTCCAAAAACGAAGC
>JAYSSS010000163.1:0-59023 GCA_043720415.1 Ideonella sp.
CGCCGTCGGAAAAAACAGCCGCCGGCTCCCCCTTTACCTCCGGCAGCCGGCAACCCAATGCCCTCGGCCCGGATAGATTGGCGCACTGGCAGCGAAACCCCCTGCTTCGACACCGCAGTGGTGATGGAGCGGCAGGGCGGGTTGCCGTGTTCTGCGGAGGTAAAGGAGGAGCCGGCGGCCGTTTTTGGCCGACGGCGGGGGACACGCAGCAGAACACGGCAACCCGGCCTGACGCTCCCGCTTCCAAGCATCGCTCCATGCCTTTCCGCGTTAGCGTCTGCGTCTGCAGACTCACAAGTCAACAAACAGCACGCGTCTTTAACGCGCTAACACGCAACTACCCAAAGGAGCGACCATGAACGCCTTCAAACAACTCCTGGCCAATGCCGCAGCCGGCGGCCCCAAGCCGGTGGGCAGCTGGGTGATGTCGGCCAGCCCCATCGTTGCTGAGGCCATGGGCCTGTGCGGCTTTGATTGGGCGGTGGTCGATATGGAGCACTCGCCGCTGGATGTGGGCAGCACGGTGCATGTGCTGCAGGCCATCGCTGGAACGCCCATGGTGCCGGTGCTGCGGGTGCCGTGGAACGACACCGTCACCATCAAGCGTGTGCTCGATGCCGGGGCCACCACCTTGTTGATCCCCTTTGTGCAAAACGCCGACGAGGCGCGCGCGGCCGTGGCCAATACGCGTTATCCACCGCAGGGCGTGCGTGGCATGGCGGGCATGAGCCGGGGCTCGCGTTTTGGCACAGCGCCTAACTACTTTGTCAATGCCAACGCCGGGCAATGCGTCATCGTGCAGCTTGAAACGCCGGCGGCCGTGGCGCAGCTCGAAGCCATCGCCAGCGTCGATGGCGTGGATGCGCTGTTCCTCGGGCCTTCGGATTTGTCCGGCGCCATGGGTCTGGTGGGCCAACTGACCCACCCTGACGTGATGGCAGTGCTGGCCGATTGTGTGAAGCGCTGCCACGCGCTGGGCAAACCGGTGGGCATCGTTGGTGGCACGGCCGAAGTGGTGGCGCAGTACCGGGCGATGGGCTTTGATTTTCTGGCCATCGCTTCTGACATGGGTTTGCTGATGCGCAGCGCGCAGGCTGCCAGTGCCGCCTTGCGGGCGCAGGAAGTGGGCGCTTCGACGCCTGGCACGTCCACTTCGGCGGCTGCAGCCAGCACCCCCATGGCCGCCAAGCCCGCCACACCCGGCTCGAACAGCGGCTACTGAAATGGCCGCCGTTGCGCTGCGCCAGGTCGCCAAGACCTACGACGGCACAACGCCGGTGATCCATGGCATTGACCTGGACATCGCCCACGGCGAGTTCGTGGTCTTTGTCGGCCCCTCAGGCTGCGGCAAGAGCACGCTGCTGCGCATGATTGCCGGGCTGGAATCCATCAGCAGCGGCGAGGTGCAGATCGATGGCCAGCGCGTCAACGATCTGCCACCGCGCCACCGCGACATCGCCATGGTGTTTCAGGATTACGCGCTCTACCCGCACAAGACCCTGTTCGAAAACATGGCCTTCGGCCTGCGCCTGCGCAAGACGCCCGAGGCCGAGGTGCAGCACCGCGTGAACGACGCGGCCAGATTGCTGCGCATCGAGCCCCTGTTGCAGCGCCGCCCGCGTGAGCTCTCGGGCGGCCAGCGCCAGCGTGTGGCCATCGGCCGGGCCATCGTGCGCCAGCCCAAGGTGTTTTTGTTCGATGAGCCGCTGTCCAACCTGGATGCGCAACTGCGCAACGAGATGCGTGCCGAGATCAAACGGCTGCACCAGCGCCTGGGCGCCACCATCATCTACGTCACCCACGACCAGACCGAGGCCATGACCCTGGCCGACCGCATCTGCGTGCTGCAGGGCGGGCACAAGATGCAGTACGACACGCCCGAGGTGATCTACAACCGGCCGGCAGCGCTGTTTGTGGCCGGCTTCACCGGGGCGCCGCCCATGAACCTGGCGCCGTGCACGGTGGTGGACGGCATGGCCGACATCGGTGGCCTGCGACTGCGCCTACCCGATGAATTGCGCGGCCACTTTTCGGCTGCGGCGGTTACGACAGGTGCCTTGGCTGCGGCGGGTCCGACCGATTCAGCCATGGCCAAAGGCGCTGTCGGTGCAAGCCCGCCCGCCGCATTCACGCTAGGCGTGCGCCCCGAGAACCTCGCCCTGGCGGCGCAGGCCGAAGCTGATCTGGCGCTGCCCGGGACGCTGTCGCTGGTCGAGCCACTGGGCGCCGAGACCCTGATCACCGTGCGCCTGGGCAGCGCGGAATTCATCGCCCGCGTCGGCGCCGGCTTCAAGCAAGCGCCCGGCTCGGCGCTCACGCTGCATGTCCACCCGCGTCACCTGCATCTGTTTGATGGCCGCACGGGCCGGGCTTTGAGGAGCTGAGATGAAGTTCGAGTGCACTGCGTTGTTGCTGGCCCTGACCCTGCCTAACCTGCCAGTGCAGGCGCAGGCCTTTCCAGATCGGCCGGTGCAGATGATCGTGCCCTTTGGCCCCGGCGGCACCACCGACATCATGGCCAGGCTGCTGCAAGAAGAGCTGGGCCGCGCCCTGGGCACGACGGTGGTGGTCATCAACACGGCGGGCGCAGGCGGCGCCATCGGCATGGCCCAGGCCGCGCGCGCCAAGCCCGATGGCCACACCATTGCCATGACGACAGTCGGCCCGCAGGTCATTCAACCAGCGCGGCGCAACAACACCGGCTACACCGCCGACAGCTTTGACTACCTCTGCGGCACCTACGATGTGCCCCTGCTCACCATGGTGCGCGCCGATTCACCACACAAGACGCTGGACGATCTGGTCGCCTGGGCCCGCGCCAACCCGGCCAAGTACAACTACGGCAGCTCGGGCATCGCCACCAGCCTGCACATCGCCATGCTGCAGTTGAACAAGCACTACGGCGTGGCCGGCACGCATGTGCCCTACCGCAGCACGGGCGACATGATCGTGCCGCTGAAAAACGGCGAGATCGAGGCCCTCAACGAGACCCCGCCGGTGGCCACCCAGCATGGCCTGCGCCCACTCATGGTGCTGGCCGATGTGGCGCCCGCCGGCTTTGAGGCCGTGCCGACCGCCAAGCAAGCCGGCATCCCCGTGCGCGGCACCGTCTGGGGCGGCCTGGTCGCCCCCAAAGGCCTGCCGGCCGAGGTGAGGCAGAAGATCGAGGCGGCCTGCCAGCGCGCCACTGCCAGTGCCAGCTACCAAGCGCGCGCCGCGGCGGCGCACAGCCCGCTGGTCTACCGCGATGGCGCGGCATTTCGCCAATTCGCCATGGGCGAGGCCGAGAAGTACGCTCGCGTGGTGAGAGACAACGGATTGGAAGAGCGCTGAGGCGCACGGAGACCAACATGGCCGAAGGCACGCAGTTCACACCCCAAGGCGGCGCGGAGGTCTCTCCACCCAGCAGCCGAGCCCGCCATGCAGCCCGCAGCCCGCGGCGGGCCTGGCTGGCCGCACCGCTGCTCGCCCTGGCGCTGGCCACCGCCGCCGTGCCGGCCTGGGCCCAAACCTCGCTGCGCGTCTTCTCCGGTGGCCAGAACCAGCGCCCAGATTTGATGCGCGTGCTGTTTGATCGTTATCAAACCGCCAACCCCGGCGTGAAGGTGCAGATCGAGACCGGCGGCTCGACGTCCGAGCTGCAGCGCCAGTACTTGAGCACCGTGCTCAATGCCAAGGATGCGGCGATTGACATCTTCCTGATCGACATCGTCAACCCGGCGCAGTACTTCAGCGCCGGTTGGCTGGAGCCGCTGGACGCCTACGTGGGCGACGCCGCCACCGCCCTGAAACCTTACCTGCCGGTGTATGCGACATCGAATGTGGTGCGCGGCAAGGTGGCGGCCCTGCCCGGATTTGCCGACGCCATGTTCATGTACTACCGCAAGGACCTGCTGGCCAAGCATGGCCTGCCTGAACCCAAGACCTGGGACGAGCTGGCCGCTGCGGCCATCAAGGTGCAAAAGGCCGAGGGCGACCCCCATCTGCAGGGCCTGAGCATCCAGGGCGCGCCGATTGAGGGCGCGGTCTGCACCTTCTTGCTGCCCTACTGGAGCCAGGGACGTGAGTTTAACGATGCCTCTGGCAAGATGACGCTCGACCAGGCCGCCGCCACCAAGGGCCTGCAGCAGTGGTTGACCATGGTCGATCAAGGCGTGATCAAGAAAAACGTCGCCGAGGTCAAGACCCCCGACACGGTGAACGAATTCAAGGCCGGCCAAGTGCTCTTCGCCATCAACTGGAGCTGGGCCTGGGACCGCTTCAAGGATGACGCCGACAGCAAGGTCAAGGGCAAGGTGGGCGTGATGCCCTTGCCGGCCATGGCCGGTGGCAAAAGCGCCACCTGCGTGGGCGGCTGGCAGTGGGCGCTCAGCGCCTTCAGCAAGCACAAGGCCGAGGCCGCCAAGCTGGTGAAGTACCTGGCCAGTGTTGAGGCCAGCAAGTTCCTGGCGGCCGAGGGCGCGCTGCTGCCCACCTACGCCAGCGTCTACACCGATGCCGATGTGCTCAAGCAGGTGCCCTGGTTCAAGGACGCAGCGGGCGTGATGGCCTTCGGCCGCAGCCGGCCGATGTCCGAGCGCTACGGCGAGGTCAGCGACACCCTACGCACCACCACCAGCGCGGTGCTGGCGCGCACCAAGAAGCCCGAGGAGGGCGTGGCGGAGATTGAGTCGCGACTGCGGCGGGTCATGCGGTAAAGGGTGTTGGAGGCATGGGTGTTGGAGATATTGACAACACTTCGGGCACAATGCCATATTCGCAGGCATGAAAGCCACCCTGCTCACCCGCGCCCGGGTGGCCTACAGCGAAACGGCATTTGCCGAGGTGGTGGTGTGGCAGCTGCCACGGCCTATGCCAGGATCGAACCACCTCTACAAGTACCGCATGGCACTCGTCGTCCATGGCGTGTGCGTGCTGCGCTACGACAACGAGGCGGGCAAGGGCGACCACCGGCACCTGGGTCGGATCGAAACCCGCTACAGATTCACGTCCATCGACAAGCTGTTCAAGGACTTTGAACGCGACACACGGAGCGCACTGCATGAAGACCGTCACCCTTGATGTTCGCTCCCCGCACGCAAGCCTTGCCGAGGCGCTTCTGGCCGTCAAGTCCGGCCGGCCGCAGAAGTCCGCACGCATCTCCTTCGCCAGCCCTGAGTTGTTGTGGAAGGTGTTGACAGCCAAGCGCTGGGAGCTGCTGAAGGCCCTTTGCGGCGTGGGCCCGGTGTCCATCCGAGAGGCGGCGCGGCGCGTCGGCAGGGACGTCAAAGCGGTTCACGCGGACGCTATGGCCTTGCTCATGGCCGGCGTGATCGACCGCACCGAAACCGGACAAATTGAGTTCCCCTATGAGGCCGTGAAGGTTGAGTTCCTGCTGGAAGCCGCCTGACCCCAACGTATTTCGCCTGAAGCCGCCTTGACCTGACCCATGGCCCCCTCCCACCCCGGCTACCCCGACTTCCACGACCACCTCGATGAGCTCGCCCGCCGCGGCCTGCTGCAGGTCATTGATCGGCCGATAGATAAGGACAGCGAGCTTCACCCCCTGGTGCGCTGGCAGTTTGTCGGTGGCCTGGCCGAGTCCCAGCGCAAAGCCTTCTTGTTCACCCACATCGTCAACACCCAGGGCCGGCGCTATGCCATGCCGGTGGTGGTGGGCGCGATGGCCGCCAACCGCGAGATCTACAGCGTGGGCATGGGCAGCACCGTGGATGAGATCCAGGCGCGCTGGAGCCATGCCCTGGCCCACCCCATCGCACCGCGCCTGCTCGAAGCTGGTGATGCGCGCGCCGTGTGCCACGAGGTGGTGCTGCAGGGTGATAAGCTAACAGGTGAAGGCAATGGCCTGGACAGCCTGCCCATCCCCGTCTCCACCCCCGGCTTCGACAGCGCGCCCACCCTCACCGCCACCAATGTGATCACCGTCGATCCGGCCAGCGGCGTGCAGAACATGGGCACCTACCGCTGCGCCCTCAAAGCCCCGGATCGCCTGGTGGTGCGCATGGCCACGCGCGTCGGCGGGGCCGGCGGCTACCTGCATTACCAGGCCTGGAAGGCGGCGGGCCACAAGACCATGCCCTGCGCCATCGTGCTGGGCTGCCCGCCGTTTGTGGCCTTCATGGGGCCGCAGAAACTGCCCGTTGGCGTGGATGAGTTTGATGTCGCCGGCGGCCTGGCCGGTGTGCCGATTGAGGTGGTGCTGGCGCGCACCGTGAACCTGCGCGTGCCGGCCCAGGCCGAGATCGTCATCGAGGGCCAGATCGATCTGGAATTTCTGGAGCCCGAGGCACCCTTTGGTGAATCGCACGGCCATGTGGCGCTGGAAGAATTCAACCTGCCGATGCGCATCACCGCCATCACACACCGCCACAAGCCGGTGATCCCGTCCTACATCAGCCAGGTGGCGCCGAGTGAATCCAGCGTGATCAAGCGCGTGGCCTATGAGCCACTGTTTCTGGCGCATTTGAAAACGACACTGGGCATCCGTGGCGTGCAGCGTGTCTCACTGCATGAGCCGCTCACCGGGCTGTTGCGCGTCACCGTCATCGTCTTCAGCAAGGGCACGCCCAAGACCGAGGTCTGGCGGGCGCTGTACGGCGCGGCCTTCTTCAAGGGCGATTGCGGCAAGATTTGCCTGGCGGTGAACGAGGACATCGACCCCGACAACGCCGACGCCCTGTTCTGGGCCATGGCCTATCGCATGAACCCGGTGGCCGATGTGCAGACGCTCGACCACCGCGGCCAGGGCCACGGCCCCAAGCGCGAGGCCGAGGGCGACGAGGATTCCACCCTGCTGATGGATGCCACGATGAAGAGCGACATGCCGCCGCTGGCCCTGCCAACCAAAGAACACATGCTGCGCGCCAAGGCCATCTGGGAAGAGCTCGGCCTGCCGGGGCTGCGGCCACAGGCGCCGTGGTTTGGCTACTCGCTGGGCGACTGGCTGCCGCAGTGGGACGCCGCCGCCCAGCGCGCCGCCACCGGGCGCTATCTGGAGAACGGTGCTATCAGTCATACGCAGCGGCGCAATGATGTCAAGGCGGAGAGCAAGTTTCGGCCCGATGCCTTGCCAGAGCGAGACGCCCCATGAGCCCCAATGAAGGCGCCCCGGGTCGCGCCGCAAAGCGCAGCACGGCGCGTGCGCCCACCCCCGTGGCCACCCGCAGCACGGCAGCAGCGGCCACCCCGCGCCGCCTCATCGTCGGCATCACCGGCGCCTCGGGCGCGATCTATGGCATCCGCATCCTGCAGGCGCTGCAGGGCAGCGACATCGAAACACATTTGGTGATGTCGGAATCGGCGCGCATCACCCTGGCCGCCGAATCGGATTTCACGGCGGCGCAAGTCGAGGCCCTGGCCACCGAGGTGCACCACGTGCGCAACATCGGCGCCACCATCGCCTCGGGCTCGTACAAGACCCTGGGCATGGTGGTGGCGCCGTGCTCGGTGCGCACCCTCAGTGAAGTGGCCTGGGGCACGACCAGCAACCTGCTCACCCGCGCCGCCGATGTGGTGCTGAAAGAACGCCGCCGCCTGGTGCTGCTGCTGCGCGAAACGCCGCTGCACGCCGGCCATTTGCAATCGATGCTGCAGGTGACGCAAAGCGGCGCCATCGTCATGCCGCCGGTGCCGGCGCTGTACGCCAAGCCGGCGACGATTGACGACATGATCAACCACAGCGTGGGCCGCTGCCTGGACCTGTTCGACATCGACACCACCCTGGTCGCGCGCTGGAACGGTTTGGGCAAGGCCTGACCGTGATCGCGCACGCCTAACCCATCCACACAGGTGACGCCATGCCCGACATGAAGAACACCGCCGAAATTCAGGAAGCCGAGATCGTCGCGGCCGAACGCAAAGCCAACGACGTCATCACCATGAGCAGCGACACCCCTCACCACAGCCCCCGCGGCTACCGCGACCTGCATGAGCACCTGGCCGAGCTCAAAGCGGCCGGCCTGCTGATCACCGTGGACCGGCCCATCAACAAAGACACCGAGCTGCACCCCCTGGTGCGCTGGCAGTTCCGTGGTGGCATCGCCGAGCCCGACCGCAAGGCCTGGTTGTTCACCAATGTTGTCGATGGCCGCGGCCACAAATTCGACATCCCGGTGGTGGTCGGCGCCCTGGCGGCCAGCCGCAAGATCTACAGCGTGGGCATGGATTGCGACCTGGCCGACATCGCCGCCACCTGGACACGGGCCATGGCCCAGCCGATCCCGCCGCAAACCGTCACCGATGCGCCCTGCCAGGAGATCGTCATCCAGGGCGAGGCGCTGGATGTGCCCGGCCAGGGGCTGGAGGGCCTGCCCATCCCCATCTCCACCCCGGGCTGGGACAACGCGCCCTACACCACGCTGTCGCAGTACATCAGCAAGGACCCGGAATCCGGCATCCAGAACATGGGCATCTACCGCGGCCAGGTGAAGGCGCCGCGCCGCCTGGGCATGAACCCTTCGCTGGAAAACCAGCCCGGCATCTACGCCCACTGGGAAAAGGCCAAAGCCAAAGGTGAGCGCCTGCCCGCGGCCGTGATCCTGGGCTGCCCGCCCTGCGTGGCCTTCACCTCGGCACAGAAACTGCCGATCGATGTGGATGAGCTGCATGTCGCCGGCGGCCTGGCCGGCGCGCCGATCCGCGTGGTGAAGTGCATCACCGTCGATCTGCTGGTGCCGGCCGAGGCCGAGATCGTCATCGAAGGCTTCATCAACACCGAGTGGCTGGAGCCCGAGGCGCCGTTTGGCGAATCCCACGGCCATGTCAACCTGCAGGAGTTCAACGCCTACATGGAGGTGACCGCCATCACGCGGCGCAAAAAGGCCATCCTCACCTCGATCATTTCGCAGGTCACGCCCAGTGAATCCAGCCTGATCAAGCGGGTGGCGCTGGAGCCGGTGTTTTTGAACCACTTGACCAAAGCCTTGGGCATACGCGGCGTCATCAAGGTCTCGATGCACGAGCCGCTGACCAACCTGCGCAAGGTGCTGGTGGTGGTGGTGGACCGCAAGATGCCCAGCACCGAAGTGTGGCGCGCCCTCTATGGCGCCGCGGCGCTGCTGCGCTCGGGCGGCAAGATGGTGATCGCGGTGAACGAGGACATCGACCCCGACAACGCCGACGCCCTGCTCTGGGCCATGAGCTACCGCGCCAACTTTGCGCTGGATGTGCAGACGCTCAAGCACCGCGAGCAGGGCCACGGCCCGCGCAGCGCGCGCAATGGCGGCATCGACGCCTCGATGCTGATCGACGCGACACTCAAAGACGATTTCCCGCCGATCGCCCTGCCCAAGCGCGAGTTCATGGAGAACGCCAAGGCGATTTGGGAGGAGCTGCAAGGCCCCCTGGGCTTGCCTGAGCTCAAACCCGAGGCGCCGTGGTTCGGCTACTCCCTGGGCGACTGGTCGGTGCGCAACGAGGAAATGGCGCAGCGCGCCGTGCGCGGCGAGTACTTCATCACCGGTGAAGAGATCGCCCTGCAGCGCCGCCGCGATGTGCCCATGAACACTGAAATCAAGCGCGACGGCTCGGCCGGCTCGGGCAAGCATTGAGGGGATGCGCGTGAAAGCCTTTGCTGTGCCGATGTGCTTGATGCGGCGGTTAGGTGGATTGGTTTCTGCGGCCATCGTGGCAGCCGGGCTCGCCCTGGGCCCGCCCGCGCAGGCCCAGGACGCCGCGCTGCTCACCTACGAAGGCGCCGACCGCGCCGACAAGCTGCTGGCCGCCGCAAAAAAAGACGGCAAGCTCACCCTGTACACCGCCTTTCGCCCGCAAGACCTGCAGGCCTTGCTCGATCCGTTCGAGAAGAAGACCGGCATCAAGATCACCGCCTGGCGGTCCGGTGCCACCAATGTGCTGCAGCGCGTCATCAAAGAGGCCGCGGGCGAGCGCCATGAGGTCGATGTGGTGCTGGTGCCCTCTACCGAGATGGAGGCCATGCGCCGCGAAAAACTGCTGCAACCGGTGAAGTCACCCGCGCTCAAAGATCTGCTGCCGGCGGCCACGCCCGCCCACCGCGAGTGGGCGCCGGTGCTGCTCAATGTGCTGGTGCCCACCTACAACACCGGCCTCATCAAAAAGGACGAGCTGCCCAAGAGCTATGCCGATCTGCTCGACCCGAAATGGAAGGGCAAGCTGGGTGTCGAATCCAAGCTCGACGAGTGGTACCTGGCGGTGGTGATGAGCATGGGCGAGGACAAGGGCGCCAAGTTCTTTAACGAGCTCTCCAGCCGCAACGGCCTGTCGGCGCGCCTGGGCATGTCACTCATCAACAACCTGGTGATCTCAGGCGAGGTGCCGCTGGCCCTGGCCGTGTACAAAGACCTGCCCGAGAAGGCCAAGCGCAAGGGCGCGGCCATCGACTGGTTTGTGCTGGAGCCCACCGTGGCGCAGGCCTTTGTGGTGGGCATCGCCAAAAAGGCGCCACGCAGCGCCGCGGCCTTGTTGTTCCACGACTATCTGCTGTCGGTGGAGACACAAAAGCTGCTGCAGTCACTCGACTTCCACGCCGCAAACACCACGGTGCAGCCGCCAAGCGCGGCGCTGAAAATCCACCTCGTCGACCCGGTGTTCGCGGTGGACAACGCCGAGCGCGCGACCAAGGCGTTTGAGGACATGCTGGCGAAGAAGGGGCGATGAATGCGCCATGCGTGCACCGGCGCGATCGGTGCGTGAGGGCAAAAGAGCAAAAGGGCGAAAGGGCAAAGGGGCGAAAGGGCCCATGGCCTCTCGTCCCAATTGAAGTTCCCGAACCCAACGGAGTATGGCCATGGCCTCAATGAAGCAAGTCATTCACTCAATACTGATTTCGGCGGCGCTGGTCGGATCGATGTCAACGGCCCGGGCCGGAAAGCTGACCGTGTTCACGCCGCCCGGCGGCACGGTCAACGTCGGCCTCGCCTACATCGGCGGAGGCATTGCGGAGGAAAGCTATGTCGAGGGCGGCAAGAAGGACGAGAGCACAACGGCGGGTGAGTTCACCATCACCATCAAAGATCAGACCTCGCTCATTGACGCCGCGGTCAGAAGCGCGGTGAAGGTGCCGGCGCCAGCGGGCAGCAAAGAAAAGTACCTCAAATTCGTCGACAAACTCAGCTTTCACACCATTGGCCTGCAGTCCTACGAGCCACTGGACATCGAGCAGTTCGTCCCAAGGGATGAGAACCTCATCCTGATGGCGGACTTCGACGTGCCCTTGTTCTTGCAAAGCGGCGCAGGCTTCTTTGAGGGCCAGCACCTGAATGTCGTCAACGGCCGTGTGGCCGGCATCGAGGGCTTGGTCTTTCGCGACATCAGCTCACTGTTCACCACGCCGGAAAGCTTCTACGACGTGCTGATCGACCTGTTCGCGCCCTCAGTGAACACATTGCCGCTGTACAGCGGCGAGGTGACGGTCTCGACGCATTTGCAGTTTCGACTCACCGAGCCCGACAGCGCAGCGCTGCTCTCGGCGCTGCTGCTGGCCATGTGGGCAGCGACAGCAGCGACCCGGCGCCGCAAGTTTTCGCCCCGCCAAAAATGACCACTGAAATGAGCGTGAATCGCCGCCACAGCCTGATCACCTTGGCCGGCACAGTTGCTGGCATCGGCGGCTGGATGGCGCCGCCATGGGCCCAGGCGCAATCAGAATTTCCGCCCCCGGGCAGCACCGTCAAATACGTCGTGCCCTTTGTGGCCGGCGGCCTCACCGATGTCATCAGCCGCATCGTGGCCCAGCGCCTGGCCGAGAACTGGAAGCTCAGCGTCGTCATCGACAACCGCGCCGGTGGCAACGCGCAAACGGGCGCTGACCACGTCGCCAAGTCGGTGTCAGACGGCAGCCAGTTTCTGGCCATCACGCAGTCGCACGCTGTCAATGTCAGCCTGTTTCCGAACGCGCCCTTCAGCTTCACCCGCGATCTGCGGCCGGTGGCACTGTTGGCCGAATCGCCCATGCTGGTGGTGGTGCCGGTGACCAGCGCGATCCGCGATTTCAGGCAGTTGATGGCCGTGTCCAAGACCAAGGATTTGAGCGCCAGCTCGGCCGGCAGTGGCTCGGGGCCGCACCTCACGCTGGAGCTGTTCAATGACTTGAACGGCAGCAAGATCGTGCACGTGCCCTACAAGGGCGGCGCACCCTCGATCAACGATTTGATCGCCGGCCATGTGGATGTGAGCTTCTCGAATTTTCCCAATTCGCTGCCGCATGTGAAGGCCGGCACGCTGCGCGCGCTGGCCATCTGCAGCACCACGCGCCACCCCGAACTGCCCGAGGTGCCCACCGCCATCGAGGCCGGCCTGCGCGAGCTGGTGGTGGAGAACTGGACCGGCGTCATGGCCCACGCCAAGACACCCGATGCGGTGGTGGAGCGCGCCTCGCGCGAGCTGCTGCGCATCATGGCCACGCCCGATATTGCCGAGAAGGTGACGCAACGAGGCTTTCGCGTCAATGCCCGCAGCCATGAGGATTTTGGGCGTTATCTAAAGGCCGAGATCGAGCGCTGGGCGCGCATCGTCAAGGCCGCGAAGATCAAGGCCGATTGATGCGAGGCAAAACGCCATGATCAGCCGCACGGAACACCTGCGCGACCCCAGCGAGAAGACGCTGGCGGTGCTGCTGCTGTTGCCCGCCTTCGCGCTGATCGCACTGATCGTGGCCTTCCCGATTGGCAAGCTCATCTGGAACAGCTTTCACGATCTGCGCCTGTCGGGCGGGCCGGCTGCCATCAAGTTCATCGGCTGGCAAAACTATGCCGATGTGTTGGTCGACAAAGACTTCATCAACGCTGCACTCAACACCCTGCTCATCACCGTGGTCACCGTGCCCGGCGCATTGATCGTCGGCTTAGGGCTGGCGCTTTTGGCCAACCTTCCCTTCAAGCGGCAGTGGCCGGTGCGCCTGGCGCTGCTGCTGCCCTGGGCGCTTCCGCTGTCCTTCGTGGGGCTGATTTTCGCGTGGTTCTTCCACACCGAGTACGGCGTGGTCAACGATGTGCTGCGCCGCCTGGGCGCGGCCGAGCCCACGATGTGGCTGCTGCAGCCCGCCTGGGGCATGGCGGCGATTTGCGGCGCCATCATCTGGAAGACATCGTCCTTCATGGCGCTGATCCTGCTGGCCGGCCTGCAGATGATTCCGCGCAGCCTGTACGAGGCGGCCGAAGTGGACGGCGCCTCGCGCTGGCAGCAGTTCTGGCAGATCACGTTTCCGATGCTGATGCCCTCGATCATCGTGGGGCTGATCTTTCGCACCATCACCGCGCTGCAAACCTTCGACATCCCCTACACCATGACCAAGGGCGGCCCCGGCAACGCCACCGAGACCCTGGCCATGCTGATCCACAAGACTACGATCGAGTACCTGGATGTCGGCTACGGCTCAACCCTGGCGGTGTTCATGTTCCTGATCTCGCTGGCGGTGACGGCGCTGTACTTGCGCCGGGTGGGGGCCGAGTGATGCGCGGCAAAAAAAAGGTGGGGGTGACATGACCGGCGCGTTGTTCGAAGGGCGCTCACTTCGATTGATAGCCGCCGGCCTGGTGGTCATCAACGGCTTCTTCCCGGCGCTGTGGATTTTGCTCACCTCGCTCAAATCCGAGGCCGAGCTTGTGGCCAAGCCCATCACCTGGTGGCCGGCCAACGCCACGCTGCACAACTATGTGCAGGCTTTCACCGACCAGCCACTGTTGAAGTACATGGGCAACAGCCTGGCGGTGGCGCTGCTGGCCACCCTGGGCTCGCTGATCGTCTCGACCGGCGCGGCCTATGCGATTGCCCGCCTGAACTTGAAGCACCGGCAGTTGATCCTCACCGCCATCGTGGCCTCCAGCATGTTCCCGCTGGTGACGCTGTTGGTACCGATCTTCGAGACCATGCGCAGCCTGGGCCTGCTCAACACCTACACCGCCCTGGTGCTGCCCTACATCGTGCTGAATTTGCCGGTCTGCACCCTCGTGCTTGTGAGCTTTTTTCAAAGCATCCCGCGCGATCTGGAGAACGCCGCCATGATCGACGGCTGCACGCGATTGGGTGCACTGTGGCGCGTGGTGCTGCCGTTGGCCGCGCCAGGCGTGTTCACCGCTGGCATCCTGGCCTTTGTCAATGCCTGGGATGAATTCTTGTTAGCACTGTCGCTCAACTCCAGCGCGAGCATGCGCACTTTGCCGGTGGGCATCACGCTGTACCAGGGCGAGTTCAGCTTTCCCTGGCCGATCATCTCTGCAGCGCTGATCGTGGCGATTGTTCCGGTGGCGGTGTTGATTGCGCTGTTTCAAGAGCGCGTGGTGGGTGGCTTGACACAGGGTGGGTTGAAGGGGTGATGGTGTGAGTTCCTTGATCGGCGCAAAGGCGTTCGTTCCCGCGAACCCCGTTCAACGCGGGTGCGAGGCCGAGGGCGCCGGGTGGCCGGCCGCCTACGTGTCACCCGCCGCCGGCAAAGGCAGCCGACGGCTCCTTCTTTACCTCCGGCGGCCGGCCACCCGACACCCTCTGCCCAGCCACAGCTGTGCACATCGCGAGCCAGCCTGGCGCTCCCGCTCCACTCGTTCGACGCGCTTGGAGCGACTTTGGCGGCCCATTCCAAGTGCGCGCCAATAACGTGTTATTCATCATGACCAACAAACCCCCTATCAAATACGGCCTGATCGGCTGCGGCGCCATGGGCCGCGAACACATCGAGAACATTCGCGCGCTCGGTGAAGGCGAGGTGGTGGCGATTGCTGACAACCATGCCGCCAGCATCGAAGCCGCCCTGCCGCGTCTTGCACCGGGTGTGAAGCAATTCGACGATCACCGCGATTTGCTGGCGGCTGATCTGTGCGATGCCCTGATCATCGCCACGCCCAACCACACCCACGCCGCGGTGCTGGGCGATGCGCTTGGGTGCCGCGCCCACATCCTGGTTGAGAAGCCGCTGGTCACGCGCATCGAAGACGGCCTGGCGCTGCTGAAAAAAGCCGAAGGTCGGCAGGCCATGGTTTGGGTGGCGCAGGAATACCGCTACATGCCGCCGGTGGCAGAGATGCTGCGCATGGCGCATGAAGGCGCCGTTGGCCGCATCCACCAGGTGGCCATTCGGGAGCACCGCGAACCCTTCTATCCGAAGGTGGCCGACTGGAACCGCTTCTCTGAGAACACCGGCGGCACCTTGGTCGAGAAGTGCTGCCACTACTTCAACCTGATGGAGCTGGCGCTGCGCGAGCCCGCGCTGCATGTTTTTGCCAGCGGCGGCCAGCGCGTCAACCACCTGGATGAACGCTACGGCGGCCGCACGCCCGACATCCTGGACAGCGCCTTCGTCATCGTCGAATTTGGCAGCGGCGCGCGTGCCCTGCTCGACCTGTGCATGTTTGCCGAAAACACGGCGGACAACGAGCAGATCAGCATCGTTGGTGACGAAGGCAAGCTCGAATCACTGCTGCCCTCACAGATATTGCGTTATGGCCGGCGTGAGGATTGGGGCCAGCGCCAGGTGTGGGGCCAGGCCTCGGGCACCGGCCGCGGCCTGGCCACACGGCGCGTGCATGACGCCAGCGTGCGCTACCCCGGGGCGCACTTTGGGGCCTCGTACATCGAGCATCAAAAGTTTGCGCAGGCCATACGCCAGGGCACGCCGCCCGAGGTGCCGCTGCGCGAGGGCCTGCGCAGTGTGGCCATAGGCATGGCCGCGCAGCGCAGCATCGAAACCGGCGCTCGCGTGGCGCTGGACGAGATCTTGCCCGCGGGCTGGTGAGGCGGCCGCGGCACAGCGCGTAGCATCGATCACCGCACACCCTTCACGATCATCCCCCCACCGAAAGCCCCATGGCCGATATCGCCGATTCACCCACCGCCACCCACGACGACACCATCGAGCTGCGCAGTGGCGCACTGCGCCTGGGCCTGCGGCCCGACCTGGGCGGGGCCATCGCCGGCCTGTGGCACCACCATGTGCCGGTGCTGCGCTCGGTCGAGCCGCATGCCTTGACCCAGCCGCGCGAGGGCGGCGGATTCCCCTTGGTGCCCTATTCCAATCGCCTGGGCTACCGGCGCTTTCGCTGGAAGGGCCTGGACCACACAACCCAGCCCAACCTGGGCGATTCACCGCACTCGCTGCACGGTGTGGGCTGGCAGCGGCCCTGGGTGCTGCGCTCGCACAGCCCGCTGGACGCGGTGATGGCCTACCGCCATGCGCCCGATACGCACTGGCCCTTCGCCTTCGAGGCCGTGCAGTTCTTCAGCCTAACTCCCCAGTCGATGCGCATCGAAATGCAGGTCACCAACACCGGCAGCGTGGCCCAACCCGTGGGCCTGGGCTGGCACCCCTACTTTCCCAGGCGCCAGCGCAGCCGCCTGCACATCGAGCTGGGCGAGCGCTGGGATTGCGACAGCGCGCAACTGCCCACGCGCAAGGTGGCCCAGCCCGGCATCGACGGCGATGTGGCGCACCTGGCCTTTGACAACTGCTTCGAAGGCTGGAGCGGCCCGGCCCGCATCCGCGACGAAAAGTTCGCGCTGCAACTCACCTCATCGCTGACGCGCTTGGTGGTCTTCACGCCGCAGGACCGCGACCTGTTCTGCGTCGAGCCCGTCAGCCATGTCAGCAACGCCATCCACATGGCCGACCCGGCCGCGCATGGCCTGGTGACGCTGCAGCCCGGGGAATCGACCTCGGCGTGGATGAAGCTGGAGGTGGCGCCGATTTGAGCGTGGTCGACTGTCGGCCGTGAACAGCACGCCCACCCTGCACGGCTCGCGCATCACCCTGCGCGCTTGGTGCGATGACGATTTGGCGCCCTTCGCCGTGCTCAACGCCGATGCCGAAGTGATGCGCTGGTTTCCTGACCCGCTGTCGCGCGAAGACAGTGACCTGATGGTCGGCCGCATCCGCGGCCACTGGGCCACCCGCGGCTGGGGCCATTGGGCGCTGCAAGTGCCGGGCATCGGCTTTGCGGGCTTTGTCGGCCTGGCGCAAACGCCGTTCGATCTGCCCTGGCCGCAGTTCAACCCCGCGCCGGTGGAGATCGGCTGGCGCCTGGCCCGCGCCGCCTGGGGCCAGGGCTATGCCAGCGAGGCCGCGCGCCTGGTGCTGGCGCATGCGCGTGAGGTGCTGCGCCTGCCACTGGTGGTGTCGTTCACCGCGCTGGGCAATGTGCGCTCGCAGGCGGTGATGCAGCGCATCGGTTTGCAGCGCCTGGGTGAGTTTGATCACCCGCGGCTGCCGGGCCATGCATTGCAGCGGCATGTGCTGTACACCACCGCCGCAAAAGGGTGACGTGCGGGGTGACGTGCGCCGTGGCCGCAAAATGAAGCCATGAACGCCCCTTTGCCCGCCACCGAGCGCCGTGCCCGCCAAGCCGAGGTCGTGGCCGCACTTTTGGCCATCGTCCCGGCGCACGCCCTGCTTTATCGCCATGAGGACACCGTGCCTTATGAATGCGATGGCCTCACCGCCTACCGCCAGTCGCCGCTGGTGGTGGCATTGCCCGAGACCGAGGCGCAGATTTCGGACATTCTGAAAGCCTGTTATGCATTGCAGGTGCCGGTGGTGGCACGCGGCGCGGGCACGGGCTTGTCGGGTGGGGCCATGCCGCATGCGCTGGGCGTGACGCTGTCGCTGGCCAAGTTCAACAAGATCGTCAAGGTGGATGTGGCCAGCCGCACGGCGGTGGTGCAGTGCGGCGTGCGCAACCTGGCGATCAGCGAAGCGGCCGCGCCGTATGGGCTTTATTACGCGCCCGACCCCAGCAGCCAGATCGCCTGCTCCATCGGCGGCAATGTGGCCGAAAACTCCGGCGGCGTGCACTGCCTCAAATACGGCCTGACGCTGCACAACGTGATGAAGGTGCGTGGCTTCACGGTGCAAGGCGAGCCGGTTGAATTTGGTGGCGATGCGCTCGATGCGCCGGGGCTGGATTTGCTGGCGGTGGTCATCGGCAGCGAGGGCATGCTGGCCATCACGGTGGAGGTGACCGTCAAGCTCACACCCAAGCCGCAACTGGCGCGCTGCATCATGGCCAGCTTCGATGACATCCGCAAATGCGGCAACGCCGTGGCCGCGATCATCGCCGCGGGCATCATCCCGGCCGGGCTGGAGATGATGGACAAGCCGATGACAGCCGCGGTGGAAGACTTCGTCCACGCCGGTTACGACCTCGACGCCGCCGCCATCCTCCTGTGCGAAAGCGACGGCACGCCCGAGGAAGTGGCCGAAGAAATAGCACGCATGTTGGATGTGCTCACAGGCTGCGGCGCCACCCGCCTGGAGGTGAGCAAGGATGAAGCGCAGCGCCTGAAATTCTGGAGCGGCCGCAAGAACGCCTTTCCGGCCTCGGGGCGCATCAGCCCCGATTACATGTGCATGGATTCGACCATTCCGCGCAAGCGCCTGGCCGACATCCTGATCGCCATCGCCGAGATGGAAAAGAAGTACGGCCTGCGCTGCTGCAACGTCTTCCATGCCGGCGATGGCAACCTGCACCCGCTGATCTTGTTCGATGCCAACGATGCCGACCAGATGCACCGCGCCGAGCTCTTCGGCGCCGACATCCTGGAGACCAGCGTGGCCATGGGCGGCACCGTCACCGGCGAGCACGGCGTGGGCGTGGAAAAGCTCTCGTCCATGTGCGTGCAGTTCTCCACCGAGGAGCGCGAGCAGATGTTCGCCGTGAAGCGCGCCTTCGATGCACGCGGCCTGCTCAACCCCGGCAAGGTCATCCCCACACTGCAGCGCTGCGCCGAGTACGGAAAGATGCATGTGAAAAATGGGGTGTTGGCGTTTGCGGAGTTGGAGCGGTTTTGATGGCGGCGACGATAGCCCGGCGAGTTGGCACTGCTGCCAAAAGGCCCGCCGCGGTGCGAGCCACTTCGGCCGCCCGCCCGCCAAACGCCGAGTCATCCCTGCTGGCCGAACTTCGTGGCCTGATCGCCGCAGCCCGTCAAGCCGCCAAGCGCCAGGTGGATGTGTTGCAGGTGCGGATGAATTTTGAGATCGGCCGGCGCATCGTTGAGCATGAACAAGGCGGTGTGGACCGGGCCGCCTACGGCGCGGGCACCTTGAACAAGGTGTCCGCGGCGCTGACCGAAGAGTTCGGCCGTGGCTTCTCTCTGTCCAACCTCAAGCTGTGCCGCTTGTTCTATCTGCAGCGGCATCCGCCCACAGGGCTCCCAATTGGCCAGACAGTGTCTGGCTTTTCTGCCAAGCTGGGGGCTAACCGGTCTATCAAGCTGAAAGTGGCAAAAAGCCAGACAGTGTCTGGCTTTTTCGAGATCGAGGATTCACTGCCGGCGCTGAGCTGGTCGCACTGCGTGTTTTTGCTGGGCGTGGACGATGCGAATGAGCGGGGTTTTTATGAGCACGAGGCAGCCACGCAAGGCTGGTCGCTGCGCGAGTTGGAGTGTCAGTTCAACTCGGCCTTGTACGAGCGCCTGGCCCTCAGCCGCAACAAGGCTGGCGTGCGTGCTTTGGCGCGCAAGGGCCAGCAAATCAATGCGGCCGAGGACCTGATCAAGGACCCGTTGGTGCTTGAGTTTTTGGGGCTGGAAGAGCGCGCCAGCTACAGCGAAAACGATCTGGAAACCGCCATCATCGACAAGCTTGGGCAGTTCATGCTCGAGCTCGGCAAGGGCTTTTTGTTTGAGGCGCGGCAGAGGCGCCTCACGCTCGATGGCGACCACTATTTTGTCGATCTGGTGTTCTACAACCGGCTGCTGCGCTGCTATGTGTTGATCGATTTGAAACTGGGCAAACTCAGCCATCAGGATTTGGGGCAAATGCAGATGTATGTCAATCACTTTGACCAGCATGTCAAGTTGCCCGACGAAGCGCCCACCGTCGGCATCGTGCTGTGCAAGATGAAGAGCGACGCCATGGTCCGAATCACCTTGCCCAAACACAGCAACATCACTGCGGCGCGTTACCAAACACACCTGCCCGATAAAGAGACCCTGAAGCGGCAGTTGCTGGATTGGACCGATGCGCCCGTGCAACGCAGGCGGGTGACCAACACATGAGTGACACCTCTGCCCTGAACCTGCTGATCGACCGCGTGCGTGCCGCCCGCGCTGACCGCGGCCTGCTGGCCATCTGCGGCGCTGGCACCAAGGATTTCTATGGTGAGGCCATACAGGGCGAGCGCCTGGAGTTGCGGCCGCTGACCGGCATCACCAGCTACGAGCCCAGCGAGCTGGTCGTCACCGTGCGTGCCGGCACGCCACTGGCCGAGCTGGAGGCGCTGCTGGCCGAGAAGGGGCAGTGCCTGCCGTTTGAGCCGCCGCGCTATCGTGCGAATGACGCGTCCACTTCGGGCGCTGAGGGCGGGGCGCCGGCTGCAGACGCAGCGACGGATTTGCACAGTGGCCTGGTCAGCAACCCGGTCGGTGGCACGGTCGGCGGCATGGTCGCCGCTGGCCTGGCCGGCCCGGCGCGCGCCGCGGTGGGCGGGGTGCGCGACTACGTGCTGGGTGCCACGCTGCTCAACGGCCGGGCCGAGGTGCTGAGCTTTGGCGGCACGGTGATGAAGAACGTCGCCGGCTACGACGTTTCGCGCCTGCTGGCGGGATCGATGGGCATGCTGGGCGTGATCATGCAGGTCTCGCTGAAGGTGCTGCCCATGGCGCCGGCCACGGCCACGCTGCGCTTTGAGATGGATGAGGCCGCGGCGCTCAGGCAGCTCAACGCCTGGGGCGCCCTGCCGCTGCCGATCAACGCCAGCGCCTGGTGGAGCGGCATGCTGGTGTTGCGCCTGTCCGGCGCTGCGGCGGCGGTGCAAGCGGCCGTGGCCAGGCTGGGCGGCGAGGTGGTGGAGGCGCCGCTGGCCGCTGCTTTTTGGGCCGGCCTGCGCGACCAGACCGACGAATTCTTTGTCGGCGCGATAAAAGCGTTAGGCTCTGGCGCCACGCTGTGGCGCCTGGGTGTGCCGCAGACCGCGGCGCCGCTGCAACTGCCGGGTGAGCATCTGGTGGAATGGGGTGGGGCGCAGCGCTGGGTGGTGACGAGTGCCGCGCCGGCCCTGCTGCGCGAGGCCGCGGCCCGCGTCGGCGGGCACGCGACGGTCTTTCGCGCAGGCGCTGCTCATGACGGCGCCGCAAGCAGCACCACAAACGGCACCGCATCCGGCACCACATCCGGCACCACATCCGGCGCCCCCGCAGCGCTGCCGCGCTTTGCCGCCTTGTCGCCGCCGCTGGCGCGCATCCACCGTGAGCTGAAAACCGCCTTTGATCCCGAGGGCATCTTCAACCGCGGCCGGCTCTACCGAGACCTCTGATGCCCACACAGGCCCAGGGTGCCGCGGTCAGCACGGCGAGCATGACCGACATCGCGACCGACATCGCCGCCACCGCCACCGACGCCAGCATCGCCAGCATGGCCGCCTACTACGTGCAGCGCGCCGCCTACTATGAGCGCGTCTATCACAAGCCCGAGCGCCAAACCGATCTGCGCGCCATGGAGCAATGGCTAACTGGCCAATTCAGCGGACGGCGCGTTCTTGAAATCGCCTGCGGAACAGGTTGGTGGACACCCCACGCGGCCAAGGGGGCCACGCACTGGCTGGCCACAGATTTGAACCCCGAGACCCTGGCCCTGGCTCGCAGCAAGGCCCTGCCGCGGCGGGCCGATGGCTCGCCGATCGTTGAGTTCCGTACGGTCGATGCCTACACCCTCGCCGGACTGGATGCCGCGCCGGCTGACATCGACGCCGACATCGACGCTGGTGCCGCCGCTGCCGCCACTGGCGCCACGACCACCACCACGTCCGCCACCTCCACCCCCGCCAGCTTCAACGCCGCCTTCGCCGGCTGCTGGTGGAGCCATGTGCCGCTGCAGCGCTTGCCCGCCTGGCTGGACACGCTGCACGCCCGGCTGGAGCCCGGCGCGCGCGTGGTCATGCTCGACAACAGCTATGTGCAGACCAGCAGCACGCCGCTGACGCGCCAGGATGCCGCCGGCAACACCTATCAAATGCGCACGCTCGACGACGGCAGCACCCACGAGGTGTTGAAGAACTTCCCTACGTCAGAGCAGGCCTTCGCCCAACTTGGCCCGCGCGCCCGCGATCCGCAGTGGCGGGCCTACACCCACTACTGGGTGCTGTCCTACACGCTGGGCTGATCCAGCACCTCGCACTTCATCCGCACTTCATCCGCACATTCATCCGCCCCGACACTCGCCCGCTCACCCGCCCCACCCAACCCCGCCCCATGCAAACCACCCTCGCCCCGCAGTACGCCGGCACGCCCGATGGCCAGGCCGCCGAGGCCATCCTGCGCAAGTGCGTGCACTGCGGTTTTTGCACCGCCACCTGCCCCACCTACCAGCTGCTGGGCGATGAGCTCGACGGCCCGCGCGGGCGCATCTACCTGATGAAGCAGGTGCTCGAAGGCGCCACGCCCACCCGCGCCACGCAACAGCACCTGGACCGCTGCCTCACCTGCCGCAACTGCGAAAGCACCTGTCCATCGGGCGTGCAATACGGCCACCTGGTGGACATCGGCCGCAAGCTGGTGGATGCGCAGGTGCCACGCCCGGCGGGCGAGCGCGCCGTGCGCTGGCTGCTCAAGGAGGGCCTGACCTCGCCGCTGTTCAAGCCGGCCATGGCGCTGGGCAAACTGGCGCGCCCGCTGCTGCCGGCGGCGCTCAAAGACAAGGTGCCCGGGGCCGCCCACCCGCGCGCCAAGCTGTGGCCTTGCAGCGAACACCCGCGCAAGGTGCTGATGCTGATGGGCTGTGTGCAGCCGGCCATGCTGCCCAACATCAACTCGGCCACGGCGCGCGTGCTCGATGCTGCCGGCATTCAAACCCTGGTGGCCGATGAGGCCGGCTGCTGCGGCGCGATCCGCACGCATTTGAATGATCAGGCTGGCGGCCTGGCCGACATGCGGCGCAACATCGATGCCTGGTGGCCGCTGATTTCATCGAACAGGGTCGAGGCCATCGTGATGAACGCCTCGGGCTGTGGCGCCACCGTCAAGGACTATGGCCAGGCCCTGGCCGGCGACGCCGACTACGCCGAGCGCGCGCAGCGCGTGAGCGCGCTAACGAAAGATTTGAGCGAGCTGCTGCCCGACATCGTGGCCGCGCTCCGGCCGCGCTTGCCGAAATCGCCTGCCGGCACCCACGGCGGCGCGCACGGTGCCACCCGCCTGGCCTTTCACCCTCCGTGCACGCTGCAGCACGGCCAGCAACTGCGTGGCGGCGTCGAGGCCGGCCTGCGCGAGCTGGGCTTTGATGTGGCCTTGGCGGCACAGGACAGCCACCTGTGCTGTGGCTCGGCCGGCACCTATTCGGTGCTGCAGCCGGTGTTGTCACACCAGTTGCGCGATCAGAAGCTGGGCCACCTGGGTGCGCTGCAGCCGCACACCATCGTCACGGCCAACATTGGCTGTATCCAGCATTTGCAGTCGGGCACGGCCACGCGCGTGGCGCATTGGGTGGAATTGCTGGACGAGGCTTTGCTGGCCTGAGGCCGGCAGCCGTTCGGGCGCCCGCCCGCGCCGCAGCAGCCACGCATGGCTGCTGCGGCCCCGCCGCGGCCGCTTCAATGCGGTCAAGCGTGCGGTAGTTGGCGTTTGCCTGGCTACATGACAGGGCCAAAGTGGACGAAGTGCTGGGCTTGGCGCTGGCCACTGCGGTGGCCGCGCCAACACAAGCCTTGGCCCAGCCCTGCCGTCCCGACGGCTTTGGCTGCCCTGCCCATCACCCGCCCTCACGCGCCACCTTCTCACTGCACGATGCCTGCCAGTCTCTCGATCAAAGGTGTGCACCGGCGCGGCCGTTGGACCATGGCCATCGCCGTGATGATCCTGCTGGTCGGCACCGCGGGCAGCCTGTGGGCTTGGCACAGCACGGTGCAAAGGTTGCAAGCCGAGGCCGATGCCGAATTTGATCGCTTCGCCAGCTCGACCTTCACCAACGTCGAAGAGCGCGTGGCGCACCAGATCGATCTGCTGGCCGGCTTCCATGCACTGTTTCGCAGCAGTGAAAACGTCTCGCGCGCCGAGTTTCATCGCATGTTTGTTGATCTGCGGGTGAGCTCGCGATTTCCGGGCGTGCAGGCCATTCAGTTTTCCCGCCTGGTCGAGGATCGCCAGCGCCCAGCTTTCGAGGCTGAGGTGCGCCGCGACACCAGTCTGGTCGAGGGTGGCTATCCCGACTACGCCATTCACCCGGCCGGGCGCCGACCACAGTACGTGGCCGTGGTCTACAACGAGCCCATGGTCGGCAACGAAGCCGCCTTTGGCCATGACAACGCCTACGAAATCACCCGCCGTGAAGTGCTGGAACGGGCCCGCGACAGCGGCCAGCCACAGACCTCAGCGCCCATCAAATTGCTGCAGGGCCGGCCCGGCTATGTGATCCGTGTGCCGGTCTACCAGCGTCGGTCGGCGCTGGATACGGTGGAGGCGCGGCGCCAGGCCTACACCGGGCAAATCAGTGGTGTGTTCCTGGCCGACGATCTGCTGCGCGAGGTGACACAGGCGCAGGCGCAGGCCGCAACGCTGTTCCAGGTGCGCATCCGCGATGGCGGCCTGGTCGAACAAGCGCCGACCGCGGCCCTGCCATCGACCACCACCGTCGCCCTTGCCCGGCCGCCCAGCCTCAAGGCCGGACAACTCAGCAGTGCGCCACAAGACCAGCGCCACCACACCATCGACGCCGGTGGCCGGATCTGGACGATTGAAGTGGAGCGCGCCACCAGCGATCCCGCCGAACTGCACATGCCTTTGGTGCTGCTGGGCACTGGGCTGGCACTGTCGCTATGGATGTCGCTGTTCACGGCACGTTTGTCGCGCCTCTATGTGCGCTCGGCCGGCATGGCCAAGACACTGAGCGCAGAGGCCGAGGCCACCGTCAAGCGCATGGACGCGGTGCTCAACAGCACGGCCGATGGTATCGTCACCTTTGGCGAGGACGGCCGCATCGTCGGCGTCAACCGCGCCGCCGAAGGCCTGTTCGGGCTGGAGCGGCAACAGGTGCTGGGGCGGCACGTCACCACCGTGCTGCCGCTGGGCGAGGGTGAGGAGGTCGCGCTGAATCTGGCCGCGCCACCACCCGAGCTGCTGGGCCAGCGCCGCGAAGTGCAGGCCTTGCGCGCCGACGGCAACCGCTTTGCGGTGGAGTTGACGCTCACCGAAATCAGCGTCGATGGTGAGCGCCACTTCGTTGGCACCGTGCGTGACCTGACCGAGGCCAAGGCCGCCGACGAGGCCATCGCCATGACCATGAATGAGCTGCAAGAGGCCACCGATCTGCGCGAGACGATGTTTCGCCACGCCGCCTTCGCCATCCTGATGACCGATGCCCAGGGCCTGATCCAGACCTTGAACCCTGCCGCCGAACGCCTGCTTGGGCGCGACAGCGACAGTGTGCTGCGCAGCCTGTGCTTCCAGCACTGCCTGGACAGCGCCGAGTTCGAGGCCCTGGCGGCATCGGTGTCCAGCGCCCTTGGGGTGGAGGTGAGCGCCGACGCCAGCTTCTTTGCCGTGGCCTTGAATGGCCAGGACAGCGTCGAGCATGAGTTGCACCTGCGCCGTGGCGATGGTGGCCGCGTGCCGGTGTCGCTGACGGTGTCGGCGCTGCGTGGCGAGGGCGGCACTGTCAGCGGCTTCCTGTTCATCGCCTATGACGTGACCGAGCGCCGCCAGTTGGCCGAGCAGATGGCCAAGCTGGCCTACAGCGATGGCTTGACCGGCTTGCCCAACCGCATGCAGCTCGAGCGCGAGCTCAACCACGCCCTGGGCGGCGCGCGCCAGCGCGACCAGGCGCTGGCGCTGCTGTTCATTGACCTGGACCGCTTCAAGCCGATCAACGACACCCATGGCCACGCCGTCGGTGACCTGGTGCTGCGCGAGGTGGCCAAGCGCCTGCGCAGCGCCTTGCGCACCAGCGACGTCGCCGCGCGCCTGGGCGGGGACGAGTTCGTCGTGCTGCTGAGCCAGCTCAAGCACATCAGCGACTGCGCCGCGGTGGCCGAAAAATTGATCGAGTCGCTGTCGCAGCCCATGCGCTTTGACGACCTGGAGCTCAGTGTGGGCGCCAGCATCGGCGTGGTCACCTACCCCGAAGGCGGCACCGACGCCGACACCTTGCTCAAAGGCGCCGACGCCGCCATGTACGCCGCCAAGCAGGCCGGGCGCAACACCTTCCGCATGGTGGCCGCCGGTGGCGACGTGAGCGCGGGCTGAACGCCGCACCTGGCGCCTGCGGCCGCGTGGTGAGCCGATAGGGGTTGGGGCGGGCGGGCCGGTGCAGTGCCTGGCCGGGTGACAATCCTGGCCATGTCATGGCGCGTCGTATGGAAGTTAGCTTTGGGTGGCCTGTTGGCCGCCCTCGTGGTGCTGGCCGCCGCTACCGCCTGGCTGCTGCCGCAGTTGCCGGCGCTGGACAGCGTCACCGACTACCAGCCGCGCCAGCCCTTGCAGGTGCTCACGGCCGATGGTGTGGAGATCGCCCAGTTCGGCACCGAACGCCGGCAATTCGTGCCCATCAACGAGATGCCGGCCCAGCTCAAGGCGGCCGTGCTGGCGGTGGAAGACACGCGCTTTTACAGCCACTTCGGCATTGATCTGCGTGGGGTGGCGCGGGCCCTGCTCGCGCAGCTCACCGGGGGCCTGCGCCAGGGCGCCTCGACCATCACCCAGCAGGTGGCGCGCACGTTTTTTCTGACCCCACGCTTCACGCTCGAGCGCAAGCTCAAGGAAGCGCTGCTGGCCCTGCAGATCGAGCAGCGCCTGCCCAAGGACAAGATCCTTGAGCTCTACATGAACCAGATCTTTCTTGGCCAGCGCGCCTATGGTTTTGCCGCGGCCTCGCAAGCCTACTTTGGCAAGCCGCTGGCGGCCTTGAGCCTGGGCGAATCGGCCCTGCTCGCCGGCCTGCCGCAGAACCCGCACTACGCCAACCCGGTGGTCAACCTGGAGCGCGCTCGCCAACGCCAGCGCATCGTGCTCAAGCGCATGCAGGACACCGGCGCCATCACCCAAGCGCAGTGGGCTGAGGCGCGAGAGGCGCCGCTGCGCATCCGCTCGGCCCTGGCCGGGGGCGATCTGCACGCCCAGTACGTGGCCGAGATGGCACGCAAGATGGTGGTCGAGCGCTACGGCGCCGAGGTCTATTCGCAGGGCGTGCGTGTCGTCACCTCGCTGCGTTCTGTGGACCAGGCCGCGGCCTGGGCGGCGCTGCGCAAGGGCGTGCTCGAGCATGACCGCAAGCAGGACTGGCGCGGCCCTGAGGACCATGTCGAGCTCGCACCCCAGCTGAGCGGCCCTGAGCTCGAACGCGCCGCCGCCCGTGCGCTGCGCGACCACCGTGACGACGAGACCCTGCGCCTGGCCATCGTGCTGCAGGCCAGCCCACGCGAGGTGCTGGCGCAACTGGCCACCGGCGAGCCACTGCGCCTGAGCGGCGAGGCCATACGCTGGGCCCAGCCCGGCCTGGCGGCCAAGGCCGACGCCGATCTGGCACTGCGCCGCGGCAGCGTGATCCGCGTGGCCCGCGACGAGCGCCCGGGCCGCAGCGCCGCGCCCGGCGCCAGCGCCAAGCCCGCGGTGCTCGATTCCGGCTGGTTCATCACCCAATGGCCGCAGGCCGAGGCCGCCCTGGTGGCCATGGACCCGACCACCGGGCGGGTGCGCGCCTGGGTTGGTGGCTTTGACTTCAACCGCCAGCCCTTTGACCATGTCAACCGCGCCTGGCGACAGCCGGGGTCGAGCTTCAAGCCGTTTTTGTATTCCGCCGCACTGGAGCACGGCGTCATGCCGGCCTCGCTCATCCTCGATGGGCCGCTCGCCGGCGTGGCCGATGGCGGCTGGCAGCCGAACAACTACGACGGCCAGTTTGATGGGCCGCTGACGCTGCGCCAGGCGCTGGCCAAATCGAAAAACCTGGTCAGCGTGCGGCTGCTGCAGCACATCGGTTTGAAGCCCGCCACCGAATGGGCGCTGCGCTTCGGCTTCGAGCCCAAGCGCCTGCCCGACAACCTGACCTTCTCGCTGGGCGCGGGCGGCACCACACCGCTGCAAATGGCCCAGGCCTATGCCGTGCTGGCCAACGGTGGCCAGCGCGTGGCGCCGGTGGTCATCGAGCGCATCACCGATGCCAAGGGCAAGCTGCTGTTCGAGGCGCCGCCCACCTTCTTTGCCGCCGACGCCAGCGAGCCGGCCGTACCGGCGCGCAATGTCTTCATCACCAACAGCCTGTTGAACGAGGTCATGCGCAGCGGCACCGGCGCCAAGGCCTCGGCACAGCTGGGCCGCGCCGATTTGTACGGCAAGACCGGCACCACCAACGACGCCGTGGACGCCTGGTTTGCCGGCTTCCAGCACCAACTGGTGGCAGTGGTGTGGATGGGACACGACGAGCCGCAAAGCCTGGGCGAGCGTGAATCGGGCGGCGGCCTGGCCCTGCCCATCTGGATCAACTACATGCGCGTGGCGCTCAAAGGCGTGCCGGTGCAGCCCGAGCCCACGCCACCGGCCGGCGTGCTGCGCCGCGGCGAGGACTGGGTCTATGCCGAGTTTGCCGAGGGCGGCATGGTCGAGCGCATCGGCGTGCCGGCGCCGGCGTCCGCCGCCGAGCCCTTGCCGACGGCGCCAGCGCCAGCACAGTTGCCCGCGCAAGTGCCTGCACCGGGGCCAGCACCAGCGGCACCGCCCGCCACGGCCAGCGCCGAGCCGACGCCCGCGACGCGCTGAGCCCGGATGTCCACGCCGATACCGATGCCGACACCGCCATCCATGCCCACCCACACCCTGGCCGACTTCGATTTCGACCTGCCCAGCGAGCTGATCGCCCAGCACCCCAGCGCCCAACGCAGCGCCTCGCGTCTGCTTGACGGACGGGTTAGCCCACCCGCCGACCGCATTTTTCATGAGCTGCCGGGCCTGCTGCAGCCCGGTGATTTGCTGGTGAGCAACAACACCCGGGTGATCAAGGCGCGCTTGTTCGGCGCCAAGGCCAGCGGCGGCGCGGTCGAGGCCCTGGTCGAGCGCATCCTGTCGGGCCATGAGCTGCTGGCCCATGTGCGCGCCAGCAAGTCGCCGCGCGCGGGCAGCCTGATTCACTTCGCCCACGGCGCCTTCCACGCCCAGGTGCTGGGCCGGGCCGGGCCGGCGGACGGGCTGTTTCATCTGCGCCTGTCCGGGGAGCCGCTGGCCCTGCTCGAAGCCCATGGCCATGTGCCACTGCCGCTCTACATCACGCATGCCGATGTGCAAGAGGACATCGAGCGTTATCAAACCGTCTTTGCGCAGCGCCCCGGCGCCGTGGCGGCACCCACGGCCTCGCTGCATTTCGATGCCGCGGTGCTGGCCGCGCTGGCGCAGCGCGGTGTCGGCCTGGCGCACATCACCCTGCATGTGGGCGCCGGCACCTTTCAGCCAGTGCGCACGCAAAACCTGGCCGAGCACCGCATGCACAGCGAGTGGTACGAGGTGAGCGAGGCCGCGGTGGCGGCCATCCACGCCACCCGTGAGCGCGGCGGGCGCGTCGTCGCCGCCGGCACGACCACGCTGCGCGCACTGGAATCGGCCGCGCTGGGCGGCAGCTTGCAGGCCGGCGCCCGCGAGACCGATGTCTTCATCACGCCGGGCTTCGAGTTCCGCGTGGTCGACAGCCTGATCACCAACTTTCACCTGCCCAAGAGCACCTTGCTCATGCTGGTGGCGGCCTTCACAGGGCATGCGCACATGCAAACGCTGTACCGCCACGCCATCGCGCAGCGCTACCGTTTTTTCAGCTATGGCGACGCCATGCTGCTGCAGCGCGGCGCGGGGTTTTGACACCCGCTTGAATGCGTACACTGCCGCAGCGCTGATGTCGCCGGTGGCGCACCGGCCTGGCCCCACACCCCCTCTGAGGCACCCCATGCACCTGAATTCAACCGCCGCAAGGCCTGTCAAATCACTGCTGTGCGCTGCCCTGCTCGCCAGCAGCATGACCCTGGGCGCCGGTGTCGCCCAGGCCGCCGCACCGGTGTACACCACCATGGACCGCTCCACCGAGGCCCTGATCGACAAAGCCACCGCCCAGGCGGTGTGGAAGGAGCAGTTGACCGCCAAGGTGACGCCGCGCCTGCACAAGCTTTATCCCACCGGCAAATGGGGCTTCCTGGCCCAGGTGGAGGGTGGCTTCACTGAATCGAAGATCTGCGTCGTCACCGCCCGCGCCGCGTTGGTGCCACGCCGCACCATGGGCGGGTTGACCTTCAAGCCCGAGAAGATGGCCACCACCTTTGATGCCATCCCCGGCGCCACCAACGAGCAGTGCAAGGCCCTGGCCAAGGCCAAGATGACCGAGGCGGTGAAGTCGGTGATCGACTCATTGGCAGCGGCCAAGTAAGCACGGCCTTGTAGACCCTTGTTGAATTTCGAGCTGCTAGCAAGCGAAGGGCACGCACGGCGCGGGCGCCTGACGCTCAGCCACGGTGTCGTGCAGACGCCGATCTTCATGCCCGTGGGCACCTACGGCACCGTCAAGGGCGTGCTGCCGCAATCGCTGCACGATATGGGCGCGCAGATCATCCTGGGCAACACCTTCCACCTGTGGCTGCGCCCGGGTGTGGAGGTGATCGAGCAGTTCAAGGGCCTGCATGCCTTCGAGGGCTGGAACAAGCCCATCCTCACCGATTCCGGCGGCTTCCAGGTCTGGTCACTTGGGGCGATGCGCAAGATCAGCGAGGAGGGCGTGAAGTTCGCCTCGCCGGTGAATGGCGACAAGCTGTTCCTGACACCCGAAGTGAGCATGCAGATCCAGGCCGTGCTCAACAGCGACATCGTCATGCAGTTCGACGAGTGCACGCCCTATGAAACCCAGGGCAAGCTGACCACCGAGCGCGAGGCCCGCGCGTCGATGGAGCTTAGCCTGCGCTGGGCCTCGCGCTGCCTGGCCGAATTTGATCGCCTGGACAACCGCAACGCGCTGTTTGGCATCGTCCAGGGCGGCATGTTCGAGTCGCTGCGCGAGGCCTCGCTGGCGGCGCTGGTGGATCTGGATCTGCCGGGCTATGCCATTGGCGGGGTGAGCGTGGGCGAGCCCAAGGACGAGATGCTGCGCATCATGGCGCACACGCCGCACCGACTGCCTGCGCACAAACCGCGTTATCTGATGGGCGTGGGCACGCCCGAAGACCTGGTTGAGGGCGTGGCCCAGGGTGTGGACATGTTCGACTGCGTCATGCCCACGCGCAATGCGCGCAATGGCCATTTGTTCACCCGATTTGGTGATCTGCGCATTCGCAACGCGCGCTACAAGATGGACATGGGGCCCATTGATGCCAGTTGCGCCTGCCATGCCTGCGCGGGCGGTGGCTTGGGTGCAGGTTTGGGTGCCGGGGCCTCGGCTGCCGGGGGTGGCGGGGTGGCGGGCGATGGGGTGGCGACTCAGCGCTCGACGATCGGCACGGCCGGCGCCGTCTCACGCGCCTACCTGCACCACCTGGACCGCTGCGGCGAGATGCTCGGCCCCATGCTCGCCACCATCCACAACCTGCACTACTACCTCAGCCTGATGCAGGAGATGCGCGACGCCCTCGATCAGGGCCGCTTTGAGGCCTGGCGCGCGCAGTTCAAGGCCGACCGGGCGCGCGGCGTGTGAGTCGTGCTCGCCCCTTTGACAGGGCCGGTGGTGACGACCGCGGCAACATCGGCGGCAGCATCGGCGGCGGCCTCGGGGGTGACAACAGGGGCGGTGGTCGCTTGCGCCATGCCCACGTCGCCGGCGCCTTGTCTTTGCCTGGTTCGGCCCTAAGCTGCGGCGCATGATCACCGCCTTGCTGCGCGCCCTGGCCCGGGGCCTGCGCCACCTCTTCACCGGCATCCTGGCGCTGCTCATCCTGTTTGAGGAATGGGGCTGGGTGCCCTTGCAGCGCGCCCTGGCCTGGCTGGGCCGGCTGCCCGTGCTGCGCAGCATCGAGGCCTGGATCGCCGGGCTGTCGGCACGCCCGGCGCTGGCGATTTTCCTGTTGCCCACCCTGCTGCTGTTCCCCGTGAAGCTGGCCGCGCTGTGGCTGCTGGCCAAGGGCTACAAGCTGCTCGGTGTGGCCATCATCATCGTGGCCAAGCTAGTCGGCACGGCGGTGGTCGCCCGGCTCTTCACCCTCACCCGCCCGGCGCTGATGAGCCTGCCCTGGTTCGCCTCGGTGTACGGCCGCTGGACGGTGTGGAAAGAGGCCTTGCTGGCGCATGTGCGCGCCTCCTGGGCCTGGCGCGCCGGGCGCGTGGCCAAGCGCGCCTTGAAGCGCCAATGGCTGCGTTGGCGCGAGCAGTTTTCGCGTTAGCTGCACAGTCCCGCCGGGGCAAAGGCCCGGTGATGGTTTGTGACAAGCGGGCATTGCCAGCGTGACGCAGCGCGTGTCGCGCGCGTGGCCCAGCGGTGTGATCACGGGCCATGGCCTTGAACAACAATGGCGCGCATCACCCGTCCCTTATGAATACCTTCAGTGATTCGCTCGGCCTGGCCGCGCAGCTCATCACCCAACCCGACCCAGCCCTGTGGCAGACGGTGGGCTTGTCGCTGCGCGTCTCGGCCACGGCCTGCTTGTTCGGTGCCTTGTTCGGCCTCTGCGCGGGTGCGGCGCTGGCCGTGGCGCGCTTTCGCGGCCAGGGCGTGCTGGTGGGCGTGGTCAACACCCTGCTGGCCCTGCCCTCGGTGGTGGTGGGTTTGAGCGTTTACCTGCTGCTGTCGCGCTCGGGGCCGCTGGGCGAGCTGGGCATCTTGTTCACGCCCACGGCCATGGTGATTGCGCAAAGCATCCTGGTCATGCCGCTGATCGCCGCACTCTCGCGGCAGTTGCTGGTGGACGCGCTGCGCGAGGGCGGCGACGAGCTGCGCGCCATGGGCGCGGGCCGCATGCTGCGCGCCGCGCTGTTGCTGCTGCACGAGCGCCGCGCCGTGCTGGTGGTGCTGCTCACGGCCTTTGGCCGCGCGCTGGCCGAAGTGGGCGCGGTGATGATCGTGGGCGGCAACATCGATGGTGTGACGCGCGTCATGACCACCGCCATCGCCCTGGAAACCAGCAAGGGCGACCTGGCCCTGGCCCTGGCGCTGGGCGCGGTGTTGCTGGGCGTGGTGGCCGCGCTCAACGCCCTGGTCGGCCTGGTGCGCAGCCGGCCGGGGGCCGCTTCGCCGGCCTGGGATTGAGGCGAGGGCGGCATTTGCCATGACAGGCCTAACCGATGTGTCGCACGGCCAAAGCCACGACGGGTCGATGCCCCGTGGCCACGATGGGCCCGTGGCCCATGGCCATGACGGACTACCGGCCCATGGCCATGACAGGCCCGTGGCCCATGGCCCTGACAGGCCCGTGGCCCACGGCCATGTCGGCGCCGCCTTGATCCGCCTGGATCGCGCCAGCCTGCAGTTTGGCGCCGTGCGTGCCCTGCACGACGTGAGCCTGGAGCTGCACCGCGGTGAGCGCCTGGCCCTGGTCGGCGCCAATGGCTCGGGCAAGACCAGCTTGCTGCGCCTGCTCAACGGCCTGGTGCCGCCCAGCAGTGGCCAGCGGCGGCTGCTGCACGCGCCGGGGCTGCGGCCGCTGCGCACCGCCATGCTGTTCCAGCGGCCGTTCTTGCTGCACTTGTCGGTGCGGCGCAATCTGCAACTGGCGCTGTGGCTGGCCGGCGTGCCCGGGGTCGAGAGCGCGGCGCGGCTGGATGAAGCCCTGCACCGTGTGGGCCTGCAAGCCCTGGCGCAGCGCGCGGCGCGCTCACTCTCGGGCGGGCAGCAGCAGCGCCTGGCCCTGGCCCGGGCCTGGGCCGTGCACCCGGACATCCTGTTTCTGGACGAGCCCACGGCCAGCCTGGACCCGTCCGCCAAGCAAGAGGTGGAAGACCTGATCGAAGAGTTTGGCCACAGCGGCATGAGCCTGGTGATGAGCACCCACAACCTGGGCCAAGCCAAGCGCCTGGCCTCGCGTGTGCTGCACCTGCAGGCCGGGCACGTGTTGGCCGATTTGCCCGCTGAAGCTTTTTTCAATACGCGGGCCTTGCCCGAGGCGACGCTGCAGTTCCTGAAGGGCGAGTTGCCGTGGGTGTAGTTGCCCTGGGTGTGAGCGGCTTGGCTGCGGGCCTGCGGGGCCGGATCGGCCTCTGGCTACACCTGGCGGCGCACAGGCTCATGGTCGCGGCCCCGCTCGTGGCCACACTCATGCTGCCCGGCGCGACCCGCGCGCAGGACAAATTCATCGTCCTGGCCTCAACCACCTCGACCGAGCAGTCCGGCCTCTTCGCCCACCTGCTGCCGCAGTTCAGGGCCAGCAGCGGCATCGCCGTGCGCGTGGTGGCGCTGGGCACCGGCCAGGCGCTGGACATGGGCCGGCGCGGTGATGCCGATGTGCTGCTGGTGCACGACAGCGCAGCCGAAGAGAAGTTTGTCGCTGAGGGCTTCGGCCTGCGGCGCGAGCCTGTCATGCACAACGATTTCGTCTTGATCGGCCCGGCCGCCGACCCGGCCAGGGCGCGCGGCGCCGACATCGCCGCGGCGCTGCAAAAGTTGCACGCCAGCGGTGCGGCCTTTGTCTCGCGCGGCGACAAAAGCGGCACACACGCCGCCGAGCTGCGCTTATGGAAATCCGCTGGTGTTGACCTGGCCGCCGCCCGGCGCACAAGCTACCGCGAATGCGGCTGCGGCATGGGCCAGGCGCTGAACATGGCCGCGGCCACCGGCGCCTACGCCCTGGCCGACCGCGGCACCTGGCTGAGCTTCAAGAACCGCGCCGGCCTGGCCATCGTGGTCGAAGGCGACAAGCGCCTGTTCAACCCCTACGGCGTGATGCTGGTCAACCCGGCGCGGCACAAGCATGTCAAGCGCGAGCTGGGTCAGCAGTTCATCGATTGGCTGCTGGGGCCCGCCGGCCAGGCGGCGATTGCGGCCTACAGGATCGGCGGCGAACCCTTGTTTTTCGCCAACCCGGCGCGCTGAAGTCGCGGCGTCCTGGGCGCGCCACCCACGCGTTTACTCGCGTTGACACCGCCCGGCCGATTCGGTCGAATGACTGTCATCACCTGAGGAGAAATCCATGCCATCCGTCTTTCGTTCCGCCCTTCGCCGCACGGCACTCATTGCCGCCCTGTGCACCACCGGCCTGGGCTTTAGCCTGGGCGCGCAGGCGCAGATCACCCTGCACGGCGCCTCGCAGTTCAACGACGACCACGCCTTCACCAAGGCCATGATCAAGTTCGAGCAACTGGTCAAGCAGTACTACGGCAAGCCCATCAATTTCGTGCTGCACAAGAACAGCGCGCTGGGGCTGGAGAAAGATTACTTCGCCTACATGAACCAGGGCGTCTCGGTCGATTACGCCATCGTCTCGCCGGCGCACATGTCCACCTTCTCCAAGGCCGCGCCCTTCATCGACGCGCCCTTCCTGTTCCGCGATCTGGCGCACTGGAACAAGGTGCTCGATGCCGACACCCTCAAGCCCGTGGCCGATGAGGTGGAGGCCAAGGCCGAGGTCATGCTCATTGGCTATGCCGGCGGCGGCACGCGCAACATCTTCGCCAACAAGCCGGTGCGCAACCTGGCCGAAATGAAAGGCCTGAAGGTGCGCGTGCAGGGCGCCCCGATCTGGAGCCGCACCTTCGCCGCCATCGGCATGGCGCCCACCGTGATCGCCTACAACGAGGTCTACAACGCCATCCAGAACGGTGTCATCGCCGCCGGCGAGAACGAGGCCGCGGGCGTCGAGCAGATGAAGTTCTTCGAGGTCGCCTCCAGCCTGAACATGACCCAGCACGCCATCACCATCCGGCCGCTGGCCTTCTCCGGCAAGACCTTCAAAAAGCTGCCGCCCGATCTGCAAGCGGCCATCGTCAAGGCCGGCAAAGAGGCCGGCATCTATGGCCGGCAGATCGAGTCCAGCGAAGACTCCGCCAAGCTCGAAGCGCTGGAGAAATCCGGCAAGCTGAAGCGCGTGCCCTTTGCCGATCGCGCGGCCATGAAAAAGCTGGTCGATCCGGTGATGGAGGCCTACGCCAAAGAGATCGGCGCCGAGGCCATCATGGCCAAGATCAATTCCCTGTGATGGCCCAAGCGAAGCGAACGAATCCCCGCTGATCGCCGCCTAAGCACGGCCCGAACCCGGCGACAGCTTCGCGCTCGCCGGGTTTGTTTTTGTCGCCCCACCCACTGCCCCTTTGCCGAGCCCGCCGCATGCAAAAGCTCATACAACGCTATGGACGCGCACTGGATGTATTGCTCATCACCAGCGTGGCCATCCTCATCATTCCCGTCAGCCTGCAGATCTTTTCGCGCTTCACCGCGCTGATCCCCAGCTACATCTGGACCGAGGAGATGGCGCGCTTTTGCTTCGTCTGGATGATCATGATCGGCGCCATGGTCGGCATCCGCGACGGCGCGCACTTCGATGTCGATCTGTGGCCCGAGCTCAAGCCGCGGCCCAACGCCCTGTTGCGCCTCATCAGCAACGCCTTCGTGCTGGTCTTCGCCCTGGTCTTTGTCTGGTACGGCATCAAGTTTGTGCAGTTTGGCTGGAGCCAGAGCTCCGAGCTCGCCGAGCTGCCCATGCCCTTCATCTTCATGGCCTGGCCGATGACCGGCATCACCTGGCTGCTGTTCCTGGGGCCACGCTTCAAAGAGGATTGGCGCGTGTTTTGCGGCGGCGAGCCGACGCCTGAGGGCTCAGCGCCCAATGCCAGCGGGAGCGTGGTGTGAGCGGCGCCGCAGCCCTGAGCCCGGCGATTGCCGCGCTGCTGTTGTTTGGTGTGTTCTTCACGCTGATGATCCTGCGCGTGCCGGTGGCCTTTGCCCTGGGCCTGGCCTGTTTGCCGGTGATGTTCATCGAGCCGCGGCTGTCGCCGATGATCTTGTTCAACGAGACCTTCAAGTCCTACAACTCCTTCATCCTGCTGGCGGTGCCGTTCTTCCTGCTCACCGCCAATTTAATGAATGCCGGCGGCATCACCGACCGGCTGGTGCGCCTATCTCGCGATCTGGTAGGGCATTTGCCCGGAGGCCTGGCCCAAGTCAATGTGGTGTTGTCGATCTTCTTCGCCGGCATCTCCGGCTCCTCCACCGCGGACGCCGCCAGCCAGGGCAAGATCTTCATCGAGGCCCAGGTCAAGGAGGGCTACGACATGTCCTTCTCGGTGGCCATCACGGCGGTCTCGGCGGTGCTGGCGGTCATCATCCCGCCCTCCATCCTGATGATCGTCTGGGGCGGCACCTTGTCGGTCTCCATAGGTGCACTGTTCCTGGCCGGCATCATCCCGGGGCTGCTGCTGGGCGCGGTGCAAATGGCCACGGTGCATGTCTACGCCAAGCTGCGCAACTACCCCAAGTACCCGCGCTCCAACATGAAGGAAATCTTCACCGCTTTGGCCATCGCCGTGCCCGCGCTGATGACCCCGGTGATCATCATCGGCGGCAAGATCTTCGGCTGGTTCACCGCTACCGAGTCAGCCGCCATCGCCGTGCTCTATGCCGGCGTGCTGTCCATCTTTGTCTACCGCGAGATGAGCGGCAGGCAATTGAACGGCGCCTTGCTCGACACCGGCAAGCTGGCTGCGGTGGCGCTGTTTTGCGTGGGCACGGCCAGCGCCTTTGGCTGGCTGCTGGCCTACTACCAAATCCCCAAGGCGCTGCTCGCGGGCGTGGGCAGTTGGGGCATGGGCATCACTGCCACCGGCTTCTTCATCGCGCTTTGCTTTTTGATCGTCGGCTGCTTCCTCGATGCCATCCCGGCCATCATCATCGTCGGCACCATCCTCGAGCCCCTGGCCCGCGCCGTGCACATGGACCCGGTGCACTTCGCCATGGTCGGCATCATCTCGCTGGCCTTCGGCCTGGTGACGCCACCGTATGGCCTGTGTTTGATGATCTCGTGTGCCATCGCCAAGGTGCGGCTGATGTCGGTGATCAAGGACGTGATGATCATGCTCATGCCCATGCTCGGCGTGCTGGCCGCCACCATCGTCTTCCCCGAGATCATCCTGTTCTTGCCGCGCCTGATTTCGCCGGAATTCTTGAAGTGAGGCGCTGAAGTGATCGCCCTGGCCGACATCCGCTATGTGCGCCTGGGCACGCAAGACCTGCAAGGCGCCGATCACTTTGCCCGGCAGGTGGTGGGCCTGCAGGGCGCGCGTGAAGAGGCCGGCGCGCGCTACTACCGCAGCGATGGCCGCGACCACACACTGGCCTACTTTGAGGGCGACCCGCGCGACCACACCGTGGGCTTCGAGCTGGCCAGTGCGCAGGCGCTGGACGATGCCGGTGCGCAGTTGAGCGATGCCGGCATCGAGGTGCGCCTGGGCAGCGCCGACGCGTGCGAGCAGCGTCGCGTGCACGCCTTCATCCACTTTCGCGACCCCACCGGCAACGCCATTGAGCTGGTGGTGAGGCCGCAGCACAGCGGCGAGCGCTACTGGCCCGGGTTGGACGCCGGCATCACGGGCTTTTCACACATTGGCCTGTGCTCCACCGACCCGGCGCGCGACGAGGGTTTTTGGACCGGCCATCTGGGCGCCCGCGTGAGTGACCGCATTGGCGTGGCGCCGCTGCTGCGCATCGACCCGGTGCACCACCGCATTGCCCTGTTCGCCACCACACGCTCGGGCGTGCAGCATGTCAATCACCAGGTGCAGGGCATCGACGACATCATGCGTGCCTATTACCGCTTGAAAAGCCAGGGCGTGAAGATCGTTTTCGGCCCGGGCCGGCACCCCACCTCGGGCGCAATCTTTCTGTACTACGAGGGCCCGGACGGCATGACTTACGAGTACTCCACCGGCGTGCGCAGCATCGCGCCCGAGGATGAGCCGTCGTACCGGCCGCGTCAATTTCCTGCTATTGCATCGTCGTTTTGCATGTGGGGCGCGGTGCCGGACATCGCGGAATTTCGCAAGGGTTGAGGTGGGTGCGGCGTGCGCTGGGTGATTGGTGCTGGGTGCTTGATGCTTGACAGATGGCAGATGGCGCGGCGGTGTAGCGGCGTAGCAGTGGCGCGCGATCAGGTACTTTGAGGGCTGGAGCGTCGCGGTGGGCGGGGCGGGGCGGGGCGAAGGATGGCGGGATTTGAATGCGGGCTGTGTTTCGCCTGCACCGCGAGCCGCGAGCCGCAAGCCGCAAGCCGCGAGCCGCGAGCCGCGAGCCGTGAGGCCGATGCCGATGCCGATGCGTAGCCCATGCCCACCTCGGCGCCTCCTGCCTTTTCGCACCAGCAGCACACCCTGCATCAGCAAAGGCGCGGGTGGGCAGGCTGCGGCGCGCCTTTGGGTCGCTGAGAAGCGCAGGGCTCCTGGCCGCGCGCGCAGCGCGCTTCGTCAACCAATTCGTCGCGACTGTTTGAGCGCAACGAACGCAGTGAGTGCAGCGAGTTTCGCGACGAGGCCAGGAGACCGAGCATCGCAAGGCAGTCGCCGCGCAGCGGCGACCGACCCAGTGAAGCGCCGCAGCCTGCCCACCCGCGCCTTTGCCGCCCCAGCGCCCAAGCGCCTCACCGCCCCACCACCCCACCGCATCAACACCACCCCCCTCAGCCCCCGATCACCAAGGCCTCCCACCCCAAAAGCTCCGCCAGCCGCGTCACCACCCAACCCGCCTCCGCAGCACTGAAGCCCGACTCTGGCATCAGCAAGCCCGCATGCGTGCGCAACAAGATCAAGTCGTGCTCCACACCAATGTCGTGATGCAGCGCCTGGCATTGATCGACCAGCATCTGCGCCATGTCCTCGCACAACTCATAGCGGTCGCGGTACACCGCCAGGCGCTCGGTCAGGCGGCCGCGGGCGTCCACATACAAGGCCTGGAACGAGGGCGGAATCGGGATCTGGTAGTCGTCGGACATGGGCGCTTGTAACCCATGGTTGGCAATTCATGGCCGGCCGGTGTAAGGCACGCCGTTTCACGGCACGGCTTCTCGTCTTACCATCAGGCTTACCACTTCAACGCCAAGGCCATGGACACCGTCACCCTCATGAGAAAACGCCGGGCCGCTCCCAAGTTTTCTCATCCCCCGCGGGGGGCCTGACGCGAAGCGGCAGGTTTGGGGGCGCTCTCAAGCAAAGGCCAACTGGTCATCCCCAAGGCCTTGCGCGACAGCGCTCGTCTGGTCGCCGGCGATGTGCTGGCCGTGAGCTTTGCAGGTGGAGAGATTCGCCTCAAGCCAGTGGCGCAGCGCTCGCCCAGCACCTTGACCCAGGTGGCTGGATGCCTGGCCAAGCCCGAGCGCAAGCCGATGACCGAGGCGCAGACCAAGTCGGCGATTCGCGCACGCCTGAAGGCGCGCTTGGGCTCGGTGTGATTGCGCTCGACACCAACGTGCTGGCCAGGCTGCTGCTGCGCGACGATTCACGCCAGCACGAGCGCGTGCTGCCGTGGCTTGCACAGCCTGGCGACTTCACCGCGCCCATCACGGTGATGCTGGAGCTGGTGTGGGTGCTGGAGGTCAACGATTGCAGCGTTCTGCAAATCGCCGAGGGGTTGGAATTGCTGCTGCGCTTGCCCAACTTCAAACCGGCTGAGCCGCAGGCCTTGCGCGCGGCGCTGGCGCTGTAGCGCCAAGGCCTGGACTTTGCCGATGCGCTGCACCTCAGCCTGAGCCAGGCCAGTGCACAACTCGCCAGCTTTGACAAAACCTTGGCCAAGCAGGCCAAACGCTTGGGGGCAAGACCAGCGGTGGTGGCGCCGTAGCGCCGGCGGCGCGGTCAGCGCCTCACACCACGCAGCCCGCCTCCACCGCCGCCTGCGCACGCAGCAACACCGGCTCGGGCACGCGGTAGCCGTAGCGCACGGCGGTGAGCTCGGCCAGGATGCTCACGGCGATTTCGGGCGGTGTGCGCGCGCCATTTTTCAGGCCCACCGGGCCATGCAGGCGGTCAAGCTCTTCGGGTGTTAGCCCAAAGTGCTCGATCAGGCGCTCGCGGCGCTTGGCCTGGTTGACGCGTGAGCCTATGGCGCCGATGTAGAAGGCCTCGCTCTTCAGTGCCTCCATCAACGCCAGATCGTCGAGCTTGGGGTCGTGGGTCAGCGCAATGATGGCGGTGTGGCCATCGGCTTTCATCTCGATCACGGTGTCGTCGGGCATGGTGCGCAGCAGCGTGGCGCCGGGCACCTCAAAGCCGGTGGCGTATTCCTCGCGCGGGTCGCAGACGATCACCTGGTAATCCAGCGCCGTGGCCATTTGCGCCAGGTACTGCGTCATCTGGCCGGCGCCAATCAACAGCAAGCGCCAGCGCGGGCCGTGGTGGGTGGTGAGCGTGGCCTCAGTCAGCTCCAGCTCATCGGTGGTGTTGGCGGGCTGCAGCTCGACGGCGCCGCTGGCCAGGGTCAGCACCCGGCGCACGCGCTCGCCGCGGCTCAATCGTGCCAGCAGCTCATCGAGCTGGGTGCAGGGCTGCACGGGCTCCAACACCAGCTCGATCATGCCGCCGCAGGGCAGGCCAAAGCGCTGGGCGGTGTCGGCATCGATGCCGTAGCGCACGACATCGGGCACGCCCTTGACCAGCGCACCGGCGCGGGCCTTGTCCACCAGGTCATCTTCGATGCAGCCGCCGGAGACCGAACCGGCCACCAGGCCATCGTCGCGGATGGCCACCGCCGAGCCCGGTGGCCGTGGCGCCGAGCCCCAGGTGCGGATGATGGTGCCCAGCACCACGCGATGGCCGCTGGCCTGCCATTGGGCAATCTGGCGCAGCACGTTGAGATCGACGTTGTCCATGATCTGATTCAAATTAGCGCAGCTTGGGTGCTGCAGCGGCCGTCGCCAGCCCGAAAGGGCCGCAGCATACGTCTGTCGCCGGCCGGCGCAAGCCCAACCCGGCCTCAGCCTGACCCCAGCACCGCGGCCCATTAGGGTAATCCCACGCGTGCGTCGCGCAGTGCCAGCGCCTAGCATCGCCGCCTTGTTGTCAACAAACCAGATGGAGACAGGCATGGGCATTCCCCTCACCTTGCGCGTCAATGGCGCATCGGTCACGCGCGATTGCGCACCACAGACCTCCTTGGTCGAATTTCTGCGCGAAACGCTGCGCCTCACCGGCACCCATGTCGGCTGTGACACCTCACAGTGCGGCGCCTGCACGGTGCATATCAACGGCAAGGCCGTGAAAAGCTGCAACATGCTGGCGGTGCAAGCCGCGGGCAGCGAGGTCACCACCATCGAGGGCCTGGCCGCGGCCGATGGCACGCTGCACCCGATGCAGGCCGCCTTCAAGACCTGCCATGGCCTGCAGTGCGGTTTTTGCACCCCGGGCATGGTCATGAGCGCGGTCGACTTGGTCAACAACCACGCCTGCGGCAATGAGCAGCAGGTGCGCGAGGGCCTGGACGGCAACATCTGCCGTTGCACCGGTTATCACAACATCGTCAAGGCCGTGCAGCAAGGTGCTGCCGCCATGAAGGCCTAAGGGGATCACCATGAACGCACGCCAAGGATTCATCGGCCAGGCCGTTGAGCGCCGTGAAGACGGTCGCTTCCTCACCGGCCAGGGCCAGTACACCGACGACATCACGCTGCCCCGTCAAACCTACGCCTTCTTCCTGCGCTCGCCGTATGCGCATGCCCGCATCAAGTCGCTCAGCACCACCGACGCCGCCAAGTGCGAGGGCGTGCTTGGCATCTTCACCGGCGATCACTTCAAGGCCGTCGGCGGCCTGCCCTGCGGCTGGCTGATCAACAACCTTGATGGCACGCCCATGAAGGAGCCCAAGCACCCGGTGCTGGCCGATGGCAAGGTGCGCTGCGTGGGTGACCGCGTCGCCCTGGTGGTGGCCGAGACCTATGAGCAGGCCAAGGCCGCAGCCGGCGTGATCGAGGTCGAGTACGAAGAGCTCACCCCGGTGATCGACACCGCCAAGGCCGCGGGCGCCGGTGGCGTGCCGGTGCACGACGAGGCCGTTGACAACAAGTGTTATGTCTGGGGCATTGGCGACAAGGCCGGGGTGGATGCCGCGCTGGCCTCGGCCGCGCATGTCACCACGCTGCACTTCCGCAACAACCGGCTGATCCCCAACGCCATGGAAACGCGCGGCGCCAACGCCGCCTACGACAGCAACAACGACAGCTACACGCTCTACGTCAGCAACCAGAACCCGCACGTCGAGCGCCTGCTGATGTGCGCCTTTGTGCTGGGCATCCCCGAGCACAAGATGCGCGTCGTCGCACCCGATGTGGGTGGCGGCTTCGGCTCAAAGATCTATCTGTACGGCGAAGAAACCGCACTGGTCTGGGCCAGCAAGCAGATCAGGCGCCCGATCAAATGGACCTGTGACCGCAGCGAGGCGTTTTTGTCCGACGCCCATGGCCGCGACCATGTCTCCACCGCCAAGCTCGCACTCGACAAAGACGGCAACTTCCTGGCCCTGCGCGCCGACACCACGGCCAACCTGGGCGCCTACCTGTCGACCTTTTCCACCTGCATCCCCACGATCTTGCACGCCACGCTTTTGGCCGGCCAGTACAAGACGCCCAAGATCTGGTGCGAGGTCACCGCGGTGTTCACCAACACCGCGCCGGTGGATGCTTATCGTGGCGCCGGCCGGCCCGAGGCCACCTACTTGCTGGAGCGCATCGTCGAGACCGCGGCGCATGAGATGGGCATCGACCCGGCCGAAATTCGCCGCCGCAACTTCATCACCACCTTCCCCTATGCCTCGCCCGTGGGCCTGACCTACGACGTTGGCGACTACAACGCGACGCTGACGCAAGCCATCGCCGCGGCCGATGTCGCCGGCTTTGCCGCACGCAAGGCGGCCAGCGCGGCCAAGGGTTTGAAGCGCGGCATCGGCTACTCGGCCTACATCGAGGCCTGCGGCATTGCGCCGTCCTCGGTGGCGGGTGCCCTGGGCGCGCGCGCGGGCCTGTTTGAGGCTGGCGAGGTGCGGGTGCACCCCACCGGCAAGGTCACCGTTTTCACCGGCAGCCACAGCCATGGCCAGGGCCATGAGACGACCTTTGCGCAGGTCGTGGCCGACAAGCTCGGCATCCCGATGGAGGACATCTCCATCGAGCATGGCGACACCGGCAAGGTGCTGTTCGGCATGGGCACCTACGGCAGCCGCTCGCTGGCCGTGGGCGGCACGGCCATCGTCAAGGCGGTCGATAAAGTGATCGCCAAGGGCAAGAAGATCGCCGCGCACCTGCTGGAAGCGGCCGACAGCGACATCGTCTTCGAGGGCGGCGAGTTCAAGGTCGCCGGCACCGACAAGAAGGTGCCGTTCGCGGCGGTGTCGCTCACTGCCTATGTGCCGCACAACTTCCCGCACGACAAGCTGGAGCCAGGGCTGAACGAGAACGCCTTCTACGACCCGAGCAACTTCACCTTCCCGGCCGGCACCTACATCTGCGAGGTCGAGATCGATCCGGCCACCGGCCACACGCGCATCGACCGCATGACGGCGTGTGACGACTTCGGCAACATCGTCAACCCGATGATCGTCGAGGGCCAGGTGCACGGCGGCCTGGCTCAAGGCATCGGCCAGGCCCTGCTGGAACACGGCGTCTACGACACCGAAACGGGGCAGTTGCTCACCGGCAGCTTCATGGATTACGCCATGCCGCGCGCCGACGATCTGCCCAGCTTTGTGGTGCAAACCGCAAAGGGCACGCCCTGTTCACATAACCCGTTAGGCGTGAAGGGCTGCGGCGAGGCCGGGGCCATCGGCTCACCGCCGGCCGTGATCAACGCCATCTGCAACGCCCTGGGCGTGAAGGATGTGCCCATGCCGGCCACGCCCTACACCGTGTGGCAAGCCGCCCGCGCTGCCGCCTAACCCCACTCGAAGGAGAAAACCCAACATGCAAGCCTTCGCCTACTCCAACCCCGCCACCGTGGCGGCAGCGGCTGCTTCAGCCAAATCCTCGGGCGCCAAGATCATTGCCGGCGGCCAATCGCTGCTGCCGGCCATGCGCATGGGCCTCTCGGCCCCCGACACGCTGATCGATCTGGCCAGCGTCAGCGGCCTGACCGGCATCAGCGTGGCCGGTGACGTCGTCAAGATCGGCGCCATGACCACGCACGCCACCGTGGGCGCCAGTGCCGAGGTCGCCAAGGCCATCCCGGCCCTGGCCGATCTGGCCGGCCACATTGGCGACCGCCAGGTGCGCAACCGCGGCACCATCGGCGGCAGCCTGGCCAACAACGACCCGGCCGCCTGCTACCCGGCGGCCGTGCTCGCCCTGGGTGCGACCATCCACACCAACAGCCGCGACATCGCCGCCGATGATTTCTTCAAAGGACTGTACGAGACCGCACTGGCCGCCGATGAAGTCATCACCGCGGTGAGCTTCCCCGTGCCCGAAAAGGCCGCCTGGCAGAAGTTCAAGCAGCCGGCGTCGCGCTTCTCGCTGGTGGGCGTCTTCGTCGCCAAGGGCACCAAGGGCGTGCGTGTGGCCGTCACCGGCGCTGGCGCCTGTGCCTTCCGCGCCAGCGGCCTGGAGGCCAAGCTGGCCGGCAATTGGTCGGCCGCAGCGCTGGCCGGCGCCACGGTGTCGGCCGAGGGCCTGAACACCGATCTGCACGGCTCGGCCGAATACCGCGCCGCACTGATCCCGGTGCTGGCCGGGCGCGCGGTGTCCGCGAGCTGAAACGCGGCGCGGCCAGGTGGTTTGAAGCCACCTGGCCCGCGCTTTGATCCCTCAGAAGGATCAGACCACACCACCGCAGTGCCGCGGTGTGGTCAGCGCCGCGTTGCGCCTAAGCCTCGAGTGAAGCCGACTTCTCCAATGGGCTGATGCTGGCCACACTGGGCCGCACCCGCCCTGACGGAAAGCGCAGGCTGAAGCACGAGCCCTTGCCCGGCGCGCTGGAGATCTCCAGCGTGCCACCGTGGCGCTGCATCACATGCTTGACGATGGCCAGGCCCAGGCCGGTGCCGCCGGTCTCGCGCGAGCGGCTGCCATCGATGCGGTAAAAGCGCTCGGTCAGGCGTGGCAGGTGTTCGCGTGCAATGCCGATGCCGGTGTCGCGCACCGTCAGCTCGCCGGCGCCTTCGGCATGGGTCTGCCAAGACAAATCGATGCGGCCGCCCTCGGGGGTGTAGCGCACGGCATTGGTCAACAGGTTGCCCAGGGCGCTTTGCAGCTCGGTCTCGGCGCCGGCCAGGGTGGAGCGGTCCAGGCCATGAAGGTGCAGCCGGTGTCGGCCGGCGGAGAGGCTTTGCGCATCGGCCAGCACGCGCTGCATCAGCTCGCCCACGGGCACCCATTGATCGACCTGCGGCCTGGGGCTGCCCTCCAGCTGCGCCAGAGTCAGCAGGTCGGACACCAGCAGTTGCATGCGCGTGGTCTGCTGGCGCATCAGTGTCTGCACCCGCCGCCGCTCGGCCTCGGCCAGCGGCAGGTTGTCCATGGTCTCCAGAAACCCGGCCAGCACCGTCAGCGGTGTGCGAATCTCGTGCGACACATTGGCCACGAAGTCGCGGCGCATCAGATCGTTGCGCAGCAGCTCGCTGATGTCTTGCGACAGCACCAGCTTGTGATCGTCGCCATAGCCGCGCACGGTCACCGACAACACATCGGGTCGGCCGGGCAGGTTGAAGCGGATGGCATCGCCCCAGACCCGTGATTTCAGGTAGCCCACGAACTCGGGCACACGCACCAGGTTGGTGATGGGTTGATGCCTGTCGCGCTCGGCATCCAAACCCAGATGATCGGCCGCGACCAGGCTGCACCAGGTGATCTGGTCGTCGGCATCGAGCAACAACACGCCGTTGGGCGAGGCTTCGATGCCCGACAGGAATTGCGTCAAGCGTTGGCGTTCAAGGGCAAGCGCCCGCTCCTGGCCGCGCACCGCGCGCTCGGTGCGGTAGGCCAACTCGCCCCACAGGCCGGCAGCACGCGGCGCCTCGCGATCGCTGGCGCTGCGAATCCAGCGCAGCAGGCGCGCAGCGCGCAGCTCGTCCAGCAACAGCCACCCGATCAGGCCGGCGGCATTGCCCAGTGCGAAACACAAGGCCGCGCCCATAGGGCTGACATCGAACAGCTTGCCCAACAAGACGCCCACACCCCCACCGAGCAGGGCCAGGGCCAGGGCGGCGAACAGGCGCGACAGCAGCCAGGGCAAGGCCATCGCAGCGCTCAACCCGCCGCGGCGTCAACGCGCCGGGTCAGGCGATAGCCCGCGCCGCGCACGGTATCGATCATCCAGGCGCACTGCGCCGGGGCCAGGGCCTCACGCAAGCGCTTGACATGCACATCGACCGTGCGCTCTTCGATGAAGACATGGTCACCCCACACCCGGTCCAGCAGCTGCGCCCGGCTGTGCACGCGCTCGGCGTGCGTCATCAAAAAGTGCAGCAAGCGAAACTCGGTGGGGCCAAGTTTCAGATCCAGGCCATCGTGGCTGACACGCCGCGTGCCCGGGTCGATGCGCAAGCCGGCGACTTCAACCGTGTCGTCCAGCGCGTGCGGGGCCTTGCGCCGCAGCACGGCCCGGATGCGGGCCATCAACTCCTGCGTCGAGAAGGGTTTGGTCAGATAGTCGTCGGCGCCAGCGTCCAGGCCGGCCACCTTGTCGGCTTCGTCGCTGCGCGCGGTGAGCAAGATGATCGGCAGCTCACGCGTGCGTTCGGCGTCGCGCCACTGCCTGGCCAAGGCCAAGCCCGACTGCCCGGGCAGCATCCAGTCCAGGATCACCAGGTCTGGCAGCTCGGCATCGATTTCGCGACGCGCTTGCTCGGCATTGGTGGCCAGGGTGACCGCGTGCCCGGCGTGGCGCAGGTTGATGGCGATCAGCTCGGCAATGGCCAACTCATCTTCGACGACGACGATGCGGCTCATCCCGAATGCCCCCTCAGCGCGCCAATGACTCGATGGTTTCGAGCGGGTTGTGGCGCACGTCGGTGCCCTTGACGATGTAGATGATGACCTCGGCCAGGTTCTTGGCATGGTCACCGACGCGCTCGATGGCCTTGGCGACGAACACCAGATCGATGGCCGCAGAAATGGTGCGCGGGTCCTCCATCATGTAGGTGATCAGCTTGCGCAGCAGGCCTTCAAATTCCTGGTCGATCTGGTCATCGTGCTTGAGCACCTCCAGGGCCGCCTCGGTGTCAAGCCGCGCGAAGGCATCGAGCGCCTTGCGCAGCTGCAGGGTGGCCAGCTCGGACTCGTGCGACAAATCTGCCACGGGCAGGCGCATGCGCGTGGACATGCCCGCGGCCAGCAGACGCAGCACCATGCGCGCAATCTTGGCCGCCTCGTCGCCGATGCGCTCAAGGTTGGCAATGGTTTTGGAGATGGCAATCAACAGCCGCAGGTCACGTGCCGTGGGCTGGCGCCTGGCGATGATCGACGACAGGTCGCTGTCGATCTGCACTTCCAGGGCATTGACGCTGTGCTCCTGCCTGATCACTTGCTCAGCCGCCTGTGCGTCGAAGTTGGCCAGCGCGAACACCGCCTGGGCCACCTGGGATTCCACCAGGCCGCCCATCTGCAGGACCCGGGTCGAGATGCCACTTAGCTCGGCATCGAACTGCGTGGAAAGGTGTTTGTCGCTCATCGTGATCTCCTGAATCGGTACTCAACCAAAGCGCCCGGTGATGTAGTCCTCGGTCTCTTTGCGCTTGGGTTTCATGAAGATGTTTCGTGTGTCACCGAACTCGATCAACTCGCCCAGGTACATGTAGGCCACGTGGTCCGAGACCCGCGCCGCTTGCTGCATGTTGTGGGTGACGATGAGCACCGTGACGCTGCGTTTGATCTCGCCAATCAGCTCCTCGATGGCACCGGTGGCGATGGGGTCGAGCGCCGAGGTGGGTTCGTCAAACAGGATGATTTCTGGATCGGTGGCCAAGGCGCGGGCAATGCAAAGGCGCTGCTGTTGGCCGCCGGAGAGGTTGACTGCGACCTCGTCCAGGCGGTCGCGCACTTCGCCCCACAGGGCCGAGTTCTTCAGCGCGGCTTCCACCTTGTCTTCGGTGTAGCTGCGCGACTTTTCGCCGCGCACCCGCAGGCCGTAGGCGACGTTGTCAAAGATCGATTTCGGAAACGGGTTGGGCTTCTGGAAGACCATGGAGATGCGCATGCGCACTTCGATGGGGTCGACCTCGGGCGCCAGCAGATCAACGCCATCGGGCAGCAGTGAGATGGAGCCGTCGTAGCGGTGCCCGGGGTACAGGTCGTGCATGCGGTTGAAGCAACGCAAAAAGGTGGATTTGCCACAGCCGGAGGGCCCGATCAAGGCAGTGACCTTGTGCTCGTAGACCGGCATCGACACACGCTTGAGCGCCTTGAAGCTGCCGTAATAAAAATCCAGTGCCTTGGCCTCGGCCTTCAGCGCCGGGGCCGCATCAGGCAGGGTGATGGTGGAGGTGTGGGTCATCGTCATTCAGTGGAGTGGGCGTGGCCTGCGGGTCACCACTTGATGTTCTTGCGCAAGCGGTAGCGCAGCCAGATGGCCAAGGCGTTCATGCCCAGCGTCATCAACACCAGCACCAGGCTGGCGGCGGCGGCGTTTTGATGGAAGGCAGGGTCGGGGCGCGAGGTCCAGTTGAAGATCTGGATGGGCATCACCGTGAAGGGCGAGAACAACCAGTCGAACATCCCTGCGGCGGGATCCCCAGTACCCGGCACGGGCGGCAGGAAGGCGATGAAGGTGAGCGCGCCGATGGTGATGATGGGCGCCGTCTCGCCGATGGCCCTGGCCATGCCGATGATCACCCCGGTGAGGATGCCCGGCAGGCCGTAGGGCACCAGGTGGTGGCTGACCACCTGCCACTGCGATGCGCCGCAGGCATAGGCCGCTTCGCGCACATGCTGCGGTATGGCGCGCAGGGCTTCGCGGGTGGTGACGATGACGATGGGCAAGATCAGCAGCGCCAGCGTCAACCCTGCCGAGAGGATGCTTTGGCCCAACCCGAAGGCATAGACAAACAAGCCCAGGGCCAACAGCCCGTAGACGATGGAGGGCACACCGGCGAGGTTGGTGATGTTGATCTCGATCACCATCGTGAACCAATTCTTCTTGGCGTATTCCTCCAGGTAGATGGCGCCCGCAATGCCCACGGGCACGGCAAAGGCAGCAGTGACCATCATCACCAGGATCGAGCCCACCCAGGCCGAAAGAATGCCGGCCTGGCCCGCGCGGCGCGAGGGAAAGTTGGTGAAGAAGTCGCCGCTCAGCCGTGGCACGCCATCGATCACCATGCCGGCAAACAGCGCGGCCAAAGTCAGGATGCCCAGCATCAGGCACAGCAGGCCGAGCAGGCCGAACAGCATGTCCCAGCGTTTGTGGCGCCGGATCAGGCTGCGCAGCGCATCACCGCGCAATGGGGTTGTGGTCACGGTCGGGGTCGGGGTCGACATCAGTACGCCTCCCTGAATCTGCGGCGCAGCCAATAGCCCAGCAGGTTGAACGCCAAGGTCACCAGCATCAGCATCAGCCCCGCGGCGAAGATGGTTTGATAGCCGATGGAGCCATGGGGCAGATCGCCCAAGGCCACCTGCACGATGTACGAGGTGATGGTGGCCGCAGGCTCCATGGGGTTGAAGCTCAGCTTGGGTTGCATGCCCGCGGCCACGGCCAGGATCATGGTCTCGCCCACGGCGCGCGAAATGCCCAGGATGTAGGCCGAGGCGATGCCCGACAGCGCTGCCGGCACCACCACATTCACGGCGGTTTGAAAGCGCGTGGCCCCCATGGCGTAAGAGCCCTCGCGCAAGCTCATGGGCACGGCGCGCATGGCGTCCTCGGACAAGGACGAGACATAGGGAATGATCATCACGCCCATGACGATGCCGGCCGACAGCACGTTGAATCCGGGCAGCTCGGGGAAGATTTTCTGCAGCAGCGGCGTGACAAAGAGGAGGGCGAAATAACCGTAAATGATGGTCGGCACACCGGACAAAAGCTCAAGCAGGGGTTTGAGCACCTCGCGCGTCTTGTGGCCGGCGAACTCAGACAAATAGATTGCGATCACCGTGCCCATCGGAATGGCGATGGCCAGCGCCACCGCGGAGCTGGTGAGCGTGCCCGACAGCAGCACCATGATGCCGAAGTGGGCGTCGGAAAACAGCGGCGTCCATTGATCGTCCGTCAGGAATGACCAGAGCGACACCTGCTGGAAAAAGGCCCAGGATTCCTTGAGCAGGACATAGACGATGCCCAAGGTGGTGATCACCGACACGCTGGCCGCCGCCAGCAGCACGACCTCGATCAGCTGTTCGCGGCGTTTGCGGCGCGCCTTGTTCTGCGCCATTTGCGCCAGGCGCTGTTCGCTGTCGAGTGCGCCGATCGGCGCGGCAGCGGCGGTGTTCACAGGCAATCCTCAGAGCTTGGCTTCGCGTGCCAGGAGGTCATCAATGCGCACGCCGACCTCGTTCTTGCCGCCGAACACAGTGCCCTTTTTATTCTTGGCGAGGTGGTCCAGGCCAATCGTGTAGGCCTTGGGTGGCAGTGGCACATATTTCACTTCCTTGGCAATCTTGGCCGCATGCTTCATGTAGAAGTCTGCGAACTCACGCACTTCGGGTTTCTGCATTGACTTGACGCTGACGTAGATGAAGATCGGGCGCGACAAGGGCTGGTAGCTGCCATCCAGAACGCTGGCTTCACTGGGCAGGACGGCCGGCTTGCCCGCCTTCTCAACGATCGCGGCCGCCTTCAGCCGCTGCTGGTTTTCGGCATAGTAAGCGTAGCCAAAGTAGCCGATGGCGTTGACGTCCTGTGCCACGCCCTGCACCAGAACATTGTCGTCCTCCGAGGCCGTGAAGTCGCCGCGGCTGGCCTTGGACTTGCCGGTGATGGCCTCGGTGAAGTAATCGAAAGTGCCGGAATCCGAGCCCGCGCCAAACAGCTTGATCGGTGCATCGGGCCAGGCAGGGTTGACCTGATTCCAGCGCATGATCTTGCCCTGCGCGGCGGGCTCCCAGATCTTCTTCAACTCGTCCACGGTGATGGATTTGAGGAAGTTGTTCTTCGGGTTGATCACCACGGTGAGCGCGTCGAAGGCCACCGGCAGCTCGATGTATTCGATGCCTGCGGCACGGCAGTCTGCCATTTCCTTCTCAAGAATCGGGCGCGAGGCGTCCTGGATGTCGATTTCGCCACGGCAGAACTTCTTGAATCCGCCGCCCGTGCCCGAAATGCCGACCGTCACCTTGATGACGTTTTTCTTGGCCTTCTGGAAGTCTTCGGCAATGCCCTCGGTGATGGGGTAGACGGTGGATGAGCCGTCGATCTTGATGACCTGGGCGTGGGCCATGCCGGCCAGGGCCAGCAGCAGCGGAGCGGCGATGAGTTGACGCATCTGGAATTCCTTTGGTGGTTGCAAGCAAGCGGCTTTGCCGCACTGTAGTGACGCCAAGTGACAGTTGTGTGACGCCGGCATGTCGAATGTGACAGCGTCTTTTGACGCTGTCGGGCAAGGCTTCAGGTCGGCGCTCGCGAGCGGCTGCGACGGCGCATGAGACCCAGGCCAGCCAGGCCGGCGAGGGCCAAGGCCAGGGCCGCCGGCTCGGTGACGGGGCGTTGAAAGTTGCCCAGCTCAGCGGCGTCAATCCTGTAGGCGTGCAAGACGCCTGGCAGCAGGCGATGGTCGAGAGTCAAGTCCGCCGCGCTGCCATCGCTTGTCTTGACGCACTGCGTGGTGGTGTCCAGCGGGCATTGGATCGAAGACGCATAGGGGTCGGCCGCATTGAACAGGAAGTACACGTCGCGCTGCAAGCCGGTACTGTCCTGGGTGACGCTGTAGTCGTTGTCGGTGCCTGCCAGGATGAGGTAGCTGCCGTCGTTGAGCCGCGGGCCAATGGCCAGACCTTCCCACTTCTCCGGGGATTTGTTGCCCAGCGCAGCCAGTGTGTTTTCGTCAAGGTCAATCACCTTGGCCGATTTGCTGACCTTGGTGTATGCCGCCAGCGGGGCGTCGAGATCGATGTGGCTGACATCGGTGGCACCGGCCAGGTTGATGCGGTACACCTCCTTGTCGGCCGTGGCCAGATCTGCGCCCACGCCGATGCCGCGGTTGTTGCGCTCGATGACATAGAACTCGTGCGCGTTGATGGCCACCAGCGCCGACGTGCCCTGCCCTTGCCCGCTGCGCTTCATCTGATAGGCAAACTGGGCCACGGCCTCACCGGTGGTGGTGTCGAACTTGACGATGCGGCTGACCGAGCCCGCGCCGCCACCTTCGTCGAGCGTGGCGCTTTGCAGCATCGCGTAGGCGAACTGACCATCCGGGCTGATGGCCAATCCCTCAAAGCCGCGATTGCTGCGCTTGCCGGCGTTGTTGCCGGCATCGTTGGCATGGTTGACCACACCTGTAGTGGCGTTGCGCGGCAACAAATTGGCCGGAATGGTGTAGCTGCGCAGCAGCTCGCCACTGCGGCTGAACTCCTTGACCGAGGGGCCATATTCGTCTGAGACCAGCAGCGTGCCGCGTCGCGTGACGACAAAACCTTCTGGATCAAAAGCCATGCCCAAGCTGCCGGCCGTTTCAGGCGCCTTGCCGTTGAAAGCCACGCCGCCACTGCTCAAGAGCACCGTCTGCGCCACCTGGAAGTTGCTGATGGCGCCCGTGATGAGATCAACATTGAGCGTGAAGCGCTGAACCCGGGTGCCGTAGTCCAGTGTGCCGCCGCCCGGGCCGCGGTCAGACAGGCCCCACCACTCTGCACGGTGGTGATCGTAGTAAATGTCGGAGAAGTAGCCGACACGGCCATTGTTGGCGGCTGTGCCCCCCGATTTGTCAAGTGCTGCGCCATCCAGCGCAAAGCCATTGACGAACATGGGTGCGGCCTGGGATTGACCCATCGTCAGGCAGGCAGCGGCGGTGATCGCCGCAAGGGTGTGTTTCATGCGCTTCGCTCCTTGGCGTGTGTGCGGTGCGTGACCGGAAAGATGGCACGCATACAGCCTAATTTCTGCGCATGACAGGTCGATGACGCGACGGCACGAACCCAAGGCTTTGCCTTCGCCGTTCTTCGAGATGCCGCTCTCGATGCCCACAGGTCACGGTTGAGTGTGGCGTCACATTGCAGTCATCGCCCAGGGCGAACATGGCCGCGAGGCACAAGATGACGACAATCGATTTGGTGTACTTCAACGCTGGCGGCGGCCACCGCGCCGCCGCACAGGCGCTGCAAAGTGTGATCCGCGAACAGCGGCGACCATGGCGTGTGCGCCTGGTCAATCTGTTCGAGGTCCTGGATCCCCGGGGCCACTTCCAAAGGGTCACTGGTGTCGCGCCCGAAGCGCTGTACAACAAGCGCATCGAGATGGGTTGGTCCATCGGGCTGAGCCGGGAGCTCAGGCTCATGCAGTTCATGAATCGCATGGGCGGGGCATCGTTGCAGCGCCGACTGGCAAGCCACTGGTCACGAACAACGCCAGACCTCGTCGTCTCCTTGGTCCCCAACTTCAACAGAGTGCTGTACGAGAGCCTTTGCGAGGCCTGCCCTGAGGTGCCGTTCGTCACCGTCATGACCGACATGGCCGACCTGCCACCTAACTTCTGGATCGAGCCGTCTCAAAAACAGCACATCGTGTGCGGCACGGCCAAGGCCTTGGAGCAGGCCCGGGCCGCTGGCTACGCGGAGCGCCACCTGCATGTGGCCTCGGGGATGATCATTCGTCCCGATTTCTACCAACCGCTGCAAAGCGATCCACGTGCAGATCGACGCCGGCTCGGGCTGCCCGATCGTGCACCCGTCGGTTTGGTGATGTTTGGCGCCGGCGGCTCGACCTTGATGCGTGGGATCGCAGGCCGATTGCGCAAGCAGCCACTCATTCTGATGTGCGGTCACAACGTCGCACTGGCCAAGAGCCTTCGCATGACCAGTGCGGGCCCGCACCATGTTGTGGTCGACTTCACCCACGATGTGCGGCAGTACATGGCCATGGCCGACTACTTCATCGGCAAGCCCGGCCCAGGCTGTTTGAGCGAAGCGATTCAGCAGGGTCTTCCTGTCATTACGGTGCGCAATGCCTTCACCTTGCCGCAGGAGCGATACAACGCTCGGTGGATTCACGAACATGAACTCGGCCTTGTGTGCCCCAGTTGGCGCATGGTGAATCTGGCCGTGGATGCCATGACGGCTGACCTCAGGGCCTACCGCTATCGCGCGGCCCGCGTCAACAATCGCGCCGTGTTTGAAGTTCCTGAGGTCTTTGCTGAGCTCCTGCGGACCAGTCCTTGCGCGCAACGCGAGGACTGGTCGCCGACGCGGCCGGGGGTACGATGTATGAACGAGTCGGCAACCACTGTCATGGCTTGAGGGGCCAGGAGCGCGGGCGCATCCAGTGCTCGCCCTGCAGCGGCTGGGCCGGGCCGGCAAGATCAGCGATGATCGCCACCCCGCCCGCCTTCAGGACCCGCCGCACCGTGAGCGCATTGCCCCTCAGCATCGATGACACCCAGGCCGGCTTGCTGGCACACGACTATGTGGCCGACCGCTCGCTGGCCACCTGCGTTTTCTTGGCGCTGAAGCTGCAGCGCCCGCTGTTTCTCGAAGGCGAGCCCGGCACCGGCAAGACCGAGATTGCGCGCACCCTGGCCGCCATGCTGGGCCGGCCCTTGATCCGGCTGCAGTGCCACGAGGGGCTGGATCTGGCCGGCGCCGCCTATGAATGGAACTACGCCCGGCAGATGATGGAGATTCGACTGGCCGAATCCAGCGCCGGCCAGAACCTAACCGCTGCGTCAAGCAGGCCGGGCGGCGGGCCTGATCAGCCTGGCATTCACCTCGGCGCCGGCGATGCCCGCCAGGCCCGCGACGCCCTGGCGGCCGAGCTTTTCTCTCCCCGATTCCTTATCCAGCGCGCCTTGCTGCAAGCCATCGACCCGGCGCGCGATGTCGCCCCTGTGCTGCTGATCGATGAGCTCGACCGCGCCGATGAGCCCTTCGAGGCCTTTTTGCTCGAAGTGCTGTCGGACTTTCAGATCACCATCCCCGAGCTCGGCACGGTCAAGGCCACGCACCCGCCCATCGTCATCCTCACCTCCAACCGCACGCGCGAGATTCACGACGCCGTCAAGCGCCGCTGCCTCTACCACTGGGTGGATTTCCCCGATGCGCGACGCGAGACCGACATCCTGCGCCGCCGCGTGCCGGGCGCCGGCGCGGCCCTGGCCCAGCAGATCGTGGCCTTTGTGCAAAAGCTGCGCACCGTCGAGCTCTACAAGCTGCCCGGCATCGCCGAGACAATTGACTGGACGCGCGCGCTGATGGCGCTGGACACCCTGGTGCTCGACCCCGCCGTGATCCAGGACACCCTGGGCGTGCTGCTGAAGTACCAGGACGACATCGGCAAGCTCCAAGGCAGCGAGACCGCGCGGCTGCTGGAGCAGGTGCGCCAGGATGCGCGCAACCTGGCAGCTTGACCTGAGGGTTAGGTGCTCCAAGCCACCAGCTCCCCCGGCCGCCTGGCCGAGAACGTCATGCACTTCGCGCGCGTGCTGCGCGCCGCCGGCATGGCTGTCGGCTCGGACCGGGTGCAGCTCGCCCTGCAGGCCCTGCAGGCCGCGGGGCTGGAAAAGCGCCGCGATTTCCACTCGGTACTGACAGCCTGCTTGCTGGACCGCATCGAGCACCGCGAGCTCTTCGACCAGGCCTTTGTGCTGTTCTGGCGCGACCCCGATCTGGAGGGCCGCATGCGCGCCCTGCTGCTGCCCAAGATCAAGTTGAACGACGGCGAGCTGCCACCCACGCCTGAGAACCGCCGCCTGGGCGAGGCCCTCTTTCCGCACCAGCCCAATGCGCCGCCACCGCCGCCCACCAAAGAGCAGATCGAGATCGATGCGCACTTGACGTACAGCGAGCGCGAGATCCTTCAGCAGGCCGATTTCGACACCATGAGCGCCGACGAATGGCGACAGGCCAAGCACCTGTTGGCGCAGATGCGCCGCGCCTTCGAGCCCCTGCCGACGCGGCGCACGCGGGCGGCCGCGCAGCCCGGCCGCCCCGATTGGCGCGCCACCTTCAAGGCCATGGCCCGCCAGGGCGGCGAGCTGATGGACATCCGCTGGCGCGCACCGCGCACCAAGCCCGCGCCACTGGTGTTGCTGGCCGACATCTCAGGCTCCATGAGCCGCTACTCGCGCATGCTGCTGCACTTTGCCCACACCCTGGCCAGCGGCCGCAGTGCCGCCGATGCCAGGGTGGAAAGCTTCGTCTTCGGCACCCGGCTGACGCGCACCACGCGCTTGCTGGCCAGCCGCGACCCCGACATTGCCGTGGCCCTGGTGGTGCGCGCGGTGCAGGATTGGTCGGGCGGCACACGCATCACCGACAGCCTGCATGAATTCAACCGCCGCTGGGCGCGCCGGGTGTTGCCGGGCAACGCCACCGTGCTGCTGATCTCCGACGGCCTGGAGCATGGCGACACGCGCGCCCTGTCCTTCGAGATGGAGCGCCTGCACAAGAGTTGCCGGCGCCTGATCTGGCTGAACCCCTTGCTGCGCTTCGATCACTTCGAGCCCAGGGCCGGCGGCGTCAAGGCCATGCTGCCGCATGTCGATCAGTTTCTGCCCACGCACAATTTGCAAAGCCTGGCCGAGCTGGTGGCGGTGCTGGCGCGGCCGGCGCCGGCAAGCGTGCCGACCCGGCCTAACCGCAGTAAGCAGCCGACGGCGATGGACGCGTCAGTCTGAGGGCTCTGGCGATCTTTATCGCGGCAACAGCGCTGCACCGGCCCCTGAATCCGCCCACCCACCATCCGCCCACCCACCATCCGCCCACCACCCGCGCCCCTTTTCACAGCGACACTTCCGCCATGCAACTCACCAACCAGCAAATCCTGCCCGTCACCCAAGCCCAGGCCTGGGAGGCGCTCAACGACATCGCCCTGCTGCAAACCGCCATCCCCGGCTGCGAGAGCATCACGCCCACCGGCGAGAACCAGTACGAGGCCCTGATCCTGGCCGCCATCGGCCCGGTGCGCGCCAAGTTCAAAGGCAAGCTGCAGCTAGAGAACCTGCAGCCGCCCACCTCCTACACCCTGCGCTTTGAGGGCCAGGGCGGTGCCGCCGGCCACGGCAAGGGCCACGCCGAGATTCGGCTGGAATCCACCGGCGCCAACGAGACCATGCTGCACTACACCGCGCACGCCAGCGTCGGCGGCAAGATGGCGCAGATCGGCTCGCGCCTGGTCGACATGGCCGCGCAGAAGATGGCCACCGAGTTTTTTGCGAGCTTCAAGGCGCGCCTGATGGAGCGCTATCCGGTGGTCGAGGCCGCGCCTGCCGCTGCCGCCGAGGCGCCCGCGCCGCAGGGCCTGCTGGCGCGCATCGCCGCCTGGTTGCGTGGTTTGTTTGGGCGGTAGATCCTCCGTGGGTATATACATAAATATATACTTGCTCGAATCGCTCCATGGAGGTGCACCCTGTCCAACACTGCGCGGCTCTTTACCAATGGTGGCAGCCAGGCCGTGAGGCTGCCGGCCGAGTTCCGCTTCGAGGGTGATCAGGTCTTCGTGCGTCGCGACGAGCGCACCGGCGATGTCATCCTGTCGAGCCGCCCGGGCAACCAGTGGAGCGACTTTGTTGCGTTGCGATCGGCGTTGGGGCCCATCGCCGAGGCGGCGGATTTCCTCACGGACAGGCCGATGAATGCGCCCGGCGGGCTGCGCGATCCTTTTGCGAAGAAGCGCAAGTGAGTCTGGTCATGCTCGACACCAGCATCGTCTCAGCCATCATCGCCGGGCGAGTCAACCTCGATGATCGACTTGGCGCGATCAGCCCAGCCGACTGGTGCATCTCGGCCATCACCCGCGCCGAGCTGATGTTTGGCGTGAAGCGCAAGCCCGAGGCGACCACGCTCGCGCGGCTGGTCAACGGCTTCTTGCAGGTGGCGCGCACCGAGCCCTTCGATGATCACGCCGCCGATGCCTTCGGCGCACTGCGCGCCGATCTGGAACGGCGTGGCGTCGGCATCGGCCTGGCCGACGAGTTGATCGCCGCACATGCCCTGGCCCTGCGCGCCACCGTCGTCACCGACAACACCCGCCACTTTGCACGTGTGCCCGGTCTGGTGATTGAGAACTGGTTGCGCGCGCGATGATCCCGGGGCTGGCCAGCAGGGCGCCGTACTGAAGTAAAGACCGCCACGCCATGCCCACCGCTGCGCCAAACACACTCTCCCGCCGCCAGTGGCTGGCCTTGGCCGGTGCGGCCGCCAGCGCGCTG
>JAYSSS010000164.1:0-17402 GCA_043720415.1 Ideonella sp.
GCCATGCGTCGTTGCAAATCCGCGCCATAGCAAAGGCTATGGCTGTGGTTTGCGCCTAGCCTGGCGAACGAATCCATCGCTTTCATCATGTTCCGAAACTTGTGGGGCGGAGCACTAGGCCAGCAGGCCACCCCAGCCCATGACGACGACCACCGCCCAGGCGCTGCCGCGCCGACCTAACGCCCGGTTCATGGCGACACACCCGGCGCACTGGCTGGCCCTGGGTTTTGGCAGCGGCCTCTCACCCTGGGCGCCGGGCACCGCGGGCACGCTGTGGGCCTGGTTGGCCTGGTCAGTGATGCAGCCCTGGTTGGGTGATGGCGCCGCGGCCATGCTGCTGGCGGGCAGTTTTGTGCTCGGCCTGTGGGCCTGCACCGTGACCGCCGCTCACCTGGGTGTGGCCGACCCCGGCGCCATCGTCTGGGACGAGGTGCTGGCCTTTTGGCTGGTGCTGTGGTTGATCGGCCCGGCCGGCCTTTGGGCGCAGTTGCTGGCCTTCGCGCTGTTTCGATTTTTCGATGCGGTCAAGCCCGGGCCCGTGGGCTGGGCGGATCGATTGTTCAAGCTGCGTCCTGGCCAGACCATAGGCTGGGCACAGGGTTTCGGCATCTTGTTTGATGACCTGGTGGCGGCGCTGTGCACGCTGCTGGTGATCGCCGCCTGGAGGTTTTGCGCATGAGTGCCCCAAGGCCGGCCGAAGCCGGCCGTCCCCCGCGGGGATCAAGGAAAGTGGCAAAGCCACATTTCCTTGAGAGCCTTGAAACCCCGGTGGCCGCCCTGGCCGATGCCTTGCGCGCCCGCGGCTGGCGCCTGGCCACCGCCGAGAGCTGCACCGGCGGCCTGATCGCCGCCGCCTGCACCGAACTGGCCGGCTCCAGCGACTGGCTGGAGCGCGGCTTCGTCACCTACAGCAACGCTGCCAAGACGCAGATGCTGGGCGTGCCCGGTGAGCTCATCGCCGCCCACGGCGCGGTCAGCGAGGCCGTGGCCCGCGCCATGGTGCGCGGCGCCTTGAAGCACTCCGCCGCCGAGGTGGCGGTGGCCGTCACCGGCATCGCCGGCCCGGGCGGCGGCACGGCCGCCAAGCCCGTGGGCACGGTCTGGCTGGCCTGGGCCGGGCCGCAGGGCGAGCACGCTGAACATCGCTGCTATGCCGGTGATCGCACGGCGGTGCGCCAGGCCACGGTGCAGCGCGCGCTGCAAGGCCTGCTGGACATGACGCGCACTCAGGCCACATGAACATCTTGCTGTGCGGCAGCTGGGACGACGCAGAGCGCGACGACTGGGCGCAGGCCCTGCGCGCGGCCTTGCCCGCGCCGCACCGCCTGCTGCTGCAGCGCGGCGAAGTGGATGACGCCTTGATCGACATCGCCCTGGTGGCCAACCCGCCGCCCGGGGCTTTGCAGGGCTTGCCCGGCTTGCGCCTGATCCAGTCGCTGTGGGCCGGCGTCGATCGCCTGCTGGCCGATCCCAGCGTGCCGGCGCATGTGCCGCTGGCGCGCATGGTCGATCCCGCGATGAATGCCGCCATGGCCGAGACGGTGCTGTGGGCCGTGCTGTCGCTGCAGCGGGGCTTCTTTGGCTACGCGCGCCAGCAGGTGGCGCGCCGCTGGCAGCAACACCGCCAGTGGCGCGCTGACGAGGTGCCCGTGCTGCTGCTGGGCCACGGCCAGATGGGGCGCGCCGCGGCGCAGCGCCTCTCGGCCATGGGCTTTGCGGTGACGGCCTGGAGCCGCGGACATGATGTCGATGCAGGCCGTTGGCCTGGAGTCGATGCAGGCCGCGAACCTATTGTGGGTGCAGACAAGGCGCCACTTCCCGGCCCACACCCGCCGCCGGTGCGCAGCATCCACGGCGATGCGGCATTGGGCCCTGCTGCCGCGGCCGCGCGCATCGTCGTCAACCTGTTGCCCCTGACCGCCGCCACCCAGGGCGTGCTCGGTGCGCCGCTCTTCGCGCACTTGCCGCGCGGCGCCGGCATCGTCAACCTGGCGCGTGGCGGGCACCTGATTGAGGCCGACCTGCTGGCCGCCCTGGACAGCGGCCAGATTGAGCACGCCGTGCTTGATGTCTTTCACCAGGAGCCGCTGCCGCCCGAGCACCCGTTCTGGCGCCACGAGCGCATCACGGTGTTGCCGCATGTGGCCGCATTGACCGATGTGCACAGCGCGTCGACCGTGGCCCTGGCCAATGTTCAGGCCGTGGCGCAGGGCGGCCAGATCGCCCACCGCGTGTGGCGCGAGCGCGGCTATTGAGCGCCCCAAGGCCGGCCGGGGCCGGCCGCCCCCCGCGGGGATCAAGGAAAGTGGCAAAGCCACATTTCCTTGAGAGGGCCGGCTAAGACGGCCAGCAACTGCGCGCGCCCGCTACCGCACAGCCAAAGCCAGGCGCAAGGGCGCCGCGGCGCGCCCGCGCGGGCCGGCGCCGGGGGCTTGCAGCAGTTGCACCATCAGCAGTGACAGCCGGCGCACGGCGTCCCAGGGGTCGAGCGGCCAATCGCGGTGTTTCAGGCCTTTGACGATGCCGTCGCAAATGCTGGCGGCCTGCACCAGCGCCACCAGGCTGGGTGTTGTCAATGTCGGCGCGATGCGCTCAAACAGGCGCTGCTTGGGGCCCCAGACGCGGGCTTCTTGCAGTGCCATGGGCAGGGGGCGGCCGGCGTCCAGCGCGGCGCGCAAGTGCTTCAGCGCCAGCACATCGGCGGCCAGTGTCCAGTGCACCAGCACGGCGGCCTCGCCCTCGGCACGCAGGCCATCGAGCATGCGCAGCACGCGTGTGGTCTGGCCGGCGAAGATGGCCTCGCCGAGCTTGAAGACGTCGTAGCGCGCGACGTTCAGCACCGCCGCTTCGATCTGCTCAAAACCCAGCTCGCCCTTTGGGTGCAGCAGGGCCAGTTTTTGCAGCTCCTGGTGGGCGGCCAGCAGATTGCCTTCCACCCGGTCGGCAAAGAAGGCCAGGGCCTGCTGGCCGGCCTCGCCCTCGGCCACGCGCTGCCCTTGCAGCGCCAGGCGCTGCGCCAGCCAGGTGGGCAGGGCGCGGCGCTCGATGGGGTCGATGCGCAGCGACACCCCAGCGCTGTCAAGCGCCGTGAACCAGGCGCTTTGCTGCTGCTGGCGATCGAGCCGTGGCAGGTGCACCAGGGTGAGGATGTCGTCGCTCAGGCCTTGGCAGTAGCGCTGCAGCGCCTCAGAGCCATCCTTGCCAGGCTTGCCAGTGGGAATGCGCAGCTCGATCAATTGCTTGTCGGCGAACAGGCTCATGGCCTGGGCAGCACCGAACACCGCCGACCAGTCGAAGTGTGTACCGCTGACCACAAACACTTTGCGCTCGACATAACCGTTGGATCGAGCGGCCAGGCGAATCGCGTCGGCCGCCTCCTGCGCCAGCAGCGGCTCGTCGCCATGCAGGGTGTAGACCCTGCGCAAGCCGCGGCCGGCTTCGCCTGACGATTCCCGCGTCAGGTGGGCCTGCAATTGATTGGCGAGCAGTTGCATGCTCAAGCCTTGGCGGCCCTGGCCAGACGACGCAAGACCTGCATCACGATCTCGGATTGCATGGCGGCGAAGAGCTGGCCTTGCTCTTGCTCCTTGGCCAGGGCCAGGGTTTCGGAGTAGCTGATGTCGCGCGCCAGGCCCAGTGCGGTGCGGGCCAGCAGCTCCTTGCCGGCCGGCGTGCTCAGCTTGAATTCGAAGTGCAGTTGCAATTGCAGCTCTCGCACCTGGCCGGCGGCGGTGGTGGCGATGGCGCGCTTGTCGCGCCGCTCGACCAGTGCTCGCAGGATCACCTCGGGTTTTTGGTCCAGCCTGAGCACGCGTGCCGACAGGCCGAGCTGCTGTGTCAGCTCCTCGGCCAAGGCCGAGCGCGGGGCAAAGCCGTCCAGGGCGATGCTGGCAAAGGGCAGCTCGGGGGCGCGGCTCAAGGCAAAGCCGCAACCGCCGAGGGCAGCACTGAGCGCCGCGCTCATGGCGGCTCTCACTGCCACGCGCCGGGTCGGGGCCACGGCCAGGGCCGCACCCGGCGTGGCCAGCAAAGCGGCGCTGCGGCGCATGGAGGTGCTCACACCACCACGTTGACCAGGCGCCCGGGCACGACCACCACTTTTTTGGCTGGCGCGCCGCCACCGAACTTGGCGAATTCGGGCGCGGCCAGGGCGGCGGCCTCAATGGTGGCCTTGTCGGCGCCCGCAGGCACGCGAATCGCGCCGCGCGTCTTGCCGGCGATTTGCAGCACCAGCTCCAGCTCGGCCTGCAGCAAGGCGGCCTCGTCCACCGCGGGCCAGGGCGCATCGAGCAGATCGCCCCATCGGGCATCGAAACCCAGGCCTGTCCACAGGCCGTGGGTGATGTGCGGGCAGGTCGGGTACAGCGCGCGCAGCAGCACCGAGCAGCCTTCGCGCAACAAGGCCGCAGCACTGGCGCTGCCATCGTGCTTGAAGGATTCCAGCGCGTTCTGCAGCTTCATGGCACCCGACACCACGGTGTTGTATTGCATGCGCTCGTAGTCGAAGCTCACCTGGCGCAGCACGCTGTGCAGCTCGCGGCGCAGCGCACGGCCCTCGGCGGACAAGCCCGCCGCCAGCGCGGGCGTCATCTCGGCCGCGGCGCGAATGCTGGGCGCATGCTTGGCACAGAAGGCCCAGACCCGGCGCAAGAAGCGGTGCGCGCCTTCAACGCCGGCATCGTTCCACTCGGCGCTTTGCTCTGGCGGTGAGGCGAACATGACAAACAGGCGCGCGGTGTCGGCGCCGTAGCGGTCGATCAGCGCCTGCGGATCGACGCCGTTGTTCTTCGACTTGGACATGGTCGTCCAGCCCTCGAACTGCACCGGTCGGCCGTCGGCCTTGACGCTGGCCGAGACCACCTTGGCGTGCTCATCGCGCACGATGTCCAGGTCGTGCGCCCAGAAGTATTCGCGCCCGCCGCTGGCGTCCTGGCGCGCAAAGGCCTCGTTCAACACCATGCCCTGGGTGAGCAGCTTGGTGAAGGGCTCGCTGAAGCTGATGAGCTTGAGATCGCGCATCACCTTGGTCCAGAAGCGCGCATACAGCAGGTGCAGGATGGCGTGCTCGACGCCGCCGATGTACTGCTCCATCGGCATCCAGTATTGCGCCCCCTCGCCGACCATGCGGGTGCTGTCGGTCGGGTCGCAATAACGCATGTAGTACCAGGCCGAATCGACGAAGGTGTCCATCGTGTCGGTCTCGCGGCGCGCCGGCTTGCCGCAGCTTGGGCAGGCGACGTTCAGGAAGTCAAGGCGCTTGTTCAGCGGGTTGCCGCTGCCATCGGGGATGCAATCTTCGGGCAGCACCACTGGCAAATCCTTCTCGGGCACCGGCACCACGCCGCAGCCTGCCGCGGCCGGCGAGCCGTCGCAGTGGATGATGGGAATGGGCGTGCCCCAGTAGCGCTGGCGGCTCACCCCCCAGTCGCGCAGGCGCCAGGTGGTCTTTTTCTCACCCAGGGCCACACCCTGGTGGCGCTTGGCGGCGAGCAGCTCGGCCACCTTGTCGACCGCGGGCTTCTGCGCCAGGCCGTCCAGGAACTCAAAGCCCGCGCCCGAATTGACGCAGTGACCGCGCTGCTTGTCGGCATAGCTCTCGGCCCAGGCCTCGGTGCTGAAGGCCTGGCCCTCAACCGCCACCACCTGTTTGATGGCCAGGCCGTACTTCTTGGCAAAGGCAAAGTCGCGCTCGTCGTGCGCCGGCACGCCCATCACGGCGCCATCGCCATAGCCCATCAGCACATAGTTGCCGACCCAGACTTCGACGCGCTCACCGGTCAAGGGGTGCTGCACGAACAGGCCCGTGGGCAGGCCGGATTTTTCCTTGGTGGCGAGCTCGGCCTCGGTCGTGCCGCCGGCCTTGCAGGCTTCAATGAAGGCCGCCAGCTTGGGGTTGGCCAGCGCGGCCTGTGCGGCCAGCGGATGCTCGGGCGCGACGGCGCAAAAGGTCACGCCCATGAGGGTGTCGGCGCGCGTCGTGAAGACCCACAGGCGGCCCTCACCGATGGCTGCGCCGCTGGCATCAACGATGTCGTGCGGGAAGGCAAAGCGCACGCCGGCGCTCTTGCCTATCCAGTTCTCCTGCATCAGGCGCACGCGCTCAGGCCAGCCCGAGAGATAACTCGGATGTGAAGGGTCCGCCACCGCCGCCAAAAGCTCTTCGGCGTAGTCGGTGATCTTCAGGTAGTAGCCCGGGATTTCGCGCTTTTCGATGAGGGCGCCAGAGCGCCAGCCGCGGCCATCAATGACCTGCTCATTGGCCAGCACGGTCATGTCCACCGGGTCCCAGTTGACGACCTGGGTGCGGCGCTCGGCGATGCCCTTTTCCAGCATCTTCAGGAACAGCCACTGGTTCCATTTGTAGTAATCGGGCTGGCACGAGGCGATCTCGCGCGACCAATCGATGGCCAGGCCCATGGCCTGCATCTGCGCCTTCATGGCGGCGATGTTGTCGTAGGTCCACTTTGCGGGTGGCACCTTGTTCTTCATGGCGGCGTTCTCGGCCGGCAGGCCAAAGGCGTCCCAGCCCATGGGCATCAGCACGTTGTGGCCCTGCATGCGCAACTGCCGCGCCAGCATGTCGTTGATGGTGTAGTTGCGCACATGACCCATGTGCAGCTTGCCGCTGGGGTAGGGCAGCATGGAGCAGGCGTAGTACTTGGGCTTGAGCCGGCCCTGGGCGTCGCAGGCCTGGTCGTTCACGCGGTAGGCATTGATGGCCTGCCAGTGGGCATGGGCGGCGGTCTCGACCTCGCCGGGGGCATATTTCTCGTTCATGGGCGGATTCTAGGAGGCCACCCCTGGCGCCATCTCGGCAAACAAGCGGCAGCGCTGCCGCTGCCAGGCCGCTAGAAATCGGCCACGGGCGCGCGCCGCTGCGTTTGCACCGCCGCGCCGCTCTGCCATTGCGGCAGCGAGGGCTGAAAGCGGCCCTGGGCCTCGCGCTGGCTGATGCGTTCGGTGGCGCGCTGCCAGAGCGCATCAAAGCTGCCGCCGCCGGGCCCGGGCTCGGCTTGCAAGGCGTTCACCAGGGCTTCGACAAACCAGGTGTTGCGCTCATGGTTGGAGCAGCCAAAGGAGGCGCGGTGGGCCGCCGCGGCGGCCATGGTGATGACATGCGCCTGCGCCCTGGCGCCCAGGTGTGAGCCGGCAAAGCAGGCCGAGATGACCAGCCATGTCGGCTGCGGGCTGAGCTGCTGCAGCCAGGAGCGGAGCTTGGCCGTGCGCAGCGGCGGCGATGGTGGCTGGCGTGCGGCGTGCTCGACCTCCAGCCACCCCGGCATGCCGTGCGTCGTCAACAGCAGCACATAGCGGTCGCCTTCGCGGCGCTGCGCCTTGAGCGCATCAAAGACCTGATCGAGGTGCTCGGCGGTGGCCAGCGGCAGGCTTCGCTCACCCTCGAAGACGCGCACATTGGACAGCAGCACCGTTCTCGCGGCGCTGCCGTAGAGGCCACGCAAGGTGGTGTCGAAGAGCCGGATGTCGCGGTCGAACACGTCCTCACGGCCATTGAGCGCGGCGCCGATGAAGATCACCCGGCGGCTGTCGGCCGCTGCAGGGTCGGCGTGCAGGGCGTCGAGCTGGGCGCGCAGCGAGCTGGCGCCCGTGCCCTGCGGGTTGCCGAGCAGGCCGGGGCGATCATGCGAATGGCTGCTGGCGCAGCCCGACAGCAAGACCAGGGCGATCAGCGCCGCGAAAACCATCCAGGCAGCGCCCGTGGGCCGGTGCTGTGTACTCACGCCGGGCCGGTGCCCGGCCGCGGCGGTCATGTTCGCGCGCCTTTCATGCGCTCTCAAGGCTTGGCAGCCGTCTCGGTGACAAAGCCGATGCGCGACAGGCCACCGTCCTGCACCAAGCCGATGAGCTCGGCGATGCGGCCATAGGGCACGCTCTGGTCGGCGCGCAATTGCACTTCAGTGCCCGGGTTGCGCAGTGCCGATTCGCGCACGCGCAGCTTCAACTGCTCGGCGCTGATGGCCTCGTCGCCCCAATACAGCTGGCCCTGTGGGTTGACGGCGACGGTGACGAACTGGCTGGCGTCTGTGGGCTTGGCGCCCTCGGTCTTGGGCAGGTCGAGCTTGAGGCTCGATGTCATCAGCGGTGCGGTGATCATGAAGATCACCAGCAGCACCAGCATGACGTCGATCAGCGGCGTCATGTTGATGTCGCTCATCGGTGCGGCGCCACTCTTGCGTTCCAGCCGACCGAAGGCCATGTCAGTGCTCACCGGGGGGCGCGGTGCGGCTGGCCGCACCTGTGGTCGCGCCGGTGGCCGAGCTTGCGGCCACCCCACCGGCCAGCTCCAGCGCCATCTGCCGCAGGTCGTGGGCGAAGCCTTCGAGGTCGGCCTCGCAGGCCGCCACCCATTTGCCAAACAGGTTGTAGGCCAGCACCGCGGGGATGGCCACGGCCAGGCCGGCGGCGGTCATGATCAGGGCCTCACCCACGGGCCCGGCGACGCGCTCGATGGTGATCGAGCCGGCCGCGGCGATGCTGACCAGCGCGTGGTAGATGCCCCAGACGGTGCCAAACAGGCCAATGAAGGGCGCCGTGCTGCCGATCGAGGCCAGCAGCACCTGGCCGAACTGCAGGTGGGCCAGGCTGCGGTGCAGGGCGTCGCGCAGGCGCCGCGTGAGCTGGGATTCCAGCGCGCCGCGGGTCTCCAGCGTGGCGCCTGTGGTGCGCGCGGACATGGCCTCGAGCAGGGGCGACAGCACCTGTTCGCGGTCGAGTGTGGCCAGGCGGGTGCGCCCGCCCTCCAGTGACTCAGCGGCCCAGAAGGCGGCCACCGCATGCTCGATGTCGCGGCGGGCGCGGTGCAGCACCCAGCCCTTCCACAGGATCACCACCCAGGCGCTGATCGACATGGCCAGCAGCAGCACCACCACGGTGCGGCCTATGCCATCGCTTTGCGACCAGAACTGCGTCAGGCCTTCCATGGGCGGCGCTCCGTTTCAGGCTGTGGTGGCCAGGCGGGCTGTGGCGCCACGGCAGGCTGTGGTGCCATGCCTGCACGGGCAGTTTCGTGCGCGATCAACGCAGGCCCAGGACATCGTTCATGTCGTACAGGCCGCTCACTTTGTCGGCCAGAAAGCGCGCCGCGCGCAGGCTGCCCTGGGCATAGGCGACACGGCTGCTGCTCTTGTGGCTGATCTCGATGCGCTCGCCGGTGCCGGCGAAGAGCACGGTGTGGTCGCCGACGATGTCGCCGCCGCGAATGCTTGAAAAGCCTATGGTCGCCGCGTCGCGCGCACCGGTGTGGCCTTCGCGGGCGTAGACGCCGCAGTCCTTGAGATCGCGACCCAGCGCCGCGGCCAGCACCTCGCCCATTTGCAGGGCGGTGCCACTGGGGGCATCGACCTTGTGGCGGTGGTGGGCCTCGATGACCTCGATGTCGTAGCCCTCGTTGAGCGTACGTGCCGCCTGGTCCAGCAGCTTGAGCACGACGTTCACGCCCACGCTCATGTTCGGCGCCATCATGATGGCGATGTGCTGGGCATGCCCAGCGATCACGGCTTTTTGCGCGGCGCTGAAACCGGTGGTGCCGATCACCGCCTTCACGCCCAGTTCGCGGCAAACCGCCAGGTGGGCCAGGCTGCCTTCGGGGCGGGTGAAATCGATCAAGACCTGTGCGCCGGCCAGACCGCGGCGCAGGTCATCGGTGATGCTCACGCCAGTGGTCTGGCCCAGGCCGAGACCGGCGTCCTGGCCCAGGGCCGGGCAGGTGCTGACGTCCAGGGCGCCTGCAAGCTGCAGATCGGCGGCGGCCTGCACCGCTTCGATCAGCATGCGGCCCATGCGGCCACAGGCGCCGGCTACGGCGACACGCAGGCCTGCGCCGGCCACGGCGACACGAAGTCCTGCGCCGGCTACGGCGACACGCACATCTGCGCCGGTTACGTCGCCGTGCAGGCCTGCGCCCGTCACGGCGCCGCGCAGGTCCGCGTCGGCATTCACACCGGCTCCAGCGGCGGATAGTTGCGTGTCGGGCCGGTGGGTGCTTTGGTGGCGGCGTCGTTGCGCGCCGGCACAGGCAAGGCCTTGCGCTCGGCCTCGGTCAATTCGAGCGCGGGCGGCTTGGCCGCAGATTTGCCCACGGTGATGCCAGCAACGAATTCCCGCTCCGAGGGCAGGTTGGGTGCATCCAGCCGCTCCAGCACATCGCCCTTGAAGTGCGCCACGACGTTGCGCCGTTGCGGTTCACTGCCGGGGCGCACCATGGTGAAGACGTAGTCCCAGCGGTCGGCGTGGAAGATGTCGGTGAGCATGGGCGAGCCCAGGATGTCGCGCACCTGCAGCCGGCGCATGCCGGGCTTGACAAGGGCGGCTTGCTCGCTGGTGACGACGTTGCCCTGCACGATGTCAATTCGGTAGGGCGTGATCATGCCAAGCATGCGGTCGGTCACCGGCATCCCGCCGCAGCCCGACAGCAACATGGCAAGCGGCATGACCAGCAGTGCGCCCAGCAGCCGCGTGGCAGCGGCTGCGGTGCCATGCCGGGTGTGTCCCGCAAGGGCTCCGTGTTCAACGAGGGTCGATATCATTTGCCGATTCTAGCCAGCCGGTTTCATGCGGTTTTGGCCCGCGCTGAGGCTGGCGGGGCAGCCCATGGCCCGCGCCGCCTGCGCCTGACCCGATCCCTGGACCCCACATGACCAAGCACGCCGATGAACTCAAAAGCAGTGGGCTGAAGGCCACGCTGCCGCGCATCAAGATCCTCGAGATCTTCCAGCGCGCCGCGGCCCGCCACATGACGGCCGAGGATGTCTACCGTGCCTTGCTGGCCGAACATGCCGACATTGGCCTGGCCACGGTCTACCGCGTCCTGCTGCAGTTCGAACAGGCGGGCCTGCTGACGCGCAGCCATTTCGAATCCGGCAAGTCGGTGTTTGAGCTGAACGAGGGCCAGCACCATGACCACCTGGTGTGCCTGAGTTGTGGCCGCGTCGAGGAGTTTTTCGATGCGCAGATCGAGTCGCGGCAGCGCGATGTGGCCAGTGAGCGTGGTTTTGCCCTGCAGGACCACGCCTTGGCGCTGTACGCGGTGTGCACCAAGGCGGACTGCCAGCACCGGCCCGCGAGGCTTTAGTCCGAGCTGGACTGCATCGCCTTTTGGTGGCGTTCAACAAATTCGCGGTAGGTGTCGATGCCGCGCAACTGCAGGATGTTGTTGCGCACTGCGGCCTCGACCAGCACCGCCAGGTTGCGCCCGGCGTCCACCGTGATCACCACCTTGCGCACCGGCAGGCCCAGCACATCGTCGTTCAGTGGCTCATAGGGCAGGCGCTCGAATTCGCGCTCCATGGTTTCTTTGCGCACCAGGTGGACGATGAGCTTCAAGCGCATCTTGCGGCGCACGGCGGTTTCGCCAAAGATGGCCTTGATGTCGAGCAGGCCGATGCCGCGCACTTCCAGCAGGTTGAGCAGCAGTTCGGGGCAACGGCCCTCGATGGCGCTTTGCGAGATCTTGTAGAAGTCCACCGCATCGTCGGCCACCAGGCCATGGCCGCGCGAGATCAACTCCAGCCCCAACTCGCTTTTGCCCAGGCCGGATTCGCCCGTGAGCAGCACGCCCAGGCCGAGGATGTCCATGAACACGCCGTGGCGGGTGGTGCGATCGGCAAACAGTTGCGCCAGATAGGCGCGCACGATGTCGATCACCTGGCCGGCCGATTCAGCAGTGACGAACAACGGAATGTCGGCGCGGTCGCACATGGCCACCAGGCGTGGCGGCGGTACCGCGCCATCGGCCACGATCAGCATCGGCGGCTCCAGCGTGACGATGCGCGAAATGCGCCGCTCCTGATCCTCGGTGGTGGAGGCTGACAGGTAGGCCACTTCGCGGCGCCCCACCAGTTGCACGCGATAGGGGTGGATGTAGTTGAGGTAGCCGACCAGATCAGCGGCCGATTGCGCGTCGCGCACGGCGGCTTCATCAAAGCGTCGCTCGGGGTGGGCATGGCCCGCCACCCACTGCCAGCGCAGCAGCTCGCGGTGCTCCTCAAACAGGGCTTCGGCGCTGATCGATGAGGGTTTCATGAGTGTGGCCGTCGGCGGTTTTGTGGTGCGAAGCGGCGTGCGCCAGGCGCTTGCGCTTCAGGCCACCGATTGCAGCGGCGCCCAATCGGTGATCAAGCGGTGCAAAGTGACCCCGTCGCCCGCGGACTTCATGCGTTCACGCAGCTCGCGATCCGACAACATTTCTGCAATCTCGGACAGGATTTCCAGGTGGCGCTGTGTCGCTGCCTCGGGCACCAGCAGAAAGATCAGCAGGCTCACCGCTTCATCGTCCGGCGCATCAAAGGCAATGGCCTGTTGCACGCGGATTACGGCGGCCAGCGGATTCTTCAGCCCCTTGATGCGGCCATGTGGAATGGCCACGCCGTGGCCCAGACCGGTGGAGCCCAGGCGTTCGCGGGCGAACAGGTTGTCGGTGACCGTGGCCCGGGCGATGGCGTGCTGGTTCTCGAACAACAGACCCGCATGCTCGAACACGCGCTTTTTGCTCGTGGCGTCGACGTTCACCAGCACATTGGCTGCGGGCAGGATGGCAGCAAGGCGATTCATGGGGGTGTGTGTCAGCTGCGCAGGTGGGGCCAAGGAGCCGCGGCGCCAGCAAGGCAACAGGTGGAGGGGAAAAGATTATAGAAATGCATTGCTGCACTGCAATGTAGAGTTCACCCGCGCTTGCGGGATGACGATCTTTGACGATTGTGCGACGGCACTGGACGAGCTCACGCCAATGAAAACGGCCCCTAAGGGCCGCAGTTCTAGACATTTGGAGCGTCAGGGGGCGTTGACCTCAAGCCGTTTGCCAGATTCGTGATGGTGGTTCTGCAGCTTGTCCTTGTGGCGGCAGACCTGGCGATCGAGCTTGTCCATCAGTTGATCAATCGAGGCGTACATGTCTTCGCTGGTTTGCTCGACGAAGATGTCTTTTCCTTTGGTGTGGAGCGTCACTTCGGCTTTCTGCCGTCGTTCCTTCTCCTTGAGTTTTTCGACCGTCAGCAGCACGTTCACATCCACCACTTGATCGAAATGTCGGGTGACCCGGTCCAACTTTGTGAGCACGTACTCTCGAAGCGCCGGAGTCACATCCACGTGGTGTCCGCTGATTGTCAGGTTCATCAGAACCTCCTTGTCGAAAGGGTTGTCAATGGTCTTGCGGTTGCCGATGGCCTGCTTTGGGGTGTCTCGTAGGGCCATCGGCAAGTCCAGTGTGCGCCCGATTTGCAGGCGCTGACAAGGCCCGATGGCGGTGTACGATGCCAAGGTTTGCTGGGGCCGTGAGGTCTTCACCGAAGTCGCCAGCGGCAGGGTGGTGGGGCCTCAAGATCTGGCCAGCGTGGCCGAATGGCGGCCTTGCCCAGAGCCAGTCGCGCAACAAAGTCGGCCCTTGTGCCGGCACCCATTTCAGCGCCGGAGCCCCGAATGCTCAATGTGTTCACGCTGGCCCAGGGCCGGCTGCAGCAAGAGGAAATCGACGACCCGGCCCTGCTGGACAGCACCAGCCCGGTGTGGGTCGATCTGGAATCGCCCACGCCGGCCGAGAAGGGCTGGATCCGTACGCGCTTCGGCCTGACCATCCCCGACAACATCGTCGATGACGACCTGGAAGAGTCCGCGCGCTTTTACGAAGAGGACAACGGCGAGCTGCACATCCGTTCGGACTTCTTGATCGACGACGATGTCACGCCACGCAACGTGCGCGTGGCCTTCATCCTGAGCCATGGCGTGCTGTTCTCGGTGCATGGTGAGGATCTGCCGGTGTTTCGCCTGCTGCGCCTGCGCGCCCGCCGCACAGCCTCGGTGATTGGCGACGCCAAGGACGTGCTGTTGAAGCTTTATGATGCCGACGCCGAGTACTCGGCCGATGCGCTGGAGGGCATCTACGACAGCCTGGAAAAGGTCAGCGCTGGCGTGTTGAAGCAAGAGGTCGATGACCAGGCCGCGGCCGCGGCGCTGTCGGCCATTGCCAAGGAGGAGGACCTGAACGGTCGCATCCGCCGCAATGTGATGGACACACGCCGTGCGGTGAGCTTCATGATGCGCAGCCGCATGCTCAATGCCGAGCAGTTCGAGGAAGCACGGCAGATCCTGCGCGACATCGACTCACTCGACTCGCACACCGCGTTTCTGTTCGACAAGATCAACTTCTTGATGGACGCCACGGTCGGCTTCATCAACATCAACCAGAACAAGATCATCAAGATCTTCTCCGTGGCCTCGGTGGCGCTGCTGCCACCGACCTTGATCGCCAGCATCTACGGCATGAACTTCAAGCACATGCCCGAACTCGATCAGCCCTGGGGCTATCCGTTTGCGATTGCGGTGATGGTGGCCTCGGTGGCCGCGCCCTTCATCTACTTCCGGCGCAAGGGCTGGTTGCGCTGAGCCACCCTTGCGGCGGCGGCCACCACCCCGCCGCGTCTCGGGGGGTGGCCAGGTGGGTTCAGATGAAGGAGCCGTGCAGCGCCCTGAGGCGAAGGAGGGAGGAGGGAGGAGGAGAGGCGCCTCGGGATTTCGGCCCGGTGACCCGGTGGCTGCACGGCTGAAAACGGGTGGTCGCGCCCGCGCAGGTTCCTCACCCACGCCGTCGCGCCACCCGCCATGGATGCCATTGCCGCGAAATGGTTCCGCGGCCGCAGCAAAACCGGCGTCAGGCTTTTTTGGGCAAGGCCGCCATGCGTGCAGCGTCAGCCTTGCGATCAGCCGCCACCTTGGCCGCGGTGGGGCGCTCGCCAATCATGGCGGCGTAAGCCTTCCAATCGATGCCGGCCGCGGCCAGCAGGTCTTCGCCGAGCACCGATTTGCTGGCCACGCCTACCAGTGGCAGGCTCACCCAGGCGGCGCAATCGGCCTGGGTGAAGGTGTCACCGGCCACATAGGGCGAAAACTTGGCCAGGCGCTTGAAGCCGGCGATGTGCTTGACCAGCAGGCGCCGCGCATTGGCTTTGACGTCGTCGCTGACCGTGCCACCAAAAAAGGCCTGTGGGTAAAGCGTGCGCGCCACCAGCTCCAGGTGCATGTCAATGAACGTGATGAGCTCGCGCACCTTGGCCTGGCCCCAGGCGTCGGCAGGCATCAGCGGATGCGCCGGGTAGGCGGCGTCGATGTAGTCCAGGATGACCTGGCTTTCGCACAGATTGCCGTGCTCGGTGCGCAGGAAGGGCACCTTGCCCAGCGGCGTGGCGGCCAGCACGGCCTCGTCGCTGGAGCCGGTCATTTGCAGCTCTTCGTTGAACGGGATGCCTTTTTCCAGCAAGGCCAGCTTGACCTTGTTGTAGTAGTTGGAAACACCAAAGCCGCACAGCGTGATCATGGATTGCACTCCTGAAATGGAGCGGCAGTCTATGCGCCGCTGGCGCGCGGCCGGCGACGCCTGAGCGACAGGCGGCGGCCGGGCTCGCGCCTCAGCCAAACACCTGTTGCCATAGCGCCAGCACCGCGTCGCGCTGCGCGGCCAACAACTCGGGCGCGAAGTGTGTGGGCTGCTCATCCAGCCGGGCGCGGTGCTGGGCGCGGCGCAGCTCGCGGTAGGCATCGGCGGCCGCCTCGCCAGTGCCGCTGGCCAGCAGGCCCAGGGCCTGCGCCCGTTGCAGCAAGGCGATATTGCCGACGTTGTCCAGCAGCTCCGCGTGCCGGGCGCTGTGCGTGAGCACCAGGTACTGCACCGCAAATTCGACATCCATCATGCCGCCGGCGCTGTGCTTGACATCAAAGCGCCCCGCCGCGGGCGGCCTGGCGCGACGCACCTTGTCGCGCATGTCCACCACCTCGCGGCGCAGGGCCTGCGGGTCGCGTGGGGCGGCCAGCACCTGGCGGCGCACAGCCTCAAAGCGCTGTGCCAAGGCCGGCGTGCCGGCACAAAAACGCGCCCGCGTCAGCGCCTGGTGCTCCCAGGTCCAGGCGGTGTTGCCGCCGCGGCCCACCTGATAGCGCTCAAAGGACGCGACCGAGGTGACCAGCAGGCCGGAGCCGCCATTGGGGCGCAGCGCGGTGTCGATGTCGAACAACTCACCCGCACCGGTGCGCAGCGTCAGCCAGGTGATGAGCTTGCGCACAAAGTGGCCATAGACCTCCTGCGCGCGGTCGGCGTCGGCCTCATCGGCGTCGTCATAGACAAACACCACGTCCAGGTCGCCGCCGTAGCCCAGCTCCTTGCCGCCCAGCTTGCCGTAGGCGATGACCGCAAACTGCGGCGTCTCGCGGTGGCGCGACTTCAGCCGCGGCCAGACCCAGCGCATGGTGCAGTCCAGGGTGGCGTCGGCCAGGGCTGAGAGCTCGTCGGCCACCTGCTCCACCGTGATCAGGCCTTCGACATCGCGCACCAGAGTGCGAAACACCTCGGCGTGGTGGGCGTGGCGCAGGGTGTCGAGCAGGGCTTCTTCGTCGGCCTCGCCGCTGCGCACCCAGGCGCGGTGGCGCTGCTCGAGTGTGGCGCTGTACTCGGCCGGCTCGAAGCGCTCATGGCGCAGGCGCTGATCGGCCAGCTCGTCAATCACGCCCGGGTGGCGCATCAGGTAGCGCATGGGCCAGCGCGCCAGGCCCAGCAGGCGCAACAGGCGCTGCAGCACCTCGGGGCGTTCAGCCAACAGCGCCAGGTAGTTGTCACGGCGCAGCAGCGGGTCGAGCCAATCGATGAAGTGCAGCACCGCCGCCTCGCTGCATTCGCCCTGGGCCATGGCCACCACCGCGCGCTGCATCAAAACGCCCAGGCGCAGCTTGTTGTCATCGCGCAAGGCCTGCCAGCGGGCGCTGGCGCACCAAGGACGAACGCGCTCGGCGATGGCGGCGGGCAGGCGCTCGATCAAGGCTTCACTGTCCAGCGGTAGGGGCGCGCCGCCACAGGGGGCGCAGGGCATGCAGGCGCCACGGGCCACGGGCGGCGCCTGGCCCTCGTGCAGCAGGGCGTCAAACTCATGGGCCACGAACTCGCGCACCTGACCTAACCTGTCGGTCAAGGGGCAGGTGTGGGCATCGCAATGCAGGCCCATGCTGGCGGCGATCCAGTTCAGATCGGCGTCTGCGGTGGGCACGAGGTGGGTCTGCTGGTCGTCCAGGTACTGAATGCGATGCTCGAGCTGGCGCAAAAACACATAGGCCTCGGCCAGGCCCTGTGCGGCCTGTGCCGACATCAGGCCGCTGGCGGCCAGGCGGCGCAGCCCGCTGAGCGTGGCGCGGGTGCGAATTTCGGGCGTCTGCCCGCCGCGCACCACCTGCAGCAACTGCACGGTGAACTCGATCTCGCGGATGCCGCCGCGCGACAGCTTCACGTCGTTGGCGCGTTCTGGCCTGCCGGCAGCGCGGCGCTGCGCTTCGTCGCGAATCTTGCGGTGCAGCTGACGCAGGCTCTCGAAGACGCCGTAGTCGAGGTAGCGCCGGTACACGAAGGGTGTGAC
>JAYSSS010000165.1:0-17201 GCA_043720415.1 Ideonella sp.
CGTCAACGGTGTCACCTATGGCGGCAGTTTTGTTGCTGAAACGCTGACGCACGCGCTGCACGAGCTGGACGCGGCCTACGCGCGCTACCGCATCGACCCCGAATTCATTGCCGAGTTCAAACACGAGCTCAAACATTTCGTCGGCCGCCCGAGCCCGATTTACCACGCATCGCGGTTAAGCCGCGAGATCGGCGGCGCGCAAATTCACCTGAAGCGCGAAGACCTGAACCACACCGGCGCGCACAAGGTGAACAACACCATCGGGCAGGCATTGCTGGCGCGCCGCATGGGCAAGCCGCGTGTCATTGCCGAAACAGGCGCCGGTCAGCACGGTGTGGCAACAGCCACCATTTGCGCCCGTTATGGCATGGAGTGTGTGGTCTACATGGGCAGCGAAGACATCAAGCGGCAATCGCCGAATGTTTACCGGATGCACCTTCTGGGCGCCACGGTGGTACCGGTGGAATCGGGCAGCAAAACGCTGAAAGACGCGCTGAACGAAGCGCTGCGCGACTGGGTGACGAATGTCGAAAACACCTTCTACATCATCGGCACCGTGGCCGGCCCGCACCCGTACCCGATGATGGTGCGCGACTTCCAAAGGGTGATCGGTGATGAATGCCTGGTGCAGATGCCCGAGCAGGTGGCGCACCTGGACGGCCCGCCGGGCCGGCAACCCGACGCGGTGATCGCCTGCGTGGGCGGCGGCAGCAACGCGATGGGCCTGTTCTACCCGTACATCGGCCACGCCGAAACCCGCCTCATCGGTGTTGAGGCAGCAGGGCTGGGCCTGGCCAGCGGCAAACACGCGGCTTCGCTTTCGGCCGGCAGCCCCGGTGTGCTGCACGGCAACCGCACCTATCTGCTGCAAGACGACAACGGCCAGATCACCGAAACCCACAGCATTTCGGCCGGCCTGGACTACCCCGGCGTGGGCCCTGAACACGCCTACCTGAAAGACATCGGCCGCGCTGAATATGTGGCCATAGAAGACGGCGAAGCGCTCAGCGCCTTTCACCGCCTGTGCCGCACCGAGGGCATCATCCCGGCGCTGGAAAGCAGCCACGCCGTGGCTTATGCGATGAAGCTGGCCGCGACGATGAAAGCCGATCAGCACCTGCTGGTGAACCTCTCCGGGCGTGGCGACAAAGACATCGGCACGGTGGCCGACTTGTCGGGCGCGGAATTTTTCTGCCGGCCCTCGTGCCGAGGCCAAAGCGTGAAAGGCGGTGCCCAGTGAGCCGCATCGCGGCCGTGCTGTCAGCCCTGAAGATGCAGGGCCGGCAAGCGCTGATTCCCTATGTCACGGCAGGTGACCCGTTTGCCGACATCACGCCGGCGGTGATGCAGGCACTGGCCGAAGGCGGCGCCGACATCATCGAACTGGGGGTGCCTTTTTCCGACCCCATGGCCGATGGCCCGGTGATACAAAAAGCCGGTGAACGGGCTCTTGCGCGCGGTATCGGCCTTTTGCAGGTGCTGGCCATGGTGCGTACTTTTAGAGCTAGCAACCCGACCACGCCCGTGGTCCTGATGGGCTACGCCAACCCGGTGGAACGCTACGACCAGAAACACGGCGCGCACAGCTTCATCAGCGACGCGGCGGCGGCGGGTGTGGACGGCCTGCTGGTGGTGGACTACCCGCCCGAAGAATGTGAAGACTTCGCCAGCCGCTTGAAAGCGGCGGGCCTGGACCTGATCTTCCTGCTCGCCCCCACCAGCACCGAGCAGCGCATCAAGGACGTGGGTCGCATCGCCACCGGCTACGTCTACTACGTGTCGTTGAAGGGTGTGACGGGTGCCGGGCACCTGGACACCGCAGCCGTGGCCGAAGCCGTGCCACGCATACGCCTGCATGTGAAGGTGCCGGTGGGCGTGGGCTTTGGCATTCGCGACGCGGCCACCGCGCGTGCGGTGGCGCAGGTGGCTGACGCGGTGGTCATCGGTTCGCGCCTGATCCAGATTCTGGAAACCCAGACGCGCGACAATGCACCCGCAGCCGCGCGGGCCTTCATGGCCGAGATCCGGGCTGCGCTGGATGACAGCGCACCTGGCGCCTGAACCGATGCGCAGCGGTGACCCACTTGAGGAGAGCACGGTATGAGTTGGCTTGAAAAACTGCTGCCCCCGAAGATCCAGCCCACCGACCCGGCCGAGCGGCGCGCGGTGCCCGAAGGGCTGTGGAGCAAGTGCCCGTCGTGCGAAACGGTGCTGTACAAAACCGACCTCGAGCAGAACCTCAACGTCTGCCCCAAGTGCGACCACCACCACCGCATCGGCGCACGCGCGCGGCTCGATGCTTTTCTCGACCCCGAGGGCCGCTGGGAAATCGGCCAGGAGGTGGTGCCCGTGGACCCACTGAAATTCAAGGACAGCAAGAAGTATCCGCAGCGCCTGAAAGCGGCGCTGGAAGCCACCGGCGAAACCGACGCGCTGGTGGTGGTGGGCGGCGCGGTGATGAGCGTGCCGCTGGTGGCCGCGTGTTTTGAGTTCGAGTTCATGGGCGGCAGCATGGGCAGCGTGGTGGGTGAACGTTTTGTGCGCGGCGTGGAAGCCGCGCTCGAGCAAAAGGTTCCCTTCATCAGCTTTACCGCCACCGGCGGTGCGCGCATGCAGGAAGGCCTGCTCAGCCTGCTGCAAATGGCCAAGACCAATGCCTCGCTCACGCGCTTGGCCAAAGCCAAGCTGCCCTACATCAGCGTGCTCACCGACCCCACGATGGGCGGTGTGTCGGCGGGTTTTGCATTCATGGGCGACGTGGTGATTGCCGAGCCCAAAGCATTGATCGGTTTTGCCGGCCCGCGGGTGATTGAAAACACCGTGCGCGAAAAGCTGCCTGAAGGCTTTCAACGCAGCGAATTTTTGCTCGGCACCGGCGCACTCGACATGATTTGCGACCGCCGCCAGTTGCGCACCACAGTGGCTCACCTGGTGGCCATGATGCAGCGCCAAAGCGCCGACGCGGTGGCCTGAGGCGCCCAATTGATCCCCCACCGCCGGGCCCCACGCGGGCCCGGTCTTCTTTGTTGTCCATGACCCCCGCCACAGCACCCACCGCGCCCACCGAACACGACACGCTGGAAGCCTGGCTGGCCCATTGCGCACGTTTGCTGCCCGGCATGGACCTGTCGCTCGAACGCACGGTGCAGGTGCGCCAGCGCCTGGGCATCCACTTCAGTTGCCCGGTCATCATCGTCGCCGGCACCAACGGCAAAGGTTCCACCTGCGCCATGCTGGAGAGCATCGCGCGCCACGCGGGTTACCGCACGGGGCTCTATCAAAAGCCCGAGCTGGTGCATTTTGAAGAGCGCTGCCGCGTGAATGGCGCGGCGGTGGCGGCGCAAGCGCTGGTGCCGCATTTCGCGGCTGTGGAAGCCGCACGCGGCAGCACCGTGCTGTCGCAGTTTGAATTCAGCACGCTGGCCATCACGCGGCTGCTGTCGATGACTGAGCTGGACCTGGTGATCCTGGAAGTGGGCCTGGGCGGCCGCTTCGATTCAGTGAATGCTTTTGATGCCGACTGCGCCGTCATCACCAGCATCGACCTCGACCACATGCAATGGCTGGGGCCCGACCGTGAAAGCATCGGCCTGGAAAAGGCGCAGATCATGCGGCCCGGTAAACCGGCCGTCATCAGCGACCCGCTGCCGCCGCAAAGTTTGCTGGCGCACGGCGAAGCTATCGGTGCCGACCTGTGGCTGGTGGGCCGCGACTTCAACCACACCGGCGACCGCCAGCAGTGGGCTTTTTCGGGCCGCAAACGCCGTTACGCTGGCATGGCTTACCCGGCGCTGCGCGGCGCCAACCAGTTGCTGAATGCCTCGGGCGCCATTGCTGCGCTGCTGGCGCTGCGCGAACGTTTGCCCATCAACGCACAGGCGGTGCGCACGGGCCTCGCGATGGTCGACCTGCCGGGCCGTTTTCAGATCGTGCCCGGCCAGCCGGCGCTGGTGCTGGACGTGGCGCACAACCCGCAAGCGGTGGCCGCCCTGGCGCTGAACCTGGACGCCATGGGCTACTTTCCGCGCACGTTTGCGGTGTTTGGCGTCATGGCCGACAAAGATGTGGCGGGCATCGTGGCGCGCATGGTGCCGCTGGTGGACGTGTGGCATTGCTGCAGCCTGCCCAACCCGCGCGCGGCAGCGGCTCCCCACCTGATGCAGACGGTGCGCCAGGCCACCGCCGCGCGGCTGGGTGGCGCACCAGCGGTGCACGCCCATGACAACCCCACACAGGCGCTGCAAGCCGCGCTGGCCGCAGCTGAGGCCACCGATAGAATCGTCGTCTTCGGTTCTTTCTACACCGTGGGCGGCGTGCTCAGGGACGGTTTGCCCCGTCTGGCAGCAGCGCATGTGGCGGGCAGCGTCGGGGGTGCCGAAGTCAAGCTCACCCCTGCAGGCGCTGGCGACAAAGTCGGTCGCGTGGCACCTGTCTAGACAACTGAAATACCCCGCACCTGCCCATGCGTCTGCCTTTCATGCAACCCCGGTCTGATGCCAGCGGCACCAAGCGCCCAGCTGCGGTGGCCGACGACGCCGGCTCCTTGCAAGCCTTGCGCACCCAGGCGCGGCGCCGATTCATGGGCGCTCTCGTGCTGCTGGTGGTTGCGGTGGCCGGATTTCCGCTGCTCTTTGAAACCCAGCCCAGGCCGTTGCCGGGGCAGGCCGGCGAGGAAGCCGCTGCGGTGTCGATCAGGGCTGAGGGCACCGGCCGCAGCAGCAGGGCCGACACAGCGGGTGCGCCCGCTGCTGAAAGGCCAGTGGCTGTGGCTGCGCCGGCTGCCGAAAAGCCAGTGGCTGTGGCTGTGGCTGCACCCGCCGTCGAGAAGCCAGAGGCCGCGCCTTCAGCGCCTGCGATGCCACGGACTGAAGCACCTTCGCCGGCCTCCAAGCCTGTGCCTGAAGCCGTCAAAAAATCGCCTGACTCCCGGGCGCCAGACACGGTGGCGCTGCCCAGCCCAGCCGCCGCACCAGCACCCGCTGCCAGCGCCCCGGGCGCCGACCTCGCCGCGCGCTGGGTGGTGCAGGTGGGTGCCTACAACGACATGGAGCGCATGCGCCAGGCGCGTCAGAAGGCTGAAAAGCTGGGCTTCAAAACTTACACCACCGAAGTCGACTCGCCCACCGGCAAACGCACCCGGGTTCGCCTGGGGCCGTTTGCGACCAAAAAAGAAGCTGAAACAGCAGCCGTGAAGGTCAAGGCCAACGGCATGGCGGCTAACGTCCTGAGCCTGTGATGGAAAGCCTGGCGGCGCTGCCACTCAGTGGCCTGGACTGGGTGATGGTGGCGATGGTGGCGGTGTCGCTGCTGGTGGGGGTGGTGCGCGGTTTTGTGTTTGAAAGTCTGTCGCTGGCCGGCTGGGTGGTGGCTTGGTTCGGTGCCCAGTGGGCGGCGCCGCTGCTCGCGCCGCACCTGCCTATCGGGCCCAGCGGGCCCAGCGGGCCCAGTGGGCCCATTGGGCAGCCCGGCACGCCGCTGAATCATGGCGCGGCTTTTGTGGTGGCTTTTGTGGCCGCACTCATCATCTGGGCCTTGCTGGCGCGCGTGGTGCGCATGCTGATTCATGCCACGCCCTTGTCGGGGATCGACCGCGTTCTGGGGGCCGGGTTTGGCTTGCTGCGCGGCCTGGTCATCCTGTTGGCATTGGCCTCGGTGGTGGCCATGACACCGGCTGTGAAGTCACATGCCTGGCAGCGTTCACAGGGCGCGCGCATCCTCGTCAAAACCTTGTTGGCCCTTAAACCCTTGCTGCCCGAATCGGCCGCGCGTTTGCTGCCCGCTTGAGCGGGCAGCGCAGGACACCTGACCACCATGTGCGGCATCGTCGGCGTCACGGCCCAAACGCCAGTCAACCAGCTCATCTACGACGCCTTGCTGCTGCTGCAGCACCGCGGCCAGGACGCCGCCGGCATCGTCACCATGCAGGGCCGGCAGTGCTTCATGCACAAGGCCCGCGGCATGGTCAAAGATGTGTTCCGCACCCGCAACATGCGCTCGCTGCCGGGCACGGTGGGCCTGGGCCAGGTGCGCTACCCGACCGCCGGCAACGCCTACAACGAAGAGGAAGCGCAGCCGTTCTACGTGAACGCGCCCTACGGCATCGTGCTCGTGCACAACGGCAACCTGACCAACGCACCGGCGCTCAAGCAAGAACTGTTCGACATCGACCGCCGCCACATCAACACCGGCAGCGACACCGAGGTGCTGATCAACATCCTGGCGCACGAGATCGAGCGCGCTGGCCGCGATGCCACCCTCACGCCCGAGCTGGTGTTTCGCGCGGTGGCGGCCGTGCACCGGCGGCTGCGTGGCTCCTATGCCGTCGTCGCATTGATTGCCGGTTATGGCCTGCTGGCCTTTCGCGATCCGTTTGGCATTCGACCGCTGGTCTTCGGTGAATCCGATGGCCCGCAGGGCAAGGAGCTGATCGTCGCCAGCGAGTCGGTGGCACTGGAAGGCACAGGCCACCGCGTGGTCCGCGATGTGGCGCCGGGCGAGGCCATCTTCATCGATCTGGCCGGCGGCGTGCATGCCCAGCAATGCGCCCAGTCACCCAGCCTGCACCCCTGCATGTTCGAGTACGTCTATCTGGCGCGGCCGGACTCTGTGATCGACGGCATCTCGGTCTATCAGGCGCGTTTGAATCTGGGCGAATCGCTGGCCCAGCGGGTGATCAACCTGATGCCGCCCAGCGACATCGATGTCGTCATTCCCATCCCCGAATCCAGCCGGCCCTCGGCCATGCAACTGGCCCAGAAGATTGGCAAGCCCTACCGCGAAGGCTTCGTCAAGAACCGCTATGTGGGCCGCACCTTCATCATGCCCGGGCAGGCCGTGCGTCGGCAAAGCGTGCGGCAGAAGCTGAACGCCATCGTGCAGGAGTTCAAAGGCCGCAACGTGCTGCTGGTCGATGACTCCATCGTGCGCGGCACCACCAGCAAGGAGATCGTGCAGATGGCGCGCGAGGCCGGTGCGCGCCGCGTCTACATGGCCTCGGCCGCGCCGCCGGTGCGCTATCCCAATGTCTATGGCATAGACATGCCGACCAACGACGAGCTGATCGCGCATAACCGAACGGTCGAGCAGATCCGTGATTACATCGGTGCCGATGCGCTGATCTACCAGGATGTGGACTCGATGAAGCGCGTGGTGGGCCTGCTCAACCCCGCCGTGCTGGGCTTTGAGGCCTCATGTTTTGATGGCCAGTACGTGACCGGGGATGTCAGCGTGGCCGACTTCCAGGCCATCGAGACACAACGCATGCAGGCCCGCGGTGATAGCGAGGAAAGCAGCGACCGGACCCGCCTGACGCTACAAAGCCGCGCCGAGCGGGCCTGACTGACCACAACCGAAATGCGACCCGATTCACAGCCATGACCGACGACAGCAAGAAGATCCCGCGGGTGCAACTGCCCGCCGATGTGCGCCTGGACACGCTGGCCGTGCGCGAAGGCCTGCCACCTTCGGCCTGGGGCGAGAACAGCGAGGCGCTGTACCTGACCAGCAGCTTCGTGCAGCCCAATGCCGCCAGCGCCGCCGCACGCTTTGCCAACGAGGAAGAGGCCTTCATCTACAGCCGCTTCTCCAACCCGACCGTGACCATGATGGAGAGGCGCCTGGCGGCGCTGGAAGGCACGACCGGCTGCATTGGCACGTCCAGCGGCATGGCGGCCATCATGCTGCTGGTGATGGGCCTGCTCAAGGCCGGTGATCATGTGGTGTGCTCGCGCAGCGTGTTCGGCTCGACCATCAAGCTGCTGCAGGGCGAATTCGGCAAGTTTGGGGTGCAGTCGACCTTTGTCTCGCAGACCGATGTGGCCGAGTGGCGCGACGCCATGCGGCCCAACACGCGCCTGCTGTTTGCCGAATCGCCGACCAACCCCTTGACCGAAGTCTGCGACATCCGCGCCCTGGCCGAGGTGGCCCACGCAGGCGGCGCCTGGCTGGCGGTGGACAACTGTTTTTGCTCGCCCGCGCTGCAGCGGCCGACCGAATATGGCGCTGACTTCATCATCCACTCGGGCACCAAGTACCTCGATGGCCAGGGTCGCGTGATTGCCGGCGCCATTTGCGGCGCGGCCGAGTTGATCGAGCAAAAGTTTGTGCCCGTGATGCGCTCCTGTGGCATGAGCCTGTCGCCCTTCAATGCCTGGGTGGTGCTCAAGGGCATGGAGACCCTGGCCATCCGCATGCGCGAGCAAAGTGCGCGCGCCCTGCAACTGGCCACCTGGCTGGAAGCGCAAGCGCAGGTGGCGCGGGTGTACTACCCGGGCCTGGCCTCGCACCCACAGCATGCGCTGGCCATGTCGCAGCAGGCCGGCCTGGGCGGGGCGGTGGTGGCATTCATCGTGCGGGGCCAGACGCCCGCTCTGGCCAGGGCCAATGCCTTTGCCGTGATCGACCACACCCGCATCTGCTCGATAACGGCCAATCTGGGCGACACCAAGACCACGATCACGCACCCGGCCAGCACCTCGCATGGGCGGCTGAGCGAAGAGCAGCGCCTGGCCGCGGGCATCACCCAGGGCATGATTCGCGTGGCCATGGGTCTGGATGACGTGCAAGACATCAAGGCTGACCTGGCGCGCGGCCTGGCGCTGATCTGAACCATGACCACCACCATGTCAGCACCCACAGCAACATCCAAAGTACGCACGCGCATCGCGCCGTCCCCCACCGGCTTTCTGCACCTGGGCACGGCGCGCACGGCGCTGTATTCCTGGGCCTACGCCCGCCACCACGGCGGCGAGTTCGTGCTGCGCATCGAAGACACCGATGTGGTGCGGTCCAGCCAGGATTCGGTCGAGCAAATCCTGGCCTCAATGGCCTGGCTGGGCCTGGACTACGACGAAGGCCCGATCTACCAGATGCAGCGCCTGCAGCGCTACCACCAGGTGGTGCAGGAGATGCTCGCGGCAGGCACGGCCTACCACTGCTACGCCACGCCGGCCGAGCTCACGGCCATGCGCGAGCAACAAAAGGCCCGCGGCGAGAAAACTTTGTATGACCGGCGTTGGCGGCCGGCGCCCGGCAAGACCCTGCCGCCGGTGCCTGAGGGCGTACAGCCGGTCGTGCGTTTTGCCAACCCTGTGGACGGCGCCGTGAGCTGGGACGACCTGGTCAAGGGCCCGATCACGATTGCCAACGAGGAGATCGACGACCTGATCATCTTGCGGCCGGCACCTGCCGGCGTGAGCGAAGGCGGCGTTGACCCCGCAGCCACCAACCAGGCGGCCATCAGCCTGGGCATCCCGACCTACAACTTTGCCGTCGTCGTGGACGACTGGGACATGGCCATCAGCCATGTCTTTCGCGGCGACGAGCACATCAACAACACGCCCTGGCAGATCAACATTTTCAAGGCCGTGAACGCGCCCTTACCGCGTTATGGGCATTGCCCCATCATTCTGGACAAAGACGGCCAAAAGCTCTCCAAGCGCCGCGGCGCGGTCAGCGTCACCGCCTATGAGGATGCGGGTTATCTGCCCGAGGCCATGCTTAATTACCTGGCGCGTCTGGGCTGGAGCCATGGCGATGAGGAGCTGTTCTCGCGCGAGCAAATGGTCGCCTGGTTCGACGGCAGCCACCTGGCCAAAAGCCCGGCGCAGTGGGACCCGGCCAAGCTGGCCTGGGTCAATGGCCAGTACCTGAAGCGCGCCGACGATGGCCGCTTGGCCGTACTGGTGGCTGGCCACTTGCGTACACGCGACATCACGGTCGATGTCGATGAGGTTTTGCGTGCGCGCTGCGCCCTGTTCAAGGACCGCTGCAGCACCCTGGTGGAGCTGGCCGATTGGCTGCAGATGTACCACCGCGAGCTACCGGCCACGGCTGAGGAGCGCGACGCGCATGTCGTCGATGCGCTGCTGCCAGCGCTGCGTTCGCTGCGCGAGCGCCTGGCCATGTGCGCTTGGGACAAGCCGGGCATTGCCCAGGCGATGAAAGACACCTTGGCCGAACACACGCTCAAGATGCCGCAGCTCGCGCCGGCTCTGCGTGTGCTGGTCTGCGGCCGTGCGCAAACGCCCTCGATCGACGCCGTGCTGGCGCTGTTTGACAGGGCTGCCGTGCTCACGCGCTTGCGAGCGCTTTGATCTACAGGCTATACTCGCAGTCTCACTTGAACAGCGTGTGGCGAAATTCTGAGTCGGCTTAGCCAGCAAAGATCTACGACACAACACGGGGGTATAGCTCAGCTGGGAGAGCGCTTGCATGGCATGCAAGAGGTCAGCGGTTCGATCCCGCTTACCTCCACCAGTGACAGCGCAGTTCAAGAGAGACGAAGTTCTGACCCCTTCGTCTAGAGGCCTAGGACACGACCCTTTCACGGTCGTTACAGGGGTTCGAATCCCCTAGGGGTCGCCAGCACAGTGGCACAAACGGAGCGCTCAGGCGCTCCGTTTCGTTTTGTCCCTCGGAGCGCTCAGGCGCTCCGTTTTGTTTGTGGCCCGCAAGTTGCGAACCGCCAGGTTGTAGACGAGCCGCCACGCGCGAGGCATGGTCAAATTGATTCACTCCGAGAATCAAACTGGACTCTGTGTCCGCGACCAAGTGCAACTTTTTATCGAATAGATTCAGCAACCTCGTCTCCGGGTTTGCCCTCATCATCAAGTTCAAGTCTTGAACTATCTTCGCGCCTTGCTCAAGGTGCCTTGATGACTTCAGAATTTACCCCCGTGCCTGGCCCGCTGTCGGCGCTGCACCTGCTGCAGATCACCCAGGCCCAGGCCGTGGTGCATGTGCGGCTGAACCGCCCGGCCAAGCGCAATGCCATCAGCGACACGCTGATCCAGCAACTGCACACCTGCTTCATCAGCCTGCCCGAGAGTGCGCGCGCCGCGGTCGTTAGCGGCGAGGGCGCGCACTTCTGCGCCGGGCTTGATCTGGCCGAGCTGGTGGAGCGCGACATCGGCAGCGCTGTGTTGCACTCACGCATGTGGCACGCCGCCTTCGATGCCATCCAATTTGGCCGCGTGCCGGTGGTGGCGGTGCTGCACGGCGCGGTGGTGGGTGGTGGCCTGGAGCTGGCCACCGCATGCCACATCCGTGTGGCCGAAGACTCGGCCTACTACGGCCTGCCCGAAGGTCAGCGCGGCATCTTTGTGGGCGGTGGTGGCTCGGCCCGCATCACCCGGCTGATGGGCGTGGCGCGCATGAGCGATCTGATGCTCACCGGCCGCGTCTACGACGCCGATGAGGGCCTGCAGGTCGGCCTGGCGCAGTACCGCGTGCGCGATGGCGAAGGCCTGACCAAGGGCATCGCCCTGGCCACGCGCATCGCCGGCAATGCGCCCATGAGCAATTTCGCCGTGATGCATGCCCTGCCGCGCATCGCCGATCAAGCGCAGAGCGAGGGCCTGTTCACCGAGTCGCTGATGGCGGCGGTGGCCGAGAGCACGCCCGAGGCGCAGGACCGCCTGCGTGCCTTTCTCGAAGGCCGCGCCGGCAAGGTTGTGAAGGGCTGAGCGTGGCCACCTACCGCCACGCCAGCGTCGGTGGCTGCGTGCAAGCGCAGATTGAGCAGCGCGCCGATGGCGCCGTGCTGCTGCGCTCGACCGAGACGCTGTTGCCTTTTCCCGAGCGGCTGACCGATTGCCTTGAGCACTGGGCCCGGCACGCCCCCGAGCGCACCCTGGCCGCGCGGCGTGACCCAAGCGTGGCCGGTGGTGGCGAGTGGCTGCGCCTGTCCTACGCGCAGATGCTGCAACGCGTGCAAGTTGTGGCGCAGTCGCTGCTGGACATGGGTTTGTCGGTCGAGCGGCCGCTGGTGATCCTGTCCGACAACGACCTGGAGCACCTGACGCTGGCCCTGGCGGCGATGTGGGCGGGCGTGCCCTTTGTGCCGGTGTCGCCGGCCTATTCGCTGATCTCGCAAGACTTCGGCAAGCTGCGCCACATCCTGGCCACGGTCACGCCCGGGGCGGTGTTTGCCAGTGGCCCGGCCTACGCCAGGGCCATCGCCGCCACGGTGGCAAGCGACGTTCACATCATTCTCACCCAACACCAAAACGACGCGTCCAGCCAGGCCCTGCTGGCCGGGCATGCGCTTCAAACATTCGATGCGCTGCTGCAGGCCACACCTGGCGCCACACTGGCCGCCGCTCATGCCCAGGTGGGCCCCGACAGCATTGCCAAATTCCTGTTCACCTCGGGCTCGACCCAGGCGCCCAAGGGCGTGATCAACACCCAGCGCATGCTTTGTGCCAACCAGCAAATGCTGCGCCAGAGCATGGCCTTCCTGGCCGAGGAGCCACCGGTGCTGGTCGATTGGCTGCCCTGGAACCACACCTTTGGCGGCAACCACAACATCGGCATCGTGCTCGTCAATGGCGGCACGCTGTACATCGATGAAGGCCGGCCCACGCCGGCCGGCATCAAGCAGACCCTGCGCAACCTGCGCGAGATCGCGCCCACGGTGTACTTCAACGTGCCCAAGGGCCTGGATGAAATCACCGCGGCGATGGACCACGACAGCCTGCTGCGTGATCGCCTGTTCAGCCGCTGCAAGGTCTTCATGTTTGCCGGCGCCGGCCTCAGCCAGGCGGTGTGGGACAAGCTGCACGCCCATGGCGAGGCCGCGGTGGGCGAGCGCGTGCGCATCATCAGCGGCCTGGGCATGACCGAGACGGCCCCGACCTGCACCTTCGCCGTGGGCACCGACGTGCGCTCGGGCCACATCGGCCTGCCGGTGCCGGGGGTGGAGCTCAAGCTCGTGCGCGACGCCAGCACGGGTGACAAGGCCGAGGTGCGCTTTCGTGGCCCCAATGTCATGCCGGGCTATTGGCGCGCAGCCGAACAAACCGCCGCCGCCTTTGACGACGAAGGCTTCTACCGCACAGGTGACGCGGCCAAGTGGATAGACGCCGATGATCCGCAGCGCGGCCTGATGTTCGATGGCCGCATCGCCGAGGATTTCAAACTCTCCACCGGCACCTTTGTCAGCGTCGGCCCCTTGCGCGCCCGCATCATCATGGCCGGCGACCCCTGTGTGCATGACGCCGTGATCACCGGCATCAACCGCGACGAGGTCGGCGCCCTCATCGTGGCCCGCCCGGATGAATGCCGGCGCTTGATTGCCGCGGCGCCGCAAGCCGAGCCGCTGGCCATGGATCAAGTGCTGCAACACCCCAGCGTGCGCGCCTTCTTTCAAGCCCTGGCCGATGAGGTCTGGCGCCAGGGCACGGGCAGCGCCAATCGCGTGGTGCGCTGGCATGTGCTCATCGATCCGCCGTCGATTGACCATGGCGAAATCACCGACAAGGGCTCGATCAACCAGGGCGCCATGCTCAGCCGCCGCGCTGCGCTGGTCGAGCAACTTCACGACAACCCGGCAGCCGATGCCTTTCTCATCCTTCCCCAGCGGCAAGGTTCACCCATCGCGCCACCGCACAATCCGGCATGAGCAAAACCAACATCCTGCGTGTCGACATCTGCTTTGGCGATTGCGATCCCGCGGGCATCGTCTTCTTCCCCAATTTCAGCAAGTGGATGGATCAATCCTCGCTGGCCTTTTTCATGGCTATGGGCATCCCGCCCTGGCGCGAGCTGGTCAAGACGCGCGGCATCGTCGGCACGCCGCTGCTGGAGATCCACACCAAGTTCATGAAGACAGCCACCTATGGCGAGACGGTTGAAGTGCACACCCGCATCGAGAGCTGGGCCGCCAAGACCTTCCGCCAGCACCATGTGATTCGGCGCGGTGAGGAGCTCATCTGCGAGGGCACCGAGACCCGCGCCTTCGTCGTCCGCGACCCGGCCAACCCCGAGCGCATCAAGGCCATCCCCGTTCCCGAAGACATCAAGGCGCTGTGCTCCTGATGCCTGCCACGCTCGCCCTAACCCTTTCATCCAGGAGACACTGAAATGACCTTGATCAAAACCCTGGTGGCCACGGCCACCGCCGCCCTGCTGGCCATACCCGCCCTGGCCGACATCAACATCGGCATCAGCCTGGCCCTGACCGGCCCGGGCTCGGGCCTGGGCATTCCGATGCAGAACCAGTTCAAGACCTGGCCCAAGACCATTGCCGGCGAGAAGGTCAACCTCATCATCCTGGACGACGCCACCGATCCCGGCAAGGGCGTGAGCAATGCCCGGCGTTTTGTCACCGAGGACAAGGTCGATCTGATCATTGGCTCATGCATCACCGCCACCGCCGCGGCCATGGCGCCGATCGCGTTTGAGGCCAAGACGGTGCAGTTGGCCGCCGCGCCCGTGGGCGTGCCCCCGGGCCAGGACACCTGGTTGTTCCGCCTGCCGCAGGGCTTCAGCGTGATGGCCCATCCCATCGTCGAGCACATGAAGAAGACCGGTGTCAAAACCTTCGGCTTCATCGGCTACACCGATGCCTATGGCGAGCTGTGGCTGAAAGAAATCACCGCGCAGGCCGAGAAGGCCGGCATCAAGCTCACCGCCACCGAGCGCTTTGCCCGCACCGACACCGGCGTCACGCCGCAGGCCCTGAAGCTGGTGTCGGCCAACCCCGATGCCATGCTGGTGGTGGCCTCGGGCTCGGGTGCCGCCATGCCGCACAAGGCGCTGATCGAGCGCGGCTACAAGGGCAAGATTTACCAGACGCACGCCGCGGCCACGCCGGATTTGACGCGCATCGGCGGCAAGGATGTCGAAGGCTCCTACGTCGTCTCCGGCCCGGCGGTGACCGCCGAACAACTGCCCGACAACCACCCGTCAAAGAAGGTGGCCATCGATTTCGTCACCAAGTACGAAGCGGCCGTGGGCCCCAACACCCGCAACCAGTTCGCCGGCCATGCCTATGACGCGCAAATCGTGCTGGAAAAAGCCCTGCCTGTGGCGCTGAAGAAGGCCAAACCCGGCACGCCCGAGTTCCGCGCTGCGCTGCGCGACGCCATCGAAACCATGGGCCGCACGGTCTTCGCGCACGGCGTGATGAACTGGACCAAGGACGATCATTGGGGCTACACCAATGAGACCGGCGTGCTGCTCAAGGTGACCGACGGCAAGTTTGTGGTCGAGAAATAAGGCCAGACGAGCCCGGTTGACTGTGGAAGCTGCCGTCTTGATCGACGGCAGCCGCCCTGGTACCTAATCAAACAGTACAGGCGACAGCCTTGGACTTCTCCATTGCCAGCATCCTGGCGTTCGATGGCCTCACCAATGGCGCGATCTATGCGCTCTTGGCCCTGGCCACGGTGCTGCTGTTTGCCGTCACCCGCGTCATCTTCATTCCGCAGGGCGAGTACGTCGCCTTTGGTGCGCTGACGCTGGCGATTCTGCAGACCGGCAAGGTGCCAGGCACGGTGTGGTTCTTGTTGATCCTGGCCGGCACGGTGGCGCTGATCGATCTGGCCCAGGGCGTGCGCGCCCGGCAGCCCTTGCCACGCCTGCTGCGCGCCGCGCTCATCACCTTGGCCTGGCCAGTGGCGGTCTCGTTGCTGGCGCTGTGGGCGGCGCCGCGCGGCTGGCCGCTGTTGGCGCAGGCGGCGTTGACGCTGGCCTTGGTCACGCCCTTTGGCGCATTGATTTACCGCTTAGCCTATGAGTCGCTGGCCGATGCCTCGGTGCTGGTGCTGCTGATCGTGTCGGTCGGCGTGCATTTCGCCCTGGTCGGCCTGGGCCTGTATTTCTTTGGCGCGGAAGGTTTTCGCAACCCGAGTTTCTGGGACCAGCGCTTCGCGCTCGGGCCTTTGAACATCGCTGGCCAGGCGCTGATCATCCTGGCGGCGTCGCTGGCCTTGATCGTCATGCTGTGGTTGTTTTTCGAGCGCTCGCTGTATGGCAAGGCCTTGCGCGCCACCGCCATCAACCGCCTGGGCGCGCGGCTGATGGGCATTTCCAGCACCGGGGCAGGGCGCTTGTCGTTTGCCGTGGCGGCCTTCATCGGCGCCTTGTCTGGCCTGCTCATCGGGCCGACGACGACGGTGTTTTACGACAGCGGCTTTTTGATCGGCCTCAAGGGTTTCGTGGCCGCGGTGTTCGCTGGCCTGTCGAGTTATCCCCTGGCCCTGGTGGGCGCCATCGGCGTGGGCCTGCTGGAAAGCTTTGGCGCTTTCTGGGCCAGCGCCTACAAGGAGGTGATCGTCTTCGCCGCCATCCTGCCGGTGCTGCTGTGGCGCTCGCTGCGCGACCCGCATGTTGAAGAGCATTGAGATGAACCCCCACGCTCACGTTCGTTCGCTGCCCCCCGAGGGGGCTGGCCTCCCTTGGGGCGGCCCGGCGGGAGTCCGTCCTCGCGCTTCGATGGCGGGCAGTTGCCACATGCAGGTGCATCATTGAGCCGTTGGGCCTTCCCCGCCTTCGCCCTGCTGATGCTGGCCCTGCCAGCCTTGCCGGTGCCCGATTTCTGGATCACCCAGAGCAACCACATTGGCTTGACGGCCCTGGTGGCGCTGGGCCTGGTGCTGCTCACCGGCGTGGCCGGTTTGACATCGTTTGGCCAGGCCGCCTTTGTGGGCGTGGGCGCCTACACCTCGGCCTTTTTGGCGGTGAAGTTGGGCGTGTCGCCCTGGCTGGGCCTGGTGGCGGGTTTGAGTCTGGCCGTCCTCATGGCCGTGGTGGTGGGCGCGATCACGCTGCGCATGTCCGGCCACTACCTGCCCCTGGCCACCATCGCCTGGGGCCTGGCGCTGAACTACAGCATGGCCAACATGGAATGGCTGGGCAAGTACGACGGCCTGCTGGGCGTGCCGAGCATTCACTTCTTCGGTATTGACCTGGGCACCGGCCGCGGCCTGCATGTGCTGATCTGGATCTTCGCGCTGGCCGCTGCGGTGGCGGTGAAACACCTGCTCGATTCGCGCCCGGGCCGCGCCATACGGGCGCTGCGCGATGGCGCCACCATGGCCGAGGCCATGGGCATCTCCACCCTGCGCTACAAGCTCGTGGTGTTTGTGCTGGCGGCGGTGCTGGCGGCGCTGTCGGGCTGGCTGTTTGCGCACTTCCAGCGCACCGTCAACCCGACGCCGTTTTCCATAGGCAAGGGCATCGAATACCTGTTCATCGCCGTGCTCGGCGGCGTCGGCCAGGTCTGGGGCGCCTTCCTCGGCTCGGCCGTGGTGCGCCTGGTGGATGACCAGTTGCAGGTGCTGCTGCCCAAACTCATAGGCACCAGCGGCAGCTTCGAGACCATCGTCTTTGGCATCGTGCTGGTGGTGGTGCTGAAGTACGCGCCGCAGGGCCTGTGGAGCTTTGTGCAGCGCTGGTTGCCGGCGCCGCGCCGCGTG
>JAYSSS010000166.1:0-57294 GCA_043720415.1 Ideonella sp.
GCTCGCCATAGCCCGGGCTATGGCTGCGCTTTGCGTCTAGATCGAGCACGTTTTGTGGCGTTGCTCGGTCACGCTCGAAATCCTCTCAGTCTCTGAGGCACGCGTGACCCGGTCCGAAACGCCGGCGGCAGCCGCTGCGCCGCTGGACCTGACGCTGCTGCGCGGCCATTTTCGCGATGGCAAGCAGGCGCTGATCGGGCACTTCCTGCAAAGCCGCGCCAGTGCGCCGGCCGCCAGCCGGCTGGTCAAGGCACTGACCCGCCATGTCGACGGCAGCCTGGCCGCGCTGTGGGCTCAGGTCGGTCTGCCGGCCAGTGCAGCGCTGGTGGCGGTGGGCGGCTATGGCCGCGCCGAGTTGCTGCCGCACAGCGATGTGGACGTGCTGGTGCTGCTGCCGGCGAGCGCCAGCACCCAGGTCGGCAGCCCGCTCAAGGCCAAGCTGGAGGCCTTCATCACGGCCTGCTGGGACATCGGCCTGGAGGTGGGTTCGTCGGTGCGCACGGTGGCCGACTGTGTGGCCGAGGCCAGGGCCGACGTCACCGTGCAGACCGCCTTGCTGGAGTCTCGACTGCTGGTGGGCTCGCGCAAGCTGTTTGCCGGCTTTCAGCACGAAACCCTGGCCTTGATGGACGCCAAGGCCTATCTGCGCGCCAAGACGCTGGAGATGCACCAGCGTCACACCAAGTATGAGGACACGCCCTACTCGCTAGAGCCCAACTGCAAGGAAAGCCCGGGGGGCCTGCGCGATCTGCAGGTGGTGATCTGGGTGGCACGCGCCGCCGGCCTGGGACGCAACTGGGCCGAACTGGCCGCCAATGGTCTGATCACACCGTTTGAGGTCAAGCAGCTGCAGCGCAACGAGGGCACGCTGCGTCTGATCCGGGCGCGCCTGCATGCGGTGGCCGGGCGGCGCGAAGACCGGTTGGTGTTCGACCTGCAGACCGCCGTGGCTGACAGCTTCGGCTACCTCAGCAGCCGGGCCCAGCGCTCGTCCGAGGTGCTGATGCACCGCTATTACTGGGCCGCCAAGGCGGTGACCCAGCTCAACCAGATCCTGATGCTCAACATCGAGGAGCGCATCAACGCCAGCGAGACCGCGCCGATGCGCCAGATCAACGCCCGTTTTTTCGACCGCGCCGGCATGTTGGAGGTGGTGCGCGACGATCTCTACACTGTCAACCCGCATGCCATCCTGGAGACTTTCCTGGTGTTCCAGCAGACGCCAGGCATCAAGGGTTTTTCGGCGCGCACCATGCGCGCGCTTTACAACTCGCGCGAGGTGATGGACGGCAGCTTCCGGCGTGACCCGTTCAACCGCGAGCTGTTCATGGACCTGCTGCGCCAGCCCCAGGGCATCACGCATGCCTTCCGGCTGCTCAACCAGACCTCGGTGCTGGGGCGCTACCTGTGGGTCTTCCGGCGCATCGTCGGCCGCATGCAGCACGATCTGTTTCATGTCTACACGGTGGACCAGCACATCCTGATGGTGCTGCGCAATGTGCGGCGCTTCTTCATCCCTGAACATGCCCACGAGTACCCCTTCTGCTCGCAATTGGCCAGCGAATGGGACAAGCCCTGGGTGCTCTACGTGGCCGCGCTGTTCCACGATGTGGCCAAGGGCCGTGGTGGCGACCACTCCGACCTGGGCGCAACCGAGGTGCGGCGCTTCTGCCGCGACCATGGCATAGAGCGGGAAGACGCCGCGCTGTGTGAATTTCTGGTGCGCCAGCACCTCAGGATGAGCACAGTGGCGCAGAAGGAAGACCTCTCCGACCCTGACGTGATCCGCAAGTTTGCCGACCTGGTGGGCGATGCGCGGCGCTTGACCGCGCTCTACCTGCTGACGGTGGCCGACATCCGCGGCACCAGCCCCAAGGTCTGGAATGCCTGGAAGGGCAAGCTGCTCGAGGATCTCTACCGCATCACCCTGCGCGCCCTGGGCGGTGCCAAGCCCAACCTGGATGCCGACCTGGAAGCGCGCCGGCAGGAGGCACGCCAGATCCTGGCCCTGCACAGCGCCCTGCCTGGCACCGAAGGGCCGCTGTGGAAGACCCTGGAGCTGAGCTACTTTGCCCGCCACGACGCCAGTGAGATCGCCTGGCATGCGCGCGTGCTTTGGCGCCACATCGACCCGCCGCAGGCCGTGGTGCGGGCCCGGCCCAGCCCGGTGGGCGACGGCCTGCAGGTGCTGGTCTATGCACCCGACCGGGCGGACGTGTTCGTGCGGATCTGCGGCTATTTCGACGGCGCTGGCTTCTCGATCCAGGACGCCAAGGTCCACACCAGCCGCACCGGCTTTGCGCTGGACACCTTCCAGGTGATCCATCCGCAATGCGAAGCGGCCGATGTCGGCAGCTACCGCGACCTGATCTCGCTGATCGAGACCCAATTGGTGCTGGCATTGCAGAGCGACGGCCCGCTGCCCGACCCCAAGCGGGGCCGGGTCTCACGGCGGGTCAAGTCCTTCCCGATCACGCCCCGGGTTTCGCTGCGGCCCGATGAGCGGGCCCAGCGCTGGCTGCTGTCGGTCAGCACCAGCGACCGGTCCGGCCTGCTCTATGCCATCGCCCGGGTGCTGGCGCGCCACAACATCAATCTGCAGTTGGCCAAGGTGACGACGCTGGGCGAGCGGGTCGAGGACACCTTCCTGGTCGACGGCCCGGCCTTGCAGCAGACCCGGGCCCAGTTGCAGATCGAATCCGAATTGCTCGACGCGGCAGCACCGTTGCGCTGAGATGGCCTTGCGCAGCATCACCGCCGCCGAGTCGGCTGCCGGCCTGGCCGGCTTCGATACGGTCATCGACGCCCGGTCGCCGGCCGAATTTGCCGAGGACCACCTGCCTGGCGCAATCAACTGGCCGGTGCTGGACGACGAGCAGCGCCGCGTGGTCGGCACCCTCTATGTCCAGACCTCGTCGCTGGAGGCACGCAAGCTGGGTGCGGCGATGGTCGCCCGCAACATCGCCGACCACCTCGACCGCTGGATCGCCGACAAGCCGCGCGACTGGCGGCCCCTGGTCTACTGCTGGCGTGGCGGCCAGCGCTCGGGCGCGCTGGCCTGGTTCCTGGACCAGATCGGCTTTCGCACCGCCAAGCTGGCTGGCGGCTACAAGGGTTTCCGGGCGGTGGTGCGCCAGGACCTGGCTGACTGGCCGGCGCGCTTTGACTTCCGGGTGCTGGCCGGCCGCACCGGCAGCGGCAAGACCCGCCTGTTGCAGGCCCTGGCCACCGAGGGCGCGCAGGTGCTTGACCTCGAGGCCCTGGCCCGGCACCGCGGGTCGATCCTGGGCGGTCTGCCTGACAGGCCGCAACCCACCCAGAAATGCTTCGACTCCCGGCTCTGGCAGGCCCTGCGCCTGCTCGACCCGGCCCGGCCGGTGTACGTGGAGAGCGAAAGCAAGAAGATCGGCCGCCTGCAGGTGCCCGATGCGCTCATCGCACGGATGCATGCCACCCGCCAGGTACTGCGGGTGGACATGGGCGATGCGGCCCGGGTGCAATTGCTGCTGGAGGACTACGGTTTCTTCGCCGACCGGCCCGAGGCCTTCTGCGGCCTGCTCGATGGCCTGGCAGCGCTGCGCGGGCGCGAGACGGTGCTGCAGTGGCAGGCGTTGGCGCGTGCCGGCGCCTGGGCCGAAGTGTTTGGGCAGATGATGCGCGACCACTACGACCCGCTCTACAACCGGTCCATGGACCGGCACTACGCCGGGCTGGACCAGGCCCAGGGCGTGGCACTGGCCGATGGCAGCGACGACTGCCTGCGCCAGGCGGCGCAGCGGCTGCTGGCCTGATACTGGCAGCCAGGCGTTCAAACCGCAACGCCACCCTTTACCCGAGGAACCGCCCCTTGACATCCAAACTGAAGCGTCCAGGCCGCCGCGCCTGGTGCCTGGCACTGACGGCGCTGGCTGCCACGCTGGTGCAGGCCCAGACCTACCCGGTCAAGCCTGTCAAGCTGGTGGTGCCCTATGCCGCCGGGGGATCGACCGATCAACTGGCGCGTGCCATCGCCGAGCCGCTGGGCCGTGCCCTGGGCCAGCCGGTGGTGGTGGAAAACAAGCCCGGCGGAAACACCATCATCGGCGCCGATGCCGTGGCCAAATCGCCCGCAGACGGCCACACGCTGTTCATGGGCAGTTCGGCCAGCCTGGCGGTCAATCCGCTGCTCTACAGCCGGCTGCCGTACAACCCCAAGGCCGATTTCGCCGGGGTCAGCATGCTGGCGTCGTCGCCGCTGGTGATGGTGGTGCCGGCCGAGCTGCCGGTCACCACCCTCAAGGGTTTTGTCGAACTGGCCAAATCCAAGCCGGACTCGCTCAATTTCGCGTCGGTCGGCAATGGCAACCCGCTGCACCTGGCCGGTGAGCTGTTCAAGGTGGCCACCGGCATCGAGATGACCCATGTGCCCTACAACGGCAGCGCGCCGGCGCTCACTGCCCTGCTGGGTAGCCAGGTGCAGGTGATGTTTGACGTGGTGCTGACGTCCCATCCCCACATCAAGGCCGGCAAGCTGCGCGCCCTGGGCCTGACCGGCACCCAGCGCCTGGCCTTGCTGCCCGGCGTGCCGACGATTGCCGAATCGGGCTACCCGGGCTACGAGACGGGCATCTGGTTTGCGATGGTGGTGCCCAAGGCCACGCCGGCCGCTGTCGTGGCGCGGCTCAATACCGAGGTGACCCGGATCCTGAAAGACCCTGCCATGAAGGCGCGCTTCGACGGTTTGGCGCTGGCGCTGATCCCCAGCACACCCGAGGAGGTGGCCCTCTTCACCCTGCGGGAACAAGCACGGTGGGCGCGCCTGATCCGTGAAAAGGGCATCCGCCTCGAGCCCTGAACCTGGCTTCGACTTGTCTTTGATCAAAATCGATGGGTCACTGCGTCCGCAAGATGCGGGGCTTGCCCGACCCCATGCGCGACCGCCCTGCCCTGCTTGAATCCCGCCGCTTCGGCGTCCGCAACATCCCGGTGCTGCGGCCGCTGGGCTGGCTGGCGCGTGGCTGGCGCGACCTGGTGCGCTGCCCCTTGCCGGGTCTGCTGCATGGTCTGGCACTGGCCGCCTTCGGCGCGGCATTGATCGCGCTGGCGCGCGACCGCTTCTGGCTGCTGGCAGGCGCTTTCACCGGCTTCCTGCTGGTGGCCCCGCTGCTGGCCACCGGGCTTTACGCCATCAGCCGTGCGCTCGAGCGGGGCCAGCGCGCCGATCTGGCCGTGGTGGTGGCGGCCTGGCGGCCCGAGGGTCGGCTGGTGATTTTCGGCGTACTGCTGGCTTTTGCCGGCATCGGCTGGGTGTTGACATCGGCATCGCTGATCACCGGGTTTGCGCCGATACCGGTGCGCACGCCGATCGACTTCATCCGGGTAGTGGTTCTCAACGACCATTCGCACCTGTTCGAGATCTGGCTGCTGCTCGGGGCCTTGACGGCCGCGCCGGTGTTTGCCAGCAGCGTGGTGGCCATCCCCCTGTTGCTTGACCGTGAGGTTGGCGTGATGGCCGCCGTGCTCACCAGCTGGCGGGTAGTGCAGTCCCATCCGCTGCCGATGGCGCTGTGGGCCGGCCTGCTGATGGGGTTGACGGTGCTGGGCATGCTCACCGGCCTGTTGGGGCTGATCGTGGTGGCGCCCTGGCTGGCCCACGCCAGCTGGCATGCCTACCGCGACCTGGTCAGGGTGGGCGACCTGCCCGATCGGCCCTGAGCGCGGCGTCGGCCTCACCGATGTTCGGCTACAGCGAAGAGCAGATCGCCTGGTTCGGCCTCACCTTCGGGGTGACGGCTTTCATGCTCTACATGGTGTTCATCATCTTCCAGTTGGCACGCGAGTCCCAGGCCGGTCGTATGGGCACCTTCGTACTCTTCCTGGCGCTGGGCTTCGGCCTGCTGGGCTTTGTGGCCAAGGGCGTTATCAAGTACTTCCTCAGCGGCGTCGTTGAATGAGAAGGGCCGGCAAAGCCGGCCCCTTCGTTCAACTGACTGGAGCCCCCTCGCGGAGGGGGCTGGGGGAGCCCAACGGACACCCGCAGGGTTGAGCGGCGCAGCCGCTCAACCCATGTGCAGCCCACCATTGCAGGAGAAATCTGCACCCGTGGTGAAGCCCGAATCGTCACCGGCCAGCCAGGCGCAGATCGAACCGATCTCGTCCGGCGTGCCCAGGCGCTTGACCGGGATGGTGGCGATGATCTTCTCCAGCACTTCGGGCTTGATGGCGCGGACCATGTCGGTGCCGATGTAGCCCGGGCTGACGGTGTTGACCGTCACGCCCTTGCTCGCCACCTCTTGCGCCAGAGCCATGGTGAAGCCGTGCATGCCGGCCTTGGCGGCAGAGTAATTGGTCTGGCCGGCCTGGCCTTTTTCGCCGTTCACCGATGAGATCTGGATGATGCGGCCCCAGCCTCTTTCCACCATGCCCGGCACCACTTGCTTGGTGACGTTGAACATGCTGTTCAAGTTGGTGTCGATCACCGCCTTCCAGTCCTCGGGCGTCATCTTCAGGAACATGCGGTCGCGGGTAATGCCCGCGTTGTTCACCAGCACATCGATGGCGCCGTGCTCGGCCACAGCCTTGCTGAAGGCATCCACCGTGGACTGCCAATCGGCAACATTGCCGACCGAGGCGGCGAAGCTGTAGCCCAGCGCCGTTTGCTCATCCAGCCACTTTTTGAAATCACGGCTGGGCCCGCAGCCGGCGATGACGACGAAGCCCTGCTTGTGCAGGCGCTGGCAGATGGCGGTGCCAATGCCGCCCATGCCGCCGGTGACGTACGCAACTTTTTTGGACATGTTCAAGTCTCCTGAAGGGTGTTGTGGGGGTGGTGCTGGATTGAATGCGTTCAGCGCTCGACCGTCAAGGCCACGCCCATGCCGCCGCCTATACACAGCGAGGCAATGCCCTTCTTTGCATCGCGCTTTTGCATCTCGTGCAGCAGCGTGACCAGGATGCGGCAGCCGGAGGCGCCGATGGGGTGGCCGATGGCGATGGCGCCGCCGTTGACATTGACCTTGCTCGTGTCCCAACCCATTTGCTGGTGCACGGCACAGGCCTGGGCAGCAAAGGCCTCGTTGATTTCCAGCAGATCCAGATCGGCCGCCTTCCAGCCGGCGCGTTGCAGCGCGCGCTGTGAGGCCGGCACCGGGCCCATGCCCATGGTGGCCGGATCAAGGCCGGCGCTGGCATAACTGGCAATGCGAGCGAGCGGCTTCAGCCCCAAAGCTGCGGCCTTGGCCGCGCTCATCAGGATGACGCCAGCCGCGCCGTCGTTCAGGCCCGAGGCATTGCCCGCCGTCACGCTGCCGGCCTTGTCAAAGGCCGGGCGCAGGCCAGCCAGGGCCTCGGCGCTGGTCTTTTTGTTGATGAACTCATCGGCGGCAAAGATGATGGGATCGCCCTTCTTTTGCGCCAGGCTCACCGGCACGATCTCGTCGGTGAAGCGACCGGCCTCTTGCGCCGCAGCGGCCTTCATCTGCGAGGCCAGGGCCAGGGCGTCCTGCTGCTCGCGCGTGATGCCAAATTGCTTGGCGACGTTCTCGGCGGTGATGCCCATGTGGTATTGGTTGTACACATCCCACAGGCCGTCGGTGATCATGGAATCGATCATCTTCCAGTCGCCCATGCGCTGGCCGTCGCGTGAGCCCTGCAGCACATGGGGCGCCAGGCTCATGTTCTCCTGGCCGCCGGCGATGATGATTTCGCTGTCGCCATCGCGGATGGCCTGTGCGCCCAGCATCACGGCCTTCAGGCCCGAGCCACACACCTTGTTGATGGTCATGGCCGGCACGGCGTGCGGCAGGCCTGATTTGATGACCGACTGGCGTGCGGCGTTCTGGCCCGAGCCGGCGGTAAGCACCTGGCCGAGGATGACCTCGCCAATCTGCTCGCCGGTGAGGCCCGTGCGCGCCAGCAAGGCCTTGATGACGGCCGCCCCCAGCTCGGGCGCTGCGGTCTTGGCCAGGCTGCCGCCGAATTTGCCGACGGCTGTGCGGGCGGCGGCGACGATGACGATGTCTGTGCTCATGAGGGTCTCCTGTGAGGTTGCAATGGGTGGAGGTCGGGGTGGTGAATGCGACCTTCGGTGGGCGGACTAAGCGCTCGTGTCGCTCAGGCGCTTGGGCGCAGTGGCTGTCGGCTCGACCGCCGGGTCAGGCCTTTTGCTTGACGTAGCGCCCGGGCGCCGCTTCGATGACTTTGTACTGCCGGTTGCCATAGGTTTTGACCGGCGCGATCTGTTTGCCGCCCTGGGGCTGGAGCCAGGCCGACCACTGCGGCCACCAACTGCCTGGCTGCTCAGCCGCCCCAGCGAGCCAATCTTGCGCCTTGGCGGGCAGCTTGTCATCGCTGGTGTCCACCCAGTGGCTGCGCTTGTTCTTGGTGGCGGGGTTGATGACGCCAGCGATGTGGCCTGAGGCACCCAGCACGAATTGCTTTTTGCCCTTGAACAAGGCGGTGGATCGGTAGGCCGCGTCCCAGGGCACGATGTGGTCCTCGCGCGAGGCGTAGATGAACACCGGCGCCTTGATCGCCCCAAGGTCCACGCGTTCACCGCAGACGGTGAGCTTGCCGGGCATCTTCAACTCGTTTTGCAGATACATGTGGCGCATGTACCAGCAGTACATCGGGCCCGGCAGGTTGGTGGAGTCGCCATTCCAGTACAGCAGGTCAAAGGGCGGTGGCGCCTCGCCCTTGAGGTAGTTGCCGACAACGTAGTTCCACACCAGATCGTTCGGGCGCAGGAAGCTGAAAGTGGTGGCCAGCTCCTTGCCCTTGAGCAGGCCTGGGCCCTGCGGCGCCTCGGCGCCAATGGTCATCTCACGCAGCTTGATCGAGGGCTCGTCAACAAAGACGTCGAGCACACCGGTCTCGGTGAAATCCAACAAGGTGGTAAGCAGGGTGACCGAGTGCGCCGGCTGCTCACCTCGTGCCGCCAACACTGCCAAGGCGGTGGCCAGCAGGGTGCCGCCGACGCAAAAGCCCAGGGTGTTGATGGCCTTCTGGCCGCTGATGGACTGCACCACTTCGATGGCCTTGATGGGGCCGCCTTCGATGTAGTCATGCCAGGTCTTGTCCGCCAGGGATTCATCCGGGTTTCGCCAACTGACCACGAAAACCCGGTGGCCTTGCTCGACGGTGTAGCGGATGACCGAGTTCTCGGGCTGCAGATCGAGGATGTAGTACTTGTTGATGCAGGGCGGCACGAAGAGCATGGGCCGCTCGTACACCTTGCCCGTTAGCGATTTGTACTCGATGAGCTGGAAGAGCTCGTTTTCGAACACCACGGCGCCCTCGCTGGTGGCCACATTGCGGCCCACCTCGAAGGCGCTCTCGTCGGTCTGCGACATGTGCCCCTGGCCGATGTCCTGCAGCAGCAGCTGCATGCCCTGGGCGATGCTCTCACCGCGGGTTTGCAGCGCCTTGTTCAGGGCCTCGGGGTTGGTCGCCAGGCAATTGGCGGGGCTGGCGGCATCGACCCATTGCTGCACGGCGTAGCGGATGCGCGCCTTGGTCTTGGCATCGCCTTGCACCGCATCGGCCATTTGCATCAAGGTGCGGGCATTGAGCAAATAGGCTTGCGCCGCCATCGCCGCGGCCGGGTTCTTGGCCCAGGCTTCGTTGGCGAAACGTTTGTCGACAATCGGTTTGCTGTCGGTGGCAGCCCCGCTGAATGCGGCCAGCGAGCCGTTCCACATCTGCGTGGCCTGGGCCATGTAGTCGGCCTGCAGTTGGCCCAGCGCGGCCATCGGCAGGCTCAGCCCGGTCATGGTCTGCATGGCCTCGGTCATCGCTGCGCCCATGGCCTGGGCCTGTGCTTTTGCCTGCGGGGAAAAAGCGTCGAATGCGGGCATGGAGGGCTGCGGCTTCATTCATGTCTCCTTCGAGGGCGCCTCACCGCAATGTGCTGCGGTGTGCAATGGTTCACCTTGTACGCTCGCTAGCTTACCAGAGCATGACACTCTTTTCGTTAAGCGATAGTACGTACCATAATACGAAATGTACATTGTTGCCTTTGCCTGGGTGTTTGTCGTGGCCTTGATGGCCCTGGCGGAAGCGATTTCCAGCCGGGGCTCACTGCTGGGCGCCCTGTTCACCCTGCTGCTGTACGGCGCACTGCCGCTGGCCATCGTGCTCTACATCATGGGCACGCCCATGCGCCGCCGCGCGCGGCACCGGGCCGAGGCGACACCGGCGACCAGCGCTGCGCCGACGGCGGACTCAGATGTCGCGCCGAATGGCGATGCCTGCGGCCATGCGGCCCGTGGGGCCGGCCCGGCCATCGCGGCGGAAGGAGAAAAACCTTGAGCGGTCTTCGACCGTGCACCAGGCGCCGCCACTGATCTGCTGCACACCGGCACACATCAGGCGGTCACGCGCCAGGCCAGGCAGGTCAGCCAGCCAGCGCGCTGCGCCGTCGGCCCGGTCGCGCCGCAGAAAGTGCGCACTGAGCGGGCCCGCGGGTTCAAGCCCAAAGGCCTGCAGTACCTCGCCGCCCACCTCAAATTGCCGCGGGCCTATGCACGGGCCCAGCCAGGCCAGCACTTGTCTAGGCAAGCAGCCGGCGGCGTCACACAGTGCCGCCACGCTGTGTTCCAGCACGCCGCTGGCCAGGCCGCGCCAGCCGGCATGCGCCGCAGCCACGGCACGACCGTCCAGACTGCACAGCAACACGGGCAGGCAATCGGCCACAAGCACGGTGCAGGCCAGGCCGGGCACGGTGGTGACGCTGGCGTCGGCGCGGGGCAATGGCGTCTGCTGATGCGCCGATGCGCCGCTCAGGCGCAGCACCTCGGCACCATGCACCTGATCCAGCCACACCGGCTGAGCCTGCATCGCGGCAGCGAAGCGTCGCTGGTTTTCCAGCACCGCCTCGGCTTCATCCTGGGCCTGGCCGCGCAGTTGCGTTGGACGCAAGTTCAAACTGTCAAAGGGCGCCTGACTCACGCCGCCCAGGCGCGTGCTCATGATGGCCATCACGCCCGCAGGTGCTACCCACTCGGGCCGCAACCAGGTGCTGCTCAGCTCACTCGGCATCCGGGCATTTCGACGGCTGGGTGGCATCGAAGGCCGGCAGGGCCATGCAGGTCTCGAACACACGCATCACATGGGGCACATGGCCGGTCTGGCACTTGAAGCGCTGCGCGTTGAAGATCTGCGGCACCAGCGTGCAATCGGCAATGCTTGGAAAATCACCATGGCAATAGCGCGCAGGTGACGCGGCCAATTGGCGCTCGACGACCTCCAGCCCCGTCTCCACCCAATGGCGGTACCAGGCGTCCTTGTCGGCCTCGGCCACATGCATGGGGCCCACCAGGTGGCGCAGCACCTTGAGGTTGTTCAGCGGGTGGATCTCGCAGGCGATGTCCAGCGCCAGCGCACGCACCCGGGCTCGGCCCAGGGCATCGGCTGGCAACAAGGGCGGATTGGGGTGGGTTTCATCCAGGTACTCCAGGATGGCCAGGGACTGCGTCAACCTGATCTCGCCGTCCTCCAGCAAGGGCACCAGGCGCGAGGCCGAAATGGCTGAGTAGTCCGGGCCGAACTGCTCCTTCTTGGCGATGTGAACCGGGATGTACTCATAGTCCAGGCCCTTCAGGGCCAGACCAATGCGGACACGGTAGGAGGCCGAGGAGCGGAAGTAGTTGTAGAGCTTCATGCTGGTTTCCGTGCGCGCTTGCAGGTCAATCACTTCACCTTGACACGCAGGGTGCCTAACCCGTCAATCGAGCCCTCCATGACATCGCCCGGCACCACCGCCGCCACGCCTGCAGGTGTGCCGGTCATGATCAGGTCGCCGGGCTGCAAGGTCCAGGCTTGAGACAGCGTGGAGATGGTCTCGGCAACATTCCAGATCAGCTCCGACAGATCGCCCTTTTGCCGCAACTGGCCATTCACCTGCAGCGTGATGGCACCCTTGCTCAGCTCGCCCGTGCTGGCGATGGCGTGCAGCGGGCCCATGGGCGCAGACTCGTCAAAGGCCTTGCCTATGCACCAGGGCCGGCCGAGCTTTTTCATGTCGCCCTGCAGATCGCGGCGGGTCATGTCCAGGCCAATGCCATAGCCCCAGATGTGAGACGCCGCATCGGCCACGGCGATGTCGCGCCCAGCTTTGCCTATGGCCACCACCAGCTCGATTTCATGATGAAAGTTTTTCGTCAACGGGGGGTAGGCCACCTCACCTGTGCTGCCATCGGCCACCGCCAAAGTGGCGTCCGAGGGTTTGAGGAAGAAAAACGGCGGTTCACGCCCGGTGAAACCCATCTCTTGCGCATGCTCGGCGTAGTTGCGGCCGACACAGTAAATGCGGCGCACGGCGAACTCGCCGCCACCCACGACGGGCAGGCTGGCTTGAGGGGCGGGGGCGATGACAAAACTCATTGCAGAGGACTCCAGGGCGTGTAGAAACAGTCGAGCCGGCGATGATGCCATGGGCCCCGCTACACTTTGCAGCCACCATGCTCACCACGCGCCGCATCAAGCATTGCCGCCAATGTGGCAGCGCCGTGGACTACCGCATACCCAGTGACGACAACCGCGAGCGCGCCATGTGCGCGGGTTGCGGCGAGATCCATTACGAGAACCCGCTCAATGTCGTTGGCACCATCCCTGTATGGGGCGAGCAGGTGCTGCTGTGCCGCCGCAACATCGAGCCGCGGTATGGCAAATGGACGCTACCGGCGGGCTTTATGGAGCTGGGTGAATCGGTGGCCAATGGCGCCCTGCGCGAGACGATCGAGGAGGCCGGCGCGCGCATCGAGCTGCAAGGCCTGTTCACCATGCTCAATGTCATTCGTGTCGGCCAGGTGCACCTGTTCTACCGAGCTGCCATGCTCGACACCCATCTGGATCCCGGCCCCGAAACCATAGAGGCGCGGCTGTTCCATGAGCATGAGGTGCCCTGGGACGAGATCGCCTTTCGCACCGTGCGCATCACCTTGCAGCACTACTTCGATTGCCGCCGCAGTGGCGACTTCAGCTTTCACTGCAGCGACATCGATTGATGGCGCTTGAGCACCGCCGGGCCGGTGGCGCCATCAAAGCCCATGGCCCACACCAAGGCCAGATCACCAGTGGCCGTCAGCCCTTCGGCGGTGATCTTCAAGCCCGCATCGTGCGCCAGCTTCACTGCAGCTTGCAGGTGACGCCGCACATTGCCTGAATTCGCGCCGGTCAGGCCGAGAAAGTAACGGCCATCGATGCGCACACTGTCCATGCCGAGGCCATTGAGATGATCGATGCGCGCCAAATTTTCGCCGGCGTGCTCCAGCGCCACGCGCACACCCATGGGACGCCAGCGCCGTGTGGCTTCGTGCACCAGGGCCGGTCGGTCCAGGGCCAGGGCTTCGGGCAGATCGATGAGCAAGTGTTTGGCCGCACTCGGTGCAGCTTCCAGCTCGCGCATCACTTTGAGCATGAATTCGCTCGAAGCCAACGACTGCGCGGCAATGTTGACGCAGCGCGCCTGGCCGTCATGAAGGATGGCCTCCAGCGCCATCTGCACCACCCGCAGGTCGATCTCGGCACTCAATCTGCCACGCGCGGCCAGGGCCAACCAGCGCCAGGCCGATTCATAGGGGCCGCCCACTTCGAACTGCACGCGCATGGGGCAATCCAGGTGCAACACACGGCCATCGCGGCCGCACAGCGGGTAGCCGGCCAACACGGTGCGCCGGTGGGCCAAGGCGTCGGCCAGGCGGAACTGCCAGACCGAATCGCCAAAGGCCAGTTTTTCGCTGGCATTGCTGGCCACCGCAAAGGCAAAGAGCGCATCGGCTTCGGCATTGGCCAGGACTTCATCGGCCAGGGCCATGGCCTGCTTGGTGCTGATCGGGCCTTGCAGATCGACGGCCCCCAGGGCCAAGCCACCGGCTGGATCAATGTTGATCAGCACCTGGCGCGCTGCCGAAAGCAGGCCCGAAGCCGTCTGCCTGGCCACGCCTTTGCGTGGCATGAGCAAGGCGAAATCGGAGCCATTGAGTCGGCCAAAAGCAGTGCCTTCGACCGACGCTGCAGCCGTTTGCACGACCTTGGCGACGGCCTGCAGCACCTGATTGGCGCCCGCATGGCCGGTGCGCCGGTTTACACCTTCGAGATCGCGCACGCGCAGCAGCAACAAGCAGGCCGCCGGCCAGGCATCGGCACCTTCCAGCCAGATCTCGAACTCAGACATGACCTGTCGCCGTGTGGGCAAGCCGGTCAAGGCGTCTACATAGGCCATGCGACGCATGGCTTCAAGCTCCTCACCTTGCGACGACAGGGCCAGCTCCAGGCGCGCCAGCTCGTCCACAAAATACCGCGGCGCTATGGCAAGGGCAGCCGGCGGCTGGGTTGGCGAGCTTCGAATGGCCTGCAACTGACGCGCGCTGGCTTCGTCGGCCGCGGCGCGAATGGCGCGCGCACTCGTCTCGGCGACCTGCGTTCGCACCTTGCGCAAGGCCCAATTTCCGAGCATGAGAATGACACCTGAGACTGCCACCATCCACAACGTGAAGCGCGCAATGGCCTGTGTCTGCAAGCTCCTCAATTCAGCCATGGGCGGCTCAATGCGCAGCTGAGCGGACGACACCGAAGCGCCGCGTGCACGCAATGGCCAATCCACCACGGGCGTCTGGGCATGAAGCAGGCCTTGCACCACCTGCCAAATGGTCGACGCTGTCGCGGGCGCGGCACGGCTGAAGACCGGCGTCGCACCGCCGTCTCTCAGCTCCAGGCGCAGCAAACGGTGCTCATCAAAGTAGTTCTGCAAGAGGGCATCTCGGCGCGCCGATGCTGCCGAGCCGCGCTCAAGCAAAAGCTCGATCTGTCGGCCATGGTCCTTGGCCAATTGCGTCGCCTGAAGGTAGGTCGCTTCACGGGCCATGCCAAGCTGCACGGCCACGGCCGCGAGCAGGCAAGCCACCACGACACATACAAGTGTTCGCTTGAGCCGGGTGTGCAGGGTCACCGCAGCTTGAAAGACGGACCGACGGCGGCTCATCCGTAAACCTTTGTGCGGCGCACTTTGGCACTCAATCCAGGGGCTGAGTGCCTCGCCTCTATGGTCCAACAATGCATCTCTCACCGCCCTGATCTGACCAGGATGACGCCTGATCGTGTAACTCGTGCTCCCAATTGGAACAGGATGTTTACACGGCGATACAGGTCGTTGCGGCAGAAAAATTCCGCGCCCCCCGTGAACGGGGGGTGCCCGGGTGACGCACGGGCGGCGTGATCAGCGCCTGGGTGGCGGCAGGTCGGTGCAACTGCCGTGCGCCACCTCGGCCGCCATGCCGATGCTCTCGCCCAAAGTGGGGTGCGGGTGAATGGTCTTGCCGATGTCCACCGCGTCGGCGCCCATTTCGATGGCCAAGGCGATCTCGCCAATCATGTCGCCGGCATGGGTGCCGACGATGCCGCCACCCAGGATGCGATGGCCGCCATCCGGGCGGGCATCGAAGAGCAATTTGGTGAAACCCTCATCACGGCCATTGGCGATGGCGCGACCAGAGGCGGACCAAGGGAAGAGGCCCTTTTTCACCGCAATGCCGCGGGCCTTGGCCTCGTCTTCGGTGAGGCCCACCCAGGCCACTTCAGGGTCGGTGTAGGCCACGCTGGGGATGACACGGGCATCGAATTGCGACTTGGCCAGCACGGCATCACCGAACTGCGTGCCGGCCGCCACTTCAGCAGCAACGTGGGCCTCGTGCACGGCCTTGTGCGCCAGCATGGGCTGGCCCACGACATCGCCAATGGCAAAGATGTGGGGCACGTTGGTGCGCATTTGCACATCGACCGGGATGAAACCACGGTCTGACACCTGCACGCCGGCTTTGTCGGCACCGATCTTGCCGCCATTGGGAATTCGGCCAACAGCCTGCAGCACAAGATCGTACAAACCCTCGCTGCGTGTGCCGTCCAGGCCCTCGAACTGCACTTTGATGCCCTCGGGCGTGGCCTCGGCGCCCACGGTTCTCGTCTTCAGCAGGATGCGATCAAAGCGCGCGGCATTCATCTTCTGCCAGACCTTGACCAGGTCGCGGTCGGCGCCCTGCATCAAGCCGTCGAGCATTTCGACCACATCCAGGCGCGCGCCCAGGGTGGAGTACACCGTGCCCATCTCCAGGCCAATGATGCCGCCGCCGATGACCAACATCTTCTTGGGCAACTGGCGCAGCTCGAGCGCCCCGGTGGAATCGATGATGCGCTCATCAGCCGGCAAGAAGGGCAGGCGCACGGCCTGCGAGCCCGCGGCAATGACGCATTGCTTGAAGGCCACCGTCTGCGCACTGCCCGTCTTGGCTTGCGCCGGCCCATCGGTGGCCTCGATCAACACATGGTGGGCATCGACAAAGCTGCCAACACCGCGCAGCACCGTCACCTTGCGCATCTTGGCCATGGCCGCCAGGCCCGTGGTGAGCTTGCCCACCACCTTGTTCTTGTGGCCCAGCAGTTTGGGCAAATCGAGCTGAGGTGCGGCGAATGCCACACCAAGATCGGCGAAGTGCCTGACCTCGTCCATCACCGCGGCCACATGCAGCAGTGCCTTGCTGGGGATGCAGCCGACATTGAGGCAGACGCCGCCAAGCGTGGCATAGCGCTCGACGATGCCGACCTTCAGGCCCAGATCAGCGGCGCGAAAAGCGGCCGAATAGCCGCCCGGGCCGGCGCCCAGGACCAGCAGGTCGAATTCAAGCGCAGCGGCGCCGGCATCGGCGGCCGCAGTACCGGCCGCGGTGGTGCGCACATCGTTCAGCGCCATGGCAGTTTCAACCTTTCAATTTCATGGTGTGGGCCTTGATCGGCCCAGCCGAGTTCTTGTCGAATTCGCAGCCGGCGCGCACGCCGCAATCGACCAGCTCGCGCGCCGACTTGGCTTTGTCCCAGGCCGCGAACATCGCACCCAGGGCATAGGTGCGGCCAGAGCCAATGGCCCAGAAGCGATCGAACTCGAAGACCTCGCGGTAGGAGTACACGCCAAAGATGCCGCTGGCATTGGCGATGAGCACAGTGAACTGGCTGCTCTCGTAGGGGTCGGCGTCTTCTTCCTTGGTGTTGAGGAAGTAGTGCTCCTTGAGCTTGGGGTGCAGCTTCAAGAAGGTGTCGAACACCTGGTCACGCGAGTGCAGTCTCAGCTCTTCGGCCAGCAAGGTGCCCAGGGCCTTGCGCAGCACCGGAAAGTGCGCCGTTGTGCCGGCCATGCCCAGCCAGGAATCGCCGATTCGAAAGACCTTGTCGTTGGCCTCGTAACCATGGGCCAGGCGGGTGTCGCCAAAGGTCACCAGGGCATCGCTGGCGATGGCCACCTGGCCATTCAATCGCGCCACCGTGATGGTCGTCATGGGCGTGTCCCGGCGCTCACAGCACGATGCGCCGGAAGTCGGCCAGCAGGCTGGCAAAGTAGACGTTGAAGCGCGCCGCCGCGGCGCCATCGATGACGCGGTGGTCCCAGCTCAAACTCAGCGGCAGCATCAGGCGCGGCGCGAATTGCTGCCCGTCCCAGCGCGGCTCGATGCTGCTCTTGCACACGCCCATGATGGCCACCTCGGGCGCATTGATGATGGGAGTGAAGTAGCGCCCACCGATGCCGCCAAGTGAGCTGATGGAGAAGCAGCCACCACTCATGTCGGCCGGCGCCAATTTGCCCTCGCGCGCCTTCTTCGCCAACTCGCTCATTTCCTGTGATATTTGCAGGATGCCTTTCTTGTCGGCCTCTTTGACCACCGGCACCATCAGGCCATTGGGCGTGTCGGCGGCAAAACCAATGTTGAAGTAGCTCTTGAAGACGAGTTGCTCGCCATCGAGGCTGACATTGAACTCGGGGAACTTCTTCAGCGCAGCCACACTGGCCTTGATCATGAAGGCGAGCATGGTGAGCTTGATGCCGGCCTTCTCGTTTTCCTTGTTCATCTGCACGCGAAAGGCTTCGAGCTCGGTGATGTCGGCGTCATCGTGGTTGGTGACGTGGGGAATCATCACCCAGTTGCGATGCAGGTTGGCGCCGGAGATCTTCTTGATGCGCGACAGATCCTTGCGTTCGACCGCGCCGAACTTGCTGAAATCCACCTGCGGCCAGGGCAACAGGCCGCTCAAGCTGCCGGCGCCGGCCGCGCTGCTCGCGATGGGCTTTGCCTTCGCTGCCACCGCCTGTGCGGCGGTCTGCACGGCACCGGCCAACACACCCTTGACGAAGCCCTGCACGTCGTCTTGCGTGATGCGGCTTTTCGGCCCCGAGCCTTTGACCTCGTCCAGTGGCACACCCAATTCACGCGCAAATCGGCGCACCGAGGGCGAGGCGTGTGGCAGCGCGCCCTTGGGCGCGCTGGGCTCGTGCGGCGGTAAGGCGGCGGTGGGTGCGACCCGCTCGGCCGCGGTGGCATGCACGAGCAATTGCGCCGCAGCCGCGGCCACCACTGCGACCGGCGCCGCCACCGCAGGGGTTGGTGCCGCCATCGCAGGGGCTGGTGCCGCCATCGCAGGGGCTGGTGCCGCACTGGAGGCGCCAGCCACTTCAAGCACCGCCACCATCGATCCCTTGGCCACCTTGTCGCCGAGCTGCACGCGCAGCGCCTTGAGCACACCGGCATGCGAGGACGGAATCTCCATCGAGGCCTTGTCACTCTCCACCGTGATCAGGCTTTGCTCTTGCTTGATGGCGTCGCCGACCTTGACCATGACCTCGATCACCGTGACTTCGTCGAAATCGCCGATGTCGGGCACCAGCACCTCGATCAGGCTGGCGGCCTGGACCGGCGCCGAGGCGGGTGCGCTTGCTGCGGGTGTCGCTGCCGGTGAAGAGATGGCCTCGGTCAGCGTCGGCACGATGGACAGGTTAGGCCCCAGCGCATGGCTTGCCTGCGGTGCCGGCGGCGCGGCAGCCACGCCCTCGGCCTCCAGCAGCAGCAGCACACTGCCCTGCGCCACCTTGTCGCCTAATGCGACCTTGATTTCCTTCACCACCCCTGCATGCGAGGACGGAATCTCCATCGAGGCCTTGTCCGATTCCACCGTGATCAGGCTTTGCTCGGCGCGCACGCTGTCACCCACTTTGACCAACAGCTCGATGACCGACACCTCGTCGAAATCACCGATGTCCGGAACCTTCACTTCAAGCAATGCCATGTTGGATGTCTCCTGAATGTGCCAACGTTGCTGCCGCCTCAGGCGTACAGCGGGTTGATCTTGTCGACGGCCAGGCCGTACTTCTGTATGGCTTCGGCCACGCGCGCCATGGGCAGCGCACCATCGTCGGCCAGGGCCTTCAATGCCGCGACGACGATGTAGTGGCGATTGATTTCGAAGTGCTCACGCAGCTTGTTGCGGAAGTCGCTGCGGCCATAGCCATCGGTGCCCAAGACCTTGTAGGAACGGCCCTTGGGCAGGTAGGCACGGATCTGTTCGCCGTAGACCTTGATGTAGTCGGTGGAGGCCACCACCGGCCCCGCATGTGGCGCCAACTGCTGCGCCACAAAGGGCAGGCGCGGGCTCTCGGTCGGGTGCAGCAAGTTCCAGCGCTCGCAATCCTGGCCGTCGCGCGCCAGCTCATTGAAGCTGGGGCAGCTCCAGACCTTGGCGGCGACGCCCCAGTCGCTCTCCAGCAGCTGCTTGGCGGCCATCGATTCGCGCAGGATGGTGCCCGAGCCCAAGAGGTTGACCTGCGGCTCACCCGGTAGACCGGCCGCGTCCTCCAGCAGATACATGCCTTTGATGATCTCGGCTTCGGTGCCCGCCCGCAGGCCAGGCATCGGGTAGTTCTCGTTGAGCAGGGTGATGTAGTAGTAGACGTTGTCCTGCTTTTCAACCATGCGCTTCAAGCCGTGGTGCAGGATGACGCCGACCTCGTGCGCGAAGGTCGGGTCGTAGCTGATGCAATTCGGGATGGTGCCGGCCAGCACATGGCTGTGGCCGTCTTCATGTTGCAGGCCTTCGCCATTGAGTGTGGTGCGTCCGGAGGTGCCGCCCAGCAAGAAGCCACGCGCTTGCATGTCACCCGCGGCCCAGCACAGGTCACCGACGCGCTGCAGGCCGAACATCGAGTAGTAGATGTAGAACGGCACCATGATGCGGTTGTTGGTCGAGTAGGAGGTCGCCGCGGCGATCCAGCTCGACATGCCGCCGGCCTCGTTGATGCCTTCTTGCAGGATCTGGCCGTCGCGCGCCTCGCGGTAGTACATCACCTGGTCCTTGTCGACCGGCGTGTACTTCTGGCCCTCGGGGTTGTAGATGCCGATCTGGCGGAACAGGCCTTCCATGCCGAAGGTGCGGGCCTCATCCACCAGGATGGGCACGGTGCGCGGGCCGATCTCTTTGTCGCGCAACAGGATGGTGAGGAAGCGCACATAGGCCTGCGTGGTGCTGATCTCGCGGCCTGCCACCGTGGCGTCGAGCACGGGCTGGAAGGTGGCCAGGTCGGGCACCGCCAGCGTCTCATCGGCCTGGGTGCGCCGCTGCGGCAGATAGCCGCCCAGGGCCTGGCGGCGCTCATGCAGGTAGCGCATCTCTGGCGTGTCGTCGGCCGGCTTGTAGAAGGGGACGCCGGCGTCGATCTGCGCATCGTTGATGGGGATGTTGAAGCGGTCGCGGAAGCTCTTGATGTCGTCGTTGGTCAGCTTCTTGGTCTGGTGGGCGGTGTTCTTGCCCTCACCGGCCTTGCCCATGCCAAAGCCCTTGACGGTCTTGATCAGCAGCACGGTGGGCTGGCCGGTGTGCTTGATGGCGCGGTCATAGGCGGCATAGACCTTTTGCGGGTCGTGGCCGCCGCGGTTCAGGCGCCAGATGTCGTCGTCGCTCATCTTGGCCACCATCTCCAGCGCCTTGGGGTGCTTGCCGAAGAAGTTCTTGCGCACGAAGGCGCCGTCGTTGGCCTTCATGGCCTGGTAGTCGCCATCGACCGTGTCCATCATGATCTTGCGCAGGATGCCGTCCTTGTCGCGAGCCAGCAGCGGGTCCCAATAGGCGCCCCAGAGCAGCTTGATGACGTTCCAGCCCGAGCCGCGGAACTCGCTTTCCAGCTCCTGGATGATCTTGCCGTTGCCCCTGACCGGCCCATCCAGGCGCTGCAGATTGCAGTTGACGATGAAGATCAGGTTGTCGAGATTCTCGCGCGCCGCCAGGCCGATGGCGCCCAGGCTTTCGGGCTCATCCATTTCGCCGTCGCCACAAAAGACCCAGACCTTGCGCTTGCTGGTGTCGGCGATGCCGCGGGCATGCAGGTACTTCAAAAAGCGCGCCTGGTAAATCGCCATCAAAGGCCCCAGGCCCATGGAGACCGTGGGGAACTGCCAGAACTCGGGCATCAGCTTGGGGTGCGGGTAGCTCGACAGGCCCTTGCCGTCGACCTCCTGGCGGAAATTGAGTAGCTGGTCCTCGCTGATGCGGCCTTCCAGGTAGGCACGGGCATAGATGCCGGGCGCGGAATGGCCCTGGATGTAGAGCAGGTCGCCGCCATGGCCTTCGTGCGCGGCATGCCAGAAGTGGTTGAAGCCGGCGCCAAACATCGTCGCCACCGAGGCGAACGAGGAAATATGGCCGCCCAAATCGCCACCATCGGCCGGGTCGAAGCGGTTCGCCTTGACCACCATGGCCATGGCGTTCCAGCGCATGTAGGCGCGCAGCCGCTCTTCGATTTCCAGGTTGCCGCCGCAGCGCTCCTCCTGGTCGGTGGGGATGGTGTTGACGTAGGCGGTGTTGGCCGAGAACGGGTGGTCGATGCCGGCCTGGCGGGCGTCGTCGATCAGGCGCTCCAACAGGTAGTGGGCACGGGCCGGGCCTTCGTTGGCGATGACGGCGTCAAGTGCGTCCAGCCACTCACGGGTTTCCTGGGCGTCGGAGTCGTTGGCCGCGGGGCCGAGAAAGGATTCGGGCAGGGCTGACATGGCTTGTCTCCTGGTTCAGTTGGGGCTACGCCCGCTGTGCACAGCGGGCTTCGGCAACAGTTTGGCACAGGTCGGCGGCATTTTCAAATGGCGCGAGTGAATTTCACATTATGAATTTACGCGGCTTGTGCAAGTGGCAAACGCACTGCGCCGCAGTCTGCCTGAAAGGTGCCCGCCGATAATCGAGAAATGAACCTGCGCGCCCCCAGTTGGTTGGCCAGCACCGCCGCGACCAGTCGCCGTGTGCTGGGCCGTTGGTGGCGTCGCCAATCGCCAGCGCGCCAAGACCGCTTCGCCACCCTGGCGCCGCTGGTGTCGGTGCTGCTGTTCCTGGCGGCCATCATTTCCGCCTTCTGGTACCTGCGCAATGAGGAGATCGAGCGCGAGGCAGAGGCCGTGCGCCGCGACGTGGAAGTGGCGCAGCAGCAAATTCGCTTGCGGCTCATCGAAAACCAGGAGGAGCTGGTGCGCATGGCGCGCGAGTCACTGACCCGCGAGCACGATGTCAGCGAGTTCCAGCGCCAGGCCGCGGCCTTTGCCGCCGAGCGCCCCGAAGTCCTGGTTATGACCTGGTTCGACAGCCAGCGCCGCATCAAAGCTCGACACACCAGCGGCGAGCCCCGTCTGCAGGAGTTGCCCTCGGTCGCCGAGGCCGCGCCCGCAGCCGGGGTGCGCACCGAGTCGGAGTGGGCCTTCATCACCTTGCGCGATTTGCGTTTGCCGCTGTATTCGCGCCCCTTCCAGAACACCGACAAGGCCATGGTGTTTCAGGTGCACGTGCCCGTGCTGGACCGCGGCGTCTTCACCGGCGCCCTGGCGGTGGACATTGGCGTCGATCTGCTGCTGCGCCACCTGGTGCCGGCGGATGTGGCCAACCGGCATCCGCTGTCGGTGCTGGACGAGCGCGAACAGCTGCTGGCCAGCTCGGTGACACCCATGCCGGGCCCGCGCCAGCCGCGCGCGGCCATCGTGCATGACGTGCCGCTCACCCCCGCGGGCAATGGTCTGGTGCTGCGCGGCACGGGCTACCGCACCTCTGTGGGTTTGATCGGCAACACGCTGTTCTGGATGGTGGTGGCGCTGTCGGTGCTGACGGTGTGGATGCTCTTGGGCACCTGGCGCCACATGCGCCGGCGCTCGCAGATCCAGGGCGCCTTGGTGCAGGAGACCAACTTCCGCCGCGCCATGGAGAACTCCATGCTCACCGGCATGCGCGCGCTCGATCTGGAAGGCCGCGTCACCTATGTCAACCCGGCCTTTTGCGCCATGACCGGTTTCAGCGAGGCTGAACTCATCGGCCGCCCGCCGCCCTACCCCTATTGGCCGCAGGACAGGATTGAAGAGAACTCGCGCCTGCTGCAGCAAGAGCTGCAGGGCCGCAGCCCGGCCGGCGGCATTGAGGTCAAGGTGATGCGCAAGAACGGCGCCTTGTTCGACGCGCGCATGTATGTCTCGCCGCTGGTTGACGCGCGCAGCCAACAGACCGGCTGGATGACCTCGATGACCAACATCACCGAGGCCAAGCGCATTCGCGACCAGCTCTCGGCCTCGCACGAGCGCTTCACCACCGTGCTCGAAGGTCTGGACGCGGCGGTGTCGGTGTTGTCGGTGCAGCATGGCGAGCTGCTGTTTGCCAACCGCTCCTATCGCTTGTGGTTTGGTGCGGAGTCGCGTGGCCACGCTTTGCTGGCCAGCGGCAGCTCGGCGGCCCCCTTTGTCGCCGAGGTGGATGAGGAAGTGGACGGCCTGTCGGGCCTGCCCGCGCAAGAGCTCACCAGCATCGGCGCCAACCCGCGCGAGGTCTATGCCCATGGGCTGGACAAATGGTTCGACGTGCGCTCGCGCTATTTGCAGTGGACCGATGGCCGCCTGGCGCAGATGCTGATTGCCACCGATGTCACCGGCCGGCGTCGCGCCGAGGAGCAGGCCGCACAGCAGGCCGAGAAGGCCCAGGTGTCCAGTCGCTTGATCACCATGGGCGAGATGGCCTCATCGGTGGCGCATGAACTGAATCAGCCCTTGACCGCCATCACCAATTACTGCAACGGCATGGTGTCGCGCGTCAAGGCCGACACCATTGACCGCGACGCCCTGGTCACGGCCCTGGAAAAGACTGCGCGCCAGGCCGAGCGTGCCGGCCAGATCATTCACCGCATCCGTGCCTTTGTGAAAAAGAGCGTGCCGCAGCGTCAACCGGCGCATGCGCGCGACATCGTCGAAGACGCCGTCGAGTTGGCCAGCATCGAGCTGCGCCGGCGCAACGTGGCCATTCACCACTACGTCGCGCAGCGCCTGCCGATGCTGCAGTGCGACCCCATCCTGATCGAACAGGTGCTGCTCAACCTGCTGAAGAACGCCGCCGAGGCCATAGACAGCGCCAAGCTGCCGAGCTCGCGCCGGCACATCGAGCTGCGCGTGATTCCGCGGCACACACCCAAGGAAGGCGGTGTCATCGAGTTCAGCGTCACCGACATGGGCCCGGGCCTGCCCGAGGGTGTGCTGGCCCGCCTGTACGAAGCCTTCTTCTCCACCAAGCCCGAGGGCATGGGCATTGGGCTGTCGCTGTGCCGCTCCATCGTCGAGTCGCACCAGGGCCGGATCGGAGGGCAGAACCTCTACAATGGCACGCAGATTTCGGGGTGTCGGTTCGCCTTCACCCTGCCGGTCGAAACCCACGCACGGCACGAGGATGCCACCCGGCCACAGCCCTTCGATGAGGCCGCAGCCGAGCCGATCCGCCTTGCTGCCAAACACACCCCAGCCGCGAAGACCATCTCATGAGCCTGATTCCCAAGAAAGGCACGGTCTATGTCGTTGATGACGACGAAGCCGTGCGCGACTCGCTGCAATGGTTGCTCGAGGGCAAGGACTACCGGGTCAAGTGTTTCGACTCCGCCGAATCCTTTCTCTCGCGCTTTGACCCGCGCGAAGTGGCGTGTCTGATTGCCGACATCCGCATGGACGGCATGAGCGGGCTGGAGCTGCAGGACCGCTTGCTCGAGCGCCGCAGCCCGCTGCCGGTGGTCTTCATCACCGGCCATGGCGATGTGCCGATGGCGGTGACGACGATGAAAAAAGGCGCGATGGATTTCATCGAAAAGCCCTTCAAGGAAGACGACCTGCTGGGCCTGGTGGAGCGCATGCTCGAGCAAGCCCGCTCATCCTTTAGCCAGCACCAGGAGCAAGCCAGCCGTGACGCGCTGTTGTCGCGCCTGACCACGCGCGAAGCGCAAGTGCTGGAGCGCATCGTCGCCGGCCGGCTGAACAAGCAAATTGCCGACGATCTGGGCATCAGCATCAAAACGGTCGAAGCGCACCGCGCCAACATCATGGAAAAGTTGAACGCCAACACCGTGGCCGATTTGCTGAAGATTGCGCTGGGCGCCAACACCGCCAAAGCCTGAACCCCGCAACCCCATCGAGGCCGCTGTAACCCAGCGGCCTCTTGCATTTTTGACAGGTCAATCCATGCCCGCACAAATCATCCATGGCACCGAACTCTCGCAACGCCTGCGTGCCGAGGTTGGCGTTCGTGCCGCAGCCCTGGCCCAACGCGGCATCCGCCCCGGCCTGGCCGTGATCCTGGTGGGCGAAGACCCGGCCTCGGCGGTGTATGTGCGCAACAAGGTCAAGGCCTGCGCCGACCACGGTCTGCACTCGGTGCTGGAGAAGTACGACGCCGATTTCTCCGAGGCCGCCCTGCTGGCCCGTGTGGCCGCACTCAATGCCGATCCGGCCATCCACGGCATCCTGGTGCAGATGCCTCTGCCCAAGCACATCGACGCGAACAAGGTCATCGCCATGATCGCCTCGGCCAAGGATGTGGACGGCTTCTCGCTGCACTCCGCCGGCTGCCTGATGACCGGCCTGCCCGGCCTGCGTCCGGCCACGCCCTATGGCTGCATGAAGATGATCGAGGCCACCGGGGTCGCGCTCAAGGGCAAGCACGCCGTGGTCATAGGGCGCAGCAACACCGTGGGCAAGCCCATGGCCCTGCTGCTGTTGCAGGCCCACGCCACGGTCACCATCTGCCACAGCGGCACGCCCGATCTGGGCGCACACACACGCATGGCCGATGTCGTGGTGGTGGCTGTGGGCCGGCGCAACACACTCACCGCCGACATGGTCAAGCCCGGGGCCATCGTCATCGATGTCGGCACGAACCGCAACGAGGCCGGCAAACTGTGCGGCGATGTGGACTTCGCCGGCGTGTCAGAAATTGCCGGCTGGATAACACCCGTGCCGGGCGGTGTCGGCCCGATGACGATCACAATGTTGCTGGTCAACACACTGGAGGCTGCCACCCATGAACAACCCCCTGCTGAGCGCCACTGATCTGCCGGCGTTTGCCGAGTTTGCACCCGAGCATGTGGCCCCGGCACTTGATGTGCTGCTGCCTGCAGCGCAGCAGGCACTCGAGTTGGCCGTGGGCCCCACTGTGGCGGCCGAATACCAGGCGCTCTCGGCCACTTTGGATGTGGCACTGGAGCGCCTGACACGCGCTTGGGCCGTGGTGTCGCACCTCAACGCCGTCAACAGCACGCCAGAGCTGCGTGCGGCCTACAACGACAACCTGGGCCGCGTCAATGACTTCTACACCCAGCTCGGCGCCGACCCGCGGCTCTACGCCAAGTACAAGGCTGTCGCTCGGTCCTCAACGCCACTGAAGCCTTCCCAACAGCGCGCATTGGGCAATGCCATGCGCGACTTCGTGCTCTCCGGCGCTGAGCTCGAGGGCGCGCCGAAAGCGCGTTATGTGCAGCTTCAGGCACGCAGCGCCGAGGCCTCGCAGGCCTTTGCCGACCATGTGCTCGATGCCACCGATGGCTTTGCCCTGCGCGTTGGCGCCGATCGCCTGAAGGGCGTGCCCGACGATGTCTGCCAGGCCGCACGCGCCGCTGCCCAGGCCGATGTGCCAGCCGGCACCGATTTGTCGCCCCCCCTTGCCGAGGACCACAAACTCACCCTGCACCAACCCTGCCTGGTGCCGGTGATGCAGTACGCGCAAGACCGCGATCTGCGCGAACAGCTCTACCGCGCCAATGTCACCCGCGCCAGTGAATTCGGGCCGCAAGCGCTGGACAACACGGCGCTGATGGCCGAGATCCTGGCGCTGCGGCAAGAGGAGGCCGCCTTGCTCGATCACCGCAATTACGCCACCCAGTCCATGGTGACGAAGATGGCGCAATCGCCCGAGCAGGTGATCGGTTTCTTGCGCGAAATGGCGCAGCGTGCGCGGCCGCATGCGCAGCGCGATTTGACCGAGCTGCGGCAGTTCGCCAAAGATGAGCTGGCGCTGGCCGATCTGCAGCCCTGGGACATGGCCTTTGCCAGCGAAAAGTTGAAGCTTGCGCGCTACGCCTTTAGCGAGCTGGAGGTCAAGCCCTATTTCACCGAGCCGCGCGTGCTGCAAGGCCTGTTTGGCCTGGTCGAGACGCTGTTTGAAGTCAGCATCCGCCCGGACACCGCACCGGTGTGGCACGACAGCGTGCGCTTTTATCGCATTGAGCGCAGCCGCGGTGCCGGGCTGGCGCCGCAACTGGTGGGGCAGTTTTACCTCGATGCCTACTCACGCCCTGGCAAGCGCCCCGGCGCCTGGATGAACGAGGTGCGCAGCCGCTGGTTGCGCCCCGATGCGGGCCTGGCCACCAGCGCCGCGCAAACCCCGGTGGCTCATCTGGTGTGCAACTACGCCGCGCCCGTGGGCGATGGGCCGGCGCTGCTGACGCACGATGACGTCATCACCCTGTTCCATGAATTCGGCCATGGTCTGCATCACCTGTTGACCGCTGTCGATGAACTTGCCGTCTCCGGCATCGCGGGCGTCGAATGGGATGCGGTTGAGCTGCCCAGCCAGTTCATGGAGAACTTCTGCTGGGAATGGGAAGTGCTGTCACGCCTGAGTGCCCATGTCCTGCATGGCGGCCCACTGCCACGCGAGCTGTTTGATCGCATGCTGGCGGCGCGCAATTTCCAAAGTGGACTTCACACCTTGCGTCAGCTGGACATGGCCCTGTTTGACATGCGGGTGCACACCGAGGCCGATGCCGCTGGCCGCCTGCGGGCCATTGCGCACGAGGTCAACGCCGAGATCACGCTCACTCCGGTCCCGGACTACAACCGCTTTCACAACACCTTCTCCCACATCTTTGCCTCGGGCTACGCCGCGGGCTACTACAGCTACAAATGGGCCGAGGTGCTGTCGGCCGATGCCTATGAGGCCTTCGAGGAAGCCGGCATCTTTGATGCCGAAACCGGACGCCGCTATCGCCGCGAAATTCTCGAAGCCGGGGGCAGCCGAGCCGCGCTGGACAGCTTCAAGGCCTTTCGCGGTCGCGAGCCGCGCATTGACGCGCTGTTGCGACACCAGGGCATGTCAAGCCACTTGGCTGGCGCACATTGAGTGCGCGGCCAGGCTGGTCTACATTGAGGCCCGCGTCCCTTGCGCAGCTTGTTGGAACCCCCGTGCTCAATATGCCCTTGATCGCCAGTTTCGCCCTCACCCTGCGGCGCAGATCACCGCTCACGGCCACCACACTGGCGCTCAGCGCGCTGTTGGCCTTGACCAGCGGGCCGAGCCTGGCCCAGTACAAGGTGGTGGATGCCGACGGCCGTGTCACCTACACCGACAGGCCACCAGCGGCCACGCCGAATGCGCGCATCACGCCGGTGCGGCGCGATGGACTGGTTGCCGCCGACAACTCTGGGGCCAACTTTCCCCTCGAGCTGAGGCAGGCCAGCGCGCGCTTCCCGGTCACGCTCTACACCGCGACCGATTGCCCGCCCTGCGACAGTGCCCGGCGACTGCTGCGCACCCGCGGTATCCCCTTTATTGAGCGGCTGATCAATGAAGATGACGATGCCACGGCCTTGCAGCAATTGAGCGGTGGCCGCACCGTGCCCACACTCACCGTGGGCGGCCAGGTGATCCGTGTCTTCGCAGAATCAGATTGGCACAACATGCTTGATCTGGCCGGCTACCCACGCGAGTCACGGCTGCCGCGCGGCTATTCCGCACCCCCCGCCACGCCATTGGCAACGCGTGCTGCCCAAGCGCCTGCCAGCGTGCCCGAGCCTGCGGCGGCGCCACGCCCTTTGCCGACGCCGCCACCTGCCGCGCCCAGCGCTGATCCCGCCGAAGCTCCGGGTCCAGCCATCCGCTTTTGAGCTTTCGCGCTTGACTGGGCTGCACCTTGGGTGCGCCTTGGGCTGCGCTTTGGGTGCGGCTCAGCTGCGCCGCAGACCGCGGGCAATCCAGTTGCCCCCACCCACCGCCGCGGCCATGGCCCAGAACACCACGGCTGGCCCCAGTGCGGTACCGGCCAGGCCAAAGGCCAGCGGCATGATGCTGCTGCTGGTGTTCATGGCCATCGAGCGAAAGGCCAGCGCGGCACCATGGCTGTGGGTGGGCGTGAGGTGGTAGAGCGTGGACATGATCATCGGCTGCACCGCGCCCAGGCCCACGCCCAGCAGTGCCGCGCACAGGCCCATCCACCAGGGGTTGCTGGCAAATGGGTAGGCGACGAACACCAGGCCGGTGCAGACCATCGCCGAGCGCAGCACCGTCACCTCTTCCAGCCGGTGTGCCAGCATCGGGACGACAAAGCGCACCAGGGTCACCGACAGCGTGAACACGCCCAACACCAGGCCGATGGTCGAGGCGTTGTAGCCGCGCGAGTGGCCCAGCACCGGCACCGCAAAGCTGTGCACATCCCAGCTGGCGGAGAGCAACCAGTTGACGCACAGCAAGCGCTTCATGCCCGGGGTGTTGAACAGCTCCCAGCTGCTGGTCGCGGGCTGAACCTGGTTGCCCGTCGGGCGCGCCGTGCCGGCCGGCACACTGCGCATGAACCACAGCGACCCCAGCGGCAGGCACATCATCACGCCGTAGGCCCAGGCATAGCCGGCGGCGTCGATGACCAGGCCCACCAGCACCGGCCCGACCACATTGGCCATCGCCGGGGCCATGCCCAGCCAACTGAAGACCCGCAGCCGCTCGGTGCTGTCGCTGACCATCAGGCCGGCGCTGCGTTGAATGGCGATCAGTCCGACATTGGTGCCCACGCCCGAGCAGGCCGCGCCCGCACACAGCAGGCCAAATCGCCACCAGCCGGGCAGCCAACAGGCGGCCACCGCCAGCGCCGTGCCCAGCACCGTCAGGGCAATGGCCAGTCGCACCGGGCGGTGGTAGCCGTGGCGATCGGCATAGCGCCCCGTGGCCATCGCGGTGATCACGGGAAACAGCGCAAACACCGCCAGCAACAAACCCACCGACCAGGCATCGTGGCCAGCCTGCAAGGCTTGCAAGGGGGCGGCCATGCGCTGGCCGGCCATGGCTGCGTGCAGCGCAATCTGCCCAAAAATCAAGGCCCGAAGCAAGGGCCCGCTGAGCTGGGCCACCGGCGCCACAGCCTGGCTCAATCGGCCGGCTCCGCGCTGCCCGCTTCATCGGCCATGCCGAGCAGCAAGGCCTGAACACGGTGCTCGGGCAGCTCCTCAACACTGCGCAACTGGCGCGTCATGGCGCGGGTGCGCACGGCAGCGTCTTCAATCGCGCTGCCCGCCTCGTCGATCTTTTTCTTGGTTTTGGCCAACACGGCACCGAATTTGCCGAACTCGGTCTTGACGGCGCCCAGCACCTCCCACACCTCGGCGCTGCGCTGCTCCAGCGCCAGGGTGCGAAAACCCATCTGCAGGCTGGTCAAGGTGGCCAGCAAGGTGGTGGGCCCGGCCAGGGTGATGCGGTGCTCACGCTGCAGCGCCTCGACCAGGCCGGGGCGGCGCAGGGCCTCGGCGTACAGGCTCTCGGTGGGCACAAAGAGGATGGCGAAATCGGTGGTGTGCGGGGCGGCGATGTACTTCTCACGGATGCTCCTGGCCTCGTGGCGCAACTGCATCTCCAGAGCCTTGGCCGCGGCCTCGGCGGCGGGCGCATCGGCGCGCTCCTGGGCGTCGAGCAAACGCTCGTAGTCCTCGCGCGGAAATTTGGCGTCTATGGGCAGCCACAGTGGCACGCCATCGCTGCGCCGCCCGGGCAGGCGGATGGCGTACTCCACCCGGTTGCCCGAGCCAGGAATGGTCTCGACGTTGCGCGCATATTGCTCAGGCGTGAACACCTGCTCCAGCAGGCCGGCGAGCTGTGCCTCGCCATAGATGCCGCGCGTCTTGACATTGCTGAACACGCGGTTGAGTGAACCGACATCGCGTGCCAGCGTCTGCATCTCGCCCAGGCCTTTGTGCACCTGCTCCAGGCGGTCGGCCACCTGTTTGAAGCTCTCACCCAGGCGTTGCTCCAGCGTGGCATGCAGCTTCTCGTCCACCGTGGCGCGCATTTGCTCGAGCTTTTTCTCGTTGCCCTCTTGCAAAGTGGTCAGGCGCATCTCGACCGTGGTGCGCACGTCGAGCAAACGGCGCTCGTTGGATTCACCCATGGCGCGCAACTGCTCGGTCTGGTGCTGCGTCAAGTGCGCGGTGGCGGTTTGCAGCGATTGGCTGATCATTTGCTGCATCGCCGCGAGTTGCGTGCGGAAAGAGTCGATCTGCTCGTTTTGCGTGCGCGCCACGTCGCCGCTTTGGGTGAGCATGGCCTGCTGCATCAGGTTGAGCGCGCTGGCCAGCTCCTGGCGCGTGCCGCGGGCGCTGTCCTGCAGCTCGCGCTGCACACGTTCGGCTTCGGCCAGGGACTCTTGCCGGGCCTGCTGGCGACCCAACTGGGCCGATTGCTCGGCCTGGTTTTGAGCCTCGGCCAGTATGCGCACCGCCTCAGCCAACGCTCGATCACGGGGGCCAAGCAACAGCCACAACAGCAGCACCAAGATCAGCGCCAGCAGCGCCAGCACGAGCCAGTCAATCATGTGCTGACTGTCTTAACCAGGCGCCTGCGCACCGCGGCCGCATGCGCAGTCATGCCGGCCTTGCCAGCACCTGCGGGTTCAGCGCCGTGGGCGGCCGGCCGGCCTGCGGGCCACAGCCCAAGGCGGCGATCAGGTTGTCCGCCGCCAGGTGCGCCATGGCCTTGCGTGTGGCCACGCTGGCGCTGGCGATGTGTGGCGTGAGCACGATGTTGGGCACGGTCAGCAGATCGGCATGCAGCTTGGGCTCGCCCTCGAACACATCCAGGCCGGCTGCGGCGAGGCGCTGCTCGCGCAGTGCCGCGGCCAGGGCCGCGTCATCGACCACACCGCCGCGGGCAATGTTGGTCAAGGTCGCCGTCGGCTTCATCAGTGCCAGCTCGGCCGCGCCCACCAGATGGTGCGAGGCCGGGCTGTAGGGCACGACGATGACCAGGTGATCGCTGCGCCGCAGCAGCTCTTTGCGGCTGACCCACTGCGCGCTGAGCTGCTGCTCAATGCCTGCGTCCAGCCGCGAGCGGTTGTGATAAATCACCTTCATGCCAAAGCCCAGCGCGCCGCGCCTGGCAATGCCCTGGCCGATGCGGCCCATGCCGAGCACGCCCAGCGTGCTGCCATGCACCTCGGCGCCGGCAAACATGTCGTAGGCCCACTTTGTCCATTTCCCGGCGCGCAGGAAGTGTTCGCTCTCTGTGATTCGCCTGGCCGCGGCCATCATCAGGGCGAAGCCGAAATCGGCGGTGGTCTCGGTCAACACATCAGGCGTGTTGGTGACCAGCACGCTGGCTGCCGTGCAGGCCGGCACATCGATGTTGTTGTAGCCCACGGCCATGGTGCACACCGCGCGCAACTGCGGGTTGGCCGCCAGCAAGGCGGCGTTGATCGGCTCGCTGCCGGTGATGAACACGCCGGCCTTACCGCTGAGTCGAGCGGACAGCTCGGCCGCATCGAACACCTGGTCGGCAGCGTTGTCCTGCACCTCGAAGTGCTCGCGCAGGCGCTCCAGCACCTCATCAAACACAGCCCGCGCAACCAGCACTCTGGGGCGGCTCATCGCGAAGCCCCGGTTGCCGCAGCGGGGGCGACGGCCGCTGGCGCGACCTTGGTGGTCGGCGCAGCACCTTGCTTGATCGGGTGCGGGTTCCAGCCCAGCACGGCCACCATCACCAGGTAGCCGACGATGTAGCCCACCACCACATGCCAGCCGCCCTTGAGCCAGGCCCCGACCGAGCGTGCCTGCGGGTACATATTGGACAGGGCCACGCCGGCAGACGAGCCAAACCAGATCATCGAGCCGCCGAAGCCCACGCCAAAAGCCAGGAAGCCCCAGTCGTAGCCGTCTTGGCGGATGGCCATGGCGGTGAGCGGAATGTTGTCAAACACCGCCGAGATGAAGCCCAGGCCCATGGCGCTTTGCCACGATGGCGCGGGCAGCTTGTCCACCGGCATGAGTGAGGCGCACCACACCAGCGCGAGCAGAAAAACACTGCCTTTGAACGCGCCCGGCAGCAGGCCCCAGTGCGGCGTGCGCAGCGCCGCCGTCACGACCACAGCCAACACCACCGCCGTGCCCATCACCGGAAATGCTTCCAGCGTGGCCGGGCTCTTGAGGTTGAACCAAACATTGGCGCCAATCGCCGCCAGAAGGATCACCAGCACCACGCCGAGCCGGCCAAACTCAACCGTCGCACCCGCGGTGTCGTCTTTCTGGATGGGCTGATAGGCATGCTGCTGGCGCGCTGCGGCCACGCCAAAGATGGCCAGTGCCACCACCCCGCCCACAAAGGCCTCCAGCACCCACACCGGCTTGGCGCCAGCGATCCACATCATGGTGGTGGTGGTGTCGCCGACCACACTGCCCGCGCCGCCGGCATTTGAGGCGGCGACGATGGCGGCCAGGTAGCCAATGTGCAGCCTGCGCTTGAACAGCACGCCAGCCATGGTGCCGCCGATCATGGCCGCTGCAATGTTGTCCAGAAACGCCGACATGACGAACACGCCCACCAACAGCATGAAGCCACCCTTCCAGTCGTCGGGCAGATAGCGCGGCAGCAGCTCGGGCAGACGGCTCTTCTCAAAGTGATCGGCCAGCAGCGCAAAACCCAGCAGCAGGCCCAGCAGATTGGCCAAGGTCACCCACTCGTGGCCCATGTGGCCCAGCAGACCGGGCAGACCGGCACCGGTCTTGAAACTGGTGAACAGCAACTGATACAGCGTGATCACCACCGCGCCGGTCAACGCCACCTTCAGCGTGTGCTGGTGAAACAGCGCCACGCCCAGCAGCACCAGGGCGAACAGGATGAAATCGATGGGGATGGACATGGGCTCCTCGTTGTTGTGGCCGGCAACGTGGCCGGCAGAGTGACCAGCAAAGCGGCTGCGCTCGGCGATGTGGCAATGACACAGCCCTGCAGCAGGGCTGCAGGGCTGCACGGCAGCGGCAGATTCTAGGGTTCTAGGTTTTCCGCACTAAATTGCTGCATCGCAGCAAAAACCGCTTGCGTGCCCTCGGGAAATCCCTATACTTCGATCCATGTTGCAGTGCAGCATAACCGCACAAAGCAGATCATCCCAACCCAACGGAGCCAAAGCATGTACCTCACCCCCGACCAAATCGCCGCCGCCAACAAATCCAATCTCGAGACCCTGTTCGGTCTGACCACCAAGGCCTTCGAAGGCGTGGAAAAGCTGGTCGAGCTGAATCTGCAAGTGGCCAAGGCCGCCATGAGCGAGACCGCAGAGAACGCCAAGGCCGTGCTGGCCGTCAAGGACGCGCAAGAGCTGTTGGCCCTGCAAGCCAGCCTGCTGCAGCCCTCCGCCGAGAAGGCCGCTTCCTACAGCCGCCACCTTTATGACATCGCCGCGGCCACCAGCGCCGAAGTGACCAAGGCCGCCGAGGCTCAGTTCGCCGACCTGCAGAAGAAGTTCGCCACGGCCGTGGACAGCGCCGCCAAGAACGCCCCTGCCGGCACCGAGAACGTGGTGTCCATGGTGCGCTCGGCCGTGACCGCTGCCAACAACGCCTATGAGAGCGTGCAAAAGGCCAGCAAGCAAGCCGCCGACATGGCCGAAGCCAACTTCAACGCCGTGACCAATTCGGCGATCAAGGCCACGCAAGCCACGACCAAGGCATCGCGCCGCGCCGCCTGATTCGAGACTGCCAACACGGCCGCGCCCGGCCGGCACCCGCAGGGGAGTCAAGCCGGCGCCGGGGCTGACAAGTTGTCTCCTCGGTACCTGTCGAGACTTGTTTCACGGTACCTTTCAGCCCAGTGGCTTGCTACTGGGCTTTTTTCTTGGTGGGACGATTCGACGCTACGCGCCTAACGCACGCTTCAATGCGACGGTGCCATGCGATCTCTGCGCTCATCAAGGCGACAGCGCGGGCCGATCGCCGCGCTCAATGCGCCGGATCGGCCAGCAGGCGGCGCAACTGCGGCAAGCCGGCCAGCGCCGCCTCGCGCCCGGCATCGATGGCGCGCTGGCGTTGGCTGAAATCCGTGCCCGCCACACCCACCAGCCGGGGGCGCAGCACGACATCGGCGCCAGCCAACTCAAAGCGGTTGATGCTGCGGCCCATGATGGCGAAGGTCTGCAGCAGCATGCGCATGGCGTCGCCGGTGGCGTTGCCGTCAGGGGGCGAGGAGATGTCCACCGCCAGCACCAGCTCGGCGCCCATTTGCCGCGCAAAACGCACCGGCACGGGTGAAACCAAGCCGCCGTCCACATACTCGCGGGCACCAATCTTCACCGGCTGGAACACGGCGGGCACGGCACTGGAGGCGCGCACCGCCGCGCCCGGGTCGCCGCGCTGAAACAACACCGGCTCGCCGCTGTCCAGATCGGTGGCGACGATGCCCAGGGGCAGCGTCATCTGCTCGATCATCCGGCCGCCCAGGTGTTCGCGCACATAGCGTGCCAAGGCCTCGCCGCGGATCAGGCCGCGGCCCGGAAACGACCAATCCGTGAGCGCCGACTCGTCCATGGCCAGTGCCAGGCGCGCCAGCTCGGCACCCGATTTGCCCGAAGCGTAGAGCGCGGCCACCAGGCTGCCGGCCGAGGTGCCGACCACCAAATCGGGGCGAATGCCGGCTTCGGCCAGCACCTGAATCACGCCAATGTGGGCAAAGCCGCGCGCCGCGCCACCGCCCAGGGCCAGGCCCAGGCGCGGTGCGCGTGGTGTTGGCGTGGGTGGTGGGGTGGCTGGTGGGGCGGCCGGCGGCAATGCCGGGCCGCCTGGTCCGCCAGGCCTGGGGCCAGGCGCTTGGCAGGCCGAAAGCGCTGCCGCCAATCCCATCAACACGAGCCTTCGATTCATCGCCGCATTGTAGAAATCGCGTCTACAGACGAATTTTGAATAAGCAGACTACGAAAAAGTAGTTTCGATTTATATGGCTGCTTTCTACAGTCGCGCCTCACTGGGCCTTGGGGCCCGAGAAACGACACCCATGGACTGGATGGCCATCATCAGCGGATTCGGCATCGGCGCCATCGTCGGCATGACCGGCGTGGGCGGCGGCTCGTTGATGACGCCGCTGCTGATCGGCGCCTTCAAGCTGCACCCGGCCGTGGCCATCGGCACCGACTTGTGGTTTGCCGCCGTCACCAAATCCGGTGGCGCCTGGGCTCATCTTCGCCATGGCCATGTGGATCTGCGCATCACCGGCCGGCTGCTGGCGGGCAGCCTGCCGGCGGCCGTGGCCACGTTGGCGCTGATGCACTGGTCGGGCATATCCAGCGCCTGGTCCGCCACCTTGAGCCTGGCGCTTGGCCTGGCCTTGATCCTGACGGCAGTGACGGTTGCCTATCGCTGCGCTTGGCTGGCGCTGGGCCTGCGCCTGGAGCGCCTTCTGCCGCCTGAGCGTCAACAGGGGCTGACGGTGGCCGCCGGCGTGCTGCTGGGCGTGCTGGTGTCGCTGAGCTCCATCGGCGCCGGGGCCATTGGCGCCACGCTGATCTTGCTGCTGTATCCACGCCTGCCAACGCCGCGCTTGGTGGGCACGGACATCGCCCACGCCGTGCCACTCACTCTGGTGGCCGGCATCGGCCACGCGATGCTGGGCCATGTCAACTGGCCGCTGCTGGGCATGCTGTTGATCGGATCGCTGCCCGGCATTTGGCTCGGCGCGCGCCTGACCAAATCCCTGCCCGAGCGGCTGGTGCGCACCCTGCTGTGCGTCTCGCTGCTGGCAGCTGGCCTCAAGGTCATCCACTGAGCGCAGCCGCATCGTTGCCCCGCCCGCCTTGCATTCGCCACGCTAAGCCAGCCACACCCGCTAAGCCCGTCACGCCCGCCGCACCCGCACCACCCGCCAGAAAAGCCCGCCATGTACGCCTACACCGACTTTGACCGACAGTTCGTCCGCGCCCGCGCCGCGCAGTACCGCGACCAACTCGCGCGCCACCTCCAGGGCGAATTGCCCGACGACGACTTTCGCCCGCTGCGCCTGCAAAACGGCTGGTATGTGCAGCGCCACGCTCCCATGCTGCGCGTGGCCGTGCCCTACGGCGAATTGAGCGCGCCGCAGTTGCGCCAGTTGGCCCACATCGCCCGCGTGCATGACCGCGGCTATGGCCACTTCACCACGCGGCAAAACCTGCAGTTCAACTGGATCCCGCTGGAGCAATCGGCCGATGTGATGGACCGCCTGGCCGAGGTCGACATGCACGGCATCCAGACCAGCGGCAACTGCATCCGCAACATCACCAGCGACGCCCTGGCGGGCGTCGCTGGTGATGAGATCGTCGACCCGCGGCCTTACTGCGAAATCCTGCGGCAATGGAGCACCCTGCACCCCGAATTCGCCTTCCTGCCGCGCAAATTCAAGATCGCCGTGTCGGGCGCAGCCGAGGATCGCGCAGCCATTGCCTGGCACGACATCGGTCTGCAGTTGCGCAAGAACGCCGCCGGCGAGGTCGGCTTTCAAGTGCTGGTGGGCGGTGGCATGGGCCGCACGCCGGTGGTCGCCAGCGTCATCCACGACTTTCTGCCCTGGCAGCAGATCCTCGTCTACATCGAGGCCATCGTGCGTGTCTACAACCTGTTTGGTCGCCGCGACAACCTGTACAAGGCGCGCATCAAGATCCTGGTCAAGGCCGAAGGGCAAAAGTTCTTTGATGCGGTGGCCGAGGAGTTCCGCCAGATCCTGGACACCGATGTCGAAGGCCGGGCGCAGCTCATCCCGCAGGCTGAGTTTGATCGCGTCGCCGTCTGCTTTGCGACGCCGCAGGGTGTCAAGGCCCACAGCCTTGCCGTGGGCGTCGCCGCGGCCGGTGACGACACCGACAGGCCTCTGGCCTACTCACGCTGGCTGGAGCGCAATGTGCATGCGCATCAGCTCCGCGGCTACCGCGCCGTGACCCTGTCGCTCAAGCGCGCGGGGCAGGCCCCGGGCGACGCCACCGCCGATCAAATGGACGCCGCAGCGGCGCTGTCCGAGGCCTTCAGCCAAGGCGAGCTGCGCGTCACCCACGATCAAAACCTGCTGCTGCCCTGGGTGCGCGAAACCGATCTTGCGGCACTGTGGAAAGCGGCGCGTGAGGCCAGTTTCGCCACGCCCAACATCGGCCTGTTGACCGACATGATCAATTGCCCGGGTGGTGACTTTTGCGCCCTGGCCAATGCCCGCTCCATCCCCGTGGCCGCGGCCATCACCGAGCGCTTTGACGACCTCGATGCGCTCTACGACATTGGCGACATCGATCTGCACATCAGCGGCTGCATCAACAGCTGCGGCCACCACCACAGCGGCCACATCGGCATCCTGGGCGTCGACAAAGACGGCGACGAGTGGTACCAGGTGACCCTGGGCGGCTCGGACGGCAGCACGCAAAGCGGTGCGGCCGTGACGGGCAAGGTCATCGGCCCGTCCTTCGCTGCCGACGAAGTGCCCGATGTCATCGAGGCCTTGATCGACACCTTTCGCCGCGACCGCCACAGCGGCGAGCGCTTCATTGACACCCTGCGCCGCACCGGCCCCGCCGCGTTCAAGACCGCGGCCGATGCGCAGCGCCACATCACCGCCCGGGCCACCGCCTGAGCCCGACCCTGAAGCCGACCCTGAAGATTTTTCAGGCCAACCCCTAACCATGAGGTCAAGCATGCAATTCGTTCGCACCCAACACGACCCCTGGCACACCCGCGGCGGCGAAGACGGCCCCGATGTGCACCCGCAGCCCTATGGCCATGCCCTGCTCACCCTGGAGCAGTGGCATGCCGTGCGCGTCACCTGGCCGGGGCATTTCGCCACAGGCGTGATCCTGGACAACGACGCCGACGTGGCGGCCCTGGCCAACGACCTGCCACGCTTGAAGCTCATCGCCTTGCAGTTTCCGAAGTGGACCGATGGCCGCGCCTACAGCCAGGCCCACCTGCTGCGCCAACGCTGGCGCTTTGCTGGCGAGCTGCGCGCCATTGGCGAGGTGCTGGTGGACATGCTGCCCTTGCTGCAGCGCTGCGGCTTCGATGCCGTCAAGCTGCGTGCAGATCAAAGCCAGGAGGCCGCGCAGCGTGCCCTGGGCCACTTTGGCGGGCATTACCAGGGCGATGTGGTCCAGCCGCGGCCGCCGTTTCACCCGAAGTTTCATCCCCCGGTTCATTCGCAGTCACAGGCCGGCAATGCAGGACGCGCCCAAACCACTGTCAGCGACGCGAGTCACGCCCTGGCGGCCTGACATGAGTGCCATCGCCCTGTACAACCGGCTCGAGCCCGGTTTCGACGAGCGCGTGGCGCATGCGCTGGCGGTGTTGCAGTCGGCCAGCACCGACCATGCCGGCGCTGTGGTGCAGGCCACCAGCCTGGGCGCCGAGGACATGGTGCTCACCGATTTGATCGCCCGCCACGACCTGCCCGTCGACATCGCCACGCTGGACACCGGTGCGCTGCATGCGCAGACCTTGGCCTTGATCGACAGGATTGAGCAGCGCTACCGCTTGCGCGTCGAAACCTATCGTCCATTGTCAGCGTCCGTGCTGCACTTCGTGGATTGCCATGGCCAGGGCGCCATGTTCCGCAGCCAGGCCCTGCGCAAAGCCTGCTGCGGCCTGCGCAAGCTCGAACCCTTGGATCGCATGCTCGGCGCGCGCTCAGCCTGGATCACCGGCCTGCGTCGCGAACAAAGCCAGGGCCGCAGCAGCGTGGCCTTCAGCGAACGCGACGAGCTCGGCCGCATCAAGCTCAACCCCTTGGCCGATTGGAACTGGCACGATGTCTGGCACTACATCGCCGTGCACGCCGTGCCTTACAACCCGCTGCACGACGAGTTCATGCCCAGCATAGGCTGCGCGCCCTGTACCCGTGCCATCGCCGTGGGCGAGGACTTTCGCGCCGGCCGCTGGTGGTGGGAGGACGAGAGCGCCAAGGAATGCGGCTTGCATGTGCCCACCGCCGCACAGGCCCAAGACAAGCAGGAGGTGAATGCATGAACGCTCGTGTCGATCTGGATCGCTTGCTGCCCGAGCTGGACCACCGCCACCTCGATGGGCTGGAGGAAGAAGCCATCTTCATCCTGCGCGAGGTGGCGGCCTCGTTCGAGCGCCCCGCGCTGCTGTTCTCTGCGGGCAAGGACTCGTGCGTCGTTCTGCACCTGGCCGAGAAGGCCTTCAAAACGCGGGCATCGAATGGCGCTTTCAAGGGCAAGCTGCCCTTCCCGCTGCTGCACGTGGACACCGGTCACAACTTCCCCGAGGTGATCGAATTTCGCGACCAGCGGGTCGCGCAGACCGGCGAGCGGCTGGTGGTGGGCCATATCGAAGACTCCATGCGCCGGGGCACGGTGCGCCTGGCGCATGCGCTGGAATCGCGCAACGGCCACCAGAGCGTGACCTTGCTTGAAGCCATAGAAGCCGGACGCTTCGATGGCCTGATAGGCGGCGCACGCCGTGATGAAGAAAAGGCCCGCGCCAAGGAGCGCATCTTCAGCCACCGTGACAGCTTTGGCCAATGGCAGCCCAAGGAGCAGCGGCCCGAGTTGTGGACGCTGTTCAACACCCGCCGTCACCCTGGCGAGCACTTCCGCATCTTTCCGATCAGCAACTGGACCGAGCTCGACGTGTGGCTGTACATCGCCCGCGAAAACATCCCGCTGCCAGCGCTGTACTACGCCCATGAGCGCCAAGTAATACGGCGCAAAGGCCTGATGGTGCCGTTGACAGCGGTGACGCCGCTGCAATCGGGCGAGGCTGTAGAGACCGCCACGGTGCGCTTTCGCACCGTTGGCGACATGACCTGCACCTGCCCCGTGGAGAGCCTGGCCGCCAACGCGGTGGAGGTGGTCGCCGAAACGCTAACCGTCACCTTGAGCGAGCGCGGGGCCACGCGAATGGACGACCGCGCCTCTGATTCCGCCATGGAGAAGCGCAAGAAAGAAGGGTATTTCTGATGACCGCTGTGCCCAAGTGCGCGCACCCGACCGGCGCTGAACGAGCGGCGCCGCTCTATCCCCAACTGAATCCGTCCCGCCAGCAACACCCGCAAACCGAGCACCGGGCCCTGCGCTTTCTCACCGCCGGCAGCGTGGACGATGGCAAGAGCACCTTGATCGGCCGGCTGCTGCTAGATTCGCGCGCCATCCTGGCCGACCAGCTTGAGGCACTGACCCAGCGTGCCGCGGGCGCCGCCATCGATTTGTCGCTGCTCACCGATGGCCTGGAGGCCGAGCGCGAGCAGGGCATCACCATCGATGTGGCCTACCGCTACTTCGCCACGCCCAAGCGCAAGTTCATCATTGCCGATGCGCCAGGCCATGAGCAGTACACGCGCAACATGGTCACCGCCGCGGCCGGCAGCGATGCCGCGGTGGTGCTGGTGGACATCACCAAGATCGACTGGCGCGTGCGCCCGGTTTCCTTGTTGTCCCAAACCCGCCGGCACACCCTGCTGGCGCATTTGCTGCGCGTGCCCCACATCGTGTTTGCGGTGAACAAGCTCGATGCCGTCGATGCAGATATGGCCCAGGCGGCGTTTGCAGCCACGCGGGCCGCGTTGCTCGATTTCGCGCAAGCGGCTGGCATCGAGCCTGCTGGTGTCATCCCCATCAGCGCCTTGCGCGGTGACAACGTCGCCACGCCGCTGCCAACAGCGTGGTACGACGGCCCGTCGCTGTTGCAACTGCTGGAGAGCCTGCCCAACGTGCAGGAGCCCATCGCCAATGAACTGCTGCTGCCCGTGCAGTACGTGGCGCGCGCGGACGACGACGGCCACGACAGCGGTTCAGGCCACCACAGCGAGGTCGGGCGCCGCAGCGGTGTCGGCCACCAATCCCGCATTTTCTGGGGCCGTATTGCCCAGGGCCATGTGCAGGTGGGCGATGCGGTGCAGGTGTTACCCAGCGGCCAAACGGCCATCGTCGCCGCACTGCGCCGTGCCGGCAGCATGGTGACCGAGGTGCAGGCAGGACAGTCGGCCGGTGTGGTGCTGGACAGGCAGCTCGACATCTCCCGCGGCGACTGGATCGCCGGCCTGGCATCGGCACAGCCCACGCAGCGCTTCGAAGCCACCCTGGCCTGGCTGGACACCGAGGCCGCACAGATCGGCCGCAAATACTGGCTGCGCCACGGCAACCGCTGGGTGCAGGCGCGCCTGGCGTCGATTCGCAGCCGGCTCGACATCCACACCCTGCAGCCGCAGGATTCGCAGCAACTGGCCGTGAACGACATCGGCCAGGTGGTGTTCGAGCTGCAGCAGCCACTGCCTCTTAAATGTTATGCCGATAATCGCGTGGCCGGCGCCCTGATCGTGGTCGACCCCAGCAGCAACCGCACCAGCGGCGCCCTGCTGGTGACAGGCTTGGGTTGATGGCACAACGCTGGAAAAAAACGGGGTGATGGTGGGTGACACAGTGCAGCATTTGTGGGCAGGGGCAGCGGCACCAGCCGTAGCAGCGCTCACAGCCGAGCGCCAGGCGCTGCGCACTGGCACTGGCACGGGCGCCGGCGCCGGCACCGGCACCGCACCAGGCAAGGTGGCCTTCATCGGCGCCGGCCCAGGCGCCGCCGACCTGATCACGCTGCGCGGCTTGCGGCGCTTGTCCGAGGCGCAGGTCGTGCTGTTCGATGCCTTGACCGACCCCCTGCTGCAGCAGTGGGCGCCGCAAGCGCGCTGGGTGGATGCGGGCAAGCGCGGCTATGGACTCGCGCTGGATCAGGCCGCCATCAACGCCATGCTGGTGCAGGAAGCCCAAGGCCACGCCCTGGTGGTGCGGCTCAAAGGGGGTGACCCCAGCGTCTTTGGCCGCCTGGAGGAAGAGATGGCTGCGCTGGACGCTCACCACATCAGTTATGAAATCATCCCCGGCATCACCGCCGCGCTGGCCGCCGCCGCCGACAGCGCCCGCCCGCTCACCCGCCGCGGCCGCGGCCGCAGTGTCAGCCTGACCACCGCCATGACACACCTCGGCCGGCTGCAGGCCACGCGCACCGCCGACACCGAGGTCTTCTACATGGCCGGGCGCCAACTGTCGGCACTGTCCAGACAACTGCTGCTGGCATCCTGGCCGGGCGACACCGCGGTGTGCATCGTCTCGCGCGCCGGCTGGCCCGACGCCGTGACCACGGTGCACCGCATTGACACCATGGCCGAGGGCCTGGCGCCGCATGCCGGTCGCCCGGCGGTGGTCACGGTGGGCGCGGGGGCACAGGCAGCCGTTGAGCAGGTCACGCTGGCCAGCGCAGGGCCTGCAAGCGAACCCACCTCAAGCCCATCCGCCGCGGGCCTGCCTGCGCCGCACGCCACCCCCTAAAATCGCCGCTCCGTCGCCAGCGCATCGGGCACCCGCACGGGGCGCCGAGGCGCCGCACAAGGCGCAGACTCCACCCCACTTCACCCAGCCCATGACCCACGTCGTCCTCGAATCCTGCATCCGCTGCAAGTACACCGACTGCGTCGACGTCTGCCCCGTCGATTGCTTCCGCGAGGGCCCGAACATGCTGGTCATCGATCCGGACGAGTGCATCGATTGCGCCGTGTGCATCCCCGAATGCCCCGTCAATGCCATCCTCCCCGAAGAGGATGTGCCCAGCGACCAGTTGGCCTTCATCAAACTCAACGTCGAGCTGGCCAAGGGTTGGCCCAGCATCACCAAACGCAAACCCCATCCGGCCGATGCCGATGAGTGGAAAGACCGCAAGGACAAGTTGTCCGAGCTGATCCGCTGAAGGCCGGCGCCGGGCCACATGCTGCGCCCCAAGCTGCGCCCCAACTTGCGCCCCGGTTGCCACCTGCACACGAGCATCCTGCGCCCATGATCGAGACCGACGCCGTCATCATCGGCGCCGGGCCCGTGGGGCTGTACCAGGCCTTTCAGCTCGGCCTGCTGGAGCTGGGTGCGCACCTCGTGGATTCCTTGCCCACGGTGGGTGGCCAATGTGCCGAGCTCTACCCCAACAAACCGATCTACGACATCCCGGGCATCGGCGTGTGCAGCGGGCGCGAGCTGTCACAGCGACTGCTGGCGCAGATCCAGCCCTTCGGGCAGCCGCAGCACCTGGCCCAACGTGTCACCGGGCTCACAGCACACAGCGATGGCCGATTCGCCTTGACCACCAGCGCCGGAAGCCACTTTCTGGCCAGGGCGGTGTTCATTGCGGCCGGCGTCGGCGCCTTTTTGCCCAGGCCGCTGAAGGTCGATGGCATTGAGGCCTTTGAAGGCAAACAGGTGCTGGCGGCGGTGCCTGAGTCGGCAAGTTTGGCGGGCCAGGATGTCGTCATCTTCGGCGACGATGATCTGGCGCTGAGCACGGCCGTGGGCTTGAGCCAGGCCAGCCTGCCGCGACCCGCCAGCATCACCCTGGTGCATCGGCGCGAGGCCTTCAGTGCCGCGCCTGAAACCGTCGCTGCGATGCGCGCGGCCTGTGCATCGGGCCGCATGACCTTTATCGCCGCCCAGCCCGTGGCCATTGAAACGCAGCACGATCAACTCGTCGCGCTGCAACTGGCGTGCGCCGACGACAGCACGCGTCGTTTGCCTGTCGGCACGGTGCTCAGCCTGCTCGGCCTCAGCCCCAAACTGGGCCCGCTGGCCGATTGGGGCCTGGCCATGGCGCGGCGCCAGTTGGTGGTGGACACCACCGCCTTCCAGACCAGCGTGGTGGGCATCCATGCGGTGGGCGACATCAACACCTACCCGGGCAAACGCAAGCTCATCGTCTGTGGCTTCCATGAGGCCACGCTCGCCGCCTACGCCGCGGCCCAGCGCCTGCATCCGCAAGGCTTGCCAGTGCAGCAGCAATACACCACCACCAGCCCGCGTTTGCAAAAGCTACTGGGGGTACCGCCACAAGCCGACGCCGCGGCCTGATCCAAGGCGGGCCTGTGGTGGGCACAGGCCGGGCCCGAGGCGGGCGCAGGCCGGCCCCAAGCCGGGCAATAATCCAGCCCCCGCACCGCGTTCCAAGCGCCGTGCGGCTTCGCTAGGGGTGTTGCACCGCGCAAGCGCTGCGACTGAGAAAGTCCCTTTGAACCTGACTGAGGTAATCCTCGCGCAGGGAAGCAGTTCGAGTCAGTCAAGCCCCAGCTTGCGCGTGTTCTCCAGCTCGCCGACCTGCCATCGCAATGGAATCTCGATGGCATCACATCTAACGCGTTATTCGCCCGGCCTGCGCGCCGCGCACTCCGGGCACCCTGCGCCACTCCAGCGGCAGCGCCTGGCGCTGGCCGCCACCACCATGCTGTGCATGCTCGCTGCTGCGCAAGACAGCCCGGCCCAGCCCAGCCAGACCATCACCGTCACCGGCCGCAGTGCCAGCAACTCCGCCGGTGTGGCCGGCTTTGGCGATGTGCCGCTGGCACGCTCGCCGTTCTCGGCCACCGTTATCAGCAATGGCCAGCTCAGCGATGCCGGCATTGCCAGCCTGACCGACGTGACGCGGCTGGACGCTGGCATCACCGATGCCTACAACGCCCCGGGCTATTGGGGCCAATTGGCGGTGCGCGGCTTCACCCTGGACAACCGCTTCAACTACCGGCGCGACGGCCTGCCGATCAATGCCGAAAGCGTGCTGGCGCAAGGCAACAAGCAGAGCCTCGAAATCCTCAAAGGCACAAGCGGACTGCAAGCCGGCACCAGCGCCCCGGGTGGCTTGGTCAACTTGGTCGTCAAACGCCCACGCGGCAGCATTCGCCAGGCCGGCTTGAGCTGGGCCGAAGACAACACGGCCACGGTGGCGATTGATGTGGGCGAGGGCAACAGCCGCTTCGGTTGGCGCCTGAATGCCGACCGCAGCCACTTGCAGCCGCAGATCCGCTCGAGCAAGGGCCACCGTCAGCTCGCGGCCTTGGCCGTCGAGGCCCAGCCCCGCGAGGGCCTGCTGATCGAGGCCGAGATCGAATCCAGCCGTCAATCGCAACCCAGCACGCCGGGCTTCAGCCTGCTCGGCAATCGCTTGCCCAGCGCCAACAGCATCGACCCGCGCATCAACCTCAACAACCAGGTCTGGAGCCTGCCCGTGGTGATGGCCGGTCGCACGGCCTCACTGCGGCTGACACAGGCCTTGAGCGCGGAGCTGCAGGTCAGCGCCCATGCCATGCGCCAGCGCCTGGCCAGCGACGACCGCGTTGCCTTCCCGTTTGGCTGCAGCGCCGAGAACAACTACGACCGCTATTGCAGCGACGGCAGCTTCGATCTGTACGACTTTCGCAGCGAGGGCGAGCGCCGCACCAGCGACGCCCTGGACCTGGCCTTGCAGGGCCAGGCCAGCCTGGCCGGCATGAAGCATCGCTTCAATGTGGGCATTCTTTTCACGCGTTATGAAGCGCGCTTCCATGCCCAGGCTTACAACTGGGTGGGGGTGGGCAGCATCGACGGCAGCAGCCGATCACTGCCGGACCCAAGCCTGACGGACGAGAACACCAACCGCAGCGAGCGCAGCACCGAAGTACACCTGCAGGATCAGGTTCAGCTCACGCAAAACTGGAGCGCATGGGCGGGTCTTCGCCACACCCGGCTTGAGCGCAGCAGCGTGCGCACCGATGGCACACGGGCCACGCGCTACCCACAGTCCTTCAACACCCCCTGGCTTGCCCTGAGCTACGCCTTGGGCAAAAGCGGCCTGGCCTACGCCAGCTGGGGCCGCGGCGTCGAATCCGAAGTGGCGCCCAACCGCCCCCGCTACAGCAATGCCGGCCAGACCCTGCCGGCCCTGCAAAGCCGCCAAGTCGAATTCGGCTACAAGCACCGCGACGCGGCAACGGTGTGGAGCGTCGCCGCATTCGACATCCGCCGGCCCGCATGGAGCGACCTGGGCGAGTGCGACCTGCCTGGCAGTTGCCGCCGCGTCATCGACGGAAGCGCAAGCCATCGCGGCATCGAGGGCGAGATCGAATGGCGCATTGGCGCGCTCAGCCTGAGGGGCAGCGCCATGGCCCTGCAAGCGCGGCGCGATGGCGCCGCCGACACCGCCGTCAACGGCATGCGCCCAACAAACGTGCCTGCCGCCAGTGCCAAGGCCCAGGCGGCGTACAACGTCGCTGCCGTTCCCGGCCTGGCCCTGCTCGGCTTCGTCAGCCACGAAGGCCAGCGCATGGTGCTGCCCGACAACAGCATTGCCACGCCAGGCTGGACGCGACTGGACATCGGCGCACGCTACAGCCATCGCCTGCACGGCCATAGGCTGGTCTGGCGCGCCGGCATCGACAACCTGGCCAATGCACGGGCCTGGAAGGAAGCGCCCTACCAGTACGGCCACGCCTACCTGTACCCGCTGACGCCGCGCGGAGCGCATGTGTCGGTGCAGGTCGGGCTGTGAGCCTTTGGGCTTTTGAGTTTCTGTTCCCTGTTGGCCGAGTCGAGTGCGGCCACACGGCCATTCAATCGTCTCGTCGTCCGGGTTTGGAGATTTCCCAGCTATAATCTCGGGCTGTTCCCCGATAGCTCAGTTGGTAGAGCGCCGGACTGTTAATCCGTAGGTCCCTGGTTCGAGCCCAGGTCGGGGAGCCATGATGGACAAGAGTCAGCCGGTTAGCGCCGGCTGACTTTTTTGCTTTCTGGCTTGTACTGGCGGCAGCCTGGTGCCAGTTCTACGGCGATTGAAGCTTGACCAACGCGGTGACCCGTCACCACCGAGCTCATCGAGCCCAACACGTCGGGGCACCCCGCCACCGGCGGCGCGACCGCCCGAAGGGCCACCCTCGACAAGCTGCTTCCCGAGGAGACGCTGGCCGCCATGGACCTCTTCGACCGCATTCAACTCGAAGCGGTCGTGCTCATTTGCCGGCAAGCCCGAAGCTTGTCGGACGCGGGCCGCAAGCTCTTTGATCGATCACGCACCCAGCGCTCGGTGGTCAATGATGCCGACCGGCTGCGCAAGTACCTGCAAAAGTTCGGGCTGAGTTGGGACGCGGTCAGCGCGTGAGCTTGGCCCGCCTGTTGGTCGCGACCCTGCTCGACAAGACAACGGCCAAGAGAGCGGCGCAAACAACAACGGCCCCTGTCGGGGCCGTTGCGTGTGCTGTTATTTGGGGTGGCTGATGGGGCTCGAACCCACGACAACAGGAATCACAATCCTGGACTCTACCAACTGAGCTACAGCCACCATGGAAGAGGGCGGATTATAGCCATTCCTCTGTAGGCAACGCCCTGATGTCGGCGCACTGACCTATCGCGATGCTGCTGCGGCCGCCGGGGTGGCGGTCTTGGCCATCACCTCGGTGTTGAAGCGGGTCTTGAGGGCCTGAAAGTAAGCCTGCGACTCGGCCTGCGCGAGCACTTGCGCGAACTGCGTTTTCATCGCCGTGGCCTGCTCGGCGGGCAACTCTTGGGGCAGCACCTTTTCCACACTCACGACGAGATAGCCCTGGCCCTCCAGGTCAATGCCCACGCTTGCCGGCAGCTTGGTGACATCGGCCCGCAGCACCGCCTCCAGGGACTTGCGATCCAGGGCATCGGGTTTGTTGCGCGACACCGTCGCCAGGCCTGCCAGATCGCCCGGCTTGTCGCTGCGCAACAGGGCCAGCCTGGCAGTGCCGTCGGCACGCGCCAGCGCCGCGGCCTGACTGGCTTTGAGCCGGGCCATGGCCTGCTCCTGCACCTCGGCCAATGGGCGGGTACGGGCTGGCTGATGCTGCACGATGCGTGCAGAGGCCAGCTGATTGGCGGCCACCTCCACCGCCTCGGTGTTGCGCTTGTTCTTCACGGCCTCGTTGCCGAATATGGCTTCGAGCAGCTTGGCTGAGGCCAGCGGGCCTTTGCCATTGGGCGCGGCATTGCGAAAAACAGTGGCCGTGAGCTTGGTGAGCTTGAGCTTGTCGGCCGCGGGCTGCAGGCTGTCGGCTTGCTCATAAACAGTGTTGGTGAACTGCTCGGCGGCCTCGGCCCAGCGTTTGGTGGCCATTTGCTTGCGCACGTCGTCTTCTATGCCGGCACGCACGGCCTCGAAGGGCTTGACCTCGCCGCCGCGAGCGGCCTCAAGCTTGATGATGTGATAGCCAAAGTCGGATTCGATCACCGGGCTGATCTCGCCGGCCTTCAGTGCGAAGGCAGCGTTCTCGAAGGGCTTGACCATGGCGCCACGGCCAAAGAAATCGAGATCACCGCCTTGCGCAGCGGTGCCGGCGTCTTCTGAATTGGCTTTGGCCAGATCGGCAAACCCGGCCGCGTTTTTGCGCGCCTCGAGCAGCAGAGCCTCGGCCTTGGCCTTGGCCTTTTGCTTGACGTCGGCGGCGGCATCCTTGTCGGCCTTGATCAGGATGTGTCGGGCACGGCGCTCTTCCGCGGCGGTGTAGCGGGCAATGTTCTCGGTGTAGAACTTGCGCAGATCATCCTCGGAAACAGTGATGCCCTTTTTCAGCACCTCCAGGTCAAGCACCAGGTATTCAATGCTGGCTTGCTCGGGTGCCTTGAAATCGGCCTCGTTGGCCTTGTAGTAGGCCTCGACTTCGGCCACCGTGGGGTTGACCTTGGCCAGATAGTCCTTGGTGTCAAAACGGGCGAACCGGATCTCGCGCCGCTGCAGCAAGGGCTCGAGTGATGCCGCCAGTGTGCTCGTCGGTGCCAGCACGCTATCAGCCACACCGCGCAGCACCTGCTGGGTGGCCAAGTCCTGGCGCATGCGCGCCACAAAGGCCTCCGAGCTCATGCCCTGTGCTGCCAGCATTTCCTTGTTCACGGTGCCATCGGCATTGCGCAACATGGCGAACTGTGGATCGGAGGTGAACAAGCGCTTCAATCGCTCGTCTGAAACACCCAGGTGCAGGCTCTGCACTGCCGCGGCGAGCACGCGCTCCCGAATCAGGCCCTCAAGTGTTTCGGCGCGGGCCGTTGGGGTGTCGAACATCTTGGCGTCGACGTCGGGCATTTGTTGGCGCGCGCGCTCCACCTGCTGCTGGTGCGCCGAGTCCCACTCGGTTTGATGTATGGCCTGGCCGTCCACAGTGGCCACCTTCAGGTTGCCGCCCTCGTTGAGATTCGAATACCCCTGAACACCAAACACCACAAACGACGGCAGGATCAACAGCAGCAGCAGCAGTTGCAGCAAGCGGGTATGCGTGCGGACAAATTCAAACATGGCAAACCTTTTGTGGCCAAGCGCTGACCGTCGATGTGGTCAGCGCAAACAAGCGCAAAAAAGGCGAACCGCGGTTCGCCTGAGCTGAACGGCGCGCCAAGACGGCGACGCGAGGGGTGAATTCTAGCGGTGGTGGGTGCTGACGGGCTCGAACCGCCGACCTACGCCTTGTAAGGGCGCCGCTCTACCAACTGAGCTAAGCACCCGCCGGAATCAAAAATCAGTTCAGTGCATCCCTCAGACCCTTGCCTGGCCTGAATTTGGGCACCTTGGCGGCCTTGATCTTGATCGGCGCCCCTGTGCGTGGATTACGTCCGCTGCGCGCCAGGCGCTTGGTGACTGCAAAGGTGCCAAAACCAACGATCGATACGCTGTTGTTCTTCTTCAAAGTGGCCTTCACACCACCAATCAATGCCTCCAGGGCCCGGGTTGCGGAGGCCTTGGAAATGTCGGCTTGCTTGGCGATGTGCTCGATCAACTCTGCCTTGTTCACGAATGAACCCCCTCTCAAAGAATCTGCTTAAGTTTTGAATGGGCTACAACTGGGCTGCCCTTGTTCCTGTCCGAGGCCATGCCGCGGGGATAGGGATTACAGCGGCGCCCTCCCACCCTGTCAAGCGATCAAACGCGGAAATTTCAAGGCATTCACCTCGACGAGGCTCCGACGGGTTGGACACTGCGCAACACCAGTCCCACGCCCCCAGCGCACAGGGCCATTCCGAACATGCTCAACCAGGTCAGTGGCTCGTCAAACATGGCCAAGGCCATCACTGCAGTACAAGGTGGCACCAGGTACAAATAGCTCGTCACCTGTGTCGCAGCACCGCGCTGAATCAGCAGCAACAGCAGTGAGCTGCCACCCAGTGTCAGTGCCAGGACCGACCAGGCCAGAGCCAGCCCCAGCTCCATGCCCCAGTCCATGCCGCCCGATTCGAAAGCGGCAAAGGGCAGCGACACCACCAGCGCCGCCATGAGTTGAATGCAGTTGGCGCTGCGCACATCGCAGGTGCGCGCGCGCCACTTCTGATACAGCGTACCGATGGTGATGGCGGCCAGGGCCAGCACAGCGGCGGCCAGATTGCCTGGGGTCACCTCGCCCACACCCAGTTTGTGCCAGACCACCATACCCACACCCAGCAGGCCCAGGAGCAAACCTAACCACTGGGTAAAGCCGCCGCCGTGATGGCCACGGCCTGAGCTCCAGACGGCCGTGAGCACAGGTTGCAAGCCAACGATCAGCGCCACCGTGCCGGCTGGCAGGCCTGCCTTGACAGCGCTCCACACCCCGCCCAGGTAGCCCGCGTGGATGAAGACCCCGACCACGGCGATGTCGAACCAGGCCTGTCGGCCAGAGGGCCAGGCCACGCCCGCCGCGTGCGCCCACAGGGCAAACGCAAGAATCGACAGTGCGTAGCGCCAGCACAGGAAGGTCAGCGGCGGCGCATGCGGCATGGCGTAGCGCGCCACGATGAAGCCCGTGCTCCAGATCAACACAAAGACCCAAGGCATGGCCGCCGTGATCGCACCGCGGTGCGCGTCGCGCGGGCTCGTCAATTCAGCGCGCCTTGGCCCGAATTTCGGGCAAGGCCTTTTGCAGGTAATAGACCATGGACCACACCGTCAACACGGTGGCCACCAGGATCAGCGCTGTGCCCCAAACGCGGGTGTCGATGAAGCCGAACAGGGGGCCGTCATAAAGCAAAAACGGAATGGCCACCAGTTGCGTCACCGTCTTCAATTTGCCCAGCATATGCACCGCCACGCTGCGTGCCGCACCGATCTGCGCCATCCACTCGCGCAGTGCCGAGATGGCAATCTCGCGGCCGATGATGACCAAGGCGACGAAGGCATTGACGCGGTCCAGCTGCACCAGGATGAGCAGGGCCGCACACACCAGGAACTTGTCGGCCACGGGATCCAAGAACGCACCGAAGGCCGAGGTCTGCTGCAGTTTGCGCGCCAGCCAACCATCGAGCCAATCGGTCAAGGCCACGACCACGAACATCACGGTGGCGGCAAGGTTGCGTGTGGCGGCGTCAAACGGCAGGTAAAACACACCGACGATCAACGGGATGGCAATGATGCGCGCCCAGGTGAGCAACGTCGGCAGGGTCAGGAACATTCGCGGATCGTACCGGACGCAGCAGCAGCGCTTGACTAAAGATCAAGCGTTCGGGGCTTGAATCTGCGCCCGTCGTCGAACAGAAATACCTCGGTGAAGGTCCAGGGCCTGGGCAGGTGTGAGATGTCGCCAAAGGGCGCGGCGCGATGCACGGCGTCGATGGCAAGTTGAACTGTGTCTCTGGCCTGCGTTGGCTGGCGCTTGACTTGAATTCGGCGCACGCTGCCATTGGCATTGAGCTCAATCTCGAGCACCGGGATGGCCAACAAGGGCTCGGGCACCTCGCCGGTGTAGCTGATGGCTGGATTGGCATCGACCAGCCGTTGGGCGGCAATGCGCTGAAATGCGTCCCAGCTGGCGGCCCGCTTGGCCGGCGCGAGGGCGCCGGCCGCACCCTTGACCGCCGGATTCGAGGGCGGCGGCGATGTCGCCACGGGCGCCCGCACGGTGGCGGCCTGCGGCGCCATTGGGCTTGCAGGCGCAGTCGGCGACACATGCGCAGAGATCTGGCGCGGCGCTGGTGTCGTGGACGTTGCTGGCGGCACCGCGGCCACCGGCGCCGCTGGTGCCTGTGCCGCTGGTGCCTGTGCCGCTGGTGCCCGGGCCGCTGGTGCCGGAATCGCCGTGCCCACAGGCGCTATCGTTTGACGCGTAGAACACGCGCCGAGCAGCCCGAGAACGATCACAGCCACAGGCCAATTTCTGGCCCCACATCGATCAATGCAATGCACGGTAGATCTCCTCTGCCAACTCATTTGAAATGCCCTCCACTTTCGCCAACTCTTCGGCGCTGGCGGCGCCCACACCCCGTACGCCGCCGAAGCGCTGTAGCAACCGGGCACGCTTTTTGGGCCCCACACCGGCAATGTCCTCCAGCCGGCTGCCACCGGTGCGCACACTGGCGCGGCGCGCGCGCATGCCGGTGATGGCAAAGCGGTGCGCCTCGTCACGCACCTGCGCCACCAGCATCAGCGCTGCCGAATCGTGACCCAGGCTGACCTTGTCGCGCCCATCGGCAAACACCAGCTCCTCCAGCCCGACCTTGCGTCCTTCACCTTTCTCCACGCCGGCAATCAAGGCCAGGTCCAGGCCGAGCTGGCTGAAGACCTCTCGCGCCATGGAGACCTGGCCGCGGCCGCCGTCCACCAGCACCAGATCGGGCATGCGCAGCGCTCTCGCACCGGGTGCGGAGTCGCTGCTGCTGGCACCCGCCAACTCCGCGGCGGCCCTGGCCTCGGCCACCTTGCCATAGCGCCGCAACAGCACCTGGCGCATCGCAGCGTAGTCGTCACCGCCAGTGATGCCGGCGATGTTGTAGCGGCGGTAGTCGGCACTGCGCATGGCATGGTTTTCATAGACCACGCACGAGGCCTGTGTGGCCTCGCCCGCCGTATGGCTGATGTCGAAGCATTCGATGCGAAAGCGGTCGAGATCCAGCACCGCCAGATCGAGCGCATCGATCAAGGCGCGCGTGCGGGCGCGCTGCGAGCCTTCTTCCGCCAACAACCTGGCCAGCGCAATCTGCGCACCCTTGTCGGCCATCTCCAGCCACACCCGGCGCTGTTCACGTGGCTGGTGCTGGGCGCTGATCTTGACGCCCGTTTGCTCGGACACCACGCTCAGCAGCTTGCGGTCCACGGCGTGGCTGGTCACCAAGGCCGGCGGCGGTGCCACGCCCAGGTAGTGCTGCGCGACGAAGGCTTCCAACACCTGCAGCTCGGCAGCGCCGACCAGGTTTGTAGGCTCACTTTGCGCATCCGCACCGGCGTCGGCGGCCTCTGCATTCAAGGCCTTGGTCGATGGATCCGGCTCGTCAGCTTGCCCGGCCGCGAGCGCCACGGCTTCGTCCACGTGCACCGGGAAGTAGGCCCTGTCCCCCAGGTGCCGGCCACCGCGCACCATGGCCAGGTTGACGCAGGCGCGCCCCCCCTGCACCCGCACTGCCAGCACATCGACATCGCGGTCACGCGCTGACTGGCTGTTCTCCTCGACGCTTTGCTGGTGCAGCACCCTTGACAGCGCCGTGATCTGGTTGCGCACCTCGGCCGCCTGCTCGTACTCCAGCACCTCGGCGTGGCCCATCATCTGTGCCTGCAGGCTGGCCATCACCTGGTCGCCGTCGCCGCGCAAAAAGCGCTCGGCGTGGGCCACATCACGGGCGTAGTCGGTCGTCGAAATCAAGCCCACACATGGCCCCGAGCAGCGCCGAATTTGATACATCAGGCAGGGCCGAGACCGGTTGGCAAACACCGTGTCTTCGCAGGTGCGCAGCTTGAAGGCCTTTTGCAGCAGCAAGATGGTTTCCTTGACCGCCCACGCGCCTGGATAAGGCCCAAAGTACTTGTGCATTCTGTCCACCGCGCCGCGGTAATAAGCCATGCGCGGATAGGCGTGGTGGGCCAGCTTCAGGTAGGGGTAGCTCTTGTCGTCGCGAAACAAGATATTGAACTTCGGGTTCAAGGTCTTGATCAGGTTGTTTTCCAGCAGCAGCGCCTCGGCCTCGGTGCGCACCACTGTGGTCTCCAGGCGTGCGATGCGGGCGATCATTTGGCCGATTCGGGTGCCGCCATGGTCCTTCTGAAAGTAGCTGGAGACCCGCCGCTTCAGGTTCAACGCCTTGCCGACATAGAGCACGGCGTCCTGTGCATCAAAGTAGCGATACACCCCTGGCAGGCTGGGCAGGGCCGCGACCTCGTTGCGCAACTGCTCGCGGCCGGCAGGTGGCGTCTGCTCGGGCTCGGTCGTTGGCTCGGTCGTGTTCATCGGCGCCGCATTCTGCCGCCTGCACCGTGGCCCAGTCAGGCCGCAAAGGTGTGCGCATGTCAATGCGCCGGATAATTCCGTACATGCTTTGGGACCTGTTTTGCCGCGTCATCGACAACCATGGTGATGTCGGCGTGGCCTGGCGTCTGGCGGCCGATCTGGCCACGCGCGGTGAACAGGTGAGGCTGTGGATCGACGACCCCAGCGCCCTGGCATGGATGGCGCCCAAGGGCCAAGGCGGCGTGCAGGTGCTGCCCTGGCCGACGGCTTCGCTGGCCACGGCATTGACCACCTCGGCGGGCAGCTCGGCGGCCGAATTGCAGGGCGCGCCGCCACCGCCCAGCCCCAAGCTGGGCGAGGTCGTGATCGAGGCCTTTGGCTGCGAGCTGCCCGATGCCGTGAAATTGGCCCTGGCGCAGCAATCGCCACCGCCGGTGTGGATCAACCTCGAGTACCTCGGCGCCGAGCCGTATGTCGAACGTTGCCACGGCCTGCCCTCGCCGCAGGCTGCCGGGCCGGGCGCGGGGTTGACGCAGTGGTTCTTCTATCCCGGCTATGGCGGCAATACCGGCGGGCTGATCCACGAGTCCGACCTTGCGGCGCGACAGCAGGCCTTCGAGCCCGACCGCTGGCTCGCTGCCGCGGGCGTGCAAGCGCGCACAGGAGAGCGCATCGTGAGCCTCTTCTGCTACGACGCGCAACCCGCGCTGGCGGCGCTGCTCGACACCCTCGCTTCGCAGCCGACGCTGCTGCTCGCTACCGTCGGCGCGGCGCAGCGCCAACTGCAACAACTGCTCGGCGCCGGACTCGCACGCGGGCCACTGCGCGCCCTCGCCCTGCCCGCGCTCAGCCAGGCCGACTACGACCACCTGCTGTGGGCGAGCGACCTCAACTTCGTGCGCGGCGAGGATTCGTGGGTGCGCGCCCAGTGGGCCGGGCGGCCCTTCGTGTGGCAGCCGTATCCGCAGCACGACCGGGCGCACGCCGCCAAGCTCGACGCGTTCATGGACCGTTTCCTGGCCGGTGCGATGCCGCCGCTGGCTGCCGCGCTGCGCCGGCTGGCGCGCCGCTGGAACGGGCTCGACAACGCACCACTGAAGCTGCCCGACGCGCGGGCGTGGGAATCGCATTGCCGCGCCTGGCGCAACAGGCTGCGGGAAGGGCCCGACCTCGTCTCGGCCCTGCTCGGGTTCGTTGCCGCGAGACGCTAAAATCGCCGGCTTTGAACGCACGGGACGCTCGCTTGCAAGCCGCGACCGACGCCCGACACCCCCACCGAGACAGTCATGAAAATCGCACAGGAAATTCGCGCCGGCAACGTCATCATGCACGGCAAGGACCCGATGGTCGTGCTGCGCACCGAGTACAGCCGCGGCGGGCGCAACTCCGCCACGGTGCGCATGAAGCTCAAGAGCCTGCTGTCCAGCTCGGGCACCGAGGTCGTCTTCAAGGCCGACGACAAGATGGACCAGGTCATCCTCGACAAGAAGGAGTGCACCTACTCCTATTTCGCCGACCCGATGTACGCCTTCATGGACGCCGAGTACAACCAGTTCGAGGTCGAGTCCGAGAACATGGGCGACGCGATCCAGTACCTTGAAGAAGCGATGGCCGTCGAGGTGGTGTTCTACGACGGCAAGGCGATCTCGGTCGAACTGCCGACCAGTCTGGTGCGTGAGATCGTCGAAACCGAACCCGCCGTCAAGGGCGACACCTCAGGCAAGGTGCTGAAGAACGCCAAGCTGGCCACCGGCTTCGAGATCTCGGTGCCGTTGTTCGTGCAGACGGGTGACAAGGTGGAGATTGACACCAGGACGCACGAGTACAGGAAACGCGTTTGAGTACAAACGCTTGACAACGACGGCGGGCACCTTAGGTGCCCTTCTTTTTTTGGCTTCATCATTGCTGCATGCCGTTCGATTTCGCTGCCGTTCAGTCGCCGTTTCGCATGCAACCCGGTTTGCGCAGACTGGCGGCGGGTGCGACGCAGCTGACACCGAACCATCTGGGCTCGCGGGCTCTGTGCGAGAAGCTGGCGGTGCTGTTCAGCCATGCGTCACAAGCTTTGGTGGCGGCACCAGGCTTCGATGCGATGCCCGCCTTGCGCGCGCTGTGCGCACACGCCGCCGCCGAGCATCCGCTGTCCTTCTCGTCCGACGGCGCCGACTCATTTCATGCGCATCAGCTCGGCTGGTCCTTGCACGGCGAGACGGTGCACGCACACGG
>JAYSSS010000167.1:0-56884 GCA_043720415.1 Ideonella sp.
CCCGGGGGGGGGCCCCGGGCGGCCCCGACGCCAGCATCCCGGTGGTGCTGTTCAACCGCGTGATGGCCCGCGGCGCGCCGGGGGCCATCAGCTCGGTGAGCTCGGTGCGGTCTGACAACGTCGGCGGCGGCCGCGCCGTGGCGCGCTTCCTGGCCGAGGCCGGCCACCAGCGCATCGCCTACATCGCCGGCCATGAGGAATCGTCCACCAACCTGGAGCGCGAGCGCGGCTTTCGCGAAGGCCTGGCCGAGCGCGGCCTGCGCATCTGGGCACGCGGCGTCGGCAACTACGATTTCGAGCAGGCCGGTGGCGTGGCGCGTGCGCTGTTTGGCCATGCGGCGCAACGCCCTGATGCCGTGTTTGTGGCCAGCGACCACATGGCCTTTGCGGTGATGGACACCCTGCGCAGCAGGCTTGGGCTGCGCGTGCCGCAGGATGTCTCGGTGGTCGGCTTTGACAATGTGCTGCAGGCCGAGTGGGGCAGCTACCGCTTGACCACGGTGGAGCAGCCGATAGCGCCCATGGTCGAGGCCACGGTGGGTCTGCTGCAAAAGTACCTGCGCGGCGAGACCCTGCCGCAGGGCGAGAACGTCGTCGTGCCGGGCCGGCTGATCGTGCGCGAATCGGCGCGGGCGCTGCGACAGGCGCCAGGCGCCGCATTGGCCACGGGGCCTTCCACCACAGCAGCAGCGCGCCGCAAGCGCGCCGCTTGAGGACCTGAGCATGAAAGGCTTCGACGCCGAGTTTCGCGACCTGGACCACTACATCCGCGTCATCACCGACCGCATCTGGGAAGGCCGGCAGGTCGATGACATTCGGCGTTATTACGGCGAAGGCTGCGCGGTGGAGACGCCCTCGGGCGTGAGCATCGGCATCGACCCCGTGATCGCCGGTACACGCGCCACCCTGGCGGCGTTTCCCGACCGCCGGCTGCTGGCCGAGGACGTGATCATCTCGGGCGATGAGCACAGCGGGTTTTTGTCCTCGCACCGCATCGCCAGCCCGATGACGCATGCCGGCTCGGCCACGGGCGCGGGCAGCTTCGGGCCCGCCACCGGATCGCCGGTGTTCGCGCGCACGATTGCCGATTGCGTGTGCATCAACAACCGCATCGTGCACGAGTGGCTGGTGCGCGACCAGGCGGCCATTGCGCGCCAGACCGGCCAGCATGAACGCGAGGTCGCCCAGCGCTGGCTGGACGCCCGCGGCGGATTCGACAAGCCGGCCATGCCGGCGGCGCCAGCGCCTTACCAAAGCTTCATTGACAGCCACCCGCTGGCGCAGGCCTACGCCCAGGCCTACCGCGACATTTGGTGCGGCGGAGACGCTGATGCTGCCGGCAGCGCGGGTGCTGCGGCGGGTGCTGCGGCGGGTGCTGCGGTGGGTGCTGCGGCGGGTGTTGCGGCGGGCACAGCCGGTCACCGCGAGGACTGCATCGTTGCCATCCCCGCCGGCCAGATGTGCGTGGGCCGGCCCGCTGTGGCGCGGTTCTGGTCGGGCATGACCGGCGCCTTGCAGCAGGCCCGCTTCAGCGCCGAGCACCTGGTGGCCCATGAGCGCCCGGGCCGCGCCACCACGGTCGCCCTGCGCTGGCGGGTGCAGGCACTGCACGCCGGCGACGGCCGCTACGGCGCGGCCAGTGGCCACTGGATAGATGTGTTAGGCATCTCGCACGCCGAATTCGAGCACGGCCGCATCGCCCGTGAATGGGTGCTGATCGACGATGTGGCGCTGTGGATGCAGGTGCTGCAGGCGCGGCCCGCGGCAGCGGGCTCTGGCTCGGGCAAACCCGGCTGAGGTGCTTGGCTGACATGGCACGCGTACAACTCAAAAACATCGCCAAGCACTGGCCTGGCCCGGGCGGCGGCAGCGTGGGCGTGAAGGCGCTGTCGCTGGACATTGCCGATGGCGAGTTTCTCGTGCTGCTCGGCCCCTCAGGCTGCGGCAAGACCACCACCATGCGCATGATCGCCGGGCTGGAAGAACCCAGCCAGGGCGAGGTCTGGATAGGCGAACGCTGCGTCAACGCCCTGGAGCCCAAGGACCGCGATGTGGCCATGGTGTTTCAGAGTTATGGCCTGTATCCCAACCTGACGGTGTACGAGAACATTGCCTTTCCGCTGCGCATGCGCAAGCAGCCCGTGGCGCAGATCGATGCCGCCGTGCGCCTGGCGGCCGAGCGCGTGGAATTGATGGGCTACCTGCAGCGCCGGCCCAAGGAGCTCTCGGGCGGCCAGCGCCAGCGCGTGGCGCTGGCGCGGGCCATCGTGCGCCCGCCGGCGGTGTTCCTGATGGACGAGCCGCTGTCCAATCTGGATGCCAAGCTGCGCGCGGGCATGCGCGCGCACTTGAAGCACCTGCACCGGCAGCTTGGCGTGACCACGGTCTACGTCACCCACGACCAGATCGAAGCCATGACCCTGGCCGACCGGGTGGTCGTCATGAGCCAGGCCGAGATCCAGCAGATCGGCACGCCCCGGGACATCTACGAGCGCCCGGCCAACCTGTTCGTCGCCGGCTTCATCGGCTCACCGCCCATGAACCTGATCGCCGGTGAGCTGCAGGATGGCGTCTTCAACGCCCCGGGCGTGCGTGTGGCGGGATTCGGTCGATTGAGTCGCGCCAATACCGTGTTGGGTGTGCGGGCAGAAGACCTGCTGCTGACGGGTGATGCGGCGCCTGCCCTGCAAGGCCAGGTGTTCGCGGTCGAGCTGACCGGCGACGCCACGATGGTGACGCTGCAGATCGGCGCACAGCGGGTGACGTTCAAAACCGGCAAGGACTTCCATGCTGCGGCCGAGCGGACACTGGGCCTGGCGCTGGCGGCGGCCAGCGCCCACCTTTTCGATGGTGTCGGCCAGCAGCGCATTGATGCGTCCACCGCATCGTCCACCGCATCGTCAACCCCATCGACCGCCCCCCCGCCCGCCGCAAAGTCAGCATGAGCCTGCAACGCCGCCACCTGCTCGCCGCCACCGCCCTGCCCTGGGCCGCGCCTGCCCGCGCCGCGCCGGCCGGCGTGCAGCTCATCGGCAATTCCTTCCCCGCGGTGCAGCACCTGGCGCGCGTGGCCGAAGCCAGCAGCCGGCCGGGCCTGAAGGTGGCCTTCAAGCTCACGCCGCAGGCGCGCACCGAGACCGAGCAGGCCTTCGCCTCGGCCGGGCGCCCGGCCTTCGATGCGGCGGTGGTGTCCATGGGCCTGTTCAGTGCGCTGTACAGCCGCCGGCAATTGCAGCCCATGACCGACCTGGTGGCCAAATTCGGCGCACGCTACAAGCTGGAGGAGCGCATGCTGGTGCGGGTGGACGGCGAGGTGATGGCCATGGCCTTCATGCAGAACACGCAAAACCTCTACTACCGCCAAGACCTGTTTGCGCGCCACGGCCTGCAGGCACCCACCAGCTATGCCGAGATGGTGCAGACCGCCATAACACTCAAAGCACGCGAACCGAGCATCGCCTTTGCCATCGCCCAGGGCTTTGCTAAGGGCTTTGATGTCGCCACCGAATTCACCAACCTGCTGGCCAGCGCGGGCGGGCGCTACTTTGAGCCCGGCTCGGCGCGGCCGGCGTTTCAGGGCGAGGCCGGCGTGCAGGCCATTGAGCTGATGCGCTCGCTGCTGCCGCACATGACGCCCAATGCCCTGGCCTCGAACAGCGACGATGTCATGAACCAATTGCAGCAGGGCAAGGCGGCGATGGGCGTGCTTTGGGCCAGCCGCGCGGCGCGCATGGACGACCCGCTGGCCTCCAAAGTGGTGGGGCAGATGGGCTTTGCTGCGGCGCCCGCGGCCTTTGCTGGCAGGCCCAGCGCGGCGCATTTGTGGTGGGATGGCGTGGTCATGCCGGCCAGCCTGGGCCGCGGCGTGGGCAGCGCCGGCGCGGCCCGGCGCGACGCGGTGTTCGAGGTGCTGATGCAGTGCCTGAGCGAAGACACCGTGCGCAGCGGCAACGATCTGGCCATCTGGGTGCGCAGCGCCTACCAGCCGGGGCGCCTGGGCCGCGGCGTGGCGCTGGCACAAAGCGCAGGCGCACCGGTGTGGCCGGGCGAGCCTTTTTTTGGCCTGGCGCATGCCGAGATCGGCAAGCTGCTGCCCGATGCGCTCAAGGGCGAGCGCTCGCCCCAGGCGGTGCTGGCCGACGCGGCGCAAGCCTATGCGCGCGTTGCGGCCGAAAAAGGCTTTGTATGACCGCGCCAAACGCCGCACCAACGGCCGCGCCATGAAGCGCCACACCTTTCTGCAATTCACCGCGCCTTCGGTGCTGCTGATGCTGGCGCTGCTGGCCCTGCCCCTGGCCAGCACGCTGTGGCTTTCACTGCGGCACTGCTCGCCGGTGATGGAGCTGGCCACGGTGCAGCAAACCAGCCCCTTTGGCACGCAGACGGTGGTGACGCAACGCGCCAAGGCCGACGCCAGCGGCCGCGCCGTGGAGGCCTGCGAATTTGCCGGCGCGCGCTACTACCGCGCGGTGTTGGGGCTGGACCCTGCCGGCACCGGCACGGTGGCCAGCACGGTGGCCAGCACGGCCAACCCGGCCGGCCCAGCCAAGCCAATCAACGCGGCCAACGCAACCAGCGCCGCCACCGCAGCCAACGGCCCCGCCCCGCACCAAGCGCACAACGCCTTCTTCGCGGCGCTGCGTTTCACCCTGCTCTACACCCTGGTCACCACGCCCTTCATCCTGGGCGGTGGCCTGGCCCTGGCCCTGGCCATGCAGCGCGTCACCCAGCGGCTCAAGGCTGCCTTCATCGCCGCCTCGCTGCTGCCCTTCATCATCACCCCGGTGGTGGGGGCGCTGGCCATCAAGTGGCTGTTTCGCGATGACGCGCTGGTGCCGCACCTGCTGGCCAAAGTGGGCGTCCAGGTGTTCTGGATGGCCCAGGCCTGGTCAGCGCAATTGCTTGTTATTTTGTATGGCGTCTGGCATGTGCTGCCCTTTGCCTTTGTGGTGTTCTATGCCGGCCTGCAATCGGTGCCACAGGATTCCATCGAGGCCGCGCGCCTGGACGGCGCCTCGCGCTGGCAAACCCTGCGCCACGTCACCCTGCCTCATCTGGCGCCGCTGGTGGCCTTTGTCACCCTGATTCACCTGATGGACGCCTACCGCGTGTTCGAGCCGGTGCTGGTGTTGACGCAAGGCGCCTTCACCACCAGCGTGCAGGTGCTGACCTACGACATCCTGATGCAAGAGGCCAACCCGCACAAGGCCAGCGCCGCGGCGGTGCTGACCCTGCTGGGCATCGCCGTGCTGCTGATCCCGCTGCTGCGCAAGACCTGGCGCGAACAGCGCCAGGGGGTTTAGATGTCGCCCCGGATGCGCCCCCGCCCCGCGCTGGCCACGGCCCTGCTCTACACCGGCCTGGCGCTGTGGCTGCTGCTGGCCACCCTGCCCATCCTGTGGGCCGCGCTGATCTCGCTGCGCAGCTATGTAGATGCCTTCTCCACACCGCTGCAGTGGCTCGCCCCGGTGACGCTGGAGAACTACCGCGCGCTGTGGATCGACCAGGGCTTCTATCGCCACTTCATCAACAGCGCCGTGGTCACCGGCGGCACGGTGTTGATTTCGCTCACTGTCGGCTGCCTGGCCGGCTACGCCCTGGCGCGCTACCGCGGGGCGCTCGGCTTTTGGCTGCTGATCATGGCGCTGGCCTTTCGGGCGCTGCCGCATTCCACCCTGCTGCCATCGTTCTACGCCGTGTTCGATGCCCTGGGCATACGCAACAGCACGCTGACTTTGATCGTTGTTCTGGTGGCCATCAACCAGCCCTTCACCATCTGGATGCTGCGCTCGTTTTTCGCCCACATCCCGCCCGAGCTGGACGAGGCCGCGCTGGTCGATGGCTGCAGCCGCTGGCAGGCCTTCAGGCGCGTCATCGTGCCGGTGATGTGGCCGGGCATCGTCACCACCGGCCTGTTCAGCTTTCTGCTGGCGTACAACGATTTTCTGCTCAGCTCGGTGCTCACCAACGCCGAGCAAATGACCATGCCCGCGGCCATCGCCAACGCCATCGGCGCCGAGAGCGAGGCGCTGCTGATGCAGGGCGTGGCCGGCGCCGTGAGCATCACCCTGCCGCTGATCGTGCTGGTGCTGATCTTCCAGCGCCAGCTGGTGTCCGGCCTGACGCAAGGCGCGGTCAAGGGATGAGCGCGGCACTTAGCACCGCGGGCGCGCCCAGCGCCGCCCGTGCGCGTCACTAATCTGTTATTAAAACTGGAACTTCCCCATGATCACCGCCGCCGAGCTCGCGCAACGCTTCATCCCCTTCAGCAGCCTGCGCTACAGCACCGAGGCCTTCATCGATTACTGCATCCCCGAGTGCCAGCCCAAGTACAACTACGCGCTCATCGGCCCCGGCGTCTCGCAAAACCCGAATCAGCCGGTGAGCCTGCGTGAGCCGCATGGTTTTCAGGTGGGCGGGGTGTCGATCCCTCATGGCCGCATCAACCCGCCGCACATGCACTTCACCTGCGAGGTGTTCATCTGCGCCCGCGGCGATTGGCGCGTGCAGTGGGGCTTCAACCCCGAGGCCAGCGCGGCCGACATCACCGAGGGCGACATCTGCTCGGTGCCCACCTGGCTGTACCGCGGCTTCACCAACATCGGCGTGGACGATGGTTATTTGTTCACCGCCCTGGGCGGCGACGCCACCGGCGGCATTCTGTGGGGCCCCAGCACCCTGGCCCGGGCCGCGGCGCAGGGCGTGCAGCTCACGGAAGACTATCAAATCATCGACGCGTCCAAGGGCCAGGTGATGCCGCCGGGCGCACGCGCCGTGCAGCCGATGAGCCGCGAAGAGATCGCCGCGCTACGGGTGTGGTCAGCCCAGGAGATGGCCCAGCGCATCGTGCGCTTCAAGGACCTGCGCTGGTCGGCGCAGGCGCTGCTGGACTCGGCCCTGCCGGGCTGCGGCGCGCAGATGGCGGCGGTGATCGGCCTGGGCATGGCACAAGACCGCAACCTGCGAGCGCCGGTGGCCAATGCCCATGGTGTCTCCATTGAATGGCTGCGCATCCCCGCGGGCGGCTCGGTGTCGCGGCATCGCCTGCGCGAAAAGCAGGTGCTCATCGCCAAGGCCGGCGCCATCGACATCACGGTGCAGACCAGCGACTGCGGCGATGTCAGCCACACCGCCGTGGGCAGCGCCACCGCCTGGGACAGCTTCTCGCTGCCACCCGATTGCTGGCGCAGCCTGCACAACCGCGGCACGGTCGAGGCCCTGGCCCTGCTGCTGACCGCCGGTGACGGCCGCAAGGCCATCGAGTGGGATGAGGCCGTGCTGCATGCCGCCGCGCGGCAGGACCTGGCGCTGGACGCCAACGGCCATGTCGCCGCCAAGCGCTTTGTCGATCGCGCCCAGCGCTGAATGCGATGCGCGCCTTCTCGATCACATTGCGCGCCCTGGCGCGACCGCTTTTCCCGCCTGGCTGTGGTGAAGACACCAAGCGCCCATCAGGGTTTTACCGATGTGGCTTGCATAGGCGTTGCATACGCTTGCAAGCCGGCCGATGGCGCCCCAAACTCTGCCCATGGACCAAGCCTGCTGTACTGGCTGACCGAGCCGGCGCACGCCCCCAATTGATAGCCCACCACCTTCGCTTGCCCACCCTGGAGAACCCACGATGACGACTTTCAGCCCCAACCCCCTGGCCCATCGCATCGCCCTGGCCTTGAGCGCCTGGGCCTTGTCAGGCATCGGCCTGGCCCAAGCCCAAACTGCCGCCAAGCCGGCCGACAGCGGCGAGATCCAGACCGTCACCGTCACCGCCAACCGCCGCGCTGAAGACCAGCAAAAGGTCAGCGTCTCGGTCACCGCCGTCACCGGCGAGACCCTGGCCGAACGCAACATCACCGACCTGTCGCAGATGGAGGTGATGTCGGCCGGCTTCACCTTCGGCCGCTCGGGCGTGGATGCGCGCCCCGCCATCCGCGGTGTGCGCACCGAAAACGTCGCCGTCAATGCCGACACCACCATCGGCTACTTTGTCGATGGCGTCTACAAATCGCGTGCGCAGCAGGCCATGCTGGGCTTTGTGGATGTGGCGCGCGTCGAAATTTTGCGTGGCCCGCAGGGCACGCTGTTTGGCCGCAACACCTTTGGCGGCAGCGTGGCCATCACCACCAACGAGCCCGTGCTCAAGGCGCGTGAAACCGGCGCCAGCCTGGAGCTGGGCAGCTTCGGCAAAGTGCGTTTTGACGGCGCCTTGAACCTGCCCATCAGTGACACTGTGGCCGTGCGCCTGGCCGGTGTGGTGGACCAGGCCGACCCCTGGGTGAAGAACGAGTTCAACCCGTCCGCCGGCCTGTTTGACAAGGATGTGAAGTACCTGCGCGCGTCGATCAAGATCAAGCCCTCGCGCAACTTTGAAGCCGTGCTGCGCGCCGATGTCACCGATCAAAGCGGCAACGGTGGCTCGGCCTTTGGCTACAAGCTGGCCGGCACCTACCTGCACACGGCCTCCTGCCAGGCGCTGTTCAACGCCAGCTTCCTGGCCTTCAACACGCGCGGCACCAACCGCGACGCCGTCAACGATTGCACCCGCACCCAGGGTGCCGGCGCAGGCACCGCTGCCAATGCCGTGGGCACGGGTGTCGATCTCGGCATCCCGCTGTTCAAGCCCGGGCAGATGGACCGCATCAACAACGATTACCAGTCCTACCTCAATCTCAAAGACAACAACTTCAGCGCCGACCTCACCTACCGCATGGGCGGCGTGGCGCTGAAATCCATCACCGGCTATGCCAACTTCAGCGCCTCGCGCTCGCAAGACACCGATTTCGACGCCTCCACCACTGGCATCGATTTCCAGAAGACATCCGCCAAGACGCTGACGCAAGAGTTCCAGGTGCTCAGCGAGGGTAGCGGCCCCTTGAGCTATGTCGCCGGTGTCTACCTGTTCAAGGACGAGTTGACGGGCCTGTTCATCAACCAGCAACTGCCGCGCACCATCCGCTCGGCCGCGGTGGCCGCGCCCATCTCGCTGGCGCAAAACGGTGCGGGTTTTTATGACCTGCAACTGCCTGAGACTTCGTCCACCGCCGTCTATGGCCAGCTCAGCTTCAAGCTCAGCGAGGCGCTCACGCTCACGGCCGGCGCGCGCCACACCAGCGACAAGAAATCCTTCAGGTTCGCCAACGCCAATTCGGTGCTGCCGCTGAACGCCGCCGGTGCGCCCGATGGCACCCTGATCACACTGGCCACGCCACTGCCGCCCACCACCGCCTTCGGTACCGTGGGCGTGAGCAACTGCACCGGCACGAACAACCAGCCCGGCTACACCTGCCTGGCCGGCACCAACACCTTGGTTGGCGCCACGTACTCTGACGCCACCTTCAGCAAGACCACCGGCAAGCTGGCGGCGGACTTCAAGTTGAACAATAACCAGTTGTTGTATGCGACGGTGTCCACCGGTTTCCGCTCGGGCGGCTTCAATTCCGGCCAGGCGCTGGCCGCGCTGCGCACCTTCAAGCCGGAGGGCGTGACGGCGTTCGAGATCGGCTCGAAAAACCGCTTTGCCGGCAACACCCTGCAGCTCAACCTGGCGGCCTTCAACAACGACTACACCGATCTGCAGGAGCAGCGCCAGGTGGTGGTGGGCAGCACCACGGTGTCGACCATCTTCAATGCCGCCAAGGCCAAGGCCAAGGGCCTGGAAGTCGAGATGGAATGGCGCAGCAGCAAGGCCCTCACGCTGGGTGGGTCGCTGTCGCTGCTGGACGCCAAGTACACCAGCTTCCCCGACATCGCCCTGCCCTTTGGCACCTCCATCCTGGTGACCGACCCGACATCCACCGCGCCGCAGACCGATGCCAATGGCATCGTCATCGCACCCGCTGGCCAGAAGCGCATCTTTGCGCCCGGCTTCAACTGCGGCGTGGTGCCGGGCACTGGCGGCGCGGGCCAGCCGGCGGCGGCCTTTGGCTGCGATTTGAGCGGCAAGCGCCTGCCTTACGCGGCGCGCTACCAGGGCTCGGTGTTTGCGCGTTATGACATGAAGATGCCGGGGGGCAGCACGCTCACGCCCATCGTCGTGGTGGGATTTTCCAGCGGCTACTTCGGCCAGATCACGAACTCTGAGCTGGACAAGCAGGGCTCCTACGTCAAGACCGATGTCAAGCTGAACTGGCGCTTCAGCGACACGCTGTCGCTGCAGGCCTTTGTCGACAACATCAGCGACAAGCAGACCATCAACCGCATGGTCTGGGGCGGCGGCAACAACCTGCAGGTCAGCGCCGCATCACCGCGCACCTATGGTTTGAAGCTGTCGTACAGCAATTTCTGATGCCTGGGCGGAAGATTCTCACCACCCACGTCGGCTCCTTGCCGCGCTCGCAGGCCGTCGTTGATCTGATCTTCGCGCGCGAGCGCGGCGAGCCCATCGACGAGCCGGCCTTCGATGCGGTGATGGCCAGCGCGGTGGACGAGGTGGTGCGCCGCCAGGTGGCCGCTGGCGTGGACATCGTCAGCGATGGCGAGATGAGCAAGATCAGCTACGCCACCTACATCAAAGACCGCTTCACCGGTTTTGATGGCGACAGCCCACGCCGCCCGCCGGCCGATTTGCTGGATTACCCCGGCTTCCTCACCCGCCTGGCTGCAGGCGGCGGCACCCCCAGCTACCGGCGGCCATGTTGCATCGGGCCCATCGCGGTGAAGACCATGGAGCCGCTGCGCAAGGACATTGCCCACGTCAAGGCCGCTGCACAAAAGCATGGCGCCAAGCAGGTCTTCATGAACGCCGCCTCGCCTGGCGTGGTGGCACTGTTCCAGCCCAACCAGCACTACCCCGACGACGACGCCTACCTGGAGGCCCTGGCCTTGGCACTGCGCCATGAGTACCACGCCATCGTCGACGCCGGGCTGACCCTGCAGCTCGATTCACCCGATCTGGGCCTGGGCCGGCACATGATGTTCAAAGAGCTCGATGAGGCGGCTTACTTGAAGCGCATCGCCCAGCACATCGAGGCGTTGAACTTCGCGCTGGCCGCCATCCCGGCAGACAAAGTACGCATGCACGTCTGCTGGGGCAACTACGAGGGCCCGCACCACCGCGATGTGCCGCTGGCCACCATCCTGCCGACAGTGCTAACAGCCAAACCCGGCGCCCTGCTGTTCGAGACCGCCAACCCGCGCCATGGCCACGAGTGGGAAACCATCGCGCAGATGCGCCACCTGATCGCCGACGACAAGATCCTGATCCCGGGCGTGATCGACTCCACCACCAACTTCATCGAGCACCCACGCCTGGTGGCGCAGCGCCTGGAGCGCTTCATCGCCATCGTCGGGCCCGAGCGCGTCATCGCCGGCAGCGATTGCGGCTTTGGCACCTTCGCCGGCTTTGGTGCGGTCGATGCCGACATCGTGTATGCCAAGCTGGCGGCACTGGCCGAGGGCGCAGCGCTGGTGGGCGCGCAGGGGGTGTGATGCCGGTGCATGGGCCGTTTCCACGACCTCATTGGCGCGCGGGTCTGCCCCGCGCCGGCCAAAAGATGCTGACGGCGCAGTGCCCGATGCCGAGTTCGGAGCCGCCGCCGGCCGCACTCCGGTAAGGTTTGCCGCAATAGTCACCGCTTGTGAATCCTTCGGCTTTGAGCGCGCAAAACACACACCCGGATTGAACTCCACTGGTCATGCATGGCGAGTGTTGCGTAGCTCCGGACCGGCCTCGAAGTGAGCAGTTGAACGCTGAGCCGATCATGCCCGCGGCATGGCACGAACCGCCCGTCGGTAACGATTGCCGAATCAGGACTCTGCCCGATGAAGCCATGAAGCCATGCTGCGTTGCGTTGAAGTCTGGCCCCTGTGGCAGAGCGTCCTGTGTGACACCACGTGGGCCGGGTGCACATTCGAATGTCGGGAATGCGGCTTGCTGTATTTTGGCGGTGGCCGCCATCACCTGCGCTCGGTTCACTGGGACGCAGCGCCAATCAACCCGCAACCCCATCGACGCATGAAACCCCCGCCTCAACGCACCCATGGCCGCAACGCTGAAGCGCTGCGGCGTGCGTTTTCAGAGTTTCTGCTCCTGCCAACTTGCATCATCTTCGGCTTTCTGCTCCTGGCCGCGCTGACATTTGCACTGGACCGCGGCGAGGCCGCGGCGCTGCTGTCGCTGCGCGCATTGCTTCGGACCTACGCGTTCGTCGATGCGCAGGCCAGCGCCGGTGTGCTCAGCACCATCGCCCAGGGGCTCATCACCATCACCTCGATCACGATCTCGCTGCTGTTGATCGCGTTGCAGCAGGCGGCCAGTGCGCTTACTCACCAGGTCTACGATCAGTTCCTGCGCAATTGGCGAAACCAGATCTACTTTGGTTTCTTCGTTGGCGTGTCGCTGTACACGCTGGTGACCCTGGCCTCGGTCGGGCCGTTGAATCCCGTCATCGGCGCCGGCGTGGCGCTGACTTTGACGGTGTTCGCGCTGTACCTGCTGCTCGTGCTGTTCTACACCACCGTCGACCAAATGCGCCCGGCGGTCATCATCGAAGAGATTCACCGGTACACCCTGGCAGCCCGTCAATGCCAGCAAGTGCTGCTGCGCCGCACGCGCCGGACGCCGCAGTGCCAAGGTGCGATCTGCCTGCCAGTCAATGCGGTCAAGCATGGCTTCGTGACGCTGATCGATATCGATTGCATTGAAGCCGCAACCAAGCTGGCCGGCTCGGAGGTTGAGGTTGTGCTGCGGGTATCGATCGGCGACTACGTGGTGTTTGGCCAGCGGCTGGCCGAGGTCATGGCGTCCGAGCAGGCAGACGCGGACAGCGTCGCCCAGGTGCTGGAAGTCGCGGTGCACCGCGAAGGCCAGCGCGACCTCGCGAACGACCCGCTCGATGGCATCGAAGAACTCGAAACCATTGCGTGGACTTCGATTTCAAGCGCGCAATCGGACCCCGACGCCGGCGTACTCACGATCTACAGCCTGCGCGACATCTTGGCGCGCTGGTCGACCGCGTCGGACGACGCCGCGCGCAGCACCCATGCGCCGGTCGTCTACGTAGACAACGTGCTGCCGCGGCTGTTGAGCGCGTTCGAGTCCTTGGCGGTATCGGCCTCTGAATCGATGCAGCATCAAAGTTATGCCGAGGTGCTGCGCACGTTCGCACTGCTGTTCGATGGCCTGCCAGGCAATATGCAGTCGCGCGCGGAAGACGTGATCCTGCGCAGCCTCTCCACCTTGGGTGATCACGTCCTGACGGCCGAGCTGGAAGCGGCGCTGACAGGGTTGATCGACTGCCTCGAACGTGCCGGGCGAGCGCAGACGGCCGCGGCGGTGTTGACCGCCAAGGCCAAGCTGGCGGACTCGATCGGCAAGCTCGGTGCACGCTCGACCCGCCCAGGGCTTGCCAATGGTCGCGGCGCTGATTAAGCCGCCATCGGACGGGTCGCATAGCTGCGCCGTTTCTGCTGCCGCGACGTCGCGCTCGCCCATCAGTAGCGCAGCTTGGGGTACCAGTCGGTACCGCGTCCCTTTGGCGTCAGGTCCAGGATGTTCCATAACGGCGCGATGTCGGGGGCAGTGCGCGGATCCTGCCCGGCGTCGGCGGCGTCAAATGGCATTTCGGCCGAATAGAACATCCGGATCTTGTCCCCGTCCTTTTGATACACGATGAGTGCGGGGTACTCGCCGCCTTTCGTGTCGATCAAGCCAAGGTCATTCGCATAGTCGTCGCCAACCGTGTGGATGAAGCTCAGGTGGCGCCAACCCCGTTCGTCGGCGAACGCCCTTTGGCGCTCGACCGGGCTGCGTCCGAGAATCTTCAGCGCCACCCGCTGCTCGATGTCAGGCGCATTGCCATCGAGGCCACCCAGCAAGTTTGTGCACATCGGGCACGGTCGCTCGCGTTGCGGCCCGAACATCCAGAAGTAAGTGACAAGAGTTTCATGCTCGCCGAAGAGATCGCCCAGCCCGAGCTCCAGGCCGTTTTCGTTCTTGAAGCGATAGTTTTTCTCGACGATCGGGCCAGGCGGCAGCGCCATGCGTTGTCCAGTCAGCCGCGTCATGTGGCGACGAAACTCGATTTCCTCGGCGAGCAGCAACTTGCGTGCCGTTGCGTACGCCTCGCTCTCGCCAGGGAAGGGTGGTTTGCGCTTTGCGGCAAGTTCTGTCGCGGGTTTGAAGTCGGCTTCATTCATTGCATTCCCCTGAATTTGCGCTTGTGTCACGGATAAACCGAAGACGGCTACGGCTGTTTGCGCGGCAACACGGTGCTCGCAGGCTCAACGTGCCACTTGGGATGCTGCCGCGCTCGCCGCTGCAACCATCGACGGCGCGGCGCTCACTGCGCCTGCCCCCGCCTGAGGCGCCGCCCCGCTGACGCGCCAGATGCGGTTGCCGACATCGTCGACCACCAGCAAAGCACCTTGCTTGTCCAAGCCCAGGCCGACCGGCCGACCGTACGCGGTGCCTTTGGCGCCGATGAAGCCTGTCAGCACATCCACTGGCAATCCGCTGGGTTTGCTGCCGGCAAACGGCACGTAAATGACCTTGTAGCCACTGGCCGGCTTGCGGTTCCACGAGCCGTGCTGGCCAACAAACATGCCCCCCGCAGCGAACGACCCGCCGAGCGTATTGCCCTCGGCCGAGGCCAGGCCGAGCGATGCGGTGTGCGGGCCAAGGGCGTAGTCGGGCACGATTGCCTTGGCCACCAGATCGGGCTTGGGCGGCTGGATGCGCACATCGACATGCTGGCCGTAATAGCTGTACGGCCAGCCGTAGAAGCCGCCGTCCTTGACCGACGTCATGTAGTCGGGCACCAAGTCGCTGCCGAGTTCGTCGCGCTCGTTGACCGATGTCCAAAGCTGCTCACCCTGCCACGCCATGCCCACCGGGTTGCGCAGCCCGCTGGCAAAGATGCGGCCCTGGCCGCTGGCACGGTCGAACTCCCAGATCGCGGCGCGCCCCTCCTCGTGCTGCATGCCGTGTTCGGCAACATTGCTGTTGGAGCCGACCGAGACGTACAACCGGTTGCCGTCCCGGCTGGCGACGACATTCTTCGTCCAGTGGTGGTTGAGCGGGCCGGCCGGCAGATCGGCCACCTTCGTGACAGCGCCGCTGGCCTTCACATCACCGCTTTGGTATGCGACCTTGACCAAGGCGTCGGTGTTGGCGATGTAGAGATCTATGCCAACCAGCACCATGCCGAACGGCGACTTGAGGTTGGCGAGGAACACCGAGCGCACTTCGGCCACACCGTCGCCATCGGCATCGCGCAGCAAGGTGATGCGGTCGGCGCTGGGCACCGCCGCGCCCGCCTTCTTCATGAAAAAGCCCATCACTTTGCCCTTCAGGCCAAGCAATTCTTCGCGCAGCGGTCGTTTCGGGGCGTTGGTCTCGGCCACCAGCACATCGCCGTTGGGCAGGACGTACAGCCAACGCGGATGGTCCAGGCCGGCGGCGAAGGCTTTGACCGCAGTGCCCTGTGCCGCCACAGGTTGGTTGCTGTCGGGCCACGGTTTGGCCTGCGCAACATTGACGGTAGGAACCAACGCGCGGGTGGGGGCCGGCAACAGCGGCGTTGGGCCGGTGCCGGAGTCCACCGGCAACTTGGCCGTGTCGCCGCAAGCGGCGAGCAGCAGCACGCTGGACAGTGCAAGCACTGCAGCCGGTAGGGCGGCGCGGTGGAATCGAAGTGGGGTCATCGAAGGCTCCGTACGCTGTGTTTGAAGCGGTTATGGCAATTGGCGTGCCCACGCCATCGCGGGCGTGTCGATCGCGAAGGCAACCGTGGTTCCTCAGGTGCGCCGGCCCACCTGATGAAGGCGGACTGGATCGACGCGGAGCGTGCTTGAACACCAGGCATTCATCCCTCACGGCTGGCAAACGCATGGTGGCAGCGCCAGCAGCATCGGCAGCGTCGTCCAGGTCACGCCGAGCAAGGCCAGCAGGCCACTGCCCGCGCTGGCGCTGCGCAACAGGCTGGGCGGCAAGGCCAGGCTGCTTGCAGTCAGCGCGGCAATGACCAATCCCGCCAACGCACTGAATCCGCAAAGACTCACGCTCAGCGCCGAGACGCCGAACCACTGGGTCTGGGCGAAGGCAGTGCAACAAGCGGTCACCACCAGCACATAGGCGCCGAAGAAGTGTGCCGCCCAGATCAGCAACGGCCCACCGCCTTGCAGCAGGTGGCGAAAGAAGCGTTCGCGCTGCGGCACCGGGGTCACGGCTTGAGCCAGCCCGGCAGCAAATTCACCGCCGCCATGATGACCAGCGCCTGTGCGCCGGCGTAATGCCACATCAGCGTGATGCAGTCCAGCGTGCCCCGTGCATTGGGCCGCAGCCGGCCGCTCCACGAGCGCGCGATCAGGTAGCCACACATCAGCAGCAGCAGCACCGCGTGCAGCCCTTGATAGGCGAGCATGGCGGCGATGGTTGCGCTCCAGGCGTCGGCCTTTGGCTGCAATGCGGTGTGGCCGGCGAGCATGGCGGCGAAGGCGGCACTGCTGGCGCCCAGTGCAAACAGCACCAGCGCCGAAAGGCCGACCGGCCCGGGCAGCGTGCGCCGCAGCCAGCCGACGGCCAGCGACGCTGCGAGCCACAGCGCGGCGGCCAGCAGCGTCCAACGCAGTGGCGGCAGTTCGGCGCCGGGCGGCGGGCAGATGTCCGCGCGCAGCGAGACGTGCACGTGCGAGAACAGCATCGACGCAAACACCGTGGCATCGACGCCGAGCAGCAGCACCATCGCCCACCACGCATGCGAGGCCGTGCCCAGCGCGCCGACCGGTACGCGCACGCCCTGGCCAATGGCCACGCTGGGCGCGTGGGGTCGCGGGTCGGTCTGCCACAGCCACATGATGATGGCGACGATGGCGGTCACGCCGCACAGCGCGGCCAGCCCAAACACCTCGGCCGTGAGCAGCAAAAAAAATCCCGCAGTGCCGAGTGCGGCGACGAAGGGCCGCCAACTGTCGGTGGGCAGCAGCAGCAGATGGCTGGGTTCGGCGCGCAGCGGGCTCGTCATCAACGCCTCGCGCCCGCCCGAGCTGGTGCCGGGAAGCCAGTGTTGGCCGGCGGGCACTTCCTGGTGCAGCGAGGGCCGCTGCCACAACGGCTCGCGCGACTCGACTTGCGGGATGCTGCGCGTGCCAAAGCCTTCATTGGGCAACCACTCCAGGGTCGCCGAGCGCCACGGGTCGCCGTGCGGCTGCTTCGGCCGCGTCCAGGTGCGAGCCGCGTCGACAAGAAACAGTGCGACACCGGCGGCAAACACGAAGGCGCCGATCGAGGACAGCATGTTCAGCAAGTTCAGCGCGGGGTCGCTGGCGTAGCTGGACACACGGCGCGGCATGCCGAGCAAGCCGCTGATGTGCATCGGAAAAAAGGCCAGGTTGACGCCGCCGAACATCAACGCGAAGGTCCACTTCGCCAGGCGCTCGCTGAAGCGGTGGCCGTTGACCAGCGGGCCCCAGTGGTACAGCGCGGCGAACACCGGGAACAACATGCCGCCGATCAACACGTAATGCAGGTGCGCAACGATGAAGTAGGTGTCGTGCACCTGCGTGTTGAACGGCTGCACCGCCAGCATCACCCCGGTCAGGCCGCCGAGCACGAAGATGAACAGGAAGCCGAACAGGAACAGCGACACGCTGTTGATCAGCACCTTGCCTTTCGACAAGGTGACGATCCAGGCAAAGACCTGGACGCCGCTGGGTATCGCCACGGCCATGCTGGCCGCCGAAATGAAGGCCATCGACAGCAGCCCCAGCCCGGCCGTGAACATGTGGTGCGCCCACAGCGCAAAGCTGAAAAAGCCCACGCCAACGAGTGCCACGACGACTGCGCGGTAGCCCACCAGCGGCGTGCGGGCCACCACCGGCACCAGCATCGACACCATGCCCGCAGCGGGCAGAAAGATGATGTAGACCTCGGGGTGGCCGAAGAACCAGAACAGGTGCTGCCACAGCAGCGGATCGCCGCCACGGTCAGGGATGAAGAACGGCCAGTCGAGCGCGCGTTCGAGTTCGAGCAAGGTGCTGCCAGCGATGATGGCCGGGAACGCGAACAGGATCATCAGTGCCGTGACCAGCATGGCCCACGCATACACCGGCATCTTGCCCAGCGACATGCCAGGCGCGCGTGTGAACAGCACGCCGATCACGATCTCGATGGCCCCGGCGATGGCCGAAATCTCGATGAAGCCGATGCCCAGCAGCCACCAGTCGGCGCCGGGGCCGGGCGAATACTCTTTGCCGGTGAGCGGCGGGTACATGAACCAGCCGCCGTCGGGCGAGACGCCGAAGAAGATGGTGCCAAAAAACACCAGCCCGCCCACCGCATAGGCCCAAAACGCGTAGGCGCCCAGGCGCGGAAACGGCAGGTCGCGTGCACCGATCATGCCGGGCAGCATGTAGACGGCGATCGCCTCGACCACCGGCACGGCAAACAAAAACATCATCACCGTGCCATGCATGGTGAACATCTGGTTGTAGGTGTTCGCGCTGAGCAGCGTGCTCTCAGGCAGCGCGAGTTGCAGGCGCATCAACAAGGCGAGCCCCCCGGCGAGCACGAGGAACAGCAGCGAGGTGAAGACGTAGAACAGACCGATCTCTTCGTTCTTCACCGAAGACACGATGCGCCAGCCACTGCGCGCCCGCCAGGCGGCACGCAAACGGTCGCCTTCGTCGGACGGTCGAGGCAGCGCGTTGGGCAGCGCGTGCGGCAAAGGCGGGTCGGCCAGCGCGGTCATTGCAGGTGCCCAAGATAGGCGCCCAGCGCTTGCAATGTCTGCGCGTCGAGCGCGTTGAATGAGGGCATGCGCGCGCCGGGTTTGAGGTGCTGCACGCTGGCGATCCAGGCAAGCATCGCCCCCGGGACGTTGCCCAGGGTGCCGGCGCCCAGGTACATACGCCCCCCGACATGCGTCAGGTCGGGGGCCCGCGCAACAGCGGCCTGACTGAGCCCGCGCACCGTGTGGCATACCACGCAGCGTTGCACAACGAAAGCCTCGCGTCCCTGGCGCTGCATCTCGGTCACCGGCTCGGCGGCTGGCCGCGCCTGCGCCGCCAGCCAAAGGTCAAACTCGGCCTGTGGCTGCGCCACCACATGCAACACCATGCGCGCGTGTTGCTGCCCACAGTATTCGGCGCAGGGACCGCGAAACACGCCGGCCCGACTGGCGCTCAAGACGATCTGGTTGACACGGCCCGGCACGGCATCGACCTTGCCGGCCAACGCGGGGACCCAGAAGCTGTGGATGACGTCTGCGCTGTTCAGCCCGACCACCACTTTGCGCCCGACCGGCAGGCGCAACTCATTGGCGAGCACGACGTCGGTGCCGCTGGCCGGGTCGCGCAGACGCACCTCCCACCACCACATGTGCCCAGTGACGCTGATCACCATGGCATCGGGCGGCGCCGGCTGCGCCAGGCGCGCGGACAGCGCGACACTCCAGCCGAGCAACGCGCTCAGGACGACAACGGGAAGGGCCACGCCGCCGCCAATCAACCACATCGCGGACCGCACAGGGCGAGCCCTGGCGCGTGGGCGCAGGGTTTGCAAAATCAGGACCATCAACCCGGTGATGATCAAGGTGCCGCCGATGAACAACACCCAGGCGACGAGGGCGATCGACTCTGCGGCCGGGCCGGCGGGCGAGAGCACCGAGCTGTTCACCGCAATGGCTCCAGTGCGGGTGCGGCGTGCCGCCGCCGGCGCGCTTCAACCGCTTCGATGCGCAGCGTTCGCCGGTAGTTGGTCACCGTGCGTCGGGCCAGCGTCAAGCCTTGTTGGGCGAGTCGGCGATTGATGTCGACATCGGACAGCGGCGCCTCGGGGTTTTCGCTGCGAATCATCTCTTCGATCAGGCCGCGAATGGCGGTACCCGAACAGGCGCTGCCGTTGGCGCTGACCATGCCGCGCGAGAAAAAGTGCTTCAGCTCGAGCACGCCCATCGGACTGGCGATGTACTTGTTGTTGGTGACACGCGACACGGTCGATTCATGCACCCCCAGTTCGTTGGCGATCTGGCGCAGGCCCAGCGGTTTCATGGCCATGCTGCCGAACTCGAAGAAGTGGCGTTGCCGGCGCACGATCGCCTGGGCCACTTCCAGAATCGTCGAGAAGCGCTGCTCGACATTGCGCAGCGTCCAACGGGCTTCTTGCAGGTGGTTTGCCAACACTTGGTTGTCGGTCGAACGATGGCGTTTGAACAACGCCGCGTAGACCTGATTCATCCGCACCCGCGGCACCACCGCCGGATTGAGACTCACCACCCACTGCCCGCGCACCTTCTTCGCAATCACATCGGGCACCACGTAGGCCACCGGCTGCGAATCGAAACGCCAGCCGGGGTGGGGATCCAGGTGCCGAATCGCCTCGCACGCCGCAGCCACCTGCGCCAGCGGTGCACTCAGCGCGTGCGCCAATCGCGCGGTGTCGTGTGCAGCCAGCAGCTCGATGTACTGCCCAACGATGGGTTGCGCCAATGCCCGCAATGACGGGCAAACAATGTCCGACAGTTGAAGGCGCAAACATTCGGCCAGATCGCGTGCGCCCACTCCAGCAGGGTCCAGCGCCTGAACCCGGCACAGCGCCAGTTGCACCTCCTGCGGCATTGCGGGCGGCAGCAGGCCGGCCGTGGTTGCGATTTCATCCAGCGGGCTGCGCAGGTAACCATCGTCGTCGAGCGACTCGATCAGCACATGCGCCAGCACCAGATCGCGCGCTTGCAGGGTCGCAAGCTTCAGTTGGCTGTGCAGGTGTGCACCGAGCGTGGTTTGCACGGCCATCGTGTCGAGCACCGAAGCCTGCCCGTCATGCTCGTGGCCGTGGCCCAGCGCGACCTCAGCCAGCCAGAGGTCGCGGTCCTCGCCCGCAACCGCGCTACCCTCCGCCAGCGAGTCATCAGCCGGGACATGCGCTTGGCTTTCGGCGCGCGAGGCCTTGATCGGCTGCCCGTCGTCACCGCGGGGGCGATCACAGCCGTCGCCTTTGGCATCGGGGTCTGCGCCGCTGTCGAAGTCGGCGTCGGCGTCGGTTTCGAGGAAGGGGTTGCTGCGCACCGCGTCTCGTAGCATCGCGGCAAACTCGACCGAAGGCATCTGCAGCAGGCGCACCGCATGTTGCAGTCGGGGCGAAGCGATCGGCGACTGTCGCTGCGTGAGCCGGATTTCTGTCGCTGTCATGACCGCCTGTGGCCCCGTTGCATGTGCAGCAAGGGGGCAGCAGCCTCACGCCGGGTTTTCGATGGGCGCCTGAACCAAAGGACACGGCCGGGTTGGCGACCAGACCGGCCGTCGGGCAAGGCTTGTTGAGCGTTCATGTCAAGGCCGCAACAACGGCACAGGCCATCAGTTCAGCAGTTCAAGGTGGCGGGGCGTGCGTCTGGCGACCAGGCCCGAGCGGCCTGCATACTCCGCGCCAGCGTAAGCCTTGAGGCGGTTGTACAGAGTCTTCAGACTGATTCCCAAGGCCGCGGCAGTGCGCTCCCTGTGGTTCTGAAAGTGCGCCAGCGTGGCCAGAATCATCGCGCGCTCGATCTGCACCATCGAAGTGCCGATCGGGAAGGTGGCCAAACCGTTGCAGTGAGCGCCGAGCGCGCCAGACTCGCCAATCGACGGGGACCCATCGACGGGCGGACCCGATGGCGGCGCGCCGTGAGGCAGCCATTCGTCGTCCACCGCATCGCCAGCGGCCATCACGTACGCTCGTTGCACCGCATTGCGCAGTTCGCGCACGTTGCCAGGCCAGCGCCACTGGCCAAGTCGAGCCAGGGCCGACTCGGTCAAGAACTTGACCTTGCCTTCTTGCGCAGCAATACCGGCCAGAAACAGCTTGGCCAGCAGCGGCACGTCGTCCATGCGCTCGCGCAGCGGCGGCAGTTCGATGGGAAACACATTGAGCCGGTACATCAGGTCTTCGCGCAACTTGCCTGCAGCCACCGCCTGCTGCAGGTCGCGGTTGGTCGCTGCGATCACGCGCAAATCGGTGGCCTGGCTTTGGGTCGAGCCCACGCGCATGAATCGACCGGTCTCCAACACCCGCAGCAATTTGACTTGAAGTGCCGGCGGCATCTCGGTGATCTCGTCAAGGAACAGCGTGCCGCCGCTGGCGCGTTCGAAAAACCCGAAGTGCTGGCGGTCTGCGCCCGTGAAGCTGCCTTTTTCGTGGCCGAAGAGTTCACTCTCGATCAGGCTGGGCGAAATCGCGCCGCAGTTGAGTGCCAGAAACAGCTGCTGGCACCGTCGGCTGAGGTCGTGCACGGTCTGCGCGACCAGTTCCTTGCCGGTGCCGCTCTCGCCGGTGATGAAAACGGTGAGGCCGGTGTCGGCGACGCGCGAAATTTGTTCGTACACCCGCTGCATCACCTGCGCGCCGCCCCAAAGGCGGCCAAAACGCTCGGCCTCGGCGCAGCTTGCGGCAGACGCCGCAGCGCCCACGCATGTGTGCGCCGGTTTGATCAACCGCATCAACACGCCTTGCAGTGCGAAGCGGTCGACCGGCTTGACCAGGCATTGGACGTCTCCCGGGCGGTCGGCCTGGCTCGGGCTTGCCTGGCGCGCAGGGTCGGCGATTAGTACGACCATCGCAGTCGCCATTAAATGGGGTTCTTCGAACAGGGCGATGCCGCTGCCGTCGGGCAACTGCGTGTCCAGAAACACGATGTTCGGCGGCTGCAGTGCAAGCTGCTGGCGCGCCTCGCGCAGCGTGCCAGCTACAGCCACGCTCAGCCCCTCGCCGCTGACGAGCAGCCTCAGCGGCGCGGAGGTGCTCGTGTCAGCATCGACGATCAACACGTGCTTCATTGGTTTGCCCACCTGCGTTAGCCACATCCGCCGCCATGGCGCCAGATGCACTGTAGTTTTCCGCGACTTGTTGGTCTGTGGCGCAAGCCCCTTCGCAATGTCGGAGAGAAGCAGTTCAACGCGTAGGACAAACGCGCGAGTTGTCGTTGCTGCAGCGGTGCAGGCGCGGCTCAAACAGGCCTTTGCGCCGACCCACTCAATCCAGCGCCGACAGGTAGGCTGCCATGTCACGCGCATCGGCCTGCGAGACACCCATGCTCGGCATCAAGGTGCCGGGCACGAGAACCGATGGCGCCTCGATCCAGCGCGCCAATGTCTCGGGCCGGTTTGGAATTTCGCCGGCGATGTAGCTGCGCAGGCCGAAGCTGCGCAGCGGCGGCCCAAGTCGGCCGAGTGAGCCCGGCACGCCGGGGATCGTGTGGCAGCTGCTGCACTGGTATTGCGCCAGCAGACGCTGGCCCCGTTCGACGCGGGCATCGGGCACGCCACAGGCGAGCAGCAGCGTTGCCAGGCCCGTCAGGCCAGCGCGAAAAACCATCCGCTTCGTGCGCTGGCTCCCGAACATAGGCAGCTATGGGCAAGCGGCGTTCCTGGGCAGCCGCTGGTTCAGGCTTGCGGATTGCCAGGTGTTGGCGGTGCGCAACTGCAAACCCGTGCTGTGGACCATCGCCGTGCTCGGTGCGCTGGGCGCATTGGCCGGTGCGGCCGTGGTTTACGGCGGCCTGTACAACGTCGCGGCGACTGCGCAGCACATACAGCCCGTACACGCCGTGCTGGAGACAACGATGCGCACCTCGGTGCAGCATCACGCACGCGACATCGTCGAGCCGAAGTTGCTCAAGTCCCCCAAGCTGCTGCTGCGCGGTGCCGCATGTTTCCAAGCCCGCTGCGTGCAGTGCCACGGTGGCCCTGGCGTGCCTGCCGATGTGATCGGCATGGCGATGCAGCCGCTGCCCGGCTCGCTGATCGGAGCGGCGCGGTCGTGGCGTGCACGCGAGTTGTACTGGATCACGCGACACGGCATCAAGATGAGCGGCATGCCGGCGTGGCAGTACCACTTGAGTGAGGCCGACTTATGGGCGGTGGTGGCCTTCGTGCAGCACTTGCCCACGCTCACACCTACCCGCTACGGCGAGCTGACACTGCAGGCAGGACAGTGCCACGCCACTGTTCCGCCTGAGCCGCCGCTTGAAGTGCCGCTTGAAGTGCCGACACGCGACCCGGACGCAGCGATCGCCCTTGCGCAGCGCGGCCAGCTCGCGCTGCGCATGTACGGCTGCCACGCCTGCCACTTGATCCCCGGCATCACCGGCGCGCAGACGCAGGTCGGCCCACCACTGGCCGAATTCGCGCGCAGACAACTCATTGCAGGGCGCCTGGCCCACACGCACGACAACCTGGTGGCCTGGATACGCCACCCGCAGCGCATCGACGCGCACACTGCGATGCCCGATTTGGGGGTGACGCAGGCGCACGCCCGGGAGATGGCGGAATACCTTGCAACGCTGCGCTGAAGGAGCTGCGACGACGTCCGTGATCGTGATTGCGACCACGACCCTATGGGCGGGCATGATTCGTCCCACCCCCTTCGACGCGCATTGCTTCGCCGCGAATGTTGACGCGTTGACATCGGCACACGCGGGCCACACGCGGGCCCCTCCGGCGCGGCCCGCGTGTGGCCGCAGCGCCAATCAAAGCCTGGGCACCACCACCGGCGCGGCCAGCTCATCCAGTGAGCCACCCTGCGCCGCCAACATCGCTTCCAGCACCGGCAGCAGCCGGCCCAGGCGCTCGTCGAGCGCGTCACGCACGGTGTCGACCACCACCTGCGTGCCGCGTTCGATCTCCAGGTTCAGGTTGTCGCCCACCTGGCGCAGGCCAAAGGTGGTCATGCGCAGGGTCTCGGGGATCAACCACACCTCGAACCAGCCGGCGCGGCGGTCGGCCTCGGCCACTGTGAGGCTGGCGCCATTGATGGCGATGTAGCCCTTGGCAAAAACATAGCGCCGATGTGACAAAGGCACTTCAATGCGCAGCACGCAGTTGTTGTCGGGCCGGTGGATGCGGGTGATGCGTGCCAGGCAATCGATGTGACCGGACAGCGGATGGCCACCGATTTCGGCACCGTCTTTCGCGGCGCGCTCGACGTTCAAGCCGCTGCCGACCTGCAGGCCGCCCAGGGTGGTCAGTGCCAGGCTTTGCTGCATGACATCAAAGCTGGCGTGGTCCGCGCCGGGCAAGGCCGTCACGGTGAGGCAGACGCCGTCGCAGGCCACGCTGGCGCCAATCTCCAGCCCGCTGTCAAAGCCGGGCGGCAGGCGCAGCACAAAGCTGCGCAGGCCGCTGCGGTCGCTGAGGGTGGCGACAGAGGCCACGCCTTGAACAATGCCTGTGAACATGGAGCGATTATCCTGGCGCGGCAATGGCGCACGCGCCCGGCACGCGCGCCCTGCACGTGGGCCCGGCACGCGCGCCCGACACGCCCGCCCGACACACGCGCCTTGCGTGCACCACCCATGTACCCGCGCGACCTCTCGCCCCCCCAACCCACTGGAGCCCCACACCATGCCCGACCCCAAGCCCGAAGCCGTGCGTTTCGAAACCCACGGCGCCATTGCCAGCATCACCCTGTCACGCCCCGAATGCCGCAACGCCGTCGATGGCCCGACCGCCCTGCTCTTGCGCCAGGCCTTCGAGCGCTTCGAGGCCGACGAGGGCTTGAAGGTGGCGGTGTTCTGCGGCGACGGCGGCCACTTTTGTGCCGGTGCCGATCTGGCCACGCTGGGCGATGCGGCGCGGCGCAACAGCATCGTGGCGGACGGCAGCGGCCCCGGGCCGATGGGGCCGACGCGCATGGCCTTCAGCAAGCCGGTGGTCGCTGCGATTGAAGGTTATGCGGTGGCCGGCGGCTTGGAGCTGGCGCTGATGTGTGATCTGCGTGTGGCCGCGCGCAGCGCGACCTTTGGCGTGTTTTGCCGGCGCTGGGGCGTGCCCCTGATCGACGGCGGCACGGTGCGCCTGCCGCGCCTGATTGGCATGGGCCGCGCGCTCGACATGATCCTCACCGGCCGTCCCGTGGCCGCCGACGAGGCCCTGGCCATGGGCCTGGCCAACCGTGTGGTCGAAGACGGCCAGGCGCTGGCCGCCGCACTGGCGCTGGCGCAGCAGATTGCGGCATTTCCGCAGGCCTGCATGAAGGCCGATCGCGCCTCGGCGTTTGCGCAGTGGGACATGCCCATGGTGCAGGCCTTGCAGACAGAAGGCATAGGCGGTTTTGCCGTGGTCGCGACCGAAGGGCTGGCGGGCGCAGCCCGGTTCGCCGGCGGCGAAGGAAGGCATGGCAGCTTCGGTTGATTGTCATGGCCGTGACATTCTTGGCATGCGGCGTCCCGCGACTGAGGGGGACCGAAATTCCGGCTCACCGCCTAAACTAAATCGCGTCGAACCTTCGTCAAACTTTGTCAAACATCAATCGCCTTGGAGGGCATATGGGTCTGAAAAATTTAGCAGCTGCTGTGGCATTGGCAGCAGGCCTGGCCAGCTCGGCCAACGCCCTGACGTTCAACCTGAGCTTCATTGCCGGCACCTCGGCGCAAGAGCAGGCCTCATTCACCGTCGCGGCGGCGGCCTGGTCGGCAATCTTTGATGACGCGGTCACCGTCAAGCTCACGGTCGGCACGGGTAACTTGGGTGCCGGCATCCTGGCGCAGGCCGGCTCGCGCCGCCTGAGTTTCACCTACGGCAGCGCGCGTGGCGCCCTGGTGGCCGATGCCAGCAACTCATTCGATGCCCTGGCCGCGGCCAACCTCGATGTCGGTGCCAGCGCAGGCATGCTGATCAACCGCACCTCAAACAATCCCAACGGCGCCGGCTCGGCCACGGCCTATGTCGACAACGACGGCGATGCCAACAACAGCATCGTGCGCATGACAGCGGCCAATGCCCGCGCCCTGGGCGGTATCTTCGGTGTCGGTGGCGTGGCCGGCGGCTGCGCCGATTGCGATGCCTTCATCCAGTTCAGCACCAACTTCACCTGGGACCACGACCGCTCCAATGGCATCAGCGCCACGGATTTCGATTTCATCGGCATCGCCATCCACGAAATCGGCCACGCCATGGGCTTCATCAGTGGCGTGGACGTTCTGGACGGCAATTCACCGCCGGTCAACGGCCCGTTCCGGGATGACCAGTTCACCTTCGTCAGTCCGCTGGACTTGTTCCGCTGGTCGGCAGACAGCACCGCGGCCAATGTGCACGACTGGACGGCCGACCGCCGCGACAAGTGCTTCTCGATCGACCGTGGCGCCACCTGCGGGCCGCTGTTTTCCAACGGCACGAACTTCGGTGACGGCCGCCAGGCCAGCCACTGGAAGGACAGCCTGGGCATCGGCGCGCTCGACCCCACCGCGGCGCGCGGTGAGCTTATCCAGATCAGCGAGAACGACATCCAGGCCTTTGACGTGATCGGCTGGGACCGCATTCCCGCCCGTGTGTCCGAGCCGACTGGCCTGGCCTTGGCGGGCCTGAGCCTGGCACTGATGGGCGCGGCGGCACGCCGGCGCCGCGTGCGCTGATCGAGGCTGAGGGTTGAGCACAGCGGGCCGTGAGGCCCGCTTCTTCATTGCGGCGGGCCCCCTGTGTTTCTACATTCGGCCCGCTTTTTCATTGCCCCGGGCCTCCAGTGTTCCTACATTCGGCCCGCTTTTTCATTGCGGCATGATGGCCACCATGCCCCCTTCAGACGACATCGCCAGCCAGCCTGAGTACATCGCCTTCAACCTGGCCACCGCCCCCGCGGCCTTCATCGACGACCCCTACCCGACCTACGCCGTGCTGCGCCAGCACAGCCCGGTGCATGAGATGGCGCCGGGCCAGTGGTTGTTGACGCGCCATGCCGATGTCGAGGCGCTGTACCGCCACCCCGCGGCAAGCTCGGACAAGACGGCCGAGTTCGGCCCGAAGTTTGGCCCCGGCACACCGCTGTTTGAGCACCACACCACCAGCCTGGTGTTCAACGATGCGCCGCTGCACACCCGCGTGCGCCGCCTTCTGATGGGCGCCTTGAGCCAGCGCGCCATCGCGCGCATGGAGGCCGGCGTGGTGGACCTGGTTGAAGGCCTGCTTGACGCCTTGGCGGACCGGCCCGCGCCATGTTTGATTGAAGACTTTGCAGCGCGCATCCCGGTGGAAGTGATTGGCAACCTGCTGGATGTGCCGCACGCCGAGCGCGCCCCGCTGCGCGAATGGTCGCTGGCCATCTTGTCGGCCTTGGAGCCCGTGCCCACAGCCGCCGTGCTGCAGCGTGGCCATGCCGCGGTCGATGAGTTCAAGCGTTATTTGCGCGGGCTGGTGAACCACCGGCGCGCCCACCCCGGCGATGCGCAGGCCGATGTGCTCACTCGGCTGATCCAGGGTGAGGTCGGCGGCGAGCACTTGAGCGAGAACGAGCTGCTGCACAACTGCATCTTTATGCTCAACGCCGGCCACGAGACCACCACCAACCTCATCGGCAATGGCGTGCATGCCTTGATGCAGCAGCGCGACCAATGGCATCGGCTGCTGGCCGAGCCCGCCTTGTTGGGCACGGCGGTCGAGGAACTGCTGCGCTTCGAGAGCCCGCTGCAGTTGAATAACCGCCGGATCAATGCGACGCTGCAGATCGGTGACACCCAGCTCGCCGCCGGCAGTTTTGTCACCTTGGGGCTGGGCGCGGCCAACCGCGACCCGGCGGTGTTTGCCGACCCGGACCGCCTGGATGTGGCGCGCAAGCCCAATCCGCACCTGGCCTTTGGTCAGGGCGCGCACGCCTGCTCGGGCATGAATGTGGCGCGGCTGGAAGCGCGGGTGGCCCTGGGCGGTTTGGCGCGGCGCTACCCGGGGCTGCAGCTCGCCGGCGCGGCCACCCGCGACCGGCGGGTGCGCTTTCGCGGCTTCAAGGCCGTGCCCATCGCCCTGCGCTGATCAGCGGTAGACGCCGTCCCAGGGCCCGGGCAGGACGCTGGCGCTTTGGCCATCGGCGCTGGCCATGGGCCGGTTCAGGGTGAACATGTTCTCTGCCGTGACCACGGCGTAGTCCATATAGCCCAGGCGCGCCAGCGGCTTGATGGCACCGGTGTCGACCAGGCCATCGCGGATGTAGGCGTCGTCCACATACAGCGCCAGCACCTCACCGATCACCAGCACATGGTGGCCCTCCTCATGGCCAGGGCGCGCTGGCAAGGGCACGGTGCGCCACAGCCGGCATTCAAACGCTGCGGGCGCACGCGCCACGCGCGGCGGCTTGACGCGCAGTGAGGCTGCGGCTTCCAGGCCGGCCAGGGCAAATTCGTCCACCCCATGGGCCACCGGTGCCGAGCTCATGTTCATGGCCTCGCGCAGATCCCAGTTGGCGATGGAACAGGTGAACTCACCCGTGGCCTCGATGTTGCGCAGCGTGTCCTTGCGGCCGGCAGAGGAGAACATCACAAAGGGCGGGCGATCGCTGACGGCGTTGAAAAAACTGTAGGGCGCGAGATTGGGCTGACCGCTGGCATTCAGGGTGGAAACCCAGCCTATGGGCCGCGGCACGGCCAGGGCTTTGAAGGGGTCGTGGCGCAGGCCGGGCGGGCGCGGTTGGGTGGTGTCGTAATGCATGGGCGGCAGTATCACCCGGGGCGGCGCAGGGGCTGCTCGCCGCCCCGCAGGGCGCACAGCGCTGCCTCGTAGGGGTTGTCCACGGCCTGCCAGGCCGCAGCAGCGCCTTGCAGCTCACCCGCCAGTTCGGCCTCGCACGGTGCGGCCAGGCGAAAGGCTGCGCTCGGCTGCGGGCCGCCCAGGCGATGCCGCCACACCGCCAGTTGGCCGCAACGCCAGGGCTCGGCGCTGGCCAGCAGCACCGGCCAGCTCTCGGTCAGCACACGCAGCATGGCCTGGCGCTGGCCCAGCAACCAGGCGGCCTCGATGTTGACCAGGGCCGGCGGGGCGAACCAGGGTGCCGGATGCAGGTGGCCCTGGCCATCGAGCTGCTCACGCCAATAGGCGTGGGTGGCACGGGTGGTGTGGGAGGTGCGGCTGGCACCGCTGGTGCGCCCCGCGGCAGCGCCACGCCGCAGCTCAAGCAGTGCCAGCAGGTGCGTGGCCTGCTGCCGGTCCAGCAAGGCGGCCTCGGGATCGCGCGCCACCTCGCCCAAGGCGCGCTCGGCGGCGTCCCACTGGCCGGTCTGCATCCAGCCATGGGCCTGGCGCACGCGCAAGCGATGCACGTACATGTCGAGATCGCGCGCCTGGCAGTAGGCCAGGGCCTGGTCGCACAAGCTGCTCCAGTCACCCACGCGGCGCTGCACCAGGGCATGCACCACCAGGTTGCAATAGGCCCGCGCCGCGTGGTCGGCCCAGCCCTGGGCCAGGGCCATGGCCAGGCTGCGCTGCAGCTGTGCCTGGGCGTGCGCCTGATCGGTGTTGGCCATGCCGGCCGCGCCCAGGGTGTTCAGTGCATGCACCTGGGTTTCGATGTCACCGGCGGCCTCAGCCAAGGCCAGCGCTTTTTGACCCCAGTGCGCGGCGGCCGCGTCGCTGTCGTCGAGCAGGTGCAACTGGGCCATCACCGCATACGCCATGGCCAGCGCCGCGGGTGGTGCTGGCGGGCCAAGCAGGGCAATGGCCTCGGCGGCCAGGCGCTTGCCGGTGGCGATCTCGCCCAAGAGCCAATGCACCCGGGCCAGGCGCACCAGGGCGTGGCCCTGGCCAGCGCTGTGGCCGTGTTGGCGCTGCAGGGCCAGGGCGGCTTCGATGTCGGCGTGAGCCGTGGCCAGGGCGCCGATCAGCTCGCACTGCTCGGCATGGGCCAGCCGCAACGTGACGCGCAAGCCCCAGGGCGTATCGGCGGCGCAGCGCTGCAGGGCCAGACCCAGCAGCGCCGCAGCCTGGCGGTGTGCCGAGGCCTGCGCCGCATGGGCCGCAGCCAACGGCGCCAGGTGCAGCACTTCTTCGACCAGGCCGGCGCCATCGGCATGGTGCACGCGCCGCGTGGCGCTGGCCTGGGGCAAGGCCTGCAGGATGCGGCGGTGCAGGCCCTGGAGGCGTGGCGGCGACAGCGCCGATTCGATGGCCCGGCGTGCGATCTCGTGGCGAAAGGCCACGCCCTGTGGCAGCGCCACCAGCAGGCCTGTGGCCAGGGTTTGCGCCAGTGCCTCGTCCACCAAAGCCGGCGCGTCGTCGAGCATGGCGCCCAGCTCGGCCGGCGGTAGCGGTGAGGGTGACACGCTCAGCAAATCCAGCAGGCGCCGCGCCGCTGGCGACAGGCGCTGGGCGCGCGCCACCACCGCATCGCGCACCGATGCCGGCGGGCCCGCCTGAGGCGTGGCCAACAGCTCGGTCAGGAAGAACGGGTTGCCCTGGGTCAGCGCATGCAGCCCCTGCGCCGGGCGCCCGGCAGCGAAGGCCACCTGGGCCACAGCGGCCGGGGACAGCGGCTGCAAGCCCAGGCGAAGCGTGGCCGCCTGGGGCAGGCCGGCGATGACGCTGAGCAAGGGATGCTCGGGCGGCAACTCATCGTCGCGGTAGCTCAGCACCAGCAGCACACGCAAGCCCTCCAGGCGCCGGCCGAGAAAGCGCAGCAGGTCCAGGCTGGCGTGGTCGGCCCACTGCACATCGTCGATCACCAGCACCAGCGGGCGCGTCAGGCGCTTGAGCCAATCCAGCAGCTCGGGCATCACCTGCTGCGCCGCGCGGCCACTGCGCAGCATGGCGGCCAGTGTGGGCGGCAGACCGTCTTGCATGTCAAGCAGCGGCCCCAGGGGCGTGGGTGAGAGCAGCGGCTCGCACAGGCCCCACAGCCAATCGGCTGGGGCTGGCTGGGACGGGGCCTGGCGCGCCTGCGGCGCCATCGCAGAGGTATGGCGCGGCTGCGGCGCCATCGCTGGGGTATGGCGCGGCTGCGGCGCACCGGGTGCAACGTCGCGCAGTGCGCGCAGCAGGCTGGTCTTGCCCACCCCGGCCTCGCCGTGCAGCAGCACGCAACCGCCGCTGGCGCCGGGCCTGTGCAAATCCGCCAACCATTGCTTGAGCTGGGCCAGCGGCACGTCGCGCTCGATCAATGCGGCTTGTGCAGAGTCAGTGGCGTGTGGTGGCGGGTGCGTGCGGGGCCGGAAGCAGGGGCCCCGGCATTTTGCTGCCACGCCGGCCAGGCAATCCGCAGCGCCGGCGCACGCCGATCAGGGCAGCGACTGCGTCTTGAAGACGCTCCACAGCAGCTCGGCCATCTTCAGCGGGTGATTGATGCCGTTGGGGTACTGGTGATCCAGCCCGGCGATGATGGCCACGTGCAGCCGGTTGCTCAACGCCGGCAGCGCCGTGCTGGTCTGGTAGGTGTAGAGCGCAATCGGCGTCTGGTACAGGCTGGTGGCGCTGAAGCTGTAGCTGGCGTCGGCCAGGCGCTGCGGGTTGGCGTGCGGGCGCACGAAGACATTTTTGAAGGCCTCGGTGCTACCGCTGTCTGTCAGCGGCAGGGCCGCAACACCCAGCGCCGATATGAAGCGATCATCAAGCTCACCCACCGTGAACACGAATGACAGCGGCCGCGCGGCCTGCGGCAGGGGCGTGTGAGCCGGCCCCGCCGCAGCGGCCAGGGAAGCAAACACGGTGGATCGCTCTGCCGCCAGGCGGCCCGACATCTGCCCACCGTTGGAAAAGCCCGAGACATACAGGCGCCTGGCGTCAACGGCAAAGTTCAAGCGCAGATCGCTGACCATGGCGTCGAAGAAGGCCAGGTCGTCGGCCAGAGGGTGATCGACCTTGGCTTGCGTCTCGATCGGCAACTGGGCGATCTGCGCCGGTGTGCACAAGGGCAACTTGGCCGGGTCACCCAAGCCGCCATAGGCCCACTTCGTGTAAGTGCGACGCTCATTGGGCTCGAAGCTGCCGTTGACCGTCACGTCGTCCTCATAAAAGCAGTGGCGCAGCGCAGTGGGAAAGACGGCGATGAGGCCCTCGGCATCGGCCACCTCGCGCCAGCCCGAGTGATTGAAGAACTCTTGCCCCGTGCCGCTGGTGCCGTGCAGCATGAAGACCACCGGCACGTTGCCGGCGTGACGCGCCTTCCACGGGCGGTAGACGATGAATTCACGCTCCAGCCCGGCCACCGTGAGCGTCCTGCGCTCGGCGCTGCCACAGAACCTGGCCGTGGCCGGCGCCGCGCAAAACTCGGCCAGTGGGGCGTAGGTGACGGGTGTATTCAGGCTGCCCACCACCGGGCCCATGAGCACGATGTCGGTGGCCGTCAGCGCCAGGTAGTTGCCGGTCGTGGCGTCGTGGCGGTAGGTGTAGGGGCCAAAGGTCTGGGTCGGCCCGAGTGCGCCGAAGTGCTGCGGGTAGGCGGCCTGCACCTCGGCGAAGAAGGTGAAGGAGCTGATGAGGATGTCGTTGAACCAGACGTGGCTCTGCGCCCGCTTGCGGCCGTCGGGCACCGCCGTGGCGCTGGCGGCCGCGCTGCCTGAGTCGGCCGCTGCCAGCAGTGGTGGCGCCGCGCTGGCCGCGCGTACGCCTGCGCCTGTGCCTGGCGCTGACCCATCGCCGCCGCCGCAGCCGCCCAGCATCAACGTGAGCGCCAGCCCCAGGCTCATCACGCCGAAGACGGCGCCGCTGCGCCACGCCTGGTCGATGCAGCGGCCCGTCCAGCGGCCCACCCAGCGACCCATCCAACGACCCATCCAACGACCCATTCGGCCGCGCCCTGTGAATTTCATGATGCCCCCAAGAGATCAAGAGCGCCCTCAAGGCGAGGGTGCTTGACCGTCAGGTTAGGGGCCGCAAGTCAATTGGGGCACTCGCCCGGCCACCTGGAAGTGGCCTGCGCACTACCTATTTATCGCCCGGCGATTCAAGGCCTCACCAGCTCGCGTCGCGGTCCGGGGTCGAGCCGATCTTGTGGATCGACAGGTCGGCGCCGTTGTGCTCTTCCTCGGCCGTCATGCGCAGGCCCATCACTTTTTTCAGCACGCCGTAGACGACGAGGCCACCGACCACGGCCCAGGCCACGCCCATCAAGGTGCCCACCAGTTGTGCGCCGAAGGTCACGCCGCCCAGGCCGCCCAGGGACTTCAGGCCGAAGATGCCGCAGGCGATGCCGCCCCAGGCGCCGCACAGGCCGTGCAGCGGCCACACACCCAGCACGTCGTCGACCTTCCATTTGTTTTGCGTCAGCGTGAACATGACCACGAAGATGGCGCCGGCCACACCGCCCACCACCAGCGCGCCCAGCGGGTGCATCACGTCCGAGCCGGCGCACACCGCCACCAGGCCAGCCAGCGGGCCGTTGTAGACAAAGCCCGGGTCGTTGCGTCCCATCAATGTGGCCACCAGGGTGCCGCCGACCATGGCCATGAGCGAGTTCACCGCCACCAGGCCGGAGATCTTGTCGATGGTCTGCGCACTCATCACATTGAAGCCGAACCAGCCCACCGCCAGCGTCCAGGCGCCCAGCGCCAGGAAGGGGATGGATGAGGGCGGGTGGGCGCTGATGCCGCCATCCTTGCGGTAGCGGTTGGCGCGCGCGCCGAGCAAGACCACCGCCGTCAGGCCGATCCAGCCGCCCACGGCATGCACCACCACGCTGCCCGCGAAATCATGGAAGTCGGCGCCGAAATTGGCCTTGATCCAGGCCTGCACGCCGTAGTTGGAGTTCCACACCACGCCTTCGAATAACGGGTAAACAGCACCCACCAGCACCGCCGTGGCGATGAGCTGCGGGCCAAAGCGCGCGCGCTCGGCGATGCCACCCGAAACGATGGCCGGGATGGCCGCGGCGAAGGTCAGCAGAAAGAAGAACTTCACCAGCTCGAAGCCGTTCTTCGCGGCCAGGCTTTCAGCGCCGGTGTAGAAGCTCACGCCATAGGCCACGGCATAACCGACAAAGAAGTAGGCGATGGTCGAGACCGAGAAGTCGACCAGGATCTTGACCAGGGCATTGACCTGGTTTTTCTTGCGCACGGTGCCCAGCTCCAGAAAGGCAAAGCCGGCGTGCATGGCCAGCACCATGATGGCGCCGAGCAGGATGAACAGGGCATCGGTGCCTTGTTTGACTTGTTCCACGGGGTGTCTCCTCGTTGTGTAGGCAGTGGCTGCGGTGTTTTTGTCGAGCCCGCACCAGGGCAGGCCAAAACGCACCAATGTGAGCAAGTTTTGTGCCTAGCTTGGTGCATGCCGGCGCCGCTGATTTGCACCCGAATGGTGCGTTAAGGCCGGCGGCAAGGACTGAGATCGTGCGCGTCGCACCAAACTGGTTCTCAACCACAGGGCAGGCGCCGCCGGTCGCGGGCCGCCGACACGGCACCCGACCCCCCGATCGCGCCGGCGCCGGCCTGCTTTTTCAGGAAAAGCGCAGGCCCGAGACCTTCAACCAGGGCAGGCACAGGGCGCCGGTGTCGATGCGCTCGCGGCTCACGGCCTGCACCTCGCGCAGCATCTGCGCCATGTTGCCGCTGATCATGGTCTCGGCCAGGGCATGGCCGATGCGGCCATCGCGCAGCGCGAAGCTGTTTTTGATGACGCCGGCAAAGTCACCATTGGCCGCGGGCATGCCCATGGACAGGCGCCCGACCAGGGCGCCCCGGGCCACGCCGGCCTGCATCTCGGCCAGGGGTGTGGCGCCGGCTTCGATTTCCCAGCCGGCGGCGGGCGTGGGCCGGTGCGCAAGGCCCGTCTTGCGACTGGCATACAGGCTGGGCGCCAGGGCCATCAAGCGGCCGCTGTGCAGCAACTGCAGCGGCGGCGTGGCAAAGGCGTCGGTCGAGACCGCCGCCACGCCGGGGGCATCAAAGCGGCTGCGCAGATGCAGCAGCGGCGAGGCCACGGCCTGGCCCACGGCATCGCGCCACAGTGAGGTGCCAGCCAGCAGCGAGACATCGCCCACCTGGCCCAGCAGCCACTGCACCAGGCTGGCCACCGCGGCCGGGCTGAGCAACACCTCGCCCACAAACTTGTCCTTGAAGGGCCGCGGCTCGGTCTGTTTTGTCAACGCGCCCATCATGTCGCCGATGCCGAAGTGGCTGGGCGCCGGCAACGCTGCCAGCTCATGCGTCGCGCCATGGGCAAAGTTGAAGGAGCTGGAGTGGCCCTTGTCTCGGGCGTTGCCGACGACGCTGAGCTGGTGCCAGCCGAGCGTGCAGCTCAGCTCGCTGCCGCCACTGGTCAGGGTGTGCGATTGCTGCAGGTGGTGCGCGGCGGCGGCCTCCTGCAGCATCATCGTCGGCGTGTGCGCGGCGCGGAACACCAGCAACTGCTGCACGGCGCCGGCCAGCACCTCAGCATCTGCCAGCAGCGGGCCTTGCTCGATGCGCGCGCGCTGGCCGCTGGAGAGCTCATTGGCCGCATCGCGCGGCGCCTGGCTGGCCTGGCCATGCAGCCGGGCCACGGCCTCGCGCAAGGCCGCGTCCGAGCCATCGCTGAGCTCGGTGCCAGCACGCCGGCCATCGACAATTCCTGTTAGCACAATCTGATGCTGCTCGGTGCTGCGCAGCAGGCTGGGCAGGTTGTGGGCAACGCTCAGCTCGGTTGCGACGCGGCGGCTGGCATCGACCTGGGCGGCATCAAAGCCCTGTCGAAGCATCATTGCCAGGGCACGCTCGGCCATGTCTTGGGGCGATACGCTGCCCGGGGGCATTGCGGGCATTGCGGCTACTGCCGGTATTGCGGCCGATGCCGCCCGCACCGGCTGCGGCAGCTTGCAAGCAGGTGCTGCGGCGGTGCCCATCACTGCCCCCCCAGGTGGGCGCGGGCGCGCAGCGCCGGCCCGCCCATGGACACCACCATGGTCTGTTTTTTGCCGCAGTAACCGGCGCAGGTCCAGTGCATGTCATCTGACACCGCGTCGACGGTTTGCAGCATGCGGATGGCATTGCCCGACAGCGTGGTGTCGCGGATGGCGCGGCCGACTTTGCCGTTGCGAATCTCGTAGCCCAGGGTGATGCCGAACATGAACTCGGTGGTCGAGTCGGCCTGGCCATTGGCCGTGGCCAGCAGCAGATAGCCCTGCTCCACTCCGGCGATCATCTCGGCTTGCTTGCTGGCCCCGGGCAGGATGGCGGTGTTGCGCATGCGCACCAGGGGCTCGTCGTGCGGGCCGTAGGCGCGCGCACTGCCGCTGGGCGACAGGCCAAGCTGCTGTGCGGTGTCGCGGCTGCTCATGAAATCGCGCAACACGCCGCGCTCGATCAGCACGGCATCGCGCGCCGGCGTGCCCTCGTCATCGGCATACACCGGGATCATGGTTTCCTGGCCCTGGCAATGGTGGGCGAAATCGACCATGGTGACGAGCTCACTGGCCACGCGCTGGCCCACCAGATCGCCGGTGACGGCGCCGCCCAACACCAGGTCGGCCTCGCAGGGGTGGCCCATGGCCTCATGCGCCAGCATGCCGGCCAGGGCCGGCCCCAGCACCACGCGGTGTTCGCCGCCCAGGGCTGGCACGGCACGGCACTTGGCCTGCAGATGGCCGTGCTGGGCGTCGAGCAGCGGCGCCATGGTGGCCAGTGACAAATCCAGCTCGGCCAGGCTGCCCTTGACGGTGAAGGGCTGCCACAGCTCGACCGGCGCGCCGTGCTCATCTTCGGCCACCAGGGTGACGTAACACATGGCCCGCTGAATGCTGGCCAAAGCATCCGCGCCCTGGCTGGTGCGCACGCGCTTGCTGTGCGCCTCTTGCTGCAGCATGAAGCGCGTGGAGCGCAGCCCGGGGTAGTGCTGTTTGCAATGCGCATGCAGCGCGGCCAGCAGGTCGGCGCAGGCCTTGGCGCTGAGCTCGGGCTGGCCGGCGTAGACATGTTCACCGCGGTAGGCGTCGCCGGCCAAGGGCGCCGCGCTGCGCGGCCCGAAGCGCGCCATGGCCTGGGCGTTGTGCCGGGCCCGGGCCAGCAGGGCATCGGCGGTGGTGCTGGGCTTGCTGGCGGTGCTGCTGCTGTGGCCACTGCCCACATCGGGCGCCGAAGCGAAGCCCCAATAACCCGCAGCCTGAACCCGCACACTGCGCCCGGCGTCCACGCTGTGCTGGTTGACCGCCAGGTCGCCATCGATCATCAGCAGCCGCGATTTGCGCAGCTCGTGATCGCGTGTCTCGACATAGTCAATGCTCATGATCGTTCCGCAATGTAGTGCTGCATGGTGACTGGCACGCCCTCGATGACAAAGGTGCGCACCTGGGCTTCAAGCTCCTGATCGGCCAGCGTAGCGCGGGAGCGCTGGTGCAGGTAATCGGCCCAACTGGTGACGACAAAGCGCTCGACATAGCGCGTCGGGTCGCCCAGGTCACGGTACACCCGCCACAGGGTGGCGCCGTCGCGCCGGCGTGGGCCACGCAGTTGCTCGATGCTGGACAGAAAGGCCGGCACATCGTCGGCCGCCACGCGGTAGCTCAGCTCCACGGCCACTGGGCCGGCCTCGGGGTCGGGTTGATCGGCGAAGAGCAAGTCCTCAAAGGGTGTGGCCTGGGTGGCGTCCATGGCGTCCCCCATGCGCAGTGGAAAGCGCCGCCCCAGCAGCAAGCCGCCGAGCATCAACGCCGCCGCCGCGCACAGGGCCACGGGCAAGCCGGCGACGCCAGCCACGGCGCCCCAAAAGGCCGAGCCAAAAGCAAACGAACCCAAGGCGCTGAGCACATGCATGGCCGTGGCGCGCGAGCGCACCCAGGGCGGCGCGCTGGTCTGCGTGGCGGTGTTGAAGGTCGACATCACCGACATCCAGACCGCGCCGCCGGCCACCAGGGCGATGTACACCGGCAAGGCCCAGCGCGACAGCGCGGCCACCACCATCACCAGCGCAAAGACCACGCAGCAGCCGTTGACCAGGGTCTCCAGGCCGATGCGCTGACGCACCGGGCCCAGCACCAGGCCGGCCGCCACGGCGCCCGCGCCCAGGCAGGCCATCATCAAACCAAAACCCTGCGCCCCCAGGCCCAGGCGCTGCGCGCCTATGGCCGGCAGCAAAGCCCACAGTGCCGAGCCGGCGGCGCCATAGGCCGCCGTGCGCACCAGCTGCGCCAGCATGGGGGGCGAGTGCCAGGAATAGCGCAGCCCGGCCAGCATGCCGCCCATCAGGCGCTCGGCCGGCAATCGGCTGGGTGGGTGCGGCCGCGGTGGCCAGCGGCGCACCGCCACCATCATCACGACGATGCTGGCCACGGCCAGGGCAAACACCCAGCCGGCGCCGGCCAGGGCGAACACCACGCCGGCCAGGGCCGGGCCCAGGGCGCGTGCGGCGTTGTAGGCAATGCTCATGGCGACGATGGCCTGAGGCAGCTCCTCGCGCGGCAGGAGCTCACCGACGCTGGAGTTCCAGGCCGGCGACAGCATGGCCGTGCAGCAGCCGGCCACGAAGGTGAAGAACAGGATGGTGCCGCCACCGGCGACATCGGCCAGCAGCAGCGCGGCCAGCAGCGACACCGACAACGCCTGCGTCACCAGCGAAATCATCAGCAGCCGGCGCCTGTCGGTGGTGTCGGCCAGCACGCCGGCCGGCAGCGACAACAAAAACATCGGCAGAAAGACCGCCGTTTGCACCAGCGCGGCCAGGAAGGTGGAGCCCGTGCGTTCCACCATCAACCAGGCCGCGGCCATGGTCTGCATGGCATTGCCGATGAAGTAGATGGTGCTGGCCGACCAATAGCCGCGGAACACACGGTGGCGCAGTGTGTGGCCAATGGATGGCGCGAAGCCCATGCTAGCGACCTAACTGAATTGTCATGCCGACGGTGCCGGCCCAAACTGGGCCTCGAGTTCGGTCATGAACCCTGCAAAGTCCAGCGGCTTGGTCCAGTAGGCCGAGAAGCCAGCGCGCAAGGCGTCTTGCACATCCGAGGGCATGGCATTGGCCGACAGCGCCACGCAGCGGGTCTGCGCGCTGTGCGCATCGGCGCGGATGCGGCGCAGCACTTCCATGCCATCGATGTCGGGCAATTGCATATCGATCAGCACCAGCGTCGGGCGCAGTTGCAGCGCCATGGCCACGCCACTGTGGCCATCGACGGCGCCATGAAAGCGCAAATCCGGGCGCCGGCCGATCAGCTCGGCGACGATGATCATGTTGACCGGGTTGTCTTCGATGTACAGCACGCTGGGGGCAAGGCCTGGCGGCAGCTCGGCGTCGGCCTTGAGCGTGCCCGGCAAGGGCAGGCTTGGCCACGCCGCCGTGCCCTTGCCAGCACCGGCCGCAGCCCCGCGCTCGGCCTCAGGCCTGTCCTCAGGCCTGTCCTCAGGCCCGTCCACAGGCCCGTCCTCAGGCACAGGTGCCACGGCGGCGGCCGGCAGGCGCAGCTCGAAGCAGCTGCCGACGCCGGGCTCGCTGCTGACCTTCACCTCGCCGCCCATGTGCTGCACCGCGGCACGCACGATGGCCAGGCCTATGCCTGTGCCCGCGATGCCGTCGCGCTCCATGCCCAGGCGATTGAAGGGCTCGTAGAGGTGGCGCAGTTGCTCGGCCGACATGCCGCGGCCGGTGTCGCGCACGCGCAGCAGTACATGTTCGGCGTCGGCCTGTGCATCAACGCTGACCTGGCCGCCGCGGTGGTTGTACTTGATGGCATTGCTCAGCAAATTGATCAGCGCCTGGCGCAGGCGCATGGGGTCGGCCTGCACGCACAAATCCAGCGCCCCGGTGAGCAACGCCACGCCGTGCTCCCTGGCCAGGTTCTCGACCAGCGGCAGCGCCTGTGCCACCAGGCCTGCCAAGTCCACGGGTTGCGCCTGCAGGGGCAGCTCGCCCGACTGCAGGCTGGACAGATCAAGCACTTCGTTGATGAGGCCAAGCAGGTGTTCGCCGGCCAGCTGGATGTGCTGCATGCGCTGGCGCACCAGGGGACCATCGGCCTGTCCGGCCTCGCTGAGCAGCAATTGGGTGAAGCCCAAAATGGCGTTCAAGGGAGTGCGCAATTCGTGGCTGATGCGCGCCATGAACTGCGACTTGGCCTGGCTCTCATGTTGGGCCAGCAGACGCTCCTGGTGCTCGGCGGCCGCGGCACGCACCTCGGTGATGTCCCAGTTGATGCCTATGCGTCGCGGGCCCAGTCCGGCCTCGCCACGAATCACCGTGGCGCGTGAGGCCAGCCAGCGCACGCGGCCATCGGGCCAGATGACGCGGAACTCATAGTTCGCCGTGCGGCCTTCGGCCAGATCGTCATGCACTGCATCCTTCACCAGCGGCCGATCATCGGGGTGAATGGACAACAGCGCATGCTCAAAGCGCATGGGCATCTCGCACATGGCCATGCCGCGCAGGTTCAGCATTTGCGCGTCCCACCACAGGTGGCCGTCCTCGATGGCGTATTCCCAGGTGCCGATGCCGGCACCGCGTGTGGCCAGGGCCACGCGTTCAGTGGCCGCACGCAACCTGGCTTCGGCATCATGGCGTTCAGTCACGTCAAACATCACGCCATACAGGGTGAGCTGGCCATCGCTGGATTCCACTGATGTGCGTGATGCCATCCGGCGCGTCTGGCCACCCTGGCGCAGCACGCGGAAATCCAGATCGAGCAGGCCGGTCTTGCGCCGCATCAAGGTTTGCACGCCTTGCTTCAACGCAGCACGGTCCTCCTCATGTACACAGCGCTCCAGGTAGTGCCCCAGGCCGTTCGGCACGCTGGCCACTTCCAGGCCATGCAGGCGCAGCATCTGCTCATCCCAGAGCACCTCGCGCGTGTTGAGGTGATAGCTCCAGATGCCCACCCCGGCGGCCGAGGTCGTCATCTCCAGACGCCGCGTCAGCTCGGAGCTGCGCTGGGCCTGCTCGAAGCGCTCCGACAGGTCGATGGACACGCCCACAAACACCGGCGCGGGGTCGTCACCGTCGCGCTGTACGGCGCCTCGCATCAGCACATAGCGCCAGCGTCCGTCGTCACGGCGAAAACGCGCCCCGATGTCCACGGGGCCGTCCTGTTGCGCGGCCAGTTTGGTCAATCGCACGACCTCGTCGATGTCTTGCGGGTGCAGACGTTCGCGCACTTCGGCCACGGTCAGATGGCCACTGTTGCGGTCCCGGCCCAGCACCTCCCAGCCCTGGTCATTGACTTCGATCTGGCCCGTGGCCAGGTTCTGCCGCCAGATGGCGATGCCGGCCAGCTCTGCGGCCAACTTCAGGTGCGCCTGGGCGCGATCCGTGGATTGCGTCAACTGCAGCGTCTCGGTGTCATCGCGCAGGATGCCCAGCACCATGGCTGGCTCACCGTGGGCGTCAGCGCGCACCTCCCATTCGGAATGCAGGTGGCGCAAGCGCCCGTCATGGCCGCGCACCCGGTAGCGCATGCCATGGCGGCCGCACTGCTTGAAACTGGTGTCAAAAGCCCGCTGCAGCGCATCCCTGTCCTCGGGCACCACGGCCTGCATGGTGCGCTCGTAGTCCAGTGCGCCCTCGGCGGCCTGCAGGCCCCAGGCCGCCCACACTTCGTCGTCCCAGTGGCGCAGCCCGGTGCGCAGATCACGCTGCCAAAAACCCACCCGGCCAAAGTTGCGCGCCAGTGTCAGCCGCTGCGATTCGGCCGACCCGGCCGGACTGTCCAGCTGCAGGCTGAGCACACGCTGTGCACCGGCCACACGCATGCCCAAGCTGCCACGATGAACGATGCCCTGCGGCCGCCGAATGTGCACTGGCAGGCCGCTGAAACCCTGGCTTTGGCCCAAGCGTTCCGCCCAGCACGGACCCTTGACCGCCGCCGCGGCAGCTCTGGCGACATCGATCGTCACGGCGAGCCCGCCAATGGCATCGAAGCCGCGCCCAATGCACTCGGCGGGCGCCCAAGCCGTGGCCGCAAGCCAGGCGCTGTTGGCCCATTGCAGCGCACCCGCGGCGTCGGTCAATGCCACGGCCACGTCGAGCAGCTCGTAGGCGGCTCGGGTGTTTTCAGTGACCGGGGGAGGGGCGGGCGGCGAACTCATGGAGATGGCGTCAAGCCTATGGGTGCACCCGCTGGCGAAATGGCAGGCCTGCAGTTTAGCGGCGCGCTCCGCGGTCATCGGTGCATCGGCCCCAGGGCATCAGCCCGCTGCGCACCGGCAAGGCGAGCCGGGACTGCGCATGCAAGTGCTGTGCTGGGCCCGGCGCACAGCGCCCACCAACTATGCTTGCTGGAACCAGACACCCCGATCCATGCTGCAAAGATTTCGCCGATCAACACGCGACCGCCGCCTGTTCACCCAGCTTGATGCGCCGAGCCGAGATGCTGGTGGGCAGGGGCCCACGCTGTCCAGTGACGCCCTGGTGCTGATGGTCAGCCTGTGGTTCACCGCCACCTGCAATCTGTCGTTCTGGCGCGCCTGGCTTCAGGGGCGTGACATGGCTTGGCCCAGCACCTGGTGGTTGATCGCGGCCACGGTCCTGGCGCTGACCGCATTGCACTTCGTGGTGATGGCGCCACTGGCCAACCGCTGGACGGCCCGGCCGCTGCTCGCGCTGCTGGTATTGGTCGCGTCCTTTTCAAGTTACTTCATCGGGCACTACGGCATCTACCTCGATGCCAGCATGTTGCGCAATGTGCTGCGCACCGATGTCGCCGAGGCGCGTGAATTGCTGGCCCTGTCGTTGCTGCTGCACCTGGCACTCACCGCCCTGGGGCCGCTGTGGCTGCTGTGGCGCGTGCGGCTGGTGCGGCGCCCCATCGTTGCCGCCGTCATTCGCCGAGGCGCCGCCTGGGCGCTGGCCGCGGTGGTCGGCGTGCTGGCCTTGCTGTCGGTGTACCAGGACGCCGCCTCCAATATGCGCAACCACCGCGAGATGCGCTACCTGATCACCCCTGGCAACGCCCTGTGGTCCAGCGCCCGGGTGCTGCGCGCGGACGCTGGTGCGGCACGGGCGCCGCGCCAGGCCATAGGCACCGATGCCGCACGTGGCGCGCGCGCCGCCGATGCGCGGCGCAAGCCCTTGCGCATCGTGCTGGTAGTGGGTGAGACGGCGCGCGCGGCCAACTGGGGCCTGAACGGCTACCACCGGCAAACCACGCCGCAACTCGCGGCCCTGCCCGAGCTCATCAGCTTCGCGCCCGTGGCCAGTTGTGGCACCAACACCGAGGTCTCGTTGCCCTGCATGTTTTCGCCCGGCGGGCGCCGCCGCTACGACGAGGCCACCGTCCGCGGCAGCGAATCGCTGCTGCATGTGCTGCAGCGCGCCGGCGTGCAGGTGCTGTGGCGCGACAACCAGAGCGGCTGCAAGGGCGTGTGCGATGGCCTGGACAGCGAGGTGATGTCGGCCGCCTTGGCGCCGGGCTGGTGCGATGGCGAGCGCTGCCTGGACGAGGCCCTGCTGCATGGCCTGGCGCAGCGGCTGGGCAAGGCCGGTGGTGCTGCGGCACCTGCTGCACTATCCACCGCCTCACCCACCGCCTCATCCACCACGTCATCTACGCCCTCCACTGCGGCCACCGCGCCACGCCGGCCCGCCGATCAGTTGATCGTGCTGCACCAGCTGGGCAACCATGGCCCGGCCTACGACCGCCGCTACCCCGATGCCTTCCGCCGCTTCACCCCCGTGTGCGCCAGCTCGGACTTGCGCCGCTGCAGCCGCGAGGAAATCGTCAACGCCTATGACAACGCCCTGCTCTACACCGACCATGTTCTGGCCCGCGCCATCGACTGGCTGCGTGAGGGCAGTGCCGACCACGACACCGCCCTGGTCTATGTCTCAGACCACGGTGAATCCCTGGGCGAGAGTGGCCTCTACCTGCACGGCCTGCCCTATGCCATTGCGCCGCTGGTGCAACGCCAGGTGCCCATGCTGATGTGGCTGTCAGCCGGGCTGGCGCAACAGCATGGCATCGACACCGCCTGCCTGCGCCAGCGCGCCGCGCAGGCGACCAGCCACGATCACCTCTTTCACAGCCTGCTCGGGCTGATGGACGTCAGCACCCGCTGGTACGAGGCACCGATGGATGTTTTTGCCGGCTGCCGGCGCTGATGGCGGCCGACGCGGCGCGCCGCGTGGTCAAGCCAGCGGCGGTGACAGCAGCCGGCTGGCCAACTGCTGCAGCAGCAGCGAGGGCGAGGCCAGGGCCAGGCTCAAACAGAGCTGCGCATAGGCGGCATCGCAGCGCAAGCGGGGCACATCAACACGGTGCCCCATGCTGGCCATCAACCATTTGAAATCGACAAAGTCCACCATGTCGGGCGGCTGTGTCGTGGGGTGAAAGGCCTGGGTGTTCATGGCGGAGGGCGCACCATAACGGCCCATCACTTCGCCAAGCTGACAGCCATTTAGAGTCACTGCCTCAGCCTCGGCCGCGGCCCTGCCACAGCACTGAGATACCCAGCTTCGGCCTGGCGACACCCTGACCACAAGGCCCACCCTCAACCGCCCCGCACCATGTCCTTGCCCCCACCGCGCACCGCCCTTGTCCAACTGGACACGCAACTGGCGAGCACCGGCTACGCCGTGCTCGCCGCCGCCGACCTGGCCCGCATGGGCGAGACGGCCGGCGTGACCTTGGCCGCACTGCAGGCCTGGGCGCCCTGCTGGGACGACCTGCCGGCCGACGCCTATTTGCGCGATGGTGGCCGCTACCGGCGCCGCCGCCACAGCTGCTTTGTGGCCTGGCCCGGTCGGCCCGGTGACATCGGCCGGCTCAAGCAAGTGGCCCATCGCGCCCACTGGCAGCCACTCGAATACAACGCCCTGCACGGCGGCCTGGAGCGCTGGTTCGAGCCCATGCACGACGCCATGATTTCGGACCCGGCCTGGGCCGGCCTGCTGCTGGCGCTGGCCGATCGCGCGGCCGTGCTGCGCCGTGACCCCGCGGCAACTTGGTCCATCGAGGCCCATCCATTTCGCATCGACACCACCGATGGCATAGGCCGGCCCACGCCCGAGGGCGCGCACCGTGACGGCGTCGATCTGGTGGCCGTGGTCCTGGTCGGGCGCCACGGCATCAAAGGTGGCGAGACCCGGGTGTTCGATGCCCACGGCCCGCAAGGCATGCGTTTCACACTGGATCAGGCATGGAGCGCACTGCTGCTCGATGACGAGCGTGTGATCCATGAATCCACCCCCATCCAGCCACTGGAGGCCGGCGGCCAGGGCCATCGCGACACCTTGGTGGTGACCTTGCGGCGCCATGGCTTCCAGGGGCCGAGCGCGGTGGCAGCGGCACCCCAAGGCGCCTTGGGTATGCTCGCCCGATGACCGATCTCGCCATCTCCTTCGCCGACATTCAATCCGCCGCGCAGCGCCTGCAGGGTGTGGCCCACCGCACCCCGGTGCTCAGCTCGCGCCACCTCAATGGCCGCACCGGCGCCCAGGTGTTTTTCAAGGCCGAGAACCAGCAGCGCATGGGGGCCTTCAAGTTTCGCGGCGCCTACAACGCGCTGTCGCGCTTCACGCCGCAGCAGCGCCAGGGCGGCGCCATCGCCTTCAGCTCGGGCAACCACGCCCAGGCCGTGGCCCTGGCAGCGCAACTGCTGGACATGCCCTCGGTGCTGGTCATGCCCAAGGATGCGCCCGCGGCCAAGCTGGCCGCCACGCGCGGCTATCAAATGGGGCGGCCCGGCAGCGAGGTCATTCTGTTTGATCGTTATTCGGAAGATCGCGCCGCTTTGACGGCGCGCCTGGCCGCCGAGCGCGGCATGACCCTGATCCCGCCCTTCGACCACGCCGATGTCATGGCCGGCCAGGGCACTGCAGCACTTGAGCTGATCGAACAGGCCGGCCCGCTGGACGCCCTGTTGGTGTGCGTCGGCGGCGGCGGCCTGATCTCGGGCTGCGCCGTGGCCGCCGCCCACCTGCTGCCGGGCATTGCCATCCACGGCGTCGAGCCCGAGGCCGGCAACGACACCCAGCTCAGCCTGGCGGCCGGCCGCATCGTGCACATCGAGGTGCCGCAGACCATTGCCGATGGCGCCCAGACCAGCGCCAGCGGTACGCTCACTTTTCCTGTCATTCAGCGCCTGGTGCGCAGCGTGGTCACGGTCAGTGACCGCCAACTGGTGCTCACCCTGCGCACCCTGGCCGAGCGCCTGAAACAGGTGGTCGAGCCCACCGGCTGCCTGGCCGCCGCGGCCCTGCTCGAAGGCGTGCTCGATCTGCGCGGCGCCCGCGTCGGCGTGATCATTTCCGGCGGCAATGTGGACCTTGCGCGCTACGCCGGCTTCCTCTCCGACCCAAGCCTCTGACATGACCGACACCGCCACCAAACCATCGATTGACCCCGCGGCGAGCGCCGACAGCGCCAAGCGCCAGCGCGACAAGGTGGACAAGCTTCTGGCCCGCCCGCCGGTGCTGGCCAAAGGCGAGGTGCGCATCGCCGCCAAGCAAAAGCTGGAGTACGCCGTGCGCGCGGCCTTCGTGCCCGTGGCCAAGCCCGGCTTTGGCGCCGACAGCGGCGAGCCGCAGGCCGCCGTCTTCACCATCGCCTACACCGTGGCCGCACCCGCGGCCGCGCCGCGCCCGGTGTGCTTTGCCTTCAACGGCGGGCCGGGATCGTCCTCGGTGTGGCTGCATCTGGGCGCGCTCGGCCCCAAGCGCGTGCCCATTGCCGACGATGGCTCCATGCCGCCATCGCCTTACCAGCTGGTGGACAACCCGCACACCTGGCTGGCGCATTTCGATCTGGTGTTCATCGATCCGCCGCACACCGGTTTTTCCATCACGGCCAGCGATGAAGCCCGCAAGACCATGCTGTCTGTCGATGGTGATGTGGACGCCCTGGCCGAAGTGATGCGCGCCTGGCTGGCCGCCAATGGCCGCTTCGGATCGAAGTTATTTCTGGCCGGCGAAAGCTATGGCACGACGCGCGGCGCGGCCCTGGCCGACAAGCTGCTCGACCTGGGCCTGGCGCTGGACGGCCTGATCCTGGTGTCCTGTGCCATGGATTTGCAATCCCTGGTCTTTGCGCCGCGCAATGACCTGCCCTACGCGCTGTTCTTGCCGGCGCTGGCCAACGCGGCGCAGTACCACGGCCTGCTCAGCGGTGCGCTCGGGGCATCGCCAGAGGCCGCCCGCAGCGCGGCGGAGGCCTTTGTCGCCGACGACTACCTGCGCGCCCTGCATGCCGGCGCGCGCCTCGAAGGCAATGCACGCCGGCGCATTGAAAAGCGCCTGGCCGCCCTCACCGGCCTGCCCCTGGCCTTGGTCGAAGAGAAGAACCTGCGCATCAGCGACCAGTGCTTTTTCTTTGACGCGCTGCGCAGCCGCGGCCGCATCGTCGGCCGGCTGGAAGCGCGCTGCACCGGCCCCATGGCCGCCAGCCGCAGCCGCGACTGGGAATTCGACCCCGGCATCGAGGCGTTGAGCGCGCCCTACACCACCGCCGCACTGGCCTACTACGCCAGCCTGGGCATCGCCACCGACACGCGCTACGAGGTGTTCAATGGCGACGTGAACAAGGTCTGGACATGGCTGCGCGGCGAGGGCAAAGGCATGGGCGACGCCAACGGCTTCACCTGCACCAGCACCGACCTGTCGCGGGCGCTGCGCCGCCACCCACATTTGCGCGTGCTCGCCGCCAGTGGCCGCTACGACCTGGGCACGCCCTACTCGGCCAGCGACTGGTCACTGGCGCAACTCGATGTGCCGGCCGACGTGATGGCCCGCGTCAGCCACCGCTACTACGACGCCGGCCACATGTTCTACACCCGCAGCGCCGATTTGCTGCAATTCAAGGCCGATCTGGTGGCCTGGCTGGGCGCGGCGGCGTAAGCCCTGGGCAGCGCTCAGCCGCTGCGATTGCGTGTTTGCACCGCCGCGCGCCGCTGCTCCACATCGGCCGCCGCCACCGATTTGTTGAACGCGCCCGCACGTTCGCGCTCCAGGGCCAGGCCATCGCCCAAGGCCAGCGCATGGCCATCGTTGATGATGGCCTTGTAGCGCTGCAGCATCAGCGGCAGGTTGGCCAGCATCTCCAGCGCCATGGCCCGGGCCTCGTCCAGCAGGTCTTCGGCCGGCACCACACGATTGACAAAGCCCCAGGCGGCGGCCTCCTCGGCGCTGACCCAGCGCCCGGTGAGCGAGACCTCGCGCGCCCGGTAGGCGCCGATGGCGCGGCTCAAACGTTGCGACAGGCCCCAGCCCGGCGCCACGCCGATGCGCACATGGGTGTCGGCAAAGCGCGCCTGCGGGCTGGCCAGCAGGATGTCGCAGGCCAGGGCGATCTCGAAACCACCGGTCACCGCCACGCCATTGATGGCGGCGATCACCGGGCCGGCAAAGGCGGTGAGGGCCTTGACCGGGTCGCGCGCCGGCACACCGCCGCCAAAGCTGCCGTGGCCGGCGCCGATCTCTTTCAGGTCCAGGCCGGCACAAAAGGCCCTGCCGGCACCGGTGAGGATGAGCACGCGCACCTCGGGCCGGGCGGCCAGGGCGTCGATGGCATCGGCCAACGCCGTCATCAGCTCGCGCGACAGGGCGTTCATGGCCTGTGGGCGGTTGAGTGTGAGCACGGCGAAGCCGGCGGGGTCGATGTGGGTCAAGAGCACTGGCGGGGGCATGGCGTCGGCGCCCGCCGCCGGTGCTGCAAGCTCGGTGCTGCCCCGCATGCCAGGGGTCGATGTAGGGCTGCTGGTGCTGCTTGGGGTGATGGGATTCAATTCATGGCCTCGACGCGGTTGCGGCCATTGCGCTTGGCCTGGTAAAGGGCGGCGTCGGCGGCTTGCACCAGGCCTGTGGCGCCAGCGCCGCCCATGGGCACGCTGGCCGCCACACCTATGCTGACGCTGATGCTGTGGCCCTTGGGCACGATGTCGCCGAAGTCGGTGGCGGCCACGGCGCGGCGAATCGTCTCGGCAATCTCAAGCCCACCGCCCACGGCCGTGCCGGGCAGGACGACGGCAAATTCTTCGCCACCAAAGCGTGCCGCCAAATCACCGGCGCGGCGCACACTGTCGCGAATGGCCGCGGCCACGCGGGTCAAGAAGCGGTCGCCGACCTGATGGCCATAGAGGTCATTGATGGATTTGAAGTGATCGACATCGATCACCAGCAGGCCCAATGGCGCGCCGTCGCGCAGCGCGCGGTACCACTCCTTTTGCAGGGTGGCATCAAATTGCCGGCGGTTGGGCAGGCCGGTCAGGGCATCGGTCGAGGCCAGGGCCACGAGCTCGGCATTGGCCTGGCCCAGGGCCTGTTCATTGCGTCTTCGCTGCTCGGCATTGCGCAGCGTCACCAGGTAGTCGCCCAGGCCATTGCCCGGCGGCAAGCCGGCCACCCGCGCTTCCACCCAGAAGGCGCTGCCATCCCGCCGCAGCGCCTGGAAGAGCTCAGGCCCGGCGCCCTGGCTGGCCGCGCGCGTGAAGTGCCGCGCAATGAAGGCCGCGCGCTCTTCGGGCACCACCAGCTCGGCCAGCGTGTGGCCGTGCAGATCGGCCGGATCACAGCCCAACAGGCTGGTGGCGGCCGGCGAGGCGTAGCGAATGGCCAGGTCCATGTCGACCGCAATGATCAAGTCGGTGGAATGCTCGGCCAGCAGGCGAAAGCGGGTTTCAGCATCACCGAGGTGCGGCGTATGCAGAGCACTTGGGTGTTCTGTTGGGTTCACCGCCGGGTGGGTCGGTGGGTGGGTAGCTGTCGGGGTCAACTTCCCTGGCGCGGCAATGCTCAGGCGCGAGCCATCGTGCAAGGTGATCGAGCCTGCGCGAGCGTCCCGTCCGGCTGGGTGCAGCCGGTTGCTCAGGCGCGGCTGGCCACTGGCATCGACCAGCGCCAAGCCCAGGCCCAGGCGTTCCAGCAACAGTGCCAGGGCGTGCAAATCGGCATCGGTCATCGTGTCGCTTCGGGTGTTGAGCCAATGGGGGTTGCGGCGTGCGGTGTGGACATCGTCGATGGCGGGATCACGGCAATGCGTTCATCGGATGCTGGGCTTCAGATCCAGCGGTCACGCCGAGCCAGGGCCGGGAACAGGCGGGTCCACAAGGCCGCGATGGCCACCGTGGCCACGCCGCCACCGACGACCGATGCTACTGCCCCCCACTTGGCCGCCGTGGCGCCCGACTCGAACTCACCCAATTGATTGCTGGCGCCGATGAAGATGGCATTGACCGCGCTGACCCGGCCACGCATGTCATCCGGCGTTTCCAGTTGCACCAGGGTCTGGCGAATGACCACGCTGACCATGTCGGCCGCACCCGACAGGGCCAGTGCCGCCATGGATAACAGGATATGCGTGGATGCACCAAAGATACCCATGGCCACGCCAAAGGCCATGGCCGAACCGATCAACCAGGGGCCGACACGGCGCTGTAGGGGCCACCGTGCCAGGGCCAGCGACATGGCCAGGGCGCCCACCGCAGGCGCTGATCGCAACAGCCCCAGCGCCACCGGCCCGGCCTGCAGCACGTCGCGGGCAAAGATGGGCAGCAAGGCGGTGGCACCGCCCAGCAGCCCGGCAAACAGATCCAGCGAAATGGCTCCCAGGATCACCGGCCGGTGGCGGATGAAGTGCAGGCCCGCCAGCACGCTGCTCCAGCCGACAGTGCCCACCGCCGGGGCCATGGCACGTGGCCGCACGCCGGCCATGCACACCAGGGCCACACCAAAGCCCAGTGCGGCCACGGCGTACACCACCGCCACCCCCAGGCCATAGAGCGCGCCGCCCAGGGCCGGGCCGACGATGATGGCGCCCTGCAGCGCGGCCGAGGCCAGGGCCATGGCGCGGGGCAGCTCGGGCCTGGCCACCAACTGCGGCAACAGCGCATGCGTGGCCGGGAACAAAAAGGCGCGCACGCTGCCCAGCACCACCGACAGCGCCAGGATACTGTCGCGGCCAATGTGCTGGCCCAGCGACCCCCAGGCCAGCAGCAGCGCCACCGTGGCCTGGGCCAGCAGCGCGGCCATCAGCACACGCCGGCGCTCAACCCGGTCGACCACCTGCCCGGCGGGCAGGGCCAGCAGCAGCGCCGGCATGAACTGCACCAGCCCGACCAGGCCCAGGTCCCAGGCGCTGCCGGTCAGGTCATACATCTGCCAGCCCAGCGCCACCATCATCATCTGGCCAGACAGGGTGGAGGCCCAGCGTGACAGCCAGAAGCGGCGGAAGTTGGGCTGGCGCAGCAGCGGCAGCGGTTGCGGCGGGGGCTGCGCCGCAGACGCGGCCAGGGGTACGGAGTCGCTCATGCCGTGAATGGGGCCAATGACCGCGCCGGGCCGGTGCTAACTTCTGATGTCAGTGACCACCTCGTCGCCGAAATCAGCGCGCTCCAGGCGGGCGATCAGCACTTGGGCACAGGCCTGTGGGCTCATCAACTGACCTTGGGCATGCAGCTGGGCAAACATCTCGCGCTCGGGAAAGAGGCTGGCATCGGCACCGCGCAATTGCGCCTGCATGTCGGTGTCGATCACACCCGGCGCCATTGAAACGACGCGGGCACCATGGGCCAGGGCCGCTTGCTCCAGGGCGACGGCGCGGCTGAAGTTGTCCATGCCCGCCTTGGCCGCGCAATAGGCGGCGCTACCGGCCATGCCACGCCGGCCCAGGCCCGAGGAGATGTTGAGCACGCGCCGCTGCGCGGGCCAGGCCGCGGTGGCCTGCAAGAAGGCCGCGCTCAGCAGCAGGGCCGCCTCCAGGCCGACCCGAAGGGCCGTGGACAGCTCGGCCAGCGGCCCCACGCCCAGGGCGGCAGGTGTGCTCAGGACCCCGGCGTTGTTGATCAGCGTGGCGCTGGCCAGGGTGCTGGCATCCAGCGTGGCCAGCCAGGCCTGCAGGCGCTGCGCCGCGGCCAGGCCATCGGCCAGATCGATGGGCCATTGCTCCAGGCGCACACCGGCCGCATCGGCCTGGGCTTGCAGCTCGGCGTTGGCTTGCCGCGCCAGGCCCAGGACGATGTGCCCAGGCTGCAGGCGCTGCGCGACCAGGGCGGCACCGAGGCCGCGTGATGAACCGGTGATGATGCTGAGGTGACAGGGCATGAGCGCCAGCATACCCACAGCGCGGCGCGGCGCTAAAACGGTGCGGCGCTTTCGAAGACCATGTCGCCACCGTGCAGGGGGTGCGCAAAGGCCAGACCGCAGGCATGCAGCAGCAGGCGCGGCGCGGCGCGCTGGGCCTCATGGCCGGCGTAGAGCTCATCGCCCAGGATGGGGTGGCCGATGGCCATGAGGTGCACCCGAAGCTGGTGCGAGCGCCCGGTGATGGGCGTCAACTCAAGCCGCGTGCAGCCGCCCTGTGCATCGCGCGACAGCACCCGCCAGCGGGTCTGCGAGGGTTTGCCGGCAAGCACATCGACGCGCTGGCGCGGGCGCTGTGGCCAATCGGCCAGCAGGGGCAGATCGATCTCACCGCTGTCCTGCGCCACCCGCCCTGCCACCACGGCGACATAGGTCTTGGCCACCTGTCGCTGCGCGAAGGCCTGGCTGAGCTGGCGCTGCACGGCCGCGCCACGGGCCAGCAACAGCAGGCCCGAGGTGGCCATGTCCAGGCGGTGCACGGTCAAGGCATCGGCATATTGCGCCTGCACGCGCGTGATCAAACAATCGGCTCGCTCAGGGCCGCGGCCGGGGACGGACAGCAGGCCGGCCGGCTTGTCCGCCACGATCAGGCTGGCATCGACATGCAGCAGCGCCAATGGCGCCATGCCGGCCGCAGACGTCACACCGCCGACAGGCTGATGTCGCCGTACCAGGCTTCGAGATCGAGCTTGAGCCGATCGCTGTCGGTGAGCACACCCACACTGCTGATGGCGCCCGGCGCCTCGCCAAAGACACGCTGGAAATCGGCCACCACATCGCGCTGGTAACTCAGCCACTGGCCGGCGCGGGCGGCGCCGCCCTCCACCGTGAGGTAGCGGATGCGGCTGGTACGGTGGTTGGCCGTCACGGTGCCCGGGGCCTGATGGCCATCCCACACGTACATCAGGGTGGCATAGGGCAGGCGATGGCCGGTGAACAGCTCGACCTGGTCGAAAAGCAGGCGCTCGCGCAGTGACAAGCGGGCGTTGTCGCCCTCGAAGGCGACGACGATGCGCGCCGGGCTGTCATCGAGCTCCTGGTCTTCCACCGTGGCCTGCGTCGGCACCTGCGGCACACGCCAGCTGAAGCGCAAGACCTTTTGTCGATGCGGATCGATGTCGACCGGGCAGCGCAGTCCGGAAGCAGACGATGCCGCGGCCGCGTGCAGCACCTGGCGCTGGCCGTCCCTGGCCAGCCGGTAACGGGTGATGGCGCGGTCCGTGCGCAACACATAGGGCTGCCAGCCAGACGGCAGCTCGGTGCCCGCGCCGGCTGAAAAGGGTGCGACCTGGTCGGCGGCCCCTTCGACCAGCGGCTGCGGCGCCGCGGGCTCACCCACACCTGGCCGCGCCACCGGAGACGCACACGCCCCCAGGCCGGCCAGGCCGGCGGCGCCCAGGGTCAACAGTACGCGACGCTGCGCCAGGGCGCGGCTGGGTGGGATCGAAGGCGGCATGGTGTTGCGGTCTTTCATGTGTCGATATCGGCGGTGCTTGCGGCCTGCAGCAGGCTGGCCTGGCCACAAGCCCGACCGGAGCGCGAAATTCTTGGCAGTGGCCAGTCGCTCGCTGACGACTCGGCAGCCACGCGCCGGCAGATGGCCAGCCTCAGAAGTTCAGTCCCATCGCGGTGCGCACATCGTGCATGGTCTGGCGCGCGACCACGCGGGCCCTTTCGGTGCCTTCGGCAACGATCTCTTTGATGCGTTTGGGGTCGGCCAGATAGGGCTGGGCGCGCTCGCGCCAGGGGGCTTGCTCCTTGACGATGGCGTCGATCACCGGCTGCTTGCATTCCAGGCAGCCTATGCCTGCCGACTTGCAGCCCTTGGCCGCCCAGGCCTGGGTGTCGGCATCGGAGTACACCTTGTGGAACAGCCACACCGGGCAGCGTTCGGGGTCGCCCGGGTCGTTGCGGCGCACGCGCTGCGGGTCGGTGGGCATGCGCGCGATCTTGGTTTGCACCACGGCGGGCTCATCGCGCATGGCGATTGAATTGCCGCGGCTCTTGGCCATCTTGCCGCCGTCCAGGCCGGGCAACCTGCTCACGGTGGTAAGCAGCACCTCGGGTTCGGTCAAGACGCTTTTGCCACTGCCTTTGAGGTGGCCCAGCAGCAGCTCGGCGGCGTCGGCGTCGAGGGCGCCCGCGGCCTGGGCGCGGCGCACCACGGCCTCACCCTTGGCCAGCGCCTCGGGCGTGCCGTCCTGGCCAAAGGCCTTGCGTTGCTTCTCGTAATAACGCGAATTATCCTTGGTCAGCTTGGCCAGCGCCGCGGCCAGCAATTCGGCGTGGTCGGGCGCGCGGCCGTAGAGGTGGTTGAAGCGCCGTGCCACCTCGCGGGTGATCTCGACATGCGGCGCCTGGTCCTCACCCACGGGCACGAAGGCGGCCTTGTAGATCAGGATGTCGGCGGCCTGCAGCAGGGGGTAGCCCAGGAAGCCGTAGGTGGCCAGGTCCTTGTCCTTCAGCGCCTCGATCTGGTCTTTGTAGGTCGGTACGCGCTCCAGCCAGCCCAGGGGCGTGCCCATGGCCAAGAGGGTGAAGAGCTCGGCGTGCTCGGGCAGGCGGCTTTGGATGAAGATCGTCGATTTTTCGGGGTCTATGCCCGCGGCCAGCCAATCGATGACCATGTCGTAGGTGCTCTGGCCAATGATGGCGCGGTCTTCGTAGTGCGTCGTCAGCGCATGCCAATCGGCAACGAAGTAAAAGCAGTCGTAGTCGTCCTGCAGCCGCACCCAGTTCTTCAAGGCACCGTGGTAATGGCCAAGGTGCAGCGCGCCGGTGGGGCGCATGCCGGAGAGGACGCGTTGTCGCATGGTGTGGGCGTGGCGGGCAAAGGGTGGGCATTGTCGCAAGCAAAGCTGCCCTGCTGCCACGGCCGGGCGGCGCCTGCGCCGGTCACTGTGCCGGTCACTGCGCCCGGCACCTAAACTGCGACGCCACAAACGGTGCGCCGAGAGCCAGAACATCGGCCGCGAAGCACCCGCCGCCCATGCCCAAACGCATCGTCATCCTCATCTCCGGCCGCGGCAGCAACATGCAGGCCATCGTTCAGCAATGCCAGGCGCAAGCCTGGCCGGCCACGGTCGCCGCCGTCATTGCCAATCGGCCCGGCGCGGCGGGCCTGGCCTTCGCCGCCGAGCACGGCGTGGCCACCGCGGTGGTCGATCACAGGGCCCACGCCACCCGAGACGCCTTCGATGCCACCTTGGCCACCAGCATCGACAGCTTCACGCCCGATGTCGTCGTGCTGGCCGGCTTCATGCGCATTTTGGGCACCGCCTTCGTCACGCGTTATGAGGGCCGGCTGCTGAACATTCACCCGTCGCTGTTGCCGGCCTTCCCCGGGCTGCACACCCACCAGCGCGCGCTGCAGGCCGGCTGCAAGGTGGTGGGCGCCACGGTGCACTTTGTGACGCCCGAGCTCGACCATGGTCCGATCGTGATGCAGTCGATGGTGCCGGTGCTGGCCGCGGATGACGAGCACACGCTGGCGGCGCGCGTTTTGGCCACTGAGCATGTGATTTATCCGCGCTCGGCACGCTGGTTCGTCGAGGGCCGCCTGCGGCTTGAAGGCAGCCTGGTCCGGCATGCCGACGGCGCCGATCAGCTGCTGGTCGGCTGACCGGCGATCCCGCGGCGGCGCATTCGAGTGCCACGCCGCAGACGGGATAATCCCACCGATGCACCCCAATGCCCTGCTGGACCTGACGACCGAACTGGTGCGCGCCATCCTCAAGCTGGATGCACCTGCCGACAGTGTGGTCTCGGCGTTCTTTCGCCAGCACCGCACGCTGGGCCAGCGCGAGCGCCACGGCCTGGCCGAAACCGCCTACGCGGTGCTGCGCCGGCGCCCGCTGTTGCAGCACCTGGCGCAAAGCGGCACTGGTTCGCTGGAGCGCCGCCTGGCCATCCTGGCATGGGCGGGAGACTCCAACCTGCAACGCGGCGCGCTCGGCCCCAACGAGCTGCAATGGCGCGCCCAGGTGCAAGCCATTGATCGCAGCACGTTCTCGGACAAGCTGCGCCACAACCTGCCCGACTGGCTGGCCGGCGCTCTGCGCGAGCAACTCAGCGACGACATGTTCTGGCCGCTGATTGAGGCGCTGGACAAGACCGCCCCGCTCGATCTGCGCGTGAACACCGGCAAGACCAAGCGCGAGGCGGCGCAGCTGACGCTCAAGGTGGCCGGCATCACGGCGCACCCGACACCGTTTTCGCCGTGGGGCTTGCGCATCGACGGCAAGCCGGCGCTGAACAAGCTGGAGGTTTT
>JAYSSS010000168.1:0-16963 GCA_043720415.1 Ideonella sp.
CGGTCGGCGCGGCCGAGGCGCGCTGGGCCCCGGTGGCGGTGCAGGTGCCCCCCGAAGTGGCGCAGCGTGCCGGCAGCGGCGCACACCCGATCGAGTTCCGTATCGAGCAGCTGCCCGCAGCGGATCAGTCCAGTGTCTGGACGCGCAACGAGCGGTCGACCTTCGTCGTGCCGCGCTGAACAAAGGAGACGATCATGACTTCTCAATCCTGGCAGGGTCCGGTTGCGCCGTGGTGGCGCCATGGCATGGTCTGGCTGGTCGTCGGCGGGCCGCTCGTCGTTGTCGTGGCCAGCGTGGCGACGCTGCTGATCGCGGTGGCGTATCCCGACCCGGTCCTGCCGCTGCGCGCGCCGGCGGCCGAGGCGCAACAACCGGCGGTGCAGGCCCGCAACCACGCGGCCACGCCGCCACGCAGCGCTGATCGGCCGACGCCATGAGTCCGCCGGGCCGCTCCCAAGGCGAGTACCGCAGTGCGCAGCACGGAGGTTGCCTAGTGAGCCGACCACCCGAAATTGACCCCACGCCTGCTGTTTTTGAGCATGGCCTGCGGGTCTACTGGGAAGACACCGACGCCGGTGGCGTGGTCTTTTACGCCAACTACCTGAAGTACTTTGAGCGCGCCCGCACCGAGTGGCTGCGCGCCCTGGGCATTGAGCAGCAGGCCCTGCGCGAGCGTTGCGGCGCCATCTTCATCGTCAGCGACACGGCCCTGCGCTATCTGCGCCCGGCACGGCTGGACGATTGGCTTCGCATCAATGTCGCGGTGTCTGAAATTCGCAGCGCCTCGATGCGCCTGACGCAACAGGCCTGGTGCGCATCGGCGCTGCTGTGCGAGGGCCAGATCCGCATCGGCTGCGTCGATGCGGCAAGCTTCAAGCCGCGGCGCATTCCGATTGAAATCACCTCCAAGCTGTGAAGCGCTGACACCATGAACCAGGACTTTTCAATCGTCACCCTGATGCTGCACGCCAGCCTGGTGGTGCAACTGGTGATGGTCGGGCTGCTGCTCACCTCGCTGGCCAGCTGGACGGTGATTTTCAGCAAGCTGTTTGGCCTGCGTGCGCTGCGCCGCGGCAACGACGCCTTCGAGCGCGAGTTCTGGTCGGGCAAAAATTTGAACGATCTGTACGCCGGCACCAGCCAGAAGGACGCGCCCGGCGCCGATGCGCAATCGCCCATGGCGCGCATCTTCGCCAGTGGCATGCGCGAATTCTTGAAGCTGCGTGAGCGCCGCCATGAATCGCAGAGCCAGCTCGACGGTGCACGCCGCGCCATGCGCGCCAGCCTGCAGCGCGAGCTCGATGTCATCGAGGGCAATGTCGGCTTCCTGGCCTCGGTCGGCTCGGTCAGCCCCTATGTCGGCCTGTTTGGCACGGTGTGGGGAATCATGCATGCCTTCGTCGGCCTGGCCAATGTGCAGCAGGTGACCCTGGCCACCGTGGCGCCGGGCATCGCTGAGGCCCTGGTGGCCACCGCCATCGGCCTGTTTGCCGCCATCCCGGCGGTGGTGGCCTACAACCGATTTGCCCGAGACATCGACCGCATCGCCATCCAGCTGGAAAGCTTCATTGAAGAGTTCTCCAACATCCTGCAGCGCAATGCCACGCTGCCCGCGGCCGCGGCCAGCACAGCAGCGGCCAGCGGCCAGCGTTAGCCGCCATGCCCGCCACCGCCAGCCGAGGACGCCCGCGCCGCCGGGCCATGGCCGAGATGAACATGGTGCCCTTCATCGATGTGATGCTGGTGCTGTTGATCATCTTCATGGTCAGCGCCCCGCTCATCACCACCGGCGTGGTCGATCTGCCCAGTGTGGGCAAGGCGGCGCAGCGCCCCGAGCATGTGGTCGAGGTGATCATCGGCAGCGACGACAAGCTGCGCCTGCGGGTGGATGCGGCCCCGCCGCAGGCCACCACCCTGGGCCAACTGGCGGCCCGGGTGAAAGAGGCGCAAGGCGGTAACGCGCAAACGCCGGTGGTAATTTCGGCCGATCGCAACGTCAAATACGAGCAGGTGGTGCGCGCCATGGATGTGCTGCAGCGTGCCGGCGTGGCCCGCGTGGGGCTGTCGGTCAAGCAAGGCGGGTGAGATGTCGGCCGCGGCCATCTCCGTGGGCGCATTGGCGCCGCAGCGCCCGAACGATGCCGGCCGCTGGGGCCCCGCCGCGCTGCTGGCCGTCGTCGCCCATACGGGCTTGATTGCCGCACTGACCCTGGGCCTGAACTGGCGCCTGCCCATGCCCGATGCGGTGGTCGCCGCCGAGCTCTGGGCCAGCGTGCCGCAGCAGGCGGCACCGCCCCCGGCGGCGGCGGTGGTCGAGCCCCCTGCCGTGACGCCGCCGGTGACGCCGGCCGCCCGTCCACCCGTGGTGCTCCCCGTGGAGCCACCCAGTGTGCCGCCCGCCGTGCGCCGCGCAGAGGCCGCTGCCGCCGCCGCGCGCGATGCCCAGATCGCCACCGAGCAGGCGCAGCGCCGTGCCGCCATGGCACGCGAGCGCGAGGCCGAGGCGCAGCGCGAGGCCGAGAAAAAGCGCGAGCGCGCGCAAAAGCTGCGTGAGGACAAGGCTGCTGCGGAACAACGCCAATTGCAAACCCGCCAGGACGAGCGCCGCAAGGCCGAGGCCGCAGCGCTGCGCGAGGCCCAGGCCAGCGAGGAGCGCCTGGCCAAGCAGCGCGAAGCCAATCTGGCGCGCATGCGTGGCCTGGCCGGCACCGCCCCGACGGCCGCCGACGCCGGCACCGCCGCCAGCGATGCCGCGCCCAGCGCGGCCTACGCCGGGCGCATCAAGGCACGCATCAAACCCAACATCGTGCTCACGGCCGATGTCACCGGCAACCCGGTGACCGAAATCGAGGTGCGTTGCGCCAGCGACGGCGCCATCATCGGCCGGCGCATCGTCAAGAGCAGCGGCAACACGGTGTGGGACGACACCGTGCTGCGCGCCATCGACCGCACCGAGTTGCTGCCACGCGATGTGGATGGCAGGGTGCCGGCGACCATGATTCTGGTATTCCCGCGGCGCGAATAGCGGGCGCCGAGTGTGGGTCGAGTTGGGGGGCCGAGCGCGGCCGAGCGGGCCCTTGATGCGCGCCGCCATCGCACCTGTCTTGCTGCCTCAGCGCAACAAGGCGTTCGACCTACTTCACAAGGCCGGGTACGTCGCGAGCCTGCACCTGCTGCTACCGAGCGACCACCTCGATGCGGGTGATGACCGCCTCGCTGCGCTCCTGGCCGAAGGTGATCAGCACCTTGTCGCCGGGCTTGAGCGCATCGAGCACCACACGGGCCGCCACACGCAGGGTCTGCTGACCCATGCTTGCCTTCAAAGTCACCCGCCGCTCAGCCACGTCGATCTTCGCGATCTCGGCCGCATAGCCAGTGGCCTGTGCGCGGGCTGGCATGCCGCCAAGCAGTGACAGCGCGAGCCCCGCAGCGGTGGTGACCGCGCCGGCGAGCGGACGCAAGGGGTGCGGCATTCGAAACATCGAGGCTCCTGTCAGCGTTGGTGGCCTGGCCAGCTCGCCTGTTGGGCGCGTGCGCCCTCACTGCAGCGAGAGATCGGCCACATGTGCCAGGCTGCGGCCATGGGTGTTGTCGGCGTCGCCACCGACGGCGATGGCCAGCAGTGCGGGCACGGTCTTGGCCTCGTCGCCGAACAATTGCAGGAAGTCAGCCGCCAGGTCGCGGCGCTCGCTGCGCCAGTTTTTCAAGGGTGATTCGGCGCCGCGCAAGACGATGACGCGCACGCGGCGCGAGAACGGGTTGTCGAGCACGGTGCCCGCAGGCAGTGTGGCGTCCCAGAGGTAGCACACAGTGGCCGCCGGCAGGGGCTCGGCGCTGCGCTGGCGGGCCAGGCGCAACACGACCTGCTCGAGCAGGGGCACAGAAGACAGTGGCAGGTCGAACATGGCACAGACCTTGACCGCGGCGTCGTCGCCCGCTTTTTGGCGCAGGTTGACTTTGGCGTTGGCCTCGTCCAGGCGCCAGCGCCAGCTCAGGGTCTTGCGCGGCGGCGCTTCGGCCACCACCGGGTGGATCAGATTGCCGTAGGAATCTTCGGCCCGCACCTGCAGCACGCGTTCACCCTCCAGCGTGATCGTCTGAAACCGTGTCCACGGCATTGTTTGGTTAGGCAGACCGGCCCGGCGCCAGGCACTGTCGGGCGCCTCGATGCCCGACAGCGGCGCCAGCTCGGCGGCCGCGGCCAGCGTGGCCACCCCGCTGGCGCACAGCAGCGCCCAGCAGCAAAGCAGTGGGGCACATCGCACGATGTACTTCATGGCAAGCGATCATTCAAGACGACCCAGCCGGCGCGCATGCGCACCAGCCAGGTCAGGCCACACAGCGCGGCAAAGCCATAGGCCAGGGTGGAAAAGTGCTGGGGCCAGAGGCACATCAGGCCAAAGCAGATCAAGGTCTCGGTGCCTTCGGTCAAGCCGCCGAGATAGTACATACCCTTTGCGGGATAGGCCTGGCGCTGCAAACCACGGCGCTCGGCAAAGACCGAAAAGGCGAGAAAGCTCGACGCCGTGCCGATGAAGCTGAACAGCAGCAGCGCCGCCGGCAAGGCGTTGGTTGCGGGCTGGGCCAGGGCAAAGGCCAGCGGGATGCTGGCGTAGAAGACGAAATCCAGCGTGATGTCCAGAAAGGCGCCGCGGTCGGTGGGCCGGGTCAGCCGCGCCAGCGCGCCATCCAGGCCGTCGGCCAGGCGCGAAGCGACGATCAAGGCCAGGCCCAGCAGGGGCCGATGCAGCGCAATCGCTGCGGCGGCGCACAGCCCCAGCGCAAAGCCGCACAGGCTCACCCCATCTGCGCCGACGCCCAAGCGCTGCAGTCCCGCAGCCATGCGGTCCAGCCACGGGCCGGCAAGTTTGAGGGCATGACGGTCAAGCATCGCGGGGCGGGGGTGGACGGCCGGCCCCGGCCGGCCTTGGGGCGCTCAGCAGGCATCCAAATCGCAGTGCGATCAGCCACTGTTGCCGAACGGCCCGCAGCAGCCAGGCTTCGAAGGAGAAGTCTGCCGCAGCCGCCGCAGCTGCCGCCAGAGCCGGGCCCAGCAGTGCGCCCGCCAGCACGGCCTGGGTGAAGGCCAGGTCGGCGCTGTCCACCACCTCGACCTGGGCCCGCCAGCCCTCGCGGTAGACCAAGGCCGACTCGGCCGCCTGCGCTGCGAAGGCCAGGCGCACGGCGCTGAAGCGCTGGTCATCGTCGCGGCGATGGGCCTGGTGCGCCTGCCAGATCGACACCACCGGCCAGCGCGATGGCAACAGGGCCGTGCCGGGGCGCAGCACGAGCTGCAAGGACTCGGCCGCGTCGTGGGCGAGCAGCTCCAGGCCGGCGATGGCGGCCGGCTGGGTCGCTGTGTCGGGTGCGTCGCGTGCGTCGGGTGCGTCGCATGCGTCGCGTGCGTCGCATGCGTCGATTGAATCAGGCGCAGGGCGCGCGCCGGGCGCTTCGTCCGCATCCGCGGCCGCCTCACACTGCACCACCAGGGCCTCCAGCCGGGCGACATCGGCCAGATAGGGTTCCTCGGTCAATGCTGGTTCGGCCTCGATGAGGGCTGCGAGCTCCGCGCCGAATTGCGCCAGGTCGCCGCGCCGCGGTGGGTGCTGCTGCCAGCACTGGCGTGCGAGCGCCTCGAAGCACTCTGTGCCCACCAATTGCTGCAGTGTGGGATAGGCCACGGCCAGGGCGCGCACGGCCGTGGCCAGGCCATTGCCGCGGTAGGCGGCCAGGCCGCGGTCCTGCTCGCTGCTGCTGTTGCGCAGCCAGGCCTGCAAAGCGGGCGCGGGCTGCTGCTGCCACAGGGCCTGCAGCAGGAGCTGCTGGCGCAGGGCTTCGGCGCTGCTGCTGGGACCCTCAGGCATCGCGCCGCTCCGACAAGATGGGCACGGGCGTGGGCACCGGGGTGGGCGCCGTCATGGGCACAGGCGTGACACAGGCAGCCATCACGCGCTGCGCCTGGGCGGCCTCTTCCAGGAGCACGGCCAACTCGGGCAGATCGGTGTCCCACTCGATCAGCGTGGGCACGGCGCCCAGGCGCCGCAGGGCGTGCGCATAGGCCTGCCACACGGGCGCGTGCACGCGGCTGCTGTGGTCGTCGATCACCAGGCCCTGCTGTTCGGAGAATCCCGCCAGGTGAATCTCGCCGACGATGCCGGGGTTCAAGGCATCGATGAACTGGCAGGCCGCCAACGCCGGCGACTGCCCGGCATTGAGGGCATTGACCACCAGGTTGTTGATGTCGAGCAGCATGCCGCAGCCGCTGCGCCGCGCCAGCTCGTTGAAGAACTCGGGCTCGGCCAGGCTGTCGTCGGCCCAATGCAGATAGGCCGAGAGGTTTTCCACCAGGATGGGGCGGCGCAAGCGGTCCTGCACCTGCGAGACATTGGCCACCATCAGGCCCAGCGCGGCCTCGGTGAAGGCCACCGGCAGCAGATCGCTGCCATGCACCGGCGCCTGGCCAGGCGCCAGCGGGGCGCGGGCAAAGCAGGCATGGTCGCTGACGCGCGCCGGTGCGCTGCGTTCCACAAGCCGGGCCAGGCGATCAAGGTGCCAGGCGTCAAGCCCCAGGGCCGAGCCCAAGCCGAGACCGACACCGTGCAGGCTCAGCTCATAAGCCTGCCGGCCCTGCTGCAAGACCGCCAGCGCGGCGCCACCATCGGCAAAGAAATTCTCGGAGTGCAGCTCCAGAAAGCCCAGCGGCGGACGCTGGCTGAGCACCGCCTCATAGTGCGGCGCACGCCAGCCAATGCCAACATTCAAAGGCAGCGGCATGACGGGCGGCTTGCCGACATCACAGGCAGGCTTGCCTGGGCCACGCGCAGGCTGGCCCACTTGGCCGGCAGGCCTGCCCACTTGGCCGGCAGGCTGGCCAGTGCAAATCCGGCTTGGCACAGCACCTGCCGCTGCCGCCCACGCTCACTTCTTGGCCGCTTCCTTGGCCTCTGCCTCGGTCATGCCCTTCATGGCCTTGCAGGTGCCCTTGGCCACGTACTTCCATTCGCCCTTGTCGTTGTCGGCCTTGGCCTGGCCGGCGCAGGAGTGCGTGCCGGCCACATTGGCGCAATCGTTCTGGCCGGCCTTGGCGATGCCGTAGCACTTTTCCTTGCCCTTGTTCTCTTGCGCGGCGGCTTGGCTGCCCAGGCCAATGGACAACACGGCGGCCAGGGCCGATGAGAGGATGAGTCGCTGGTTCATGAGGATGCTCCGATAGGGATGGTGTTGAACAGGTCGCAGCGGGACTAAGCCGCCGCGATGGTGATGCTGTCGAAACCGACAGCGAAATGCTTACACAAATTCAATCGTCTGGGCAGAGGCCCCAGCCGCCGCCGCCCGGCGTCTCGATCACAAACACGTCGCCCACGGCCATCTGCACCGAGCCGATGTGCGACAGCAGCTCGACATTGCCGCCGTGGCGTTCGACCCGGTTGACGCCCGGCGCGCCGGCCAGGCCACCGGCCGCACCAAACGCCGGCTGCGAGCGGCCATTGCTCAGGATGGAGGCCGTCATGGGCTCCAGAAAACGCACGCGGCGCACGCCGCCGTCGCCACCGCGCCATTGCCCGGCACCGCCCGAGCCCCGGCGTATGGCATAGCTCTCCAGCAGCACCGGGAAGCGCAATTCCAGCACCTCGGGGTCGGTCAGGCGTGAATTGGTCATGTGGGTCTGCACGACCGAGGTGCCGGCGAAGCCGCCGATGACATCGCCCGCGGCATTGCGCATGGGCCCCGCGCCCGAGCCGCCGGAAATCGTCTCGTAGTACTGATGGCGCTCATTGCCCAAGGTGAAGTTGTTCATGGTGCACTGGCTGGCGGCCATCACCCCCAGGGCGCCGAGCAGGGCATTGGTGACGCAGGACGAAGTCTCGACATTGCCCGCCACCACGGCGGCGGGCGGCAGCGGGTTGAGCATGCAGCCCTCGGGCACGATCACCTGCAGGGGTTTGAGGCAACCGGCGTTGAGCGGGATGTCGTCGTCCACCAGCAGGCGAAAGGTGTAGAGCACGGCGGCCATGGTCACCGCCTTGGGGGCGTTGAAGTTATTGGCCAATTGCGCACTGGTACCGGTGAAATCGATGGTGGCGCTGCGCGACGCGGCATCGACGCTGACCTGCACGCGGATCACCGCGCCGTTGTCCAGCGTCAAGGCAAAGCGGCCATCGCCCATCGACGCCGACAGCGCCGTGATGGCCCGGCGCACAGACTCCTCGGCGTTGTCCTGCACATGGCGCATGTAGGCGTCCACGGTCGGCCGGCCGAACTGGCTGACCATGGCTTGCAGCTCCTGCACGCCTTTTTCGTTGGCGGCGATCTGCGCGCGCAAATCGGCAATGGTTTGATCGGGGTTGCGCGCCGGCCAGCGGTTGTCAGCCAGTTGCTGGCGCAGCGCGGCCTCTTGCATCACCCTCGCACGCACCAAAAGGAAGTTATCAAACAGCACGCCCTCTTCATCGATGGTGGTGGAAAACGGTGGCATCGAGCCCGGCGTGGAGCCGCCGATGTCGGCATGGTGGCCGCGTGAGGCGACGTAGAAGCTGGGGGCCGTGGGCGCCGACAGCTCCGCGCCCAGCGCCGGGCCGCCCCAAGCAGGGCGCGCGCCCCCTCGGGGGGCAGCGAGCGCAGCGAGCGTGGGGGCCGACAAATACACCGGGGTCACCACCGTCACGTCGGGCAAGTGCGTGCCGCCGTGATACGGGTCGTTGAGCATGTAGACATCGCCCGGCTGCATCTTGGGGTTGCGGGCGATGACGCAGCGAATGGACTCGCTCATCGAGCCCAGGTGCACCGGCATGTGCGGCGCGTTGGCGATCAGGGCGCCGCTGGCATCGAACAGCGCGCAGGAGAAATCCAGCCGCTCCTTGATGTTGACCGAGTGCGCGGTGTTGGCCAGGCGCAGGCCCATCTGCTCGGCAATGTTCATGAAGAGGTTGTTGAAGACCTCGAGCATCACCGGGTCGGCCTGGGTGCCCAGCGCATGAACCGCGCGTCTGGTGTGGAGGCGCGACAGCGTCAACACACCCTCGGCGCCCATCAGCGCCTGCCAGCCGGGCTCGACCACGGTGGTGGCGTTGCGCTCGGCAATCACCGCCGGGCCGTCGATGAGCGCGCCCTCGGGCAGGGTCTCGCGCTGGTGCAAGGCCGCGGGGCGCCACTGCTCGCCATCGCCGTCGTCGGCCTCGCAATACATCGGCACCGTGGCCAGGGGCTCGGGCCGGGAGTTTGTGGCGAAGCCGACCGGTGGCGCCGCCGGCGCTTCGTCGGGTGGCGCGTCCAGGGGCCGCGCTGCCACTGACAGCGGTTCACCAGCGGGCCAGACGAGCCCAGCCGCACTGCTGCCCACGGCCTCCACCGACACCGCCTCGATGATCAGGGCGCGCTCGGGCATCAAGAAGGCGAAGCGCTGGCGGTAAGCGGCTTCAAATTCGGCCTGTGCCGGGGCCAGCGCTGCGAAGGCCACTTCGAGCGCCGTGTCAGTGCCGGCATAGCGCAGGTGCAGGCGCTCACGTCGCGTGATGCGATCGGCCGCCACACCCTGGGCCTGCACCTCGGCCTGAGCGGCCGCGCCCAGGGCGTCCAGACGCGAGCGCGACGCTTGCAGGCCGGTGGCATCCAGGGGCAGCTCGATCGAGGCCTCGCGCATGGTGATCTGGTCGGCCAGGCCCATGCCATAGGCCGAGAGCACGCCGGCCAGCGGGTGCACCAGCACGCGGCCCATGCCCAGGGCATCGGCCACGCCACAGGCATGCTGGCCACCGGCGCCGCCAAAGCACTGCAGGGTGTAGCCGGTGACGTCATAGCCGCGCGCCACCGAAATGCGCTTGATGGCATTGGCCATGCTGGCCACGGCGATACGCAGTGCGCCCGCGGCCGCCGCCTCGGGGCTGGTCGCCTGGCCGCTGGCCTTCGACATGCGCGCGGCCAAATCGTGGAAGCCGTCAACCACGGCCTGCCTGTCCATGGCCTCATCACCCTGCGGCCCGAACACCTTGGGAAAGTGCTCGGGCTGGATCTTGCCCAGCATCACATTGGCATCGGTCACTGCCAGCGGCCCGCCGCGGCGGTAGCAGGCCGGCCCGGGGTTGGCACCGGCCGATTGCGGCCCCACGCGCAGGCGCGCGCCATCAAAGGCAATGATCGAGCCACCGCCCGCGGCCACGGTGTGGATGCTCATCATCGGCGCACGCACGCGCACGCCGGCCACCTGGGTGTCAAAGGCGCGCTCGAACTCACCCGCAAAGTGCGAGACATCGGTGGAGGTGCCGCCCATGTCAAAACCGATCACCTTGCCGTGGCCCGCAGCCTGGGCCGTGCGCACCATGCCGACGATGCCGCCGGCCGGCCCGGAGAGGATGGCGTCCTTGCCGGCAAAGCGCTCGGCCGAGGTCAGGCCGCCCGAGCTTTGCATGAAGTACAGCGCCACGCCCGGCATCTGCGCCGCCACCTGATCGACATAACGCTTCAATATAGGCGACAGGTAGGCGTCGACCACGGTGGTGTCGCCGCGCGACACCAGCTTCATCAAAGGGCTCACCTGGTGCGACACGCTGACCTGGCCAAACCCCAGCGCGCGCGCCACCTGCGCTGCCTGCTGCTCATGCGCCACATGGCGCCAGCCGTGCATGAAGACGATGGCGCAACTGTGGATGCCGGCGTCACGCGCGGCCTGCAGATCGCGCCGCAGCGCCGCGCTGTCCAGGGCCTGCAACACATCGCCGTGCACGCCGACGCGCTCATCGGCCTCGATCACACGCTCGTACAGCAGCTCGGGCAGGACGATGTGGCGCTCGAAGAGCTTGGGCCGCGCCTGGTAAGCGATGCGCAAGGCGTCGCCAAAGCCGCGGCTGATGACCAGCACGGTGCGCTCGCCCCGGCGTTCGAGCAGGGCGTTGGTGGCCACCGTCGTGCCCATCTTCACGCACTCCACGCGCTCAGGCGTGATCAGCTCATCGGCGCGCAGGCCCAGCAGGCGGCGCATGCCTTCCACAGCGGCATCGCCGTATTGCTCGGGTTTGTCGCTGAGCAGCTTGGCGGTGACCAGGCCGCCATCGGGTTGGCGGCCGACGACATCGGTGAAGGTGCCGCCGCGGTCGATCCAGAACTGCCAGCGTGGGTGTGGGTTCAAGCTCATAGGGGTTGCAGCGGGTGCAGCGCCTGCCAGCGCTGGTGAGGGTGCAGCGCCTGCCAGCGCTGGTGAACAAAGGTGGTGATGTCGTGCACCGGCAAGCCGGTGGCCTGTTGCACCGCCGCGGCATAGGGCGGCAGGTTGGTGCATTCGAAAACAAGGCTGCGCAGCTCGGGGTGGCGGGCCTGCAAATGGCGGGCAGCGGCCAGCACATCCTGGCACGCCAAGTGAGCGTCCAACTCAGGCCCATCTTCGAGCAACACCGTCTGCAAGTGACAGCCGCTGGCCAGGCCTTGCACCGGGGTGTCCTCGGGGGCACCGGCAGCGCGCAGATGATCGGCGGTGAGGGCCTGCGCATCGACGGTGATGACGCCCGGCGCTTGGCCCGCGAGTTCGGGCAACTTCAGCAGACTGGAGGTCCACACCGGCACTGGCAGGGCCGCGCTGAGCTCGGCCTGAAGCAGCGACAGAAAGCCGCAACTGGTGGTGATGGCCGCGGCGCCGCGCTCGATCAAGCCCAGGCCCGCAGCAATGAAGGGCTGCAGCAGGCCGGCCGAGCGCTGGCGCACCACACGCTGCGCCGAAGCGCCGGCCACCACGGCGTAGCGCACCGGCATGCGCCAGCTCTGCGGGTGGCCGATGTCGCCCAGCGGGCGCGCAAAGACCGTGTCCAACATCAAGATGCCCAGTGAAGCCATGGCGGCGATTGTCTCGCCCGGGCTGTAGGCAAATTCGCCGCCGACCCTGTGGCAAACCCCGTTGAAAGTCTGCGCTGCAAGCGTCATGCTCAGGCCCACTTTTGCAATCAGCGTTCAACACAGCCCGGAGCCCCCATGCCCCAACACCGCCGCAGTTTCCATCTGGCGCTCGTCGCCACCACCGCCAGCGCCTTGCTGTTGATCAGCCCACTGGCTTCGGCCCAGGTGAAGTGGGATTTGCCCGCCGCCTATTCGGCCACCAACTTCCACAGCGTCAACCTGGTCGACTTTGCCAACGATGTGGACAAGGCCACCGCCGGCAAGTTGAAGATCAATGTGCACGCCAATGCCTCGCTGTTCAAGGCACCCGAGATCAAGCGTGCGGTGCAGGGCGGCCAGGCGCAGATGGGCGAGATCCTGCTGGCCAACTTTGCCAATGAGTGGCCCATCTATGCCGCCGATGGCCTGCCTTTCCTGGCCGACAGCTATGACGAGTCAATGAAGCTGTACAAGGCGCAAAAGCCGCTGATGGACAAGAAGCTGGCCGAGCAAGGAATGATGATGTTGTTCGCCGTGCCCTGGCCGCCACAGGGCATCTACGTGAAAAAGCCCATCGCCAGCGCCGCCGATCTGAAAGGCGTGAAGTGGCGTGCCTACAGCCCGGCCACGGCGCGCATCGCCGAGCTCGTGGGCGCGCAACCCGTCACGGTGCAGGCCGCCGAACTGAGCCAGGCCATGGCCACCGGGGTGGTCGAGTCCTATATGTCCTCGGGCTCCACCGGCTTCGATACCAAGACCTACGAGCACATCAAGTACTGGTACGACACCCAGGCCTGGCTGCCGAAGAACGCTGTGCTCGTCAACCTGGCGGCCTTCAACGCCCTGGACGCCGCCACCAAGGCCGCGGTGATGAAGGCCGGCGCCGATGCCGAGTCGCGCGGCTGGGCGGCGAGCAAGCGGGTCAACACCGAATCGCTGGACAAGCTCAAGGCCAATGGCATGCAGATCGTCGCGCCCTCGGCCCAGCTCAAGACCGACATGAAGAAAGTCGGCGACACCATGCTCAAGGAATGGCTGGAAAAGGCCGGGCCCGAGGGCAAGCAACTGGTCGATGCGTTCAACCGTTAGCTTGCGCAGTGGGGCTGCGGGATGGGGCTGCGGGGTGGGCTGCTTGATTGCGCTGCGTGATCACCTAATCGCCTGAATGACCGAATCGCCGCCAGCGCCACAGCGCGCACGCACGCGCACCCGCCGCAGCCTGGACGCCCTCTACGCCGGCGGTGGCGCGCTGGCCGCGCTGTGCGTGCTGGCCATCCTGGTGCTGATGATTGGCGCCTCGATCGGCCGCTCGCTCGAATGGCGGGTCAGCTGGGTCAACGATGTTGTGGCCTGGCTGTGCGCGGCGGCGGCCTTTCTGGGCATGGCCTACAGCTTTCGCAACGGTGATTTCGTGCGCGTCACGCTGCTGCTTGAATCGCTGCCGGCCCGCATGCGGCGCGCCTTTGAAGTCGGCTCGCTGGCGGTGGCGGCGCTGGCCGTGGCTTATCTTGGATTTTGGGCGGCGCGCTTCACCTGGGAGAGCTACAAATTCAACGACATCGCCGGCAACATGGTGCCCATCCCGATCTGGATCCCGCAGATGAGCTTTGTCATTGGCGCGGCGATTTTCGTGTTGGCCGTCGTCGACGAATGCGTGTGCGTGTTGCGCGGCGCCAAGCCCAGCTATGTGGCCAGCGTGGAAGAGCGTCATGCCCGCGGTGATTTTTCTGAGGACATGTAGATGCCCGCTCCAGCACCGCAGCGCTCGGCCAGACAAGGCGCGTACTTTGGCTGCTGCTTGAGCGGCGCACACACCATGGGCACAGACTGATGGGCCTTCTAGAAATCGGCGGTCTGCTGCTGTTCATCTTGCTGCTGCTGCTGGCCGGTGGCGTGTGGATCGCCATGTCGCTGGCCATCGTCGGCTGGGTCGGTCAGGCGTTTTTCACCACCACCCAGCCGGGCAAGAACCTGTTCTCGGCGTTCTGGGAAACCACCGCCAGTTGGGAGCTGGCGGCGCTGCCGCTGTTCATCTGGATGGGCGAAATCCTCTTTCGCACCAAGCTGTCCGAGCAGATGTTCGATGGCCTGTCGCCCTGGCTGTCGCGCGTGCCCGGGCGGCTGATGCACACCACCATCCTGGGCTGCGGCATCTTCGGCTCGGTGTCGGGTTCGTCGGCGGCCACTTGCGCCACCATCTCGAAAGTGGCCCTGCCCGAACTCAAGCGCCGAGGCTACGACGAGAAGCTGGCGCTGGGCGCGCTGGCCACGGCCGGCACGCTGGGCATCCTGATTCCGCCGTCGATCACGATGGTGGTCTATGCGGTGGCCGCCGATGCGTCGATCATCCGCATCTTCCTGGCCGGCTTCCTGCCCGGCTTCGTGCTGATGGCGCTGTTCTCGGGCTACATCATGTGGTGGTCGCTGCGCAACGCCGACAAAGTGCCGCCGGCCGATCCGCCCAGCAGCTTTGCGCAGAAGCTGCGCGCTTCGGGCAGCCTGATTCCGGTTGCGTTGTTGATCGTCTTCATCACCTGGGTGCTGATTGCCGGCTACGCCACCGCCACCGAATGCGCAGCCTACGGCGTGGCCGGTTCGCTGGCCATTGCGTGGTGGGGCAAGTCGCTGACGTGGCGCAACTTCTGGGAAGGCCTGATGGGCACCACGCGCACCAGTTGCATGATCATGTTCATCCTGGCGGGCGCTGCATTCCTGACCAAAACCATGGCGTTCACCGGCATCCCGCGCGAGCTGGCCGAGTGGGTGGCGGCCATGAACCTGAGCCCCTACGCGCTGATCGGCATGCTGGTGGTGGTGTACCTGGTGCTGGGCACCGCGCTCGACGGCATTTCGATGATCGTGCTGACCTCGGCCGTGGTGCTGCCGATGATCCAGAAAGCGGGCTTCGACCTGGTGTGGTTCGGCATCTTCATCGTGCTGCTGGTCGAAATTGCCGAGGTCACGCCGCCGGTGGGCTTCAACCTGTTCGTGCTGCAAAACATGACCGGCAAGGACAGCAACACCATCGCCCGCGCCGCGCTGCCGTTCTTCGCCTGCCTGGTGGTGTGCATCGGCATCATCACGCTGTTCCCGGCCGTCGTGACCTGGCTGCCCGACCTGGTGATGGGCGCACAGAAGTAGCTGTTGCGCATCGAAATGGGGCACCGGCGGCCTGCATTTCCACGCATCGGACCCGGCTCGGCGCGCGCACCATGCGGAGGTGAAGCCATGTTCCGCGCCGCGCGACGTGCCCCACAGCCCCAAAGCACCGACGAGCGAACCTGCGCCATGGCCGACATGTTGACCCCCTTGCAGTGGGACGCCACGGCACCGCTGATCCCCGCCGATTTCGAAGCCACGCAAACCGGCAGCGAGCGCTTTTGTTGGCCCACGCCGCCTGCCGCCTGCTATGCGCGGCCCGCCGTGCAGACCGACCCGCTGGCCTGCGTGGTCGAGGGTCTGAACGGCAGCCGGGTCAACGGCCGCATGACCTTCTTCGTGCCCGAGGAAGCGGTGGCCAACGTGCAGGTGCCGCCTGCGCGCACCACCCTGCCGGTGCGCTTCGACCAGTTCCGCTCGCTGACGCTGACCGACCCGTTGCAGGCGCTGGTGCCAACAGCCGGCGACTTGCACCAGGGCCTGCTGGCCGAGCGCGTTTGCACGCCGTACCGCGTCACCCTCAAGCAAGGCGGGCACGCCACCGGCAACACCATCGGCCACGTTGAAACGGCCTTCGGCCTGTTCCTGTTTCCGCCGCTCGACGCGCATGGCAGCGTGCTGCGGGTGTTCATTCCACGCGATGCCTACGCCAGCTTCGACACCGGCCCGCGCATCGGCGACCTGCTGGTCGACCAGCGGGCCGCCACCGCCGTGCAGGTGGAAGACGCTGCCACGCAGCAGCGCGCGCTGCGCCGCCAAAAGCTCGGCGAGCTGCTGTTGCAGCAACAGGTGGTGACGCCTGAAAAGCTGATGGAGGCGATTGCCCACCAGGCTCGCATGCCGCCGATGCGCATCGGCCAGGCACTGACATCGTTGGGCCTCATTTCGCAGGCCCAGTTGCAGGACGCGCTGAACCAGCAGCACGAGAACCGCGACACGCCGCTGGGCGAGCTGCTGGTGCGCATGGGCGTGGTCTCGCGCGAGGACTTGCAGATCGCGATGGCCCGCAAGATGGGCTACCCGCTGGTCGACGTGGACGTGTTCCCGGTCGAGGTGGAAGCCTTGCGCCTGCTGCCGTACGCCACCGCCTTGCGGCTGCAAGCGTTGCCGCTGCTGCTGCGCGACGGGCGGCTGATCGTGGCGCTGGCCGACCCGACGCACCGCCGCGCTGCGTCGGAAGAGATCGAATTCACCGCGCAACTCAAGGTGGTGCCGGTGCTCGCGCAAAGCAACAACATGCGCGAACGCCTGTGGGCCGCCTACGAGAAAATCGGTGCCACGCCGGCGTTCCAGTTCAGCGACGCAGAGGCCTCACCGCTCAGCTTCGACCTGCCCGGCACCGACCAGTTGATGCAGACGCTGGAAAAAGAAGGCCTCAGCCGGCGCGACGCCGCTGACGACCGGCCCATCGAGCAGTCGGACAACTCGCTGGTGCGGCTGATCAACAGCATGATCATCGACGCGCACAAGGACGGCGTGTCCGACATCCACATCGAAAGCGACCCGGGCCGCGAGAAGATCCGTATCCGCTTTCGCAAGGACGGCCTGCTGCGCACCCACCTCGAACTGCCGCCGAACTACCGCAACGCGCTGACCGCGCGCATCAAGATCATGTGCGACCTCGACATCAGCGAGAAGCGCAAGCCGCAAGACGGCAAGATCAACTTCGCCAAGTTCTCGGCCCAGCACAAGATCGAGTTGCGGGTGGCCACCATCCCGACCAACAGCGGGCTCGAAGACGTGGTGATGCGCATCCTGACCACCGCCAGGCCGCTGCCGGTCGACAAGCTGGGCATGAGCGACACCAACCTCGCGTGGCTGAAGCAGGCGGTCGAGCGGCCCTACGGCATGGTGCTGTGCGTCGGGCCCACCGGCTCGGGCAAAACCACCACGCTGCATTCGGCGCTGAGCCACATCAACGTGCCCGAACGAAAAATCTGGACCG
>JAYSSS010000169.1:0-16775 GCA_043720415.1 Ideonella sp.
CAACTTTCACGGCCCGCTTGAATTCAACTACAGCGTCAGCGATGGCCGCGGCGGCAGCAACACCTACACCATGATACTCACGGTGACCGCGGTGAACGACCCGACGACGCTGTCGCAGGCCTTGGCCGACATCAGCACCAACCAGGGTGTGCCGGTGCGCTTGCAGCTGCCCGGCAACACCTTCGCCGATGCCGATTTCGAGCGCCTGACACTCAGCGCTTCGCGCGCCGATGGCTCGCCACTGCCGGCCTGGCTGCACTTCAATGCGGGCCTGCAGACATTCACCGGCACACCCGGCGTGGCCGATGTCGGCACGGTGTCAGTGCGCGTCAGCGCCAGCGACGCCAGCACCAGCGTCAGCGATGTGTTCGACTGGCAGGTGACCAACCTCGCGCCGCGCCCCATCACCGGCGTGGTCGCCGATGGCTACTTGCAAGGTGCGGCGCTGTACATTGATGCCGACGGCGACAACCGGCCTGATGCGGGTGAGTTCACCGGCCTCATCAGCAACGCCTCCGGGCAATTCGCCGGCAATGTCTTCGCCACCGGCAGCACCCTTGCCGTGGGCGGCCGTGACGTCGACAGCGGTCTGTACAACACCCTGGCCTTGCGCGCACCGCAGGGCGCGACCGTCATCAACCCGATCACCAGCCTGGTCGACGCGCTGATGGATGGCCATGGCCTGAGCAGCACCGCAGCGCAGGCCGCGATTCGCACCAGCTTCGGCCTGCCGCCAGGCATCGATCTGTTGAACTACGACCCCTTGGCCCATGGCAATGCCGATGCCACCGCAGTAGCTATTCAAAAGCTCGCTGCCATGCTGGGCATGACCTGGGCCTGGCTCAATGGCAGTGGCCTGGAGGCGCTGGCCGCCGAGGTCAACAGCGGCGCGGTGATCGACCTGGGCGATGCGCAAGGTCTGTCCAACCTGTTTTTCCTGGGTGATTCCAGTGATCCGCTGCTGGACCAGATCGTCGCCGTCAATGACGCCATCCAGGCCAGCACCACGCTGCGGGCCGTTGCTCAGGCGCAAGCACAAGGGGGGCCTGTGTTCAGCCCCTGGGACGGCACCGTCAGCAACCCCAGCGCCCTGGCCGAGGCCTTGCTCGCTTCCAGCCCAGGCCTGGTGATCGATGCCAACAGCATCAGCTTGCAGTACGGCCTGGCGTCGGATTTCATAGGTGCCGCTGAGCACCGCAATGCTTCACTCGGCTACTTTGCCGGCCATGCCGAGTTGGGCATCGCACCTGGGCTTTTCCTGACCTCGGGCGACCCGACGCCGCCGATGTCCAACACCGACGTGGGCTACAGCAGCGCCCTGGAAAGCCCGCACGGCAGCCACCGACTCGACGATGCCCAGCTGCAGGCCGCCGTGCACGCCGGCTTCAATGGCGCGGGTCAACTGGAAGACGCCAGTTACTTGCAGTTCAACTTCACGGTCAGCGACACCGCCATGACCCATGTGCAGTTCGAGCTGGTCTTTGCCTCGGACGAATTCCCCGAATTTGCCAACACCGAATTTGTCGACATTGCTGCGGTCTTCGTCAACGGCGTCAACCACGCGCTGTTTGGTGGCCAGGCCAATCGGCCGCTGTCCATCATCTCGGCCAACGTGGGCACCGGCGCCTTCCGCGACAACACCGGTGGCAGCTTGCCGATCGAGTACGACGGCATATCGCGCACGCTGACCATCATTGCCCCTGTGCAGGCTGGCGTGAACACCCTCAAATTCGCCATCGGCGACACCGGCGATCAGATCTACGACTCCACGCTGTTCATCGCCAACCTGCGCGCCGTGCCCTATGGTGGCGCGGGCCTGGCACAGCGCTTTGACGGCACCGAGGGCAATGACACCGTTCCGGGCAGCGCCTTTGACGACTTCATCAGCCTGGGCGCCGGCCACGACAGCGGCAGCGGCAGCGCAGGCAATGACGTGATCGATGGCGGTCTGGGCAACGACACCCTCAACGGCGGTCCGGGCAACGACACCCTGGTCGGCGGCGAGGGCAGCGACACCGGGGTGTTCAGTGGCGCCATGGCGGCCTATCTCATCACCGCCACGGGTGGAGGCAAGGCCAGCATCCAGCCCAGCAGCGGGCCACCCGAGCTCGACACCTTGATCGGCATCGAGCTGCTGCAGTTCAGCGATCAAACCGTGGTCCTGGCGCCGCTGATCACGCCACCCGAGGTCCCGGTGATCTCGGCATTGATCGACAACGTCGGCGCCGCGACCGGCAACATCGCGGCGGGCGCTGAGACCGACGACGCCACGCCCATGCTCATTGGCTCGGCGCAGCCCAATGTCACGGTGACCGTGCGCAACGGCGCGGTCATCTTGGGCACGGCCAGCGCCGATGGCAGTGGCGCCTGGAGCTTCACCACGCCCACCCTGGCCGAGGGCGATCATGCACTCAACGCCAGCGCCCGAAACAACGCCGGCCTGCAAAGCGGCCACAGCGCCAGCCACAGCTTCACTGTGGATGCGATCAATGGCGCGCCCATTGCCGGCTCACTCAACCTCAGCAGCGCTGAGGACAGCACGCTGGCCATCACCCTGCCCGCGGCCAGCGATGGCGATGGCGACCCCATCACCTACGCCCTGGCCGTCAACGCCAGCTTTGGTACGGTCAGCGTCAATGCCAATGGCAGCGCCAGCTACACCCCGGCGGCCAATTACTTTGGGCCCGACAGCTTCAGCTACCGCGTTGCCGACGACCGTGGCGGCAGCAACACCTACCTGGTCAGCCTGAGCATCACGCCGGTGGTCGACACCTTCAGCGGCGGTGCTGGCAACGACACCTTGGTGGGCACCCTCGGCGACGATGTGCTGCTCGGCCTGGCTGGCCATGACCTGGTGCACAGCAGCGCCGGCAACGACACCGTCGACGGTGGCGCCGGCATCGACACCCTGAGCTTCACCCTCAACAGGGGCGCCTCGAACTTCAGCCACCTTGGCGCGGGCTGGTCCATCAGCTCAGCCAGCGACGGCACCGACACACTCAGCGGCATCGAGCGCCTGAAGTTCAGCAACGCCAACATCGCGCTCGATCTGGAGGGCAACGCCGGCGTCGTGGCCAAGATCCTGGGGGCGGTGTTCGGCGCCCCCGCGGTGGCCAACACCGGCTACTTCGGCATTGGCCTGTTCTATAGCGACGGCGGCATGTCTTACGAGGCGCTGATGCAGCTCGCCCTGGACGCTGCCCTGGGCGCCAACGCCAGCAGCACGGCGGTCGTCAACCTGTTGTGGAGCAATGTGGTCGGCGGCACCATTGACGCCGACAGCCTGGCCTACTTCGTTGGCCTGATCGACGGCCCGGACTTCACCCCAGCCACTCTGGGCATGCTGGCCGCCGACCATCCGCTGAACATCGCCCACATCAACCTGGCGGGCCTGGCCGAATCGGGTGTTGAGTTCCTGCCCTGGCCGGGTGGTTGAGCGCGGCGCTGCGTGCCCAAGCCTGCGCTGCATTGGGCTCAGGCGGGCTTGGGCTTGCGCCATGGGCTGGATGTGGCCTGTTGGGCTGCCGGGGCTGTTAGGGGCTGCCGGGATCCTAGAATCGCGCCCCCATGCACATCCATATCCTCGGCATTTGCGGCACCTTCATGGGCGGTCTGGCCGCCATCGCGCGCGAGGCTGGGCACCGCGTCACGGGTTGCGACGCCAACGTCTACCCGCCGATGAGCGACCAGTTGCGCGCGCTGGGCATCGATCTGGTCGAGGGTTGGTCGCCTGAGCAGATGGCGTTCAAGCCCGACACCTTTGTCATCGGCAATGTCGTCAAGCGCGGCATGCCCTTGATGGAGGCCATTCTTGACGCCGGCGCGCCCTTCATCAGTGGCCCGCAGTGGCTGGCCGAGCAGGTGCTGTGCCACCAGCATGTGCTGGCCGTGGCCGGCACGCATGGCAAGACCAGCACCACCTCGATGCTGGCCTGGGTGCTGGAATGCGCCGGGCACCAGCCGGGCTTTCTGGTCGGCGGCGTGCCGCTGAACTTTGGCATCTCGGCGCGGCTGGGCGCGGGCCGGTATTTCGTCATCGAGGCCGATGAATACGACACCGCCTTCTTCGACAAGCGCAGCAAGTTTGTGCACTACCGGCCGCGCACGGCGATCCTGAACAACCTCGAATACGACCATGCCGACATCTTTGCCGACCTGGCCGCCATCGAGACCCAGTTCCATCACCTGGTGCGCACCGTCGCCTCGACCGGCAGGTTAGCCATCAACAGCCGCGACGAAGCCCTGGCGCGGGTGTTGCAGCGCGGCTGCTGGAGCGAGGTCCAGCGCTTTGGTTCACAGCGCGAAGAGCCCGGCGCGCTGCGCGCCCGCGGTGATCCGCCGGCCTTCGATGTGCTGCGCGGCAGCCTCAAGCTCGGCCGGGTGGAGTGGGATCAGCTTGGCGAGCACAACCAGCTCAATGCCCTGGCCGCCATCGCCGCGGCCGAGCACGTGGGCATTGCACCCGAGGCCGCCGCGGCCAGCCTGTCGAGCTTTCAGAACGTGCGCCGCCGGCTCGAATTCAAAGGCGAGGCGGCGGGGGTGCGCGTCTATGACGACTTCGCCCACCACCCCACGGCCATGCGCACCACCATCAACGGCCTGCGCCGCCATCTCGACGCCCAGGCCAAGGCCAAGCGCCAGGCACCGGCGCGCATCCTGGCGGTGTTCGAGCCCCGCACCAACACCATGAAGCAAGGTGCCATGAAGGCCCTGCTGCCCTGGTCGCTGGAAGAGGCCGACCTGTCCTTTTGCCTGCAGGGCGACTACGGCTGGGACGCCGCCCATGCCCTGTCACCGATGGGCAAACTGGCGGTCGTGGCCGACACGGTGGACAAGCTGATCGACGCCATCGCCCGGGCCACGCAGCCGGGCGACCATGTCCTGGTGATGAGCAACGGCGCCTTTGGCGGCGTCCACGACAAGCTGCTGCAGCGCCTGGCGCCCTGACCCGATGGCGCCAGCCGGCACGACAGCCTGGGCCTGCGCATGAAACTGCTCTACCTGCACGGTTTTCGCTCGTCGCCGCTGTCGTTCAAGGCGCAGCGCATGGCCGCCTGGGTGCAAGCCCATCGGCCCGATGTGACCTGGTGCTGCCCGCAATTGCCGGCCTCGCCACGTGCCGCCTGGACGCTTATTTTGGAAGGTATGCAAACCTGGCCGCCGCATGACATGGCGGTGATGGGCAGCTCACTCGGTGGCTACTACGCCACCGCCGTGGCCGAACACACGGGCTGCCGCGCGCTGCTGCTCAACCCGGCCGTTGACCCGGCGCGCGGCCTGGCCGGCTATGTCGGCGAGCACACCGAGTTTCACCGCCCCGAGCAGCGCTTCGAGTTCCGCGCCGAATATCTGGATGAGCTGCGCGCGCTCAAGGTGCAGCACATCACCCAACCCGAGCGCTACGCTGCCGTCATCGCCAAGGGCGACGAAATGCTGGATTGGCGCGAGATGTGCGGCCGCTACCCCGGCGCCCGGATCCGCTTGCTAGAAGGCAGCGACCATGGCCTGACGGACTTTGAAGAGCACCTGCCCTTTGTCTTGGACTTTCTCGGTTTGACGCCGGGCGGTTGACGAAAGCGAGCTACAGATGATCGACCCCGCAGCCGTCGCGCCGCGCGCCTGGCTGGCCCAGGCCCTGCAGCGCATCGAGGCCGACGCCCGGCGCTCGGCCGACACCCACCTGATCCCGCTGCCCCTGCCCGAAGCGCCGGGCGTCGATGTCTACTTCAAGGACGAGTCCACCCACCCCTCGGGCAGCCTCAAGCACCGCCTGGCGCGTTCACTCTTTCTCTACGGCCTGTGCAATGGCCACATCGGCCCAGGCACGGCCATCGTCGAGGCCTCGTCGGGCTCCACCGCCATCAGCGAGGCCTACTTTGCCCGCTTGTTGGGCCTGCCCTTTGTGGCCGTGGTGCCGCGTGGCACGGCCGCGCGCAAGCTGCAGGAGATCGCGTTTTTTGGTGGCGAATGCCTGGAGGTCGAGCCGGCGCAGGTGTACGCCGCGGCCGAGCAGCTGGCGCGCGAACGCCATGGCCACTACATGGACCAGTTCACCCATGCCGAGCGCGCCACCGATTGGCGCGGCAACAACAACATTGCCCAGAGCCTGTTCACGCAGATGCGCAATGAGCCGCACCCGCTACCGCGCTGGATCGTCGTGGGCGCCGGCACCGGCGGCACCTCAGCCACCATCGGCCGCTACATCCGCTACCGCCGCGACGCCCTGGCAGTGACCGAGCTGGCCGTGGTCGACCCCGAAGGCTCGGTGTTCTTTGAGGCCTTTGGCAGCGGCCGGCGCGACCTGAGCTCAGCCGCCCGCAGCCGTATCGAGGGCATAGGCCGGCCGCGGGTCGAGCCCAGCTTCTTGCCCAGCGTGGTGGACCGCATGCTGCAGGTGCCCGATGCGAGCAGCTTCGCCGCGGCGCTGGATCTGTCGGCGCGTCTGAGCCGGCGCGTCGGCCCCTCCACTGGCAGCAACTTCGCCGGCGTGCTGCACCTGGCGCGCGAGATGGCCCAGCGCGGCGAGCGCGGCAGCATCGTCACCCTGATCTGCGATGCCGGCGAGCGCTACCTGGACACGCTGTTTGATGCCGATTGGCGCCAGGCGCAAGGCCTGGATGCCGCCAGCGGCGCACTGGCGCTGCGCTCGCTGCGGGCCCCTGATCGCCACAGCCAGCTCGACAGCGGCGCAGGCGAGCGCGGGGGCAGGCAAGGCTGCCCAGCCCCGATGGGACAATCCCCGACGTGACCCATGCCCTGTTCGATGACGCCGGAAAATTTCTCGCCGGCCGCGTGTTGTCCGAAGCCGATGCCTCGATGCAAATCGAGCTGGATTCGGGCAAACGCGTCAAAGTGAAATCCGCCAACGTGCTGCTGCGCTTTGACAAGCCTGCGCCCGCCGAGCTGATGGCCAAAGCCCAGGCCCTGGCCGTCGAGATCGATCTCGATCTGGCCTGGGAATTCGCCCCTGAGGGCGAGTTCGGTTTTGCCGAATTTGCTCGCGACTACTTCGACGCCAAGGCCGGGCCCGAGCAGCAGGTCGCGTCGCTGCTGCGCCTGTTTGAAGCGCCGCACTACTTTCGGCGCGCCGGCAAAGGGCAGTTCAAGAAGGCGCCCGAAGACATCGTCAAGGCTGCGCTGCTGGCCATCGAGCGCAAGAAGCAGGTGCTGGTGCAGATCGAGACCTGGGCGGCCGCGTTGGTGGCCGGCCAATGCCCCGAGCCCGTGCGCGAGCAGCTCTACAAAATCCTGTTCAAGCCCGACAAGATGGCGCCCGAGTACAAGGCCGTGGTCGAGGCCGCCAAGCGCTCACAGCGCCCGCCGCTGGATTTGCTCAAGGGCGCGGGCGCCATCGATTCGGCCTACCAGTTTCACTGGCGGCGCTTTCTGTTCGAGCAATTCCCCAAGGGCGTGGCCTTCCCCGCGCTGGCCGCCCCGGCGATCAAGGACGACTTGCCGCTGGCCGCCGTGCAGGCCTTCTCCATCGACGACTCGCAAACCACCGAGATCGACGATGCGCTCTCGGTCACCGGCCTGGGCACGGGCACCGTGGTGTTTGGTGTGCACATCGCCGCACCGGCCCTGGCCATACAACCCGATTCAGTCATCGACAAGGCCGCCCGCGAGCGCTTGTCCACGGTCTACATGCCGGGTTGGAAGCTGACCATGCTGCCCGACGCCGTGGTGCAGGCCTACACGCTGATTGCGGGTCGCGACTGCCCAGCGGTGAGCCTGTACGTCAGCTTCGATGAGGCCACACTTGAAGTGCGCGACACCCAGACGCGGCTGGAGCGCGTGCCCATCGCGGCCAACTTGCGCCACGACCAGTTGGATGAGGTGGTGACCGAAGCCGCGCTCACGGCGGGCGCCACCGTCGACACCACTGCTGGCACTACAGCCGGCACGGCCAGCGACCCAAGCACCGCCACCGCGACAGAGTCAGCGCCCCCCGCCTACCCCTTCGCCCCCGAGCTGGCCTTCTGCTTTCGCCTGGCGCGGCACCTCAAGGCCGGGCGCGAGCTGCTGCGCGGCAAGCCGGAAAACTTCAACCGGCCGGACTACAACTTCAAGCTCGTCCGCGATGACGCCCAGGCCGCACAGGCCCCGGACGGCAGCGAGACCGTGGCCATCAGCGAGCGGCGCCGCGGCGCGCCGCTGGATTTGATCGTCAGCGAGGCCATGATCCTGGCCAACAGCCATTGGGGCGGCTGGCTGGCCGAGCACGGCGTGCCGGGCATTTACCGCAGCCAGGCCAGCATGGCCCCGGGCATCAAGGTGCGCATGGGTGTCAGGCCAGCGCCGCACGCCGGCATGGGCGTCAAGCAGTACACCTGGGCGACCTCGCCGCTGCGCCGTTATGTCGATCTGGTCAACCAGTGGCAGATCGTTGCCTGCGCCAAACATGGCCGCACCGCAGCCCTGGCCGCGCCCTTCAAGCCGCGCGACGCCATGCTGTTCTCGGTGATCTCGTCCTTCGATGCGGCCTATGGCGCCTACAACGATTTCCAGAACGGCATCGAGCGCTTCTGGGCCCTGCGCTGGCTGCAGCAACAGGCCATCACCGAGCTCGACGCTGCGGTCATGCGCGATGGCCTGGTGCGGGCCGACGCCGTGCCGCTGGTGTTCAAGGCGCTGGGCTGCGAGAACCTGCCCCGTGGCGCCAAGGTGCGCCTGCGCATCACCGGCATGGACACGCTGACGCTGGAGCTGCACGCCAACCTGCTGGCGCGCCTGGATGTGGCGCCCATCGGCGAGCTCGCCGATTCGATGGCCGATGCCACAGCCGATGCCGGCCAGGACGATGGTGGCGACGACGACCTGGCCATCGCCTCGCCCCTGGCGCTGGCCATAGACATGGCCGATGCCGAGGCCGCGCCCGAGGCGCCGGGCCCAGCCGCCGCGTCCATGCCACCGGCCACCCAGCCAGCCGCCTGAGCCCCATGCACCGCTGGCTGTCGTCGCTGAGCAGCCTGCACTGGGCGCTGTTGCTGTCGCTGGCGGCGCATGGCGCGGTGCTGACGCTGCGCTTTGTCGATCCGGCACGGCTCAATCGCATGTTTCAGGACACGCCGCTGGAGGTGATCCTGGTCAATGCCCGCGGCGCCGAGGCGCCGACCGTCGCCCAGGCCCTGGCGCAGGCGCAACTGGCCGGCGGTGGCGAGGCCGCCGCAGGGCGCGCCACCTCACCCCTGCCGGCCAGCGCTGAAGTGGAGCTGGGCGACTCTGCAGAGACCGCCAGGCGCCGTGTCGAGACCCTGCAGGATCAGCAGCGCCAGTTGCTGGCCCAGGTGCGGCGCGAAATGGCCACCTTGCCGCCACCCGACCCGCAGCGTGAAAGCGGCGCGCCCACCGAGGACGCGCATGAGGAGCGCCGCCGGCAGTTGCTCAAGCTCTTGGCCGAGATCGAAAAACGCATCAATGAAGACAGCCTGCGCCCACGCAAGCGCTACATCAGCCCGGCCACGCGCGAGGCGGTGTACGCGGTGTATTACGACCACCTGCGCCGGCGCATCGAAGACCGCGGCACGCGAGACTTTCCCGAATACCGCGGCCAGCGTCTGTACGGCGAGCTGACCATGAACATCACCGTCGATGCGCGTGGCCGGGTGATCGAAACCGAGGTCGTGCGCGGCTCGGGCAGCAAGATCCTCGATCAGCGCGCCATCGCTATCGTTTTCGCGGCCTCGCCCTTCGGGCCCTTTGATGCGGCCATGCGCCAAAGCGCTGACCAGATCGTCGTCACCTCGCGCTTTCGCTTTACCCGCGAGGATGGCCTGGAAACCAGCCTGAGCGCACAGTCTGGCCCCGCGGCAAGCGGCCGCGGCGGCTTGGCGGCGGGCAATGCCGCAGCGACCGCAGGCACCGGTGCTGCAGCCGCCACGCCATGAGCAAGGAGGCGGGCGCAGCGGCCAGCGGGCGTCACCGCCTGCTGCACGGGCTGTGGCGAGCGGCCCTGTTGCTGGCGCTGTGCACGGTGTCGCTGCAGATTTTCTGGCTGGGTCGCATCGCCCTGATGCGCTGGGTCGATCCGCAGTCCACCAGCTTCCAGCGCAGCGAAATCTCGCGTCTGCTGGTGGACAAGGGCCAGGTCGCCTGGGCGCAGCAGTGGGTGGACTCAGCACAGATCGCGGTGCAGCTCAAGCAGGCCGTCATCGCCAGCGAGGATGCCGCCTTCACCGAGCACGCCGGCATCGAGTGGGATGCGCTGGAGCAGGCCTGGTCGCGCAACCAGCGCGCGCAGGCCAAGGCCAGCAAGACCCGGCGCCCGCCCAAGCTGGTGGGCGGCTCCACCATCAGCCAGCAACTGGCCAAGAACCTGTTTCTTTCCAGCGAGCGCACGCTGGCGCGCAAGGCGCAGGAATTTGTCATCACGCTGGCTCTCGAGGCCCTGCTGCCCAAGGACCGCATCCTGGAGATCTACCTCAACAACGTCGAATGGGGTGAAGGCCTGTTTGGCGCCCAGGCCGCGGCGCAACACTACTTTGGCCGGGACGCCAAACGCCTGGATGGACCATCGGCCGCGCGGCTGGCGGTGATGCTGCCGGCGCCCAAGCGCTTTGAGCGGCAGTTCAATTCGCCCCAGTTGGCGGCACGCGCGGCCACCATCGTGGCGCGCATGGGCACGGTAGATGTGCCATGAGGGGCGTGTTGACCCAAGTCGCTCGGCGTGTTGCGGCGGCACCAGCGCCAGCCACGGCCACGGCGGTGCGTGGGCGCGCTTGACACCATGACTTCAATGCTGAGCCAGGAGATCGCAGCGGCGGCGGCGGTGTTGGTCGCCGAGGATGGCCTGGACTATGGCCAGGCCAAGCGCAAGGCGGCCAAGGCCTTGGGGCAGGGCCTGCGCGCCTCCGATCTGCCCAGCAACGAAGCCGTCGAGGCCGAGGTTCGCGCACACCTGGCCATGTTTCAGGCCGACACCCAGCCGGCCGAGTTGGCGGCCTTGCGCCAGCTGGCGATGCGCTGGATGATTCGGCTCGCGCCGTTCAGGCCACATGTCGGCGGGGCGGTCTGGCGGGGCACGGCCAATCGGCACTCCGTCATCCACATCGAGCTTTTTTGCGATGATCCGAAATCAGCGGAGATCGAGTTGATCAACATGGATTTGCGCTTCGATGCCGGCGTGATGCGCGATGAACGCCGCGGCGAGCACTCCGTGCTCAGCCTGTCCGAGCGCTGCGCCGGCCTGTCTGAGCCGGCCACTTTGCATCTCAGCGTGCTCGACTACGACGCCCTGCGCGGGGCGCTCAAGGCCGATTCGAACGGCCGCAGTTGGCGCGGAGATGCCCAAGCCCTGCGCCGCCTGATCGAGCAAGAAAAGAGCGAATGACCGAGCTTTGGCAACACAACGCGAAAATGGCCATGAATAAACAACGCCGCTTGATCTTCGTTGGCGCCGCAGCAGCCGCCGCAGCGGCCGGCGCCGGCCTGGCGCTCACGCAAAACAAGCGCGGGCCCGTGGTCGACGACGACCCGCCGGTGGATCTGTGGTCACTGCGCTTGCCGCGGCCAGACGGCGGCGAGTTGGTGATGGCGGACTTTCGCGGCCAGCCGCTGCTCATCAACTTCTGGGCCACCTGGTGCGCCCCCTGCGTGCGTGAACTGCCCGAAATCGATCGTTTTGCACGTGACCAGGCCGCCAGCAAGCTTCGCGTGGTCGGCCTGGCGCTGGACAAATTGGCCGCCGTGCAGGATTTCGTCAAACGCCTGCCTTTGACCATGCCCGTGGCCGTGGCTGGCATGCAGGGCGGCGACCTGGTGCGAACCCTCGGCAACCCGCAAGGCGGCCTGCCCTTCACCGTGCTCTTGCTCGCCAATGGCCAGGTCGGGCAGCGCAAACTGGGTGAAACCAGCTACGCCGAGTTGGCGGTTTGGACGAAATCGCTGTGACACAATCCCGCAGCTTTGCGAGCTGATGCTGGCAAATTAACGGCGGATCGGCCACCAAACCGACTCCCGGATCGCTCGGCCGGCTTCACGCCGAGGCCCACGCAGCCACCCCATTAGGAGCCCCACACATGGATCTGCGCAAGCTCAAGACTTTGATTGACCTGGTTTCCGAATCCAACATCTCCGAGCTGGAGATCACCGAGGCCGAGGGCAAGGTGCGGATCGTGAAGGCCGACACCCGCCCCCTGGCCGCGGCGGCGATGGCCATGCCGATGATGGTGTCGGCGCCAGCACCGGCGCCGGCAGCAGGTGCCACGGTGGCCGCGCCAGCGCTCGATGCGCCGGCCGAACCCGCCGTCGCACCCGGCCGTGCCATCAAGTCACCCATGGTCGGCACCTTCTACCGCGCCTCCAGCCCCGGCGCCAAACCCATGGCCGATGTTGGCCAGGTGATCAAGGAGGGTGACGCCGTCTGCATCATCGAGGCCATGAAGATCATGAACGAGATCGAAGCCGATTTCGGCGGCACGATCACCAAGGTGCTGGTCGAAAACGGCCAGGCCGTCGAATTCGGCCAGCCTCTTTTCATGGTTGAGTAGCTTCCCGCCCACCTCCATGTTCAAGAAAATTCTCATCGCCAATCGAGGCGCTCGCGCACCGCGCGGGGGAGCGCTCATCAGGCAACCTACGTGCTTCGCACTTCGGTATTCGCCTTTCGGGCGGCCGGGCAGGCTCATGTGCGCCCTTGCACGTGAGCGATCACCACATCGCACGGCGGGCTTCGCCCGCCAGGGCGATTGAGCCGAGGCACCATGTTCAAGAAAATTCTGATCGCCAATCGAGGCGAAATCGCCCTGCGCATTCAGCGCGCCTGTCGCGAGATGGGCATCAAATCGGTGGTGGTGTATTCCGAGGCCGATCGCGAGGCCAAGTACGTCAAGCTGGCCGATGAGGCGGTGTGCATTGGCCCGGCGGCCTCGGCGCAGAGCTACCTCAATATGCCGGCCATCATCGCCACCGCCGAGGTCACCGACGCCGAGGCCATCCACCCTGGCTACGGCTTCTTGTCCGAAAACGCCGGCTTCGCGGAACGGGTTGAGAAAAGCGGCTTCACCTTCATCGGCCCGACCTCCGAATCCATCCGCCTGATGGGCGACAAGGTCTCGGCCAAGCAGGCCATGATCAAGTCCGGCGTGCCCTGCGTGCCCGGCTCCGAGGGCGCCCTGCCCGAGGACAACAAGGTAGTCATTCAGACCGCGCGCAGCATCGGCTACCCGGTCATCATCAAGGCCTCGGGCGGCGGTGGCGGGCGTGGCATGCGGGTGGTGCACACCGAAGCCGCGCTGCTGCACGCCGTGCAAACCACGCGCACCGAAGCCGGCGCGGCCTTTGGCAATGCACAGGTCTACATGGAGAAGTTCCTGGAGAACCCGCGCCATGTCGAGATCCAGGTCATGGCCGATCAGCACAAGAACGCGGTCTGGCTGGGGGAGCGCGATTGCTCGATGCAGCGCCGCCACCAAAAGATCATCGAGGAAGCGCCCGCGCCCGGCATCCCGCGCCGGGTGATCGAGAAGATCGGCGACCGCTGCGCCGCGGCCTGCAAAAAAATTGGCTACCGCGGCGCCGGAACCTTCGAGTTCTTGTTCGAGCGCGGCGAGTTCTTCTTCATCGAGATGAACACCCGCGTGCAGGTCGAGCACCCGGTCACCGAGATGGTCACTGGCATCGACATCGTGCAGACCCAGATCCGCGTTGCGGCGGGCGAGAAACTGCCCTTCACGCAAAAGCAGATCGAGCTGCGCGGCCACGCCATCGAGTGCCGCATCAATGCCGAGGACGCTTACAAGTTCACGCCCTCGCCCGGGCGCATTGGCGTCTGGCACATGCCCGGCGGGCCCGGCGTGCGCGTCGATTCACATGCCTATGCCAACTACTTTGTGCCGCCGCACTACGACTCGATGATCGGCAAGATCATCGTCCACGGCGACACCCGCGAGCAGGCGCTGGCGCGCATGCGCACGGCCTTGTCGGAAACGGTGGTGGAAGGCATTCAGACCAACATCCCGCTGCACCGCGAGCTGATGGCCGACGCCAAGTTCATCGAAGGCGGCACCAACATCCATTACCTCGAAGGCTGGCTCAGCCGGCGCAGCCGCTGAGATGGCTGGCGTGATGGCGGTGCACAAGGCCATGGCCTTGCCCGGGCGGCAAGCGCAGTTTGTCGAGCGGGGCGCAGGCTGATGCACGAGCTGGTGCTGCGGGTGCCGCAAGCCCTGGTCGAGCCGCTGTCCGATGCGCTGGGCGACGAGCTCGGCGCGCTGTCGGTCTCGGTGGAGGATGCCGACGCCGGCTCGGACGCCGAGCAGGCGCTGTTTGGCGAGCCGGGCATGCCCGCGCCGCGCGAGGGCTGGCAACGCAGCGAGCTGGTCGCCCTGTTTGAGGACGAGGCCACGGCCACGGCCGCGGCCACCCTACTGCAGGCGCAGGACTGGGCGGCGGAGATGACCTTGTGCCAACTGCGCGCCGTGGTCGATCAGGATTGGGTGCGCTTGACGCAGTCGCAGTTCGCGCCCGTGGAGATCACGCCCAGCTTCTGGATCGTGCCCAGCTGGCATGCCGCACCCGCGCAGGCCAAGCAGGTCATCGCCCTCGACCCGGGCCTGGCCTTTGGCACCGGCACCCACCCCACCACACGCATGTGCCTGCGTTGGATGGCGCAGCACGCTGCGGCGCTGTCGCCTGGCTGGGAGCGCGTGCTCGATTACGGCTGCGGCTCGGGCATCCTGGCCATTGGGGCGGCCCTGCTGGGTGGGCGCAACATTTGCGCGGTCGATATTGACCCGGCGGCCGTGACCGCCAGCCAGGCCAATGCCGCGGCCAACGGCGTGCAGATGACGGTGGGCCTGCCCGACATCGCGCAAGGCCGGGGCGCCTACCCTTTGGTCCTGGCCAACATCCTGGCCACGCCGCTCAAGCTGTTGGCGCCCTTGCTCAGTGGCCATGTGGCCAAAGGCGGGCACCTGGTGCTGGCCGGCATCCTGGCGCGCCAGGCCGACGAGTTGACGGCCGCCTACGCCCCTTATCTGGCGCTTGAAGTGAGCGACTCGGACGAGGGCTGGGTCCTCATGACCGCGCACCGCGCAGCCCCGGCCGCGGCAGGCACCATGGCATGATCAGACGATGAGCCTGGCCACCCGCTGCACCGATTGCGGCACGGTCTTCCGTGTCGTCGAAGATCAGTTGAGGGTGTCCGATGGCTGGGTGCGCTGCGGCCGCTGCTCGGCGGTGTTCAATGCCCAGCAGCACCTGGTGGACCTGTCCGCGCCGGCCGCGCCGCCCAACGACCCGGGCCACATCGAGCTGGCCGACGAGCCCCGGCCTGAAGCCGCTGCCCAGGCGCATCCACCAGCACTTCCAGAAGCACTTCCCCAGACATTTGCCAGCCCGCCCATGGGCCGGCAACTCCCTTTGCCGCCGGCGATGGGCGCAGCGGCACCAGACCAGCAAGCCGGTGCCTGGCACGGCGGCCCCGCCGAGCATGCCAGCGAGGTGGATTTCGAACGCACCCAAAGCATGGTGGCGGCCACGGCCACGTCCGCGGGCCCGTCTGGCCACAGCGATGCGCCTGCGCTGCAGGCCGATCCACCGATGTCGACCGAAGGCTCGCCGGATGTGGTGCTGAACATCGCTGGTCTTGGCCCGGCCGCCCAAGTTGCGGGTCGCGAAGATCCCCGTCTGAACAGCGGCGACACAGCCGTGGGGCTCGGCACCCTGGGCTCCAGCACAGACATGCTGGCCGGCGCCGTCGCCATTGACGCCGACGAGGCCATGCCCGTGCCATCCTTCATGCGCGAGCCCGACCGCGGCGCCTTCTGGCGGCGCCCTGCCGTGCGCGCCGCTTTGGCTGTGCTGGCCACCTTGCTGGCGCTGGCGCTGCTGCTGCAGGCCGCGCTCACCTGGCGCGACGCGCTGGCGGCGCACTGGCCGGCGCTGCGCCCGGCGCTCAAGGCCCTGTGCGAGCCACTGCAATGCACGATCGGTGCGCTGCGCCGCATCGATCAGCTCTCGGTCGAATCCAGTGCCCTGAGCCGCATCGAAGGTGCACCTCTGCACCGTCTGGCCATCGCCCTGCGCAACCGCGCCGACACCGCCGTGCAGCCGCCAGCACTCGAACTCAGCCTGACCGATGCCCAGGGCAAGCTGCTGGCCCGGCGGGTGCTGCGCGGCGCCGAGCTTGGCCTGAGCGACAGCGCCATCGCCGCGCGTGCTGAAGTACCGCTGCAGGCCCTGCTGTCCGTGGGCGAACGCCGCATTGCCGGTTACACCGTCGAACTCTTCTACCCCTGAGCCCGCTGGCCGAAGTGCCAGGGCGCTGCCGGGGTGAGCGGCCCCTTGTTCAACACCCGATCCACACCCATGCCCAATTCCCTGCCCGCTTCAGCAACCAGCCCCGCGCCCGCCTCCAGCGGCGCTGCAGTCGCCGCGCCATCCGCCCTCATCTGCGGCTCACTGGCGTTTGACACCATCACCAATTTCCCCGGCCGCTTTGCCCAGCAAATCCTGCCCGAGCAGGTGCACATCCTCAACGTCTCTTTCCTGGTGCCCACCCTGCGCCGTGAGTTCGGTGGCTGTGCCGGCAACATCGCCTACACACTTCACCTGTTGGGTGGCAGGCCCTTGATCATGGCGGCCCTGGGCAATGACGGTGCTGACTACCTGCAGCGCCTGCACGGCTGGGGCCTGGACACCTCGCAGGTGCACCGCGCCAGCGACACCTACACCGCCCAGGCGATCATCATCACCGACGCCGACAACAACCAGATCACCGCCTTTCACCCCGGCGCGATGGCGCAGTCGCACCTGAGCCCGGTCCCGTCGCGGGA
>JAYSSS010000170.1:0-55470 GCA_043720415.1 Ideonella sp.
CCGGAGGGTTGGGGCGGCAAGCGGGCTGATCCGTCGTTGCAAATGCTCGCCATACCAAAGGGTATGGCTGCGCTTTGCGCCTAGGCTGAGCCCGTTTGCAGGCCCAACGCGGGCCCGACCCAAAGCCCGACAGGCTCCTAGGATGCGTTCGTCCATCAAGCCAGCCTTGCGCCACCATGCCCTTCGATCACCTCGCGCCCGCCAAGCTGTTCTCGCTGCAAGGCCAGGTGGTGTTCATCACTGGCGCGGCCGGGGGCATCGCTGCGGGCCTGTTGCCGGGCTTTGCCGCGGCCGGCGCCAAGCTGGTGATGGCCGATCGCAGCGATGCGGTGCTGGCCCGCGCGCAAGCCTTCACGGCGGCCGGCGTCGAGGTGCTGCCGCTGATGCTTGATGTGACCGACACCCGCGCTGTGGACGACGCATTCACGCGGGCCATCGCGCACTTTGGCCGCATCGATGTGCTGGTCAACAACGCCGCCGTCATCGTGCGCAAGCCCTTCCTTGAAGTCGAGGCCAGCGACTGGCAGCGCGTGATCGATACCGACCTCAGCGCCTGCTTTCACATCGCCCAGCGCGCCGCGCGCTTGATGGTGGCGCAGGGCAGCGGGCGCATCATCAACATGAGCTCGATCATGAACCACGTGTCGCGGCCTAACCTCACGCCCTATGTGACGGCCAAGGGCGCGCTGGCGGCGATGACGCGGGCCATGGCCGCCGATCTGGCCGGCACCGGCGTCACCGTCAACGCCTTGGCCCCGGGCTACACCGCGACCGAATTCAGCGAAGCCAAGAAGGCCGATTTCCACGCCTTCATCGCCGACTGGACGCCCTGCAAGCGCTGGGGCGAGCCCGAGGATTTGGTCGGCGCCGCGCTGCTGCTGGCCTCGGCCGCCGGCAGCTATGTCAATGGCCAGGTGCTGTATGTGGATGGCGGCTTTTTGGCCGTCACGAAATGAGCCTGCCGATGAGCGCTGCGCTGCCCGCTGCCGCTACGCAGGCGCCGCGCCAGTGCCTGCCGGCGTGGGTGCGCCGCAGCGCTGTGGCACTGCGCAGCTATGCGCTGTTCATGGCGCTGTGTTGGCTGCTGGCGCGCTGGAATGGCAACGCCGTTCAACTGCCCGATCCGCTCAGTGTGGCCCGTGCCATGTGGGAGTTTGCTCGCGAGGGCGAGCCGCTCGAGCACGCCACCGTCAGCACCGCGCGCATGCTGCTGAGTCTGTTGATCGCCACGCTCATTGCGGTGCCCTTAGGTTTTTGCATGGGCCTGTCGCGGCGGGTCGAGGCCTATGTCGATCCGCTGGTCGAGCTGCTGCGGCCGATCTCGGGCATTGCCTGGATTCCGCTGGCGCTGTTCATCTTCGGCGTGGGCAATACGCTGCCGGTGTTCATCATGGTTTATCTAGCGATTTTTCCGCTGCTGCTCAATACCGTGGCCGGCGTGCGCGGGGTCGATCCCAAGCTGCTGGCCGCCGCGCGCACCATGGGCATTTCGCGCCGCGCCACATTGCGCCATGTGGTCGTGCCGGCTGCCCTGCCCACGGTGATGGTCGGCCTGCGCCTGGCCTTTGCCGGCGCCTGGGCTGCGGTGGTGGCGGCTGAGTTGATCGGCGCGCCCAGTGGCTTGGGCTTTGCCATCGAGTGGTACCGGCAGTTGCTGATGAGCCCCAAGGTGTTCGGCTTCATCGTGCTGATCGGCATCGTCGGCTTCATTTGCGATGCCTTGTTGCGCGCACTGCAACGCCGCCTCACGCCGTGGACTGCAGGGACCGAGCTGTGAGCACGCGCGCCCTGCCTTCGAATGTGTCGACCAACGCGAACGCCGGCCCCGGCGCAGCCTCGCGTTCAACGACGCTGTGGCAAGCCGTGGCCCTGCCGCTGCTGCTGCTTGTCGCCTGGCAGCTGTGGGCCTTCACCCTGCCGGGCGACACCCGCGCGCCCTACCCCAGCAAGGTCTTGACCACGTTTTTTGCGCTCACCGCCAGCGGCGATTTGCCCTCGACCCTGATGCAAAGCCTGGGCCGCGTGATGGCCGGAATCGCCTGTGCGCTGGCGCTGGGCTGTGGCCTGGGGTGCTGATGGGCGCCAGCCGCACGCTGCGCGACAACCTTGATCCCATCATCGAGAGCTTCCGCCCCATCGCGCCCATGGCCGTGCTGCCGATTGCCATCCTGTGGTTCGGCACCGGCACGCCGGCGGCGCTGGCCATCGTCACCTATGCGGCCTTCTTTCCGGTCCTGGTGAACACCGTACATGGCGTGAGTCGCGTTGATCGCAAGTTATTGATGGCGGCGCAAACCATGGGCATCTCGCGGCCGCGCATCCTGCGCCATGTGCTGCTGCCGGCCGCTCTGCCCGCCGTGCTGTTGGGCGCGCGCCTGGCCATGGGTGTGGCCTGGACGGCCATCATCGCCGCCGAGCTGGCGGTGGGCGCCAAATCCGGCGCCGGTGGCTCAGGCGGCATCGGCCAGATGATGTTCATCTACTACGCCTACAGCGTCGATCTCAACGCCATCGTGGTTTGCATGATCGTGGTCGGCGTGGTGGCGCTGTTGATCGATCGGCTGTTCCGCGCGGGTGAGCGGGCATTGATGCCGTGGCGGGCTTGAGGCTTGGCCTTGCGCCAATCAAGCTAACTCGCAAACAACACCCGCCCTCCATCGAACCCGAGACCGCCCCGCCATGACCGCCACCGCCCCTAAGCTGCCCAAGCTGCGTCTTCGCGGCGTCTCCAAAGAGTTCAGCACCGCGCGCAGCGCAACACCCACGCTGGCTGTCGCCGACTTTGCACTCGACGTGGCCGATGGCGAATTCGTCTGCATCGTCGGCCCCTCGGGCTGCGGCAAAAGCACGGTGCTGAACCTGATTGCGGGGCTGGATGTGGCCAGCAGCGGCACGCTGGAGATGAACGGCCGCGCCATCACTGGCCCGGGCGCCGAGCGCGGCGTGATGTTTCAGGATTACGCCTTGATGCCCTGGCAGACCGTCGAGCAAAACATCGGCTTCGGCCTGGCCCACGGCACGCCCGGCTTGGGGCTGAGCCCGGCGCAGCAAGCGGCCCGCGTGCGCGAGCACATCGAGCTCGTCGGCCTGCGCGGCGCCGAGCACAAATACCCGCATCAGCTCTCCGGCGGCATGCGCCAGCGCGTCGCCCTGGCGCGGCTGCTGGCCAATGGGCCGGACATCCTGCTGCTCGACGAGCCGCTGGGCGCACTCGATGCGCAAACGCGGCTGATCCTGCACGTGGAACTGCTGCGCATCTGGGGCCAAACCAAGCCGCGCGCCGAGCGCAAGACCGCTCTGTTCATCACCCACGACATCGAAGAGGCCGTTTTCTTGGGCGACCGCGTGATCGTCATGAGCAGCCACCCCGGCCGCGTGAAGGCCGAGATCGCCATCGACCTGCCGCGCCCGCGCCTGGAATCGGCCCGCGCCGATCCTCGCTTTGGTGAGCTGTGCGAGCGCATCTGGAGTTTGATCCGCGACGAAGCCTACCGCGCCATTGGCGGGGGCACGGTCGCACCCCCCACGACCGAGGAGACACCCGCATGAGCGCCGCCGACATTGCCCCCGACACCGCCACCGACACCCCCATTGAGGCATCCATGAATAACGCCTAAACAACGCGCCTGGACGCGATCACATCAGGCCTGCCCCGGCGCCACGCGCTGCAGCGCCTGGCCGGTGGCGCCGCGCTGCTGGCCGCACCGCAACTGCTGCGCGCCCAGGCCGCCAAGCAGGCCTACAAAGTCTCGGTCGGCCGCATCCCCTGGGCGGCGGGCAATTCGCCGATGACGCAGTACATGATCAACAACAAGCTGTTCGAGAAACGCGCCGCCGAGCTGGGCTACGACCTCACCGTGGAATGGCGCGAGTACCCGACCGCCCTGCCCATGGTCGAGGCCATCGTCGGCAACAACCTGGACATGGGCATGTGGGGCAACACGCCCATCATCCGCGCCATCTCGGCCAAGCTGCCGGTGAGTTTGATGGTGGTCGGCGAGGGCCATCTGCGATTCGTCATCGCCACACGCAAGGGCTCGCCGATTCGCACGCTGCAAGACCTCAAGGGCAAGACCGTGGGCACGCTGCTGGGCGGCGATCCTTACAACGCCATGAGCCAGATGTTCCGCCACGAGTTGGGCAGCGCCAACCCCAAGGACCACGACATCAAAATCGTCAACATGACGACGCTGGCCCAGGCCGCGCAGGTGCCCACCGGCACCGATGCCACCTGCTCCATCTACCCGGCCTACCTGGCGGCCGAGAGCACCGGCACCGTGGCCATCATGAACTCCTTCGGTTACACCGAAGGCCACTACGAAGGCCCGTTAGGAAAAGGCGCGGGCATCCTCATCCCCTCGGTCAAGAAGTCGGCGTTCTACCCCGATGGCTACTACCTGCACCGCTCGTTCTGGCTGGCGCACAACGCCTTGACCGAGAAGCACCCCAACGTGGTGGTGGCCTTCCTGATGGCCCAGCAAGAGTCCGTCGCGGCGCTCACCGCGATGAACCCGGGGGCGGTGTCGCAGTTGGTCAAGGATTACTGGAAGCTCGACGCCGAGGCCGGCGCCAAGGTGGTCAAGGACGACGTGCTGTTTGCCCGTGGCTGGAGCTGGCCGACCGAGAACGACGCCCGGGCGGTGCTCGAGACCAGCAAGTGCATGGTCGACAACAAGGTGATCCCCGAGCCGCTGTCGTGGGCGCAGGTCAAAGGCGCCTTCGAGCGCACCGCGCCGCTGGTCAAACAGGCCTACGACCGCATGGGCGCCAAGCCCACAGCGGCCGAGTTCTTGCGCACCGATGCCGCCGATCTGCGCGGCCTGCCGCTGTGGCAGATGAGCCAGTGGGCGAACCGCACCTGATTCGCCGCGCCAACTGCCGCAATAACGCCCAACCAGAACGAACACTCGCGAAACAGGAACAGACACCATGAAAGTAGGCTTCATTGGATTGGGCGTGATGGGCGCGCCGATGGCCGCCAACATCGTGCGTGGCGGCCACGAGCTCACCGTGTTCGATCTGAACCCGGCCGCAGTGGCCACCCTGGTGCAGGCCGGCGCCAAGGCCGCCGCCTCACCAAGCGAGGTGGGCGCGGCCAGCGACATCGTCGTCACCATGCTGCCGCTGCCGGCGCACGTCGAGCAAGTCGTGCTGGGCCCCAATGGCGTGGCCGAGGGCCTGCGCGCCGGCGGCCTTGTGATCGACATGAGCACCATCGATCCGCAGACCTCCAAGCGCGTCGGCAAGGCCTTGCGTGAGCGCGGCATGGCGATGGTCGATTCGCCCGTCGGCAAGACCGGCGAGCACGCGGTGACGGGCACGCTCACGCTGATGGTCGGTGGCGAGCCGCAAGACATTGCGCGGGCCAAGCCGGTGCTGGATTGCATGGGCAACCAGACCTTCCTGTGCGGCGGCCCCGGCGCCGGCCACGCCATGAGGATGACCAACAACCTGCTGGCCACGACCATCATGTGCGCCAACACCGAGGCCCTGGCCATCGGTGTGAAAGAGGGCCTGACGCTGGAGCTGATGATCGAGGTGATGAAAACCACCATGGCCTGGAACCAGCAGCTCGCCGCGGCCATGCCGAAGAAGGCCTTCATCGGCGACGACAGCCCCGGCTTCATGGTCAAGCTGGCAGCCAAAGATGTGCGCCTGGCGGTGGATGCCGCCAAGAGCCTGGGCTTTGATGCGGTGGTGGGCGCCGCCGCCCTGGCCACGCTGGAACGCGCCGCCGCCCTGGGCTACGCCGAGCGCGAAACCGCCGCGCTGATGCGCATCCGCGAGGACGAGTTGGGCATCAAGGTGCGGCCGGTGGCTGCATAACTCTTGATCTGTGCGACTTCATTTACCGCAGAACTCACCATGACAGCCAACACCCATACCAAGCGCCTCGGCCTCGTCAAAAAGCGCGACGACATGAGCCACGAGCAATTCACCGCACACTGGCTGGGCAAGCACGCCGTGCTGTGCTCCAAACTGCCGGGGCTGCGCCGCTACTCGGTCAACCTGGTCGACAAGGCGCGCTTCCCCAAGTTCGGCTACGACGGTTTCTCCGAGCTGTGGTTCGATTCCGAGCCCGCGCTGTGGGCCTCACTTGAAAGCCCCGAAGGCAAGACCTTGCTGGCCGACTTGCCTAACTTTGCCGGCAGCATCGAGCCCATCATCTCGGTCGAAACCCCGGTCATCTGGCCATGAAGCAACTGCAAGGAAAGGTCGCCATCGTCACCGGCGCGGCCGGCGGTTTTGGCGAGGGCATCGCCCGGCTGTTTGTGGCCGAAGGCGCCAAGGTGCTGATCGCTGATCTCGATGCCGCCAAGGCCCACGCCGTGGCCGCCTCGCTGGGCAACGACGACGCCCTGGCGCTGCGCTGCGACGTGACACAGCGCGCCGACATCGATGCCGCGGTGCGCGCCTGTGTGCAGGCCTTCGGCACGCCCGACATCGTCGTCAACAACGCCGGCACCACGCACAAAAACCAGCCGATGCTGGAGACCGATGAGGCCACGTTCGATCGCGTCTTCGCCGTCAACGTCAAGTCGATTTACCACATGACCCAGGCCGTGCTGCCGGTGATGCGCGCGCGCAGCGACGGCCGGCGCGGCGGCGCCATCATCAACATTGGCTCCACCGCCGGCATCCGCCCGCGGCACGGCCTGTCTTGGTACAACGCCAGCAAGGGTGCGGTCAACCTGCTGTCCAAATCCATGGCGGCAGAGTTGGGCCCGGACAACATCCGCGTCAACGCCGTCTGCCCGGTGATGGGCGCCACCGGCTTGATCGAGCAGTTCCTGGGTACGGCGGACACCCCCGAGGCCCGCGCCCGCATCGTCGCCGGCATCCCGCTGGGGCGCATGTCCACACCCGAAAACGTGGCCCAGGCCACGCTGTATCTGGCCAGCGATGCGGCGCGCTTCATCACCGGGGTGGAGCTGCCGGTGGATGGGGGCAGGACGATTTGAGGGTGGCGCGGGCGTGATCGGCGCCACCCCAGGCCCGCTGCACCGCAGCGATGAGGGCAAGCACGCCGCCATGGCGCTGCACACTGGCGGGCCGGGCACGGCAACTCAGCTGTGTCTGCACACCGCCTTGTGTGCGGGCCGCTTGACTTGGGTGTTAGGTGGCGCCGGGTTGTCTTCAGGTACCGAGCTATGGCACGGCGTGCACTTCTTGCTGCGCGATGCGCACTGGCGCACGCCAGCGCTGTGCCTGGCCGAGCCCGTGCATGAGGTGTTGGGCGACGGCTGGCGCGTCAGCCTCACGGGGCAGTTCGACACCGCCGATCCCGTCGCGCTGCGCATCTGCATCGAAGGCCACGCCGACGGCAGCCTCAGCGTCACCGGTTGGGCCCAGCCCATCGCCGACATCGACATCAACCGCCTGGGGCTGTGCCTGCTGCACCCGCTGTCGGCCGCCGGCCAGCCATTGGAGGTGACGCACGACGACGGCCGCATCAGCCGCTCGAGCTTCCCCACGCTGATCCCCGCCTGGCCGCCCTTCACGGCCATCCGCGCACTGCGCCATGAGCTCAAGCCGGGTCAGTGGGCCTGCGCCGAATTCGAGGGCGACAGCTTCGAGCTGGAAGACCAGCGCAGCAACGCCGACGCCTCGTTCAAGACCTACTCACGCACGAACTTCATGCCCCGTCCGTATCGGCTGCGCGCGGGTGAAGAGGTGCGGCAGCGGGTGCGCTTGTGGGTGGATGAGTCGGCGCAAGCCAACCTAACGCGCAGCGGACATCAGCAGCATGGCGCGATGAACAGCGAGCGCTGAATGGGCCGAGGGCTCTGCTCTCGATGGCCAGTGCGCGACGCTGTTGACGTTCCGCTTGAGCGCCTTGTTAGGCTGCGTTTGTGTTCGCTGTCAACTGAAGTTCGCCGCCACGTCGCGCGAAGCATGCAGCACTCGGACGACGTCTATGCCGTCGTCGAGCGCAACAAAGAACACAACGTAGCGGCCAAAGGCCATGCTGCGAAGCCCCGGCGCCAATTCATCGCGCGCCCTGCCCATCGCAGGCTGCGTGGCCCAAAGCTAAAGGCGCTCGTCAAGCCGGTCCACCCAGCGATCAGCTTGAGCCATGCTGTCCTCGGCGATGTAGCCCCAGATTTCGATGAGGTCAGCCTCGGCCTCGGGCCGTCGAGTCACTCTGGCCATCAGGCTGTTGCCTTGGCCGCACGATTTGCGCGGGCCTTCGCCTTCACAGCGGCAGCACTCCAGTCTTCGCTCGGACCGCTGGCCAAACCCTTGCGGATCTCCACTCTGAGCTCGCTCAGCTTTGCGTCGCGCAACTGGTCTTGTTCATGCAAGAGGCGCAGTGCTTCGCGGACCACTTCGCTGGCGGATGTGTACAGGCCCGAGCTGACCTTATTGCGAACGAGTTCCTCCAGCTGCGGAGTCAAATTCACGTTCATTCCCATCACTGCACCTCTGGAGACTTCGTGCCGCGACTCTACCTGAAAGTGTCAAAGATTGACATTCATGAGGCTTGCGTCACGTCCAGCGCGATGGGCTCGAACAGGCGCGTTGCCCATGATTCATAACGCAATTCCGACGCGTCCACTGGCGGCGCCGGCTTTGCTTCAAACCGAGCCGCTCGCCGACTCCGCCGCGCCGATGCGCGTCGGCATCGAGCTGACACTGGCCGATCTGGCCACGCCCGAGGCCCTGGCTGCCACCACAGCGCTGCTGGCCGAGCTGCGACCCGGGCATCTGCACCTGGTGCTGCAGGCCGATCTTTTGCGCGGCACGCTGGAGGTGGACGCCGCAGCACTGGCCCAAGCACTGGACGCCGCCCAGGCCGATTTGCGCCTCGACCTGATGGACTTGACCGAGGCTGACCTGAACGCCTCAGCCTCAATTTCGCCCAGCGCCGACTCTGGGTTCTGGCAATGCGATGGCCACCAGCGGGCCAAACAGGCTGGCCAGCGTGGATCGCAAGGTTTCGGACTGGTAGGGGCTGCCGGATTGAACTGCGGCGATCACCAGGCCAGTTTGCGCACCAAAACGCGACCTGATCAAGGCCTTGGCCCGCGTTTGCTTGACGAAGGCGCTGCGGGGCGGTGCTGCAGTGGGTGCTGCACGGTTTCGGGGTAGGTCACCCGCGGGCGTGTCGGTTGCAACCGTGCTCGACTCGCCCAAGCTTGGGCCGCTTTGCAGCACAAGCGCTTGGGGCCGCCGCCCTTGGGCGGCCGAGGCATTGATGCGCTCCACCAAGTACGCCAGGTGGTCGGCGTCGTGCCAGGAGCTGTGGTGGCTGAGCGCCTCGGACTGCATCACCCACGAGCCCGGCAACACGGTGCTGTTGTCATCGGCCAGCGACCAGCGCGTCGGCCATTGGCGCAGCGACGCGTGGCAGACCTCGATCGTCAGGTTGAGAAAACCTTGCGCGTCAGCGTCGTCGGTTTCGTGGACCACTGGCACGCTGAACTCCACACAGGCCGCAGGCGCTGGCCGCGCGGGTGCAATGGCCTGTCGTTCCAACAGCGCGAGCGTGACCAGCCAACCGGCCGCCTGCTCCAGCGCATCGACATCGCCCTTGGTGAGCCCCGGTCCGGCCGCCAACTCGTGCAGGGCGTTTTCAAGCATTGCAGTCGCTTCGTTCAGCGACTTGCCTTTTGTGTCGGCCAATGACTCTGCCAAGGCATGCGCGCGTTCCATGGGCGCTAGGCCCACTGCCAACGCCGCCAGGCTTGGTAGGCCCACCAGCAACGGCCGCTCTTTGGTTGCCGAGTAGATGCCGCGCGCCACTTCATTGCGCAGCGGATCGTCGAAGGCGAAGCTGCCGCGCTCGGTGCCGACATCGGCAATGAGCTTGCACAGGGATTGCCACACCAAGCCATCCTTCTCTGTCAACTTGACGATGGACGAGTGGTCGGCGCCCGGCACTTTTACGGGCACGACAGGTGAGGCACCGGCGCGGGGCTTGAGATTCGGATTGGCGCTTTCGAAGTCCACAACCACCTTGGTCGGAAATCCGGCAACTTGCATCGCTGCCGTCTCGGCAAACACCCGCACCCGCATGGGATCGCGCGAGTGACGCTCGGCGTAGTACTGCCCGAAGGTCTCGTTGAGTTCCTGCAGACCGGCCGCGCCCTGCTTCAGTTCGTCGATCAACGCGGTCGTGGTCAAGACATTCGAGCCCAGATCGACCACGCCGAACCCCAAGGTCGCTGTGATCACCTTGATAGCGACGTTCTTGGCTCCGGCAAGCCGATCCAGTACATCGGCAACAGCCGAGCCACGATGCGGCGTGGCCAAAAACATGATCGCCGCCACGTTGTCGTGCTGAAACCGATCGACCTCTTCGGAGCGGTTGGCCTCCAGCAGGAGGCGCTTGGCGAGCAGGCCACCGAGACTGTGACAGACAAAGATGCACGGCCGCTGGCCGATGTGTCTATCGCGCAAGAGTCCCAAACAGGCCGTTGCCAGATCCGTGCTGTTCAACTGCGACGAAGCGCCCAGGCGGGACAGGTGGCCGATCTTGGCGGGGTAACCCAGGCACCAGACCTGCACGCGCGGGTGATCGTCGGCAATCCACTGGGGCCACCAGCATTGCGCGTTGTGGCGCCAGGTGCCACCTGCATCGCCATCCAGGCCATGGATGTAGACCACATCCATGGCGGTGCTGCGGCGCACGGCGGAGTGCTCAGGGTGCACGGGCACGAGTTCAATCGTGTCAGCCATGGGGAGGCCTCGCGTGGATGCGGCCCGCACCATGGGCGCAGGTCGTTGGATCAAACATTGCCCGCATCACGATACCAATCTCCCACCCGCAGCCCCTCAAACCCCGCAAAGTCGCGCCCATTGCGAGTTATCAGGGTCAAGCCCTGCGTCACGGCCACGGCGGCGATTTGGCCGTCGGTGCGCGGTGCGGGGCGGCCCAGGGCTTGCAAGCGCGCACGCTCGCGGCCCAGCCACAGTGCGGCGGGCGAATCGAAGGGCAGCACGGGCAGGCGGCTGGCCAGGCCTTGCAGCCACTGGCTGAACCAGGCCTGGCGCTGGGGGGATGGAGTGCGGGCGCAGCCGAAGGCCAGCTCTTCGAGCGTGATGGCGCAGATGGCGCAATCGCGCTCGTGCTGGCGCAGGGTGAGCACGACGGCGGCATTGGGCAAGGGCTTGGTGAGCTCGGAGACGACGTTGGTGTCGAGCAGGTAGCGCAGGGGCATGGGGGTGCGCCGGGTGGGTTTGGCTGGAAGGTCGCCCTGAAATCGCGTTCGGGGGCCGGGCGGCCGCCTCAGGCCCAATCGATCTGGGCCGCGCGTTCCGAGTTGTCGCGCAGGCCCGCAAGGTCGGCCTCACCCATCAGGCTTTGGCCCGCGGCCATGGCCTCCAGGCGCAGGCGGGTGGTGAAGTCGAACAGGCTGTCACGCGTGGCCGGCGCGGCCGACAGGCGCTCATATTCGGCGCCAGACAGCACGACGGCCACCGGGCGGCCACGGCGCGTGATGCGCACGGCCTGGCCGGCTTCGGCCTGTTGCACGAGGTGGGCAAACTGCGCCTTGGCCTGGGCAATTGAAAATTCGGGCATGGCGGGCTTTCATGACCATCAAGATGACCATCTTAACTGCCGGCCATTCGCGCCGGCAACTCGCGCCGGCAACTCGGTGCTGCCAGCGCCTGCCGGCAGCACGACAGCGCCGTTGTGAGCAACTCGCGGCGCGACCATGCTGCGCTATGGTCGGGTGATTGAGTGAGTCAGCCAATGAGACCCCCATGCCCCTGTCGATCAAAGAAGCCCACATCGTTGACAGCGCCCACACCCTGGCGCGCGACCTCATCGCCCCCAGCGCCGCCCGCTGGGAGCGCGAGCGCCGCATTGGCCACGAGGGCCTGGCGGCAGCAGTGCCACTGGGCTTGACGGCGCTGCAGGTGCCCATTGAGCACGGCGGCCTGGACGCGTCCTTCACCTGCAAGGTGGCCGTGGCCGAGGCGCTGGCGGCGGGCGATTTCGGCTTCACCATGTCGCTGATCAACACCCACAACATCGCGGCCAAGCTGGCGCGCCATGGCAACGCGGCGCTGGCCCAGCGCTATGTGCCCGATCTGATCGCCGGCCGGCGCCTGGGCTGCACGGCATTGACCGAGCCCGGCGCGGGCTCGGATTTCGCGGCCATCACCACCCTTGCATCGCCAGTGGATGGCGGCTGGCGCATCAATGGCGCCAAGGCCTGGATCACCAATGCAGCAAAGGCCGATGTCATCGTGCTCTATGCGCAAACCGCACCGGGCAGCGGTGGCCGCGGCATCGCCGCATTCCTGGTCGATGGCCAGCGCAGCGGCTTCGTCCGCGAGCCGGCCTTCGCACTTGGCGGCCAACACAGCATTGGCACCGGCGGCTTCCGGCTGGAGGGCTACATCGCCACGGCCGATGAGCTGCTGCACCCGCCGGGCCAGGCCTTCAAGGCCGCGCTCACCTCGATCAACGGCGCACGCACCTACATCGCGGCGATGTGCTGTGGCATGGTGGCCGAATGCCTGCGCGTGGCCCATGCCTACGGCCAAACACGCCACACCTTTAACCAAAGCTTAGGTGATCACCAAGGCTGGCGCTGGCGCTTGGCCGAGGCGGCGAGCGATCTGGCCGCTTGCCGGCTGATGGTGGCCAGCGCGGCTGAGCAAATCGACGCCGGCGAAGACGCCCAGCGCAGCGCCGCACAAGCCAAGCTGCTGTCCACCCGCATGGCTGAGCGCCACATCCCGGCCCTGGCCCAGGCCATGGGCGCCGAGGGCCTGCGCGAGCACCACCCGTTCTCGCGCCACCTGCTGGGGGCGCGCGTCGCGGGGTTTGTCGATGGCTCCAGCGAGATGCTGCTGGAGCGCATCTGGGCCACGATGTAGGCCTGGGCGGCCACGCAGGTCGCCACGCTGGTCACCACGCTGGTCACTTTTTGGGTGCCCACCCGGCCCGTCACGCCGGCCCCGCCGCCACCGGCGGCAGCCGCTTGCCACCCTGGCGGTGCTGCTGCATGTGCCGCCGTTCGCGCTGCATGCGCCCTGTGTCCAGCCAGGTCGGCACCACCTGCAGCGCCTGCGCCCGCCGCGGCGGCGCGGGTTGGGACAGGTTCGCCGTCCAGCTCTCGCCCGCGCGCATGTCGGTGGGCAGGGGCAGCAGCGCCACCTCGTTGGCATCCACCCAGGGCACCAGGGCCTGGGCGATGGCCACGGTGCGCGGCTGGATGGCGGGCTCGCCAATGCGCCCGCGCTGGCCCCAGCGCACGGTGATCGCGGCGCCGGCCGTGCCCGACGCGAAAGCATCGGTGATGGCGACATCGCGCTGTATGCCCCATCGGTGCTGCATCAGGAAGGCCTCCAGCGTCATGGCCACGTCTTCGCGTGCGGTGGAGTAGTTGTAGTCGTCCACGGCCAGATCGGGCGCAAAGAAGCTCGCCACATCGGCCGGTGTATAGGCCTTTTGGGCAGTGCTGGCGGTGGCCCCGTGGAACTGCACCTGGCCCAGGCCGAACATTTCGTTCGACAGCAGAGGATAGGCCGCGGGCACGGTGTCGGAGGTGAGCTCGTAGCGGTTGTAGCGCGGGGAAATATTGGCCCAGGCACTGCTGCTGCGCTGCAGGCTGGCATAGGCCGAGGGCGGCAGGAAATCCAGCGCATGGATCAATTCATGGAACAGCAGCCAGGTCAGCTCGTGGTGCAGGTCGGTGTGGTTGCGGGTGATGCGCTCACGCGGGTCGGCATGGGCAAAAATATTCTGGTTGTTTTGCACATAGCGCCAGAGCGAGGCGAACTTCAGCTCATCGCCAAAATCGCTGCGGTAGTCGGGTGCTTCGTTGATGGTGTCGCGCTCTTTCGGCGTTAGCCACAGCGCATCGGCATCGAGATAAATCGCGCCTGTGCCGGCGTAGTAGTAGGAAGGCCGGATCTGCGTGGAGATGACGATGGCCGTCACGCTTTTGAGCATGCGCCGGATGTCGCCGCGCGTGTCCTGGGTGCGCAGATAGCTCTCGAAGTTGCGGCCCAGCCAATCGTGCGACACCAGCACGCGTGACATCACGGCTTCGACGCTGGGCACTTCGGCGTTGCCGTCTTGCGCAATGAAGGGCAGCACGGCCAGGTTGCACAGGTTGTAGCGCGGGCCCGAGTGCAAGATCAGTGGGTCGTAGACGCATCGCCGCAGGGCGTCGCGGTAGGGGCCGGCGGCTTGGTAGGCGTACAGCCTGGGCACGTGTTCGCCGGCCCACATGGCATCGCCGTCGTCGGCCGGCGCCTGGGCATGGTGCTCCACCAGGATCATCACGTCGTCGCTTTCGCTGCGCGCCTGGTCGGTGTGCAGGGTGGCGCGCAGGCGGATCAAGGTGTCGCGCGTCACCTGCGGCGCCGTGAACAGCGCCAGCCGGCTGGTCTTGGTGTCGAGCTCGACCGGCGGGCCTTCGATCTGCGTCCAGGTGACCTGCTTGACGTTGTCACCCCCCACCACGCCGGGCCAGGCGCGCACCGAGACCTTGCCGCCCATGCGCACCGAGTGGCTGGCGCGCAGCGTCAATGCGGTGGTGGGCACGGGGTCGCCTTCGGATGTCGGCGCGGTCAGCGTGCCGTCCGCGTTGGCCACTGCCAGCGTGATCGAGTCCAAGCGGCGCAAACCCAGGGCGTCGGTGAAGCTCACGCTGAAGGCATAGCTGCCCGCCTGCGGTGGATCAAAGCTCAGGGTCTGGGTCTTGTCGGACAGCAGGGCCACCGTCGGCCCGGCGGTCTGCTGCCACTGCAGCGCGCTCAGCGCGCCCGCGCAGCCGGCCACGGTGACGCCGACGTTTTTGCCCACCCGCGCTGAACGCGTGGCGTACAGCGACCAGGCGCCAGCACTGCTGCACAGGCCCGAGGGCGTACGCGGGCGCGGCGTGATGAAGGCGGCCAGCGGCCCCACCGGCACGATCTCTTCACCAAAGGCCCCGCCCAGCACATAGACATGGCCATCGCGCACGCCCAGGTAGATGCCGGTGGCGGGGTAGTAGCGGTAGGTGTAGCCCAAGGCAAAGTCGGTTGTGGCGTGGCTTGGGAAGAACTGCGCGTAGTGCACCTCGGCGTAGTCCATCAGCTCATTGGCGGCGTCCAGGGGCAGCACGGTGTCGGCGTCGGCATCGGCCACGGCCAGGGCCCGCCGTTGCGGTGCCTGGGTCTGGCCTGCCACCATCGCGGCGGCGGCCGTGGCGGCGGTCACAGCAGGCGGCGACTGGCCACCACCACAGGAGGCCAGCCAGAGCATGCTGACCATCAAACACAAGCGGCTGCACATCAAACGGCTGCACATCATTTCGATCTCCCCTGTGGGCGGGTCGCCGCAGGGCCACATTGGCCACTCAGGCAGCGCCAAACCATGGGCCATGGTAAGGCGAAGACCTGGCGAAACCGTCAATACCGCGGCCGCCAACGTGCAAGTAGCATGGCTCGCATGCCCACCGATGCCCATGCCGCCCATGTGTGCTCGCGCCTGTGCCAGGCCCCTGCAGCCGCGGCCGTGGCACTGCTGAGCACAGCCGCGGGCCTGGCGCGCTGGAATCTGGGCTTGTGGCACACGCGCCAGATCGAGCCTGATGTGTTCACCGGTCAATCCTTGTTTGATGGCGCGCCGGGCTGGGTGCGGGTGCGCGTGCATGCCGAGCTGGGTTTGATCGACTATTGGGTCGGCGCCGATGCGCAAAGCGTGGCGCCGCCTATGCAAGCCATCGCCCTGGCGCCGCGCATCCAGGCCCGGGTGTCTGCGGGCTTGGCCCTGGGCCATGCCGAGCCCAGCTGCGTCGTCAGCCTGCTGGCCTGGCGCACGGCGGCCATGGACGATGCACGCTGGCAGCGCCTGGTGGCCACGCACGAAGTCGAGATCGACATCATTCGCGGCCAGCTCGAAGCCGATGCGCACTCCGGCTTTGAAGGCACACAGCGCGCATGAAGCAGACGCGCCCAGACTGCGCCGCGCTCGATGCGCGGCCCTGCCCCTTGGCCGCCCTGGCCGCGCGCTTTGCGCCGGGCACGCCGGGCACGCTGTACTTCGATGCCAACTCCATCGGCCCGATGCCGCTGGCCGCGCCGCAGCGTGTGCAGGCGCTTTTGGAGGGGGGCTGGCGCGTGGCCCGCCGGCGCGGCTGGAGCGAAGCCGATTGGCTGGAGCAGCCTCGCGTTCTAGGTGCCGCAGTGGCGCCACTCATTGGCGCCGGTGCCGACGATGTGATCGTTGCCGACAGCACCAGCGTCAACCAGTTCAAGCTGCTGCAACTGGCCCTGGCAGCAAGGGCGCCGCGGCGTGTGATGGTGGTCGAGCGCGGCGTGTTTCCATCCAACCGCTATGTGGCCCAAGGCATCGCCCAGGCCTCGGCGGTGCGGGCTGCACAGGCTGGGCTCGGCGGCGGTAGTGGTGGCGGCAGCAGCACCGGCAGCACCGCAAGCAACAGCGGCAACAGCAACGACAGCACCACCTTCGAGCTGCGCGACATCGCCCACATCGACGAGCTGCCCGCTGCCCTGGCGCCGGGCGATGTGGCGGTGGTGGCGCTGTCGCATGTCGATTACCGCAGCAGCTTGCGGCTCGATCTGCAGGGCCTCACCGCGCTGGCGCATCGCCATGGCGCGCTGGCGTTGTGGGACCTGTCGCACTCGGCCGGCGCGGTGGTCGTAGACCTGCGCGCCGCCGATGTCGATCTGGCTCTGGGCTGCGGCTACAAATACCTGTGCGGCGGCCCGGGCGCACCGGCCTGGATGTATGTGCACCCACGCTGGCAGGGCAGCGCCTGGCCGGCCATCGCGGGCTGGATGGGACACGCCGAGACCTTTGCCTTCGCGCCCGATTTCCAGCCCGCCGCGGGCATGCGCCGCCACCTGGTGGGCACACCCGCGGTGATTGCCAATGCCGCCTTTGGTGCCGCAGCCGACATCTGGCGCGAGGTGGATGTCGCCGCGCTCGATGCCCGCCACCGCTCGCTGGGGCAGACGCTGATCCGCCTGGTCGATGAGCAGTTCGACAGCGCCGAGCTCAGCGTGATCAGCCCGCGTGAGCCGGCCCGGCGCGGCGGCCATGTAGCGTTGCGTTTCACCGCGCCGGGCGCCGATGTCAACGCCCTGGGCCAGGCCCTGGTGGCGGCCGGCGTGGTGGTCTCCACCCGCCAGCCCGATGCCCTGCGCTTTGGCCTGCACCCGCTGACCACCCAGCATGTCGAGCTGTGGGAGGCACTGCAGCGGCTGCGCGCCATCCTTGACGATGGCCGCTGGCGCGAGGCGCGGTTTCAGTCGGCGTCGATTTGACTAGCGAACAAAGAACGCGTCCATTGCTCACAGCGTCGCCCATGACATCGCCTGAACCCAAGCCCTTCTCGCCGGTCGCCGCCGCGCGGTCTCGACCGGCCGATGGCGCGCCGACCCCCGCCCGCGCCCGCCTGGCCAGCGACATCGGCGGCACCTTCACCGATGTGGTGCTGGAGACCGCCAATCAGCGCTACAGCTGCAAGGTGTTGACCACACCGCGCCAGCCCGAGCTGGCGGTGTTGGAGGGCATCGCGCGCCTGCTGGCCGAATCGGGCGTAGCGCCGGGCGATGTCGGGCTGATGATCCACGGCACCACCCTGGCCACCAATGCCCTGATCGAGCGCAAGGGCGCGCGCACCGCCCTGCTCACCACGCAAGGCTTTCGCGATGTGCTGGAGATGGGCTACGAGAAACGCTACGAGCAGTACGACGTGAACATCGAGCGAGCGCCCGAGCTGGTGCCGCGGCCGCTGCGCTTCACCGTGGCCGAGCGCATGGCCGCCGATGGCCAGGTGCTGCTGGCGCTGGATGAAGCCGGCGTCGAGGCCGCCGCCCAGCAAATGCGCCAGGCCGGCGTGCAGGCCGTGGCCATCGGTTTCATCCACGGCCATGCCTGGCCAGTGCATGAGCAGCGCGCTGGCGACATCGTCGCCGCCGTCATGGGGCCCGAGATCACGGTCTGCCTGTCCAGCCAGGTGTGCCCGGAAATGCGCGAGTACGAGCGCTTTTCCACCACCTGCGCCAATGCCTATGTGCGCCCGCTGATGGCACGTTATCTGAGCGGCCTGCGCCAGCGCATGGACACCACAGGGCTGGCCTGCCCGCTGCTGCTGATGATGTCGGGCGGTGGCCTGACCACACTCGATCAGGCGCGGCGCTTCCCCATCCGCCTGGTTGAATCCGGCCCGGCCGGTGGCGCCATCCTGGCCGCGCAACTGGCGCGCGAGGGCGGCCTGGGCGAGGTCATGGCCTTCGACATGGGCGGCACCACCGCCAAGCTGTGCCTCATCAGCCAGGGCCAGCCCGAGCGCGCCCGGCGCTTCGAGATCGGCCGCATTTACCGCAACCTCAAGGGCAGCGGCCTGCCGGTGCGTATACCTGTTATCGAATTGGTGGAGATCGGCGCCGGAGGCGGCTCCATCGCCCGGGTGGATGCGATGTCGCGCATCACCGTGGGCCCGGATTCGGCCGGCGCCGAGCCCGGGCCCGCCTGCTATGGCCGCGGCGGCCTGGCCGCCACCGTGACCGACGCCAACCTGGTGCTGGGGCGCATCGATGGGCTGCGCTTTGCGGCCGGGAGGATGGCGCTGGATGTGCAGGCGGCGGGCGCGGCGCTGAGGTGCGATGTGGGCCAGATGTTGGGCATGTGCGCGGGGGCCGATGCGCCGGGCTCGGGCGCGTTCACGAGTGCGCCGGGGTCGGGCGACGCGCCCAGCGCGCGGCTCACGGCCAGCGCGGCCGATCGGCGCATCGCCTTGTGGGCCGCCGCCGGCGTCAGTGAAATCGTCGAGGAAAACATGGCCAATGCCGCGCGCGTGCATGCCATCGAGCGCGGCAAGTCCATCCGCGATTGCTCCATGGTCGCCTTTGGCGGCGCGGCGCCGCTGCACGCCGCGCGACTGGCCACCAAGCTGGGCATTGGCCGCGTGTTGGTGCCGGCCGGTGCGGGTGTTGGATCGGCGATAGGTTTTTTGCGTGCACCCATTGCGTTTGAGGTGGTGCGCAGCGACCACGGGCGCTTGCTTGGATCCAATGCCGCGGTGCTGAATGATCGGCTGCAGGCCATGGAGGGCGAGGCCCGCGCCGTGGTCACCCCGGCAGCACTGGCCTTGGGCGTGGACCCTACGGCCTTGCAAGTGGAGCGCCTGGCCGAGCTGCGCTATGAGGGCCAGGGCCATGAGCTCAGCGTCCAGGTGCCTGCTGGCACCTTGAACACGGCTGGGCTGCAACGGCTGTGCGAGGCCTTCGAAGCGGCGTATGAACGCGTCTACGGCCTGCGCATCGGCGGCTCGGCGGTGGAGGCGGTGACCTGGTCGGTCAGCGTGTCGACGGCCGCGTCTGCCTTGCAAGCGGCGCCGGCATCAATGTCAACACCAGCAGCGCCGTCAACACTGGCAGGGCCAGCGCCATCGTCGCCGCCCGGACCGCTCACCACGGCCGCCCAGGCCAGCCGCCAACGCCAGGTGTTCAACCCCGAGCTCGGCGAGGTAGAAGCCTGCGACACCCACTGGCGCTTCGACCTGCCCGTCGGCGCCCGCGTCATCGGCCCGGCCCTGGTGGCCGAGCATGAAACCACCACCGTCGTGCCCGCCGGCTGGGTGGCCACGGTGGCTGCGGCCGGCCACCTGCTGCTGGAGACATTGCAGTGACCGCTTCCATCAGCCCCCACCCGCTGCAGGCCATCCGCACCCAGGTGATGTGGAACCGCCTGATCGCCGTCGTCGAAGAGCAGGCCCAGGCCCTGCTGCGCACCGCCTTTGGCTCGGTGGCGCGCGAGGCCGGTGATCTCTCGGCGGGGGTGTACGACTGCAGCGGGCGCATGCTGGCCCAAGCCGTCACCGGCACGCCCGGCCATGTCAACAGCATGGCCAGCGCGGTCGGCCATTTCCTGCAGCACTTCCCGCTGGCCAGCATGCGCCCGGGCGATGTCTTCGTCACCAACGATCCCTGGCTGGGCACGGGGCACTTGTTTGATTACGTCGTCGTCACGCCGGTGTTTGCTGAGCTCAACACAGTGCCCGATGGTCACGCCACGCCGGCCGATGGGCACGTCACATCACCGTTAGCCCTGTTCGCCTCCACCTGCCACACGATTGATGTCGGCGGCATCGGCTTCTCGGCCGAGGCGCGCTCAGTGTTTGAGGAAGGCACCTGCATTCCGCACCTGCGCCTGGTCAAGGCGGGTGTGCTGAACGAAGACCTGATGGCCGTGATCCAGGCGAACTCGCGCAACCCCGTCGAGGCCCGTGGCGACATCCTCTCGCTGGTGTCGTGCAATGAGGTCGGCGCGGCGCGCTTGCGCGACATGTTTGCCGAGTTCAAGCTGCACAACCTCGATGCCCTGGCCGAGCACATCCTTGTGCACTCACGCGCCGCCACCCAGGCCGCCATCGCCCGGCTGCCGCAGGGCTGCTGGCGCGCCCACATGCGCCTGGATGGCTATGAGGCGGTGATTGACTTGCACGCGCAGCTGCGCATCGAGGCCGAGCGCGTGGTGGTCGATTACGCCGGCTCGTCACCGGCCTCGGCGCGCGGCATCAACTCGCCCAAGTGCTACACCGATGCCTACTCGGTGTTTGGCCTGAAGTGCCTGATCGCGCCCGAGGTGCCTAACAACGCCGGCTCTTTGGCGCCGTTCGACGTGCTGGCGCCACCAGGCAGCATCGTGCACCCGCTGCGCCCGGCGCCGGTGACGGCGCGGCATGTGATTGGGCAGATGCTGCCCGACCTGATGTTTGGCGCCCTGGAAGCCGCGCTTGGCGGCCAGGTGCCGGCTGAATCCGCGGGCAGCATCTGGGTGCTGGCGATGACGCAGGGGGCGGCGGCGGCTTCGGCAGCGGCATCGTCAGCGGTATCGGCTTCGGCTTCGGCCCCCGCCACGACCACCGCCACCGCCTTCAACACCATGAGCGTCGGCCTGGGCGGCACCGGCGCGCGGCCGGCGAAGGATGGTTTGTCCACCACCGCCTTCCCCTCGGGCGTGGGCGGCATCCCCATCGAGGTGACCGAGTCGCAAGCGCCCCTGGTGTTCTGGGAGAAGCAGTTCCTGCCCGATTCCGGCGGCGCTGGCCAATGGCGCGGCGGCCTGGCACAGCGCATCGTCGTCGGCGCCCGGCATGGCCAGGGTTTGAACTGCGCCGCCGCCACCTTTGATCGCCGCCACCACCCGGCGCGCGGGCGCAGCGGCGGCGGCGATGGCGCCAAAGGCTCGGCGATGATCATTGCCGCCAACGGCCAAAGTGAACGCATTGAGGGCAAGGGCAACATCGCCGTGCCGGCCGGTGGGCGGCTGCAGGTGGACCTGCCCGGCGGCGGTGGCTTTGGCCCCGCCGCGCAACGCGAGCCGCAGCGGGTGGCCGCCGATCTGGCATCGGGCTACATCACGGCCGAGGCGGCGCGCGCTGTTTACGGTTGGGGCGCTGCCGCCGATTCGGAGACCGCGACCACCCTCAGCGTTTCCATCGCCAACCCAACCCCACCCACGGGCCCCACATGATCACCCTGGCCGACTGCCTGGCTCTTGACGCCGCCGACTCACTGACTTGGCTGCGTGACGAGTTCGAGCCGCCCGCCGAAGGCAAGATTTACCTCGACGGCAATTCGCTCGGCGCCATGCCGCGCGGTGTGCCAGCGCGCATGCAGCAGGCCCTGCACGCCGAGTGGTCGGGCCACAGGCGCCACGCCTGGCACATGGCCGATTGGCTGGACGCGCCACAGCGCATCGGCGCGGCCATGGCACCCTTGATTGGCGCACCGGCGGCCGATGTCATCGCCATCGACAACACCACCGTGGCGCTGCACAAGCTGCTGGCCTACGGCCTGCAACTGGCGGCGCAGGAGCAGGCTGCACCCCTGCCCGCACCCAAGCCGGCGCGCAATCTCATCCTCTATGAACGCGAGGGCTTCCCCACCGATGCCCATGTGGTGCAGGGCATCGTGGCGCACAGCGCCGGGCGCTGGCGCGCGCAGGCCGTCGACAGCGCCGACGGCTTGACCGCAGCGTTAGGCCCCCAGGTCGCCATGGTCGTGCTGGCCCACGCCGATTACCGCAGCAGCCGGCGCTGGGACCTGGCGTCGGTGACGGCCGCCGCGCACCGGGTGGGCGCACGCGTGCTGTGGGACCTGTCGCACAGCGCCGGCACCGTGCCTGTGGGTCTGGCCGAGGCCCGTGCCGATTTCGCCGTGGCCTGCAGCTACAAATACCTCTCGGCCGGGCCCGGCGCTGCGGCGCTGGCCTACATCCGCCGTGATCTGCAAGACCGCGGCTGGCCGGCGCTGCCGGGCTGGCTGGGGCACGCCGACCGCATGAACTTTGTCGGCGATTACGAGCCTGCGCCGGGCATGCTGTCTCTCATCGGCGGCACCATGCCGGTGCTGCAAAACGCCGTGATGGATTGCGCCGCGCAGGTCTGGGCGCGGGTCGATCCGGCTCAGTTGTTTGCCAAGCATCGGTCGCTGTCCATCCTGCTTTCCACTCTGCTGCAGCAGCAATGTGGCGGGCTTGGTGTGGCGCAGATTTCACCCACCGATTACGACCAGCGTGGCGGCCACCTGGCCTTTGCCTGCCCCGGCGGCGGCGCCAGTTGCGAGGCCTTGCTGGATGCTGGCGTGGTGGCCTCGTTCCGCCAGCCCGATGTCATCCGCTTTGGCCTGGCGCCCAGCACAGTGAACCATGGCCAGCTGTGGCAGGCCGTGGCGCGGCTGCGCGATATCCTCATCACAGAACGCTGGCGCGAGCCGCGCTTTCAGGACATTTCGGTATGAGACACCTATGACTGCACACACCCGCCGCCACATCAGCAGTGGCTCACCCTGGGAGGCCCTGGCCGGCTACTCGCGCGCCGTGGTCGATGGCGAGTGGATCTTCGTCTCCGGCACCGTCGGCTTTGATGTCGCCAGCCAGTCCTGGCCCCCCACAGCCCAGGCGCAGGCCGATCGCGCGCTGGACATCATCGAAGCCGCCCTGGCCGAGGTGCCGGCCCGCCTGGACGACGTGGTGCGCGTGCGCGTCTACGTGCCCGAACGGGGTGACGTGGCCGAGGTCAGCGCCGTGCTCAAGCGCCGCCTGGGCCCTGCGCGGCCGACCAACACCACCGTGTGCTGCGCCTTGGTGGTGGACGAGGCCAAAGTCGAGATCGAGGTCACCGCCTTGTTGCGCCACAACACCAGTGTGGGTGAGGCGAGATAACCTGTGAAGGACGCGACCATGTTCGGGCGCAACGGCGCCACACCTGTTGCTGCCACCGCTTCTGCATCCCTTACCGCCACCGTTGCCGCCACCCCCGCCCCACCCCTGCTGCAACTGCAGCAGGTGCGCAAATCCTTCGGCAGCCTGCGCGCTGTGGACGGTGTGGATCTGCAGGTGCACGCCGGCCACATCACCGGCCTGATCGGCCCCAATGGAGCGGGCAAGACCACGCTGTTCAACCTGATCGCCGGCACCCTGGCGCCGAGCGTGGGCGAGATAAGCTTCCAGGGCCGGCGCATCGATGGCCACGCGCCCGACCAGATCTTTCGCCGTGGCCTGGCACGCACCTTCCAGGTGCCGCGCCCCTTCCCGCAAATGACGGTACTTGAGAACCTGATGCTGGTGCCCACCCACCAAGCCGGCGAACAGTTCTGGAACAACTGGCTGCGCCCGGGTGTGGTGGCGCGGCAAGAACGCGTGGCGCGCGACAAGGCCATGGCCGTGCTCGAGACCTGCGCCCTGGCAGCCAAAGCCAATGACCTGGCCGGGCGCTTGTCCGGTGGCCAGCACAAGCTGCTGGAGCTGGCGCGGGTGCTGATGGTCGAGCCCCAACTCATCTTGCTGGATGAGCCGGCCGCGGGCGTCAACCCGGCCCTGCTGGAGACCCTGGTCGAGCGCATACAAGCCCTGCACCGCGCCGGCATGTCGTTTCTGGTGATCGAGCACAACATGGATCTGGTGATGCGCCTGTGCGCGCCCATCGTGGTGATGGTGCAGGGCCAGGTGATCTGCCAGGGCGATGCGCAGACCGTGCGCGGCGATGCGCGCGTGCTGGATGCCTACTTGGGCGAGGTGCCGGCGTGAGTGCGCTGGGCCCACCTGGCCGCTCGACGGGCGAATCCGGTAGTGCGCAGCACGAAGGTGCGCAACATGAAGTTGCACAACAGAGCGAATTGGCCCCGCCCGCGCTGCTGCAAGTCAGCGCCCTGGTCGCCGGCTATGTGCCGGGCTTGCCCATCGTGCACGGCGCCTCGGTGCACGTGGCCGTGCGCGAGGTGGTGAGCATCATTGGCCCGAATGGCGCGGGCAAGAGTACCTTGCTCAAGGCCATCGTCGGCAGCGTCCTGATCGAGGGCGGCCGCGTCACATTGGCCGGGCGCGACATCACCGCCCTGCCGCCGCACCAGGTGGTGGCCGCGGGCGTGGGCTTTGTGCCGCAGACGGCCAATGTCTTCACCACCCTGAGCATCCACGACAACCTGTTGGCGGGTGGCCATTTGCTGCACGGTCAATCGGGCCCGCCGCCAGGCTCGCAGCCAAGCTCGCAACCAGGGGCACAGCCCGGCGCTCAGCCAGGCTCGCCACCCGCGCGCAGCCTGATGGCCCAGCGCCTGGAGCGCGCCTACACGCTTTTCCCCATCCTGGCCGACAAGCGGCGCGATCTGGCGCGTACGCTTTCCGGGGGGCAGCGCCAGATGCTGGCCATTGCCCGCGCGCTGATGACCGATCCGCCGGTGCTGCTGCTCGATGAGCCCACGGCCGGCCTGTCGCCCAGGCTGGTGGACGAGGTTTTCGCCACGCTGCGCGAGCTGGCCAGCGCCGGCGTGGCGATCTTGATGGTGGAACAAAACGCCAAGGCCGCGCTGCGCATGTCGGACCGCGGCTATGTGCTGGCCGAGGGCCGCGACCGCGTCGAAGGACGCGCCGCTGAATTGTTAGGTAACCCCAATGTGGCCGCGGCTTTTCTGGGCGGCGCGGCGCCCAGCGCAGCACCAGGAGCCACCCCATGATCGGCCAGGCCCTGGCCGATGGCATCCTCACCGGCGCGGTGATTGCGCTGGGCGCCATCGGTGTCTCCTTCACCATGCAGATCATGCGGTTCGCCAATTTCTCGCATGCCGAGCTGCTCACCTGGGGCGGCTACCTGTGCCTGGTGTTCATCAGCTTCATGGGCCCGGGCGTGCCCACCGGGCCGCTGTCCTTTGGCTGGCAACTCTTGGCGGCGGCGCTGCTGGCGGCCGCATTGACCGGCGGGTTAGCCTGGGGGGTGGACCGCATGGTCTTTGCGCGCCTGCGCCGCAGCGGCGCGCACCACCTGACCCTGGTGTTTGCGTCTTATGGCGTGGCCCTGGTGCTGCGCCATGTGATCGTGCTGATCTGGGGCCACGAGTCGCGTTTCTTCACCAAAGAGCTGCAGATCAGCCCGGAGCTGCTGCCCGGCGTGCGCGTGCTGCCCGATCAGATCTTCATCCTGCTGCTCACCCTGGCCATCGTCACCGGTCTGCACCTGTTTTTAGCCTACAGCCGCACCGGCATCGCCATGCGCGCCACCGCCGAGAACCCGGCCCTGGCGCAAAACTGCGGCATCGAGGTGGACCGCGTCATCCGCAACACCTGGCTGTTGGGCGGCGGCCTGGCGGCGCTGGCCGGCATCTTCACCGGCCTGACGCCCCAGCTCAACCCCGAGATCGGCGGCAACGTGCTGCTGGCGCTGTTTGCCGCGGCCATCCTGGGCGGCATTGGCAGCCTGCCCGGCGCGGTGATCGGTGGCCTGCTGGTGGGCATCGCCGAGAACGTGTTGCTGCTGTGGGTGAGCCCCGGCTACAAGCCGGCGATGTCGTTCTTGCTGCTGCTGGCCGTGCTGGTGCTGCGGCCGCAGGGGCTGTTGGGTGTGAAGCGCGAGGGTGAAAGATGAGCGGCATCGCCTCCTACCTGGTCTTCTTCAGTTGCGTGGTGCTGATCCTGGGCATCGTCACCCTGGGCCTGAACCTGCAATGGGGCTTCACCGGCCTGTTCAATGCCGGCGTCGTCGGCTTCTATGCCATCGGCGGCTACACCCACGCCATCCTCACCGCCGCGCCGCAGGCCGGGCACCTGGGCAACCTGGGCCTGCATTGGGGCGTGGGGCTGGTGGGCGCGATGCTCGTCACCGCGCTGGCCGCGTGGATCATTGGCTGGCTCACGGTGCGCCTGCGCGGCGACTACCTGGCCATCGCCTCATTTGGCATCGCCGTGAGCATTCAGCTCGTCGCCCTGAACTGGCAGGAGCTCACCGGCGGCCCGAACGGCCTGACGCGCCTGGGCCGGCCGCTGGCCAACTGGTTCGACACGCCTGCCAGCTTCAACCTGGCCTACCTGGTGATGCTGGTGGCCATCACCGCCACGGTGTATGTGGCGCTGGAGCGCATGCTGCGCTCGCCCTGGGGCCGGGTGCTGCGCGCCATCCGCGATGGATGAGCTGGCGGCGGTGGCGCTGGGCAAGAGCGCGCGGCGATTTCGGCTGGAGGCTTTTGTCATCGGCGCCACGTTGATGGGCCTGGCCGGCGCGCTGTATGTGGGCTACATCGGCTTTGTCAGCCCCTTTGATTTCTTGCCCATCATGACCTTCCAGGTCTGGGCCATGCTCATCGTCGGCGGCAGCGGCAACAACCGCGGCGCCCTGCTCGGCGCGCTGGTGGTCTGGGCCATCTGGACGGTCTCCGGCATCGCCGTCACCAAGCTGCTGCCGCCCAGCCTGGCCACGCAAGGTGCGGCCGTGCAGGTGATCCTGATCGGCGCGGCCTTGGTGGCCATGCTGCTGCTGCGCCCGCGCGGCCTGATCGGGGAAGTGGCCATTGTTTCGCGGCATGCGAACACTTAAGCTGCACGCGTCCGATCCTTGACCCCCACGGGATCACCCACCCACCCTGCCTTTGAGGAGAAGCCCTTGTCTATCCCATCCACTTTGCGCGTTGGCACTGTGCTGCGCCACCTGATCGCGGCCACTGCAGGCCTGATGCTGGCCAGCGGCGCAGCGGCGCAGGCCAATTGCCCCGTCAAGGTCGGCGGCGTGCTGCCGCTCACCGGTTCGATGGCGCCCATCACCAAGAAGATTGCGCAGAGCGCCGAGCTCGCCTTCGAGCACATCAATGGCGGCGGCGGCGTCAAAGGCTGCCCCGTGCAGTTCATCCTGCGCGACGATCAAGGCCAGCCCACGGTGGGCGTGGATGCCGCCAAATATTTGGTCGAGGTGGAAAAGGTCGCGGCCTTCACCGGCACCATCAGCTCGGGCGTCACCGGGCCCATCATCGCGGCGGTGACGGCGCCATCGAAGGTGGTGCAGGTGACCTGCTGCTCCACCGCCAGCCCCTTCACCCTGGATGGGCGCAGCGGCGGCTACTTCTTCCGCACCATCCCGACCAGCAAGACCCAGGCCTATGCCACGGCATCAGAGACCACGCGGCGCGGCTTCAAGAAGACCGCGGTGATCTACGTCAACACCGATTTCGGCAAGGACATGCTGGGTTTTTACAAACAGGCCAAGGGCAAACTCGGCGGCGAGATCGTGGCCGAGGTGCCCTACAACGACAACCAGACCAGCTACCGCGCCGAGGTGACACGCGCCCTGGCCAGCAAGCCCGAATCGCTGCTGCTCATCGGCTTCCCCAAAGACGCGGTGACCATCGTGCGCGAGTGGCTGTCACTCGGCGGCCCCAAGCGCGTGGCGCTGAACAACTCGATGCGCACGCTTGATTTCGTCAACGGCGTCGGCGCCCAGCATGTGGAGGATTTCTTCGGCATGGATAACGCCCAAGTGGCGGGGCCACACGTGGACGCCTTCAACAAAGCCTTCGAGGACAAGTTCAAGACCGACAGCAAGGGCCCGGGCGTGCACACCCAGTACGACGCGGTGATGGTCATCGGCCTGGCCATGAACATCGCCAAGGACCTGAGCGGCCCGGCCATCAAGGACGCCATCCGCCAGGTGCACGCCGCCAACGGCACACCCGTGGGCACGGGGCCTGCCGAGTACAAGCGCGCCCTTGATCTGATCAAGGCCGGCCGCCCCATCAAGTACCACGGCGCCACCGGACCGATCGAGTTTGATGCCAATGGCGACGTCACCGGCCCGGCCCTGGTGTGGAAGATCACCGGTGGCAAGATCGAGACCGACCGCGTGATCTCGATCGAGGAGATGCAGGCGCTGTTCAAGAAGGTGGAGTGAAGGGCACGGCCTGGGGGGCACCTGGCCACGAAGCCTGGGCTCGGCCCCTGGCCACGAAGCCAGGGCTCGGCCCCTGGCCTCGGTGCTTGACTTCGGCAGCTATGTACATACACTGTCCATCGTTCAAGCATTCGTCCAGGAGCCACCCCCATGGCCGCAGCCGTCGAGAGAATCGTGGTGCAGACCACCGCGCAGGACAAGCGAACCATCGCCGCCAAGGCCAAGCGGCTTGACCTGCCGCTTTCCGAGCTGATGCGCCGCGGCGCCTTTGCCTACCAATCCGCTGAGGCCGACAACACCTTGGCCGATCTGGCCGATGCCGCCAAGAGCGCTGCCGACAATGCCGGCGCCGCCATCGACGACGCCATTGACTTCATCGCCACCAGCAACCTGCGCATCGCCGCCATGGAAGCCAAGGCGGCCAAGGCAGCCAGATCAGTGGCCCGGCAAGCCGCCTGATGGGTGTCACCGACAAGGTCTGGGCGGCCTTGACGTCCATGATCAAGCTCGAAGACAAGGTCAACCGCCAAGCCGAGGCGATGAAATCGCAGCAGCTGAAGATCGAAGACCTCACCGGCCGCGTGATCCGCCTGGAGGCCCAGCTGGAGCTGCTGACAGGTGCGGCCTTGGTGAAGCGGCTGCAGCGCGACTGAGTTAGTTCAACGCCCGGGCCCGACCTCGGCCTCGGCCTCGATCTCCACCGCATAGTCGCTGACGAGTTGCAGCCCGCCCACCAGGGTGTTGGCCGGGCGGATGTCACCGAAATAACGACCATGCACCTCGGCCACGCCCGGCCATTGCTGCACGTCGCGCATCAGGATGCGGGTGCGCAGCACGTCTTCGAGCCGGCCACCCAGGGCCTCGATGCTGGCCTTGATCTTGTCCAGGGTGACGACCGTCTGGGCCTCGGCATCGCCCAAGCACACCGCCCTGCCATTGCCGCGGGTGGCGGTGGTGCCGCTGACGAGGATGCGCTGGCCCTGGCGCACGGCGCGAGAGAAGCCAGCCTTGGCTTCCCACACGCTGCCGCTGTCGACCTGCCGGCGCCCGAGGGTGGTGGCCGAATCACGCACCGGGTAGACCGGCGGCAAAGCGTCCAGGTGGTGGCTCAAGTCGCCGGAGGCGGTGAGGAAGGGCGCGCGCCGGTACTCATCGCCGCAATCGCCGCCCAGCGGTGTGGCCTGGGCTAAGGCCTCGTTCAAGCGGCCATGGTCCTGCTCGTCCAGTGCGAATGAAAACAGCGCCCGGTTGTCGTCGCGGTGCTCGCGCTCGCCCAGCCGCGCGCCCACGATCACGGCACCCACGGCGGCGTGCTCCAGCACCCAGCGCACCGCCACATTGGCCACCGAGACACCGTGCTTGCGCGCCACCGCCTGCGCCGCGCCCAGGATGCGCTGCAGCGCCGCCCAGCCGCCGATGGCATCGATGAAGCGCTTGTATTTGGACTTGCTCCAGTCGGCAATCTGCGTTGGCTCGGCCGCGCCCACCCATCGATCGGTGAGGAATCCACCGCCCAGCGTGCCGTAGGCCAGCAGCTTGACGCCGCCCTCCAGACAGACCGCGCTCATGCGGCCGGCGGCGCGCCGGTCGAGCAAGGAAAACGACACTTGATTGGTGGCCACGGGCACGCCATCACGCAGCAGCACGCGCAGGTGATCGGCGTCGAAGTTGGTCAGGCCGAGGTGGCCGATCAAGCCCTGCACGCGCAGCGCGGCCAGCTCGTGCAGGGCGTCGATGTAGCCCGGATGGCTGTACTGCCACCAGTGGAATTGCAGCAGATCGATGCGCGCCACACCCAGGCGGGCGCGGCTGCGCTCGAAGCCTTCGCGCACCGCGGCGGCCGTCATCGTGCCCGGGCTCGGGCACCACTTGGTGAAGGCGCGGGCCAGTGGGTGCCGGCCACGGGCCAGCAGCCGGCCGGCAATGAGCTCGGCGCTGCCGTAGTGGTCCGCCATGTCGAAAGCGTCGCAGCCGGCATCGGCATAGGCGGCCAGGGCATCGGCGGCGCGCTCGGTGTCGAGCAGGCTGCCGCTGCGCTCCATGTCGGCCACCTGCCACAGGCCGACGATGAGGCGCGGCACCTCCAGGCCGGGGGCCAGGGTGGTGCGGGGGATGGCGCCGGCGGGGCCGGGGTTTGCGTGGGCGAGGCTCGCTTGGGCAGGGTTGGTCTGGCCGGGGGTGGCTTGGGCGGGGATCTGCGGCTGGGTCATGGTCGATGGCGCTGCGTGTTAGCAGCTGTAGTTGGGCTTGCGCTTTTCCACAAACGCCGCCATGCCCTCGGCCAGGTTGCCGCTGGCCACGGTCAGCACCTGGTTGCGGTCTTCCATGGCGATGACCGATGGCAGGTCGTTGCCATCCACCGCCGCCCAGAAGCACTCTTTGGTCAGGCGTAGGCCCAGCGGGGCGGTGGCCAGCATGTCGGCCACCAGGGCCTGACCGGTGGCCTGCAATTGATCCAGTGGCACGACATCCGACACCAGGCCGACGCGCAGGGCGCGCTGGGCATCGATGAAGCGGCCGGTGTACATCAGCTCGGCCGCGACCGAGGTGCCCACCAGGCGCGGCAGGTGGTAGCTGTTGCCCATCTCGCAGCCCGAGAGGCCGATCCTGATGAAGGCGCAGTTCATCTTTGTGCCCTCGGCGGCGATGCGCACATCGCAGCCCAGGGCGATGGAGAAGCCGCCGCCCGCGGCATGGCCGTGGATCAGCCCGATGACGGGTTGCGGGCAGCGCCGCATGCGCATCACCAGGCCGCTGAATTCGCGCTGGCTCTGCATGGATTCGTCCACGCTGCGTGCGAGCACCGGCTTGTCGGAGCCGCTGGCGCCCACCGCGGCATGGCGGCTGCGCGCGGCCTTGATGTCCAGCCCGGCGCAAAACGCCCGGCCGGCGCCCTGCAGCACCACCACGCGCACAGCGTAGTTCGTGAGCAGGCTGTCGAAGTAATGGTTCAACTCAGCCAGCGATTCGACGGTGAGCGCATTGAGCTGATCGGGCCGGTTCAGCGTCACCCAGTCGGCGGCGCCGCGGTGTTCCACGATCATGTGTTGGTAGGCCATGTCAATGCTCCTTTGTGGGTCGTCCAATGGATTGCCGGGTTAGGTGGTCGGTAGTGGATCTCGGCGGACTGCGGCCTGGGCGCTGTGGGGCGCAATGCGGCGCGGTTGGGACGCGGTTGGGGCGCGGTGTGACGCCTCGGGCCGCCTCGGGCCGCCTCAAGGCGCCGCGCCGGCGGCGGAGAACGCAGTATCCAGCTGCGCGATCCAGCCTTGCTTGTCGGCCGGCGTCGCAAAACTGGCCTCAAAGCTGTTGCGCAGTAGGGTGTAGGCCTGGCGCGGACCGAGCTGCGGCAGGGCCTCGAACAGGGCCAGGAGGTTGTCGTTCAAGTAACCACCAAAGTAAGCAGGGTCGTCGCTGTTGACCATGGCGCACAGGCCGGCCTGAAGCAGCGCCGGCAAGTTGTGATCGGCCATGCTGTCAAACACCCGCAGCTTGACGTTGGACAGCGGGCACACCGTCAGCGGCATGCGTGACGCCGCCAGCCGCGCCACCAGGGCCGGGCTCTCCAGGCAGCGCACGCCGTGGTCGATGCGCTGGGCCTGCAGCACATCGAGCGCGCTCTCGATGTAGGCCGGCGGCCCCTCTACGCCGGCATGCGCCACAACATGCAGGCCCAGCGCCCGGGCCCGCGCAAACACCTGGGAAAACTTCTCCGGCGGGTGGCCGCGCTCGCTGGAATCCAGGCCCACACCGATGAACTGCTGGCGGTGCGGCAGTGCGGCCTGCAGCGTGGTCAGTGCGGCATCCTCACTGAGGTGGCGCAAGAAGCACAGGATCAAATCCGCACTGACACCTAACTCGTTATGCGCACGCACGCAGGCGGCATGCAGGCCGTTGATCACCACGGCCATGGGCACGCCACGCTCGGTGTGGGTTTGCGGATCGAAAAACACCTCGGCGCGCAGCACATGATCGGCCGCGGCACGCTCGAAGTAGGCCCAGGCCATGTCGAAGAAGTCCTGCTCGGTGAGCAGCACACTGGCGCCGGCGTAGTAGATGTCGAGAAAGCTCTGCAGATCGCTGAAGGCATAGGCCGCGCGCAGCGCCGCCACATCGGCATAGGGCAGCGCCACGCCATTGCGCAGCGCCAGCTTGAAGATCAGCTCAGGTTCCAGCGAGCCCTCGATGTGGATGTGCAGCTCGGCCTTGGGGGCCGTGCGCAGCAGCCCGGGCAGGCGCTGGCGGGGGATGGCATCAAGGTCGATCATCAATACCTGACAAGCAAAAAGGCCGTCCATCGCTGTGGACGGACGGCCTGGTTTTCACAGCGCTGGCATCACTTGCCCGTCGGCACCTTGCCCTCAACACCCTTGATGTAGAAGTTGATGCCCGACATGAATTTGTCGTCCGCGACCTCGTCCTTCTTCAGCACTTCCTTGCCGTCCTGGCCGGTGATGGGGCCCTTCCACACCGCGAAGCTGCCGTCCTTCAAGCCGGCCTTGGCGGCCTCGACCTTGGCCTTGATTTCGGCCGGCACCTTGTCGCTGATGGAGACGATGTCGATCGCGCCCTCTTTCACGCCCCACCAGGTGTTGCCACCGCCGGCCCATTTGCCATCGAGCGCCTCGCGCGTGGCCTTGATGTAGTACGGCGCCCAGTTGATGATGGCCGAGGCCAGGTGCGCCTCGGGCGAATAGGCCGTCATATCGCTGTCCCACCCAAAAGCCAGCTTCTTGTTCTTGCCTGCGGTTTGCAGCACGGCCGAAGAATCGGTGTTCTGGAACAGCACATCGGCGCCGCCATTGATCAGGCTCTGAGCGGCCTCGGTTTCCTTGGGCGGGTTGAACCACTCGTTCACCCAGACCACCTTGGTCTTGATCTTGGGGTTGACGCTTTGCGCACCCAGGGTGAAGGAGTTGATGTTGCGGATGACCTCGGGGATGGGGATCGATCCCACCACGCCCAGGGTGTTGCTCTTGGTCATGCCACCGGCAATGACGCCGGCCATGTAGGCGCCCTCATAGGTGCGGCTGTCGTAGGTGCGCATGTTGTCGGCTTGCTTGTAGCCGGTGGCGTGCTCGAACTTCACGTCCTTGGCGTCGGGCGCGGTCTTGAGCATGGGCTCCATGTAGCCAAAGGTGGTGCCGAAGATCAGCTTGTTGCCCTGGCCCACCATGTCGCGAAAGACGCGCTCGGCGTCGGCCGCCTCGGGCACTTTCTCGACGAAGCTGGTGACCACCTTGTCGCCGAATTCCTTCTCGATCGCCTTGCGGGCGTTGTCGTGCGCGAAGGTCCAGCCGCCATCGCCCACCGGGCCGACATAGGCAAAGGCGATCTTCAGTGGCGCGGGCTTGGCGGCGGCGGCCGAGGCCGGTGCGCTGGCCGCGGCCGGTGCGGCCGGCTTGGCCTCTTCCTTCTTGCCGCAGCCCACCAGGGCGGCTGCACCGGCAATGGCGGACCAGCCGGCGAGTTGAATGAGTGAACGCTTGGATGTCATGGTCATGGTGTCTCCTGTGGAATCAACGCGAAAACGGAAATTATGGGTGCGGCCAGCGGCACGCGACAAGCCGTCGAGACAAGTCGTCGAATCAGCCCCCCGGGTGAAACGCTTTGCCCAGCGACGCCGGCATGTTCACCCGTATCCAGACCGGGTTGCGCGAGATCAGCACGAGCACGACGATGGTGGCCAGGTAGGGCAGCATTGATAGCCACTGGCTGGCGATCTGCACGCCCTCGCCTTGCAGGTGAAATTGCAGCATGGTGACGCCGCCAAACAAGTAGGCGCCGAGCAGCACGCGCGCCGGGCGCCAGGTGGCGAAGGTGGTGAGCGCCAGCGCGATCCAGCCCTTGCCGGCGATCATGCCCTCGACCCACAGCGGCGTGTAGATGACGCTGACATAGGCCCCGGCCAGGCCGCACAGCGCGCCACCGGCCACCACCGCGGCCAGGCGAATGCGCCGCACCGGGTAGCCCAGGGCATGCGCCGCTTCGGGGGATTCACCCACGGCGCGCAGCACCAGGCCGGCGCGGCTGCGGTACAAAAACAGACCCAGGGCCATCGTCAAAATAACGCACACATAGACCATGGGGTGCTGCTTGAAAAGCGCCGGGCCGATGAGTGGGATGTCGGCCAGGCCGGGGATCTGGAACTGCACCCGGTCGCCCAGCTTCTCTTGCGTGAAGCGGATGCCGACAAAGGCCGAGAAGCCCACACCAAAGAGGCTCAAGGCCAGGCCCGTGGCGTACTGGTTGGTGCCCAGCCAGATGACCAGCACGCCAAAGGCCGCGGCCATCAAGGCGCCCGCGGCCATGCCGGCGGCAAAGGCCAGCACATCGCTGCCGGTGGTCACTGCGGTGGCAAAGCCGGCGATGGCGGCCACCAGCATCATGCCCTCGGCGCCGAGGTTGACGACGCCGGCGCGCTCATTGATCAGCAGGCCCAGGCCGGCGATGGCCAACACGGTACCGGCGTTGAGCGTAGCGGCGATGAGCAGGGCGATGGCGTCCATGTCGGCTGGATTGCGTTGTTAGGCGATGGCGGTGTGAAAGTGTGGGAGCGTGACAGTGTGATGCGTGGCCGCAGCCGCTCAGGCACCGCGCGGCGCCGCGGCCCAACGCAGACGGTAGTGGATCAAGGTGTCGGCCGCCAGCAGCGCAAACAGCAGCAAGCCCTGGAACACGCCGGTGATGGATTTGGGCAGGCCCATGCGCGATTGCGCCAGCTCGCCGCCGATGTAGAACATGCTCATCAACACCGCGGCAAACAAAACCCCCACTGGGTGCAGGCGCCCGACAAAGGCCACGATGATGGCCGCGAAGCCATAGCCGGCGGGCACATGGGGCGTGAGCTGGCCCAGCGGGCCGGCGGCCTCCAGCGCGCCGGCCAGCCCGGCCAGGCCGCCGGACATCATCAATGCCATCCAAAGTGAGCGTCCTGATGAAAACCCGGCGTAGCGCGCCGCCGCGGGCGCCAGGCCACCCACCTGCAGCGCAAAGCCGGCGTAGGTGCGAAACAGCAGCAGCCAGCCCAGGGCCGCGGCGCCCAGGGCGATCCACACGCCAATGTGGGCACGCGTGCCCTCAAACAACTTCGGGATCTTGGTCGCCGCCGCGAAGCTGACGGTCTGCGGAAAGTTGTAGCCCTTGGGGTCTTTCCACGGGCCGTAGACCAGGTAGGACAGCAGCAGATCGGCGACATACACCAGCATCAGGCTGACCAGGATTTCATTGGCATTGAAGCGGTGCCGCAGCAGCGCGACGATGCCCGCCCAGAGCATGCCGCCGAGCACGCCGGCGATGAGGATGGCGACAACGATCCAGCGCGACGATTGCGCATCGGCCTGCATGGCCACGCCGCCGGCAAAGATGGCCCCCAGCACGAACTGGCCCTCGGCGCCGATGTTCCAGACGTTGGATCGGTAGCACAGCGCCAGGCCCAGGGCAATCAGCGCCAGCGGCGTGGCCTTGATGGCGATCTCGCCCCAGGCGTAGCCGCTTTTGATGGGCTCGACGAAGAACATCTGCAGGCCACGAATCGGGTCTTTGCCCAGGGCGCTGAACAGGATCACGCCCAAGACCACGGTGAGCGCCAGCGCGATCAAAGGCGAGGCGATGGACATCGCCTGCGAGGGTTGCGGCCGGGCTTCAAGTTTGAGCATGTGCTGCTTCACCCGCTGCCCTGTCGCCGGCCACGCCAAGGCGCTCACCTGCAGCCGAATTGGTCGACGACCACAGCCCGCTCATCCACTCGCCGATCATCTCCACCGTGGCCTCGGCCACCGGCACGCTGGGCGAAAGCCGGCCCTTGGCGATGACCTGCAGGCGGTCGCTGATCTCGAACAGCTCGTCCAGCTCCTCGCTGACCACCAGCACCGCGCAGCCGGCATCGCGCAGCGCCAGCAGCTCGGCGCGGATTTGCGCTGCGGCACCGACATCCACACCCCAGGTGGGTTGGGAGACGATCAGCAGCTTGGGCTTGGCCGAGATCTCCCGGCCGACGATGAACTTTTGCAGGTTGCCGCCCGACAGGCTCTTGGCCGCCGCACCCGGGCCACCGGCCTTGACCTTGAAGCGATCAATGATGGCGGTGGCCAGGCTGCGCACCGCCGCCGTGCGAATCCAGCCCCCGGCGCCCAGGCCTTCAGTGCGCGTCAATAAGGTGTTATGTGCCAAGCTCATGGTCGGCACGGCGCCGCGGCCCAGGCGCTCTTCGGGCACGAAGTGCAGGCCCAAAGCGCGGCGGCGCTGCGGGCCGGCCTGTGCGATGTCAGCGCCACCCAGCGTGATCGATCCCGGCGCGGCACGCGGGTCCTCGCCCGAGAGCGCGGCCATCAGCTCTTGCTGGCCATTGCCCGAGACACCGGCGATGCCGACGATCTCACCGGCGCGCACCTGCAGCCTCACATCCAACAAGGACGTGCCAAAGGGGTCGGCCGTGGGCAGGGATAGGCCGCTCATATCAAGTGTTACTACACCCGGGCTGACCGCTCGGTGCTGCAGCGGCGGCGTCTCGGCGCCGATCATCAGTCGTGACAGGCTGGCATTGCTCTCAAGCGTGGGATCGACCTCGCCAGTCACCCGCCCGCCGCGCAGCACGGTGCAGTGGTGGCACAGGGTGCGAATCTCGTCAAGCTTGTGGCTGATGTAGAGGATGGAGCAGCCCTGCGCCGCCAACTGCCGCAGCGTGACAAAGAGCTGGTCCACGGCCTGCGGCGTGAGCACCGAGGTGGGCTCATCGAGGATCAGCAAAGCGGGCTCGGTGAGCAGCGCGCGCACGATCTCCACGCGCTGGCGCTCGCCCACCGACAGCGTGTGCACCGGGCGCAGCGGATCGACATCCAGGCCGTAGCCGGTGGCGACCTCGCGGATGCGCGATGTCACCTGCGCCAGCGGCTGCGATTTGTCCAAGCCGAGCCAGACGTTCTCGGCAGCGGTGAGGGTGTCGAAGAGCGAAAAGTGCTGGAAGACCATGGCAATGCCCAGGGCCCGCGCCTGCTGCGGGTTGGTGATGTGCACCGCGGCGCCGTTGAAGCACATCTGGCCGGCATCGGGCCGCACGGCGCCGTAGATGATCTTCATCAAGGTGGACTTGCCGGCGCCGTTCTCGCCCAGCACGGCGTGGATCTGGCCAGGGGCGACGCGCAGATCGATGCGGTCGTTGGCTTTGACGGCGGGGTACTGCTTGCTGATGCCGATCAACTGCAGGCGCAGTGCGCTGGCCTCAGAGGCAGGCGGGGTGGCGGCAGGCGCTTGTGGGTCGGGTGCGGTGCGGGCGGGCATGGCGGCGGTCGTGGCAACGCTCATGGTCGCGCATGCTGGCGCTCCCCCGCAACCCAGGTTTCCACCACGTTGCGCTCATCGCCCAGCATCAGCCAGGCGAAAACACGCTCATGCAGATCGCGGCCGGCGCGTCGCGCGAGCTCATCGCGCCGCAGCGCCACGCGGGTGGCGGCCCAGTCCCACAGCACCACATCGGCCATGCGGCCAGGCTCCAGGCTGCCGATCTCGCGCCCCAGGTGCAGGGCCTGTGCGGCACCGCGCGTGGCGGCGTGCAACAGCGCCCAGGCCGACAGGCGTTGGCCGGCCAGGGCTTGCACCTTGTAGCCATCGGCCAGAGTGCGCAGCATCGACAACGAGGTGCCGCCGCCGACATCGCTGGCCACACTGACGTTCACGCCCGCGGCACGTGCCGCCGGCCAATCAAACAGTCCGCTGCCCAAGTACAGGTTGGAGGACGGGCAAAACACGATTTGCGCGCCGGCATCGCGCAACACGCTGCGGTCCATGTCATCCAGCCAGATGCCATGGGCCAGGATGGCGCGCTCGCTGAGCAGGCCGTTGGACGCGTAAATATCAAGGTAGCTGCGCGACTGCGGATAGAGCTGCGCCACCCAGGCGATCTCGGCCCGGTTTTCGGCCACATGGGTTTGCATGTACAGGCCCGGGTGCTCGCGCAGCAGCCGCCCAGCCATGGCCAGTTGCGCCGCCGAGCTGGTGGCGGCAAAGCGCGGCGTGATGGCGTAGGCGGCGCGGCCGCAGCCATGCCAGCGCTGGATCAGGGCGCGGCTGTCGCGTTCGGCGCTGAGGACGTCATCACACAGCGCCGCGGGCGCATGGCGATCCATCAGCACCTTGCCGCTGATGAGGCGCATCTGGCGCTGCGCGCCGGCTTCGAACAGCGCATCCACCGAGCCGGCGTGCACCGTGGGAAACACCGCCGCCGCCGTCGTGCCATGGGCCAGCAGCTCGCGCACGAAGCGCTGCGCGCCCTCCTGCGCCACGGCCGCGTCGGCGTGCGCGGCTTCAGTCGGGAAGGTGTAGGTGTTGAGCCAATCCAGCAGCTCGGCGCCCCAGGAGGCGATGACATCCAACTGCGGGCTGTGCACATGGCTGTCGATGAAGCCGGGCATGAGCAGCCGGCCAGCGTGATCGATGCGCTGCCAGTCCTCACCCGGCGGCTGCGACAGCACATCATGGATGCGGCCATCGGCGCCGATCAGCAGCCAGTGGTCCGGGCGCCAGCGCACGGCGGCGCTGCGCGGATCGGTCAGGCCAGGGTCGGCGCTGAAGTCGAGCAGGTCGGCGTGGAGGGCGATGGGGTGCATGGTGGCTTGGCGCCTGAATTTAACCGCTTCGCTGCAGTGGTGTGGCGCGACATCGGGCGAGGCAGTGGGCGTGGCAGGGGCTGCGGTGACCGCGATGGCAGCGATGGCCACATTGACCGCAGTGACCGCATTCATTGGCTGCACTGGCGTGGCCGCACTGACCGCTTCAATGCGCTGGAATGTGCTTCTGCCTGCTCGACCTGCGCCTGCCATCCCACTCAGCCGCACTGCCTACAATGAAATCATCGACATCAATGCCATCGTTGCAGATCGACCCCTCAGCGACGCCACTGGAGGCCACCATGCCCAGCATCACCATTCGCAACCTCGATGCACCGACCAAGGCGCGTCTGCGCGTTCGCGCCGCCCATCACCAGCATTCGATGGAAGAGGAAGCCCGACACATCTTGCGTGCGGCATTGGCCACGGATGACACCGCGCCAAGCGATCTGGGCAGCATGATCGCCGCACGCTTTGCCCGCCTGGGTGGCCTTGACCTGCCCACCCAGCCGCGTGAGGCGATGCGCGAGCCGCCCCATTGGGGCACTGCGCCCGAGCCTGCGCTGCCCACCCAGCGCGGCAGCCGCAGCCAGCCCACGCGAAGCCCGGGCAAGTCGCGAGCCAAGCCGGATTCCAGGCCAGATTCCCCGCCCGACACCAAGCCGATCAAGCGGGCCAGCACGTGATCGTCCTCGACACCAACGTCATCTCCGAACTGATGAAGCCGGCGCCCGCGGCGCCCGTGCTGCGTTGGGTGGCGCAACACCCTGCCAGCGCGCTGTTCACGACCAGCGTGACCCAGGCGGAGGTTTTGTACGGCGTGCTCCTGATGCCCGCCGGCAAGCGTCGAAGCCAACTCGATGCCACCGCACAGGCCATGTTTGCGCAAGACTTCGGCCACCGCGTGCTGCCCTTCAATGCTGACGCCGCACACGCCTTCGCCGACATCGCGGCGCGCCGCCGACGCGCGGGCAAGCCGATTTCGCAGTTCGATGCTCAGGTTGCAGCCATTGCCCTGGCCGCCCGGGCGGCGGTGGCCACGCGCAAGGTGGCCGACTTCAGCGATTGCGGTGTCACCGTCATCAACCCCTGGGAGTTCTGACAGCTTGTGGCGGTCGCGAACCCAGGCCCGGACCGAATCGCGCCCGCTCGAAATCACCTTTGCATAATTCGTCGATGCCTGCACATTCCATCCGCTTTTTTCACCGCGGCCAGACCGTCGCCCTGCCCTGCCCGTCGCCGTCGCTCCAACCCACCACCACGGTGCTGGCCTGGCTGCGCGAGCAGGTGCGCTGCACCGGCACCAAGGAGGGTTGCAACGAGGGCGATTGCGGCGCCTGTACGGTGATCGTGGGCGAGCTTGTCGAAGCTGCGGGTGGACAAGCGCCAAGCCTTCGCCTGCAGTCCCTGAACGCCTGCATCCAGTTCATGGCCGCGCTCGACGGCAAGGCGCTGCTGACCGTGGAAGACCTGCGCGGCGCGCACCCGGCGCAGCAGGCCTTGGTGGCCTGCCATGGCTCGCAATGCGGGTTTTGCACGCCTGGATTTGTGATGACGCTGGGCGCCCTGCACCAGCGCCACACCCAGGCCGGTACGCGGCCGACGCGCCAGGATGTGGCCGATGAGCTGTCGGGCAATCTGTGCCGCTGCACCGGCTACCGGCCCATCGTGGAGGCCGGCCTGGCGATGTTTGCGCAGCCCGAACCAGCGCTGGACACCGCGACCATCCATGCCGCTTTGTTGGCCATGCGCGAGGCGCAGGACGCGGTCGGCGACGCGCTGGGCGACAAGCTGGGCGAGGCCGTGGGCAATGCGCAGGGCAATGCCCCGGCCAACGCTCACTTCCACGCCCCCAGCAGCCTCGACGAACTGGCCGCCGCCCGACTGGCCCTGCCCCAGGCCACGCTGCTGGCCGGTGGCACCGACATCGGCCTGTGGGTGAACAAGCAGTTTCGCGATCTGGGCGAGGTGATCTACCTTGGCAAGGTGGCCGAGCTGCAGCGCATCCACCAGGACGCCGACACCCTGCACATCGGCGCCGCGGCCTCGCTCACCGAGGCCTGGGCGGCCCTGGCCCGGCACTGGCCGCACACGCGTGAGATGGGCCTGCGCTTTGCATCGCCGCCGGTGCGCAATGCGGGCACGCTGGGTGGCAACCTGGCCAATGGCTCGCCGATTGGCGACGCCGCGCCCGTGCTGCTGGCCCTGGGTGCGCGATTGCTGCTGCGCCGCGGCGCCGTGCAGCGCGAGTTGCCTCTGGACCAGTTTTATCTGGATTACATGAAGAACGCGCTGCAGCCCGGCGAGTTCATCCAAGCCATCGCCTTACCGCTCAATCCAGTGGACGCACTCAGCGCCACGCACCTGCGCGCCTACAAGCTCAGCAAGCGCTTCGACAGCGACATCTCCAGCCTGGCCGCGGGCCTGTGGCTGGCGCTGGATTGCGCCGGCGTGGTGCGCCAGGCGCGCTTTGCCTTTGGCGGCATGGCCGCCACCGTGCGCCGCGCGGCGCAGGCCGAGGCGGCTGTGCTCGGTCAGCCCTGGGTGCAGGCCACGGCGCAGGCCGCGATGGCCGCGCTGGCCGCTGATTTCCAACCCTTGAGCGATCTGCGCGCCACGGCCCACTACCGGCAACGCGCCGCAGGCAATCTGCTGCAGCGTTTCTGGCTGGAGACGCGGCCAGGCGCGCCGCTGCCCGCGGCCGAAGTCTCGGTGTGGAGGCCAAGGTGAGCGGCGCCGACGGCGTTGTGCCGGCATCTACACCTGCACCGGCCGCCTGCGCCAATGCGTCAGACGCTCCGCTGTCGGCCGCCACCTGCCTCATCGGCGCGCCACTTCCGCATGAATCCGCGGCGCTGCATGTCAGCGGCGCCGCCCACTACATCGACGATCTGCCTGAGCTCGCGGGCACCTTGCACGCCGCGCTGGGCCTGTCGCCCGTGGCCCATGGCCTGCTGCTGGGCATCGATCTGGCCCTGCTGCGCGCCCAGCCCGGCGTGGTGGCGGTGCTCACCGCGCTGGACATCCCCGGCCGCAACGATTGCGGCCCCATCGTCCATGACGACCCCATCCTGGTGGCCTGCACGCTCCAGCCCGATGGCGCGCTGCAGGGCGAGTTGCGCCATGTTGGCCAGCCGGTGTTTGCAGTGATCGCGCACAGCCGCGAGCAGGCGCGCCGCGCCGCGGCACTGGCGCCACAAGCCTTACGGGTTGAGCGCCGGCCCGCGGTGCTGACTGCTCGCCAGGCCCATGCCCGCGCCGAGTATGTGGTGCCACCGATGCAGCTTGCACGCGGCGATGCCGCCGGCGCGCTGGCGGCCGCAAGGCACCGCGCCCAAGGCCAGTTTTCACTCGGCGGGCAGGAGCAGTTTTATCTGGAAGGCCAGATCAGCTATGCACTGCCACAAGACGACGGCGGCATGCTGGTGCATTGCTCCACACAGCACCCCAGCGAGATGCAGCAGGCCGTGGCCCATGCACTGGGGCTGGCCGCGCACCAGGTGCAGGTGCAGTGCCGGCGCATGGGCGGCGGCTTTGGCGGCAAGGAAAGCCAAAGCGCCCTGTTTGCCTGCGTGGCGGCAGTGGCCGCGGCGCGCCTGCAGCGCCCGGTGAAGCTGCGCCCGGACCGGGACGACGACATGCTCATCACCGGCCGGCGCCACGGCTTTGAGTTCGATTGGGATGTGGGCCACGACGACAGCGGCCGCATCACCGGCGTGGCGGTGAACATGATTGCCAATGCCGGCCACTCGGCCGATCTGTCGCCGCCAGTGATGACGCGCGCGCTGTGTCATTTCGACAATTGCTATTGGCTGGGTGACGTGGCCATGCACGGCTATTGCGCCCGCACCCACACCCAAAGCAACACCGCCTTTCGCGGCTTTGGCGGGCCGCAAGGGGCGTTTGCCATCGAGATCATCCTGGACAACATTGCCCGGCGCCTGGGGCGCGACCCACTGGAGGTGCGCCGGGCCAACTTCTACGGTGTGGATGAGCGCCGCACCACACCCTATGGCCAGGTGATCGAGGACAAGCTCATTGCGCGCTTGGTGGATCAACTGGTGATCGATGCCGATTACCTGCGGCGCCGCGCCGACATCAAAGCCTTCAACGCCAGCAGCGCGGTGCACAAGCGCGGCATCGGCCTGATGCCGGTGAAGTTCGGCATTTCCTTCAACGTGACGCACTTCAACCAGGCCGGCGCCCTGGTGCATGTCTACAGCGACGGCTCGGTGCTGGTCAACCACGGCGGCACCGAGATGGGCCAGGGCCTGAACACCAAGGTGGCGCAGGTGGTGGCGCATGAGCTGGGCATCGCGCTGCAGCATGTGCGTTGCACCGCCACCGACACCCAAAAGGTGGCCAACACCTCGGCCACCGCGGCCTCCACCGGCAGCGACTTGAACGGCAAGGCGGCGCAGGATGCCGCGCGGCAGATTCGCCAGCGCCTGGCCGAGCTGGCCGCCAGCCGGCACGGTGGCAGCGCCGACGCGGTGCGTTTTGCCAACGATCAGGTCAGCGTCAACGGCGCCATGATCGGCTTTGCAGCGCTGGTGCAGGCCGCTTACTACGCCCGAATCCAGTTGTGGAGCGACGGCCATTACGCCACGCCCGGCCTGCATTGGGACCGCGAAAAACTGCAGGGCAAACCCTTTTTCTACTTTGCCTACGGCGCGGCCTGCAGCGAGGTGATCGTCGACACGCTCAGCGGCGAGCACCGCGTGCTGCGCGCCGATGTGCTGCACGATGTGGGCCAATCCATCAACCCGGCCATAGACATCGGCCAGATTGAAGGCGCCTACATACAAGGCTTAGGCTGGCTGACCACCGAAGAGCTGTGGTGGCAGCCCGACGACGGTAGCCGCGCCGCAGCGCGCCACGCCGGCAAGCTGATGACGCATGCCCCCAGCACCTACAAGATCCCCACGGCCAACGATTGCCCCGAGGTCTTCAACATCAAGCTGTTCGACGCGCCCAACAGCGCCGACACCATCCACCGCAGCAAGGCGGTCGGCGAGCCGCCGCTGCTGCTGCCGTTCTCGGCCTTCCTGGCGATACGCGATGCCATCTCGTCGGTGGGCGGGCACCGGGTGGACCCGCCGCTGCGCGCACCGGCCACGCCCGAGGCCGTGCTGGACGCACTGGATGCCGTATGTCTTGGCCAAGGCATTGCCCTACCTTCAGCCGGATGACCGCGCCCAAGGCCCTGCAAGACACCGCCCGCCACTGGCTGGCCAGCGCCACCCCGGCCATGCAGGTGCTGGTGCTGCAGGCCCGCGGCTCGGTGCCGCGTGAGGCCGGCACGCGCATGCTGGTGAGCGCGGCGCAGGTGGCCGGCACCATAGGCGGCGGCCATCTTGAGCTCAAGGCGATTGCCTTGGCGCGCGAGCTGCTGGCGGCCCGTGGCACTGAGCCCAGCGCGGGCGCCAGTGGGCCCAGCGCGAGCGCCAGTGGGCCCAGCGCGGGCACCAGTGAACCCCTCACGCGCGCCGTGCTGACGGCACCGCCCCAACCGGTGGATCACCACTACCCGCTGGGCCCGGCACTGGGCCAATGCTGCGGCGGCGCGCTCACCTTGCGCACTGAATTGCTAACACATGAAGTGCTTGAGCAGTGGCCGGTCGAGCCAGCGCTGTTCACCCTGCAGCTCTACGGCGCCGGTCATGTCGGCCGGGCCATTGCCAAGCTGCTCGAAGGCCTGCTCTGCCAGGTGCAGTGGATCGATGAGCGCGAGGATGAATTTCCGGCTGAGCCCAGCGCCGCGCACATCGCCCGCGTCTGTGTCGAGCCGGTCGAGGCCGAGGTGGCAATGGCACCACCTGGCGCCTTTTACCTGGTGCTCACCCACAGCCACGATCTCGATCAGCGCATCACCGAGGCCATCTTGCAGCGCGGTGATTTCGCCTACCTCGGCCTCATCGGCTCGGCCACCAAGCGGGCGCGCTTCATGCACCGCTTTGAGCAACGCGGCATGACCGCGTCCACCCTGGCGCGCCTCACCTGCCCCATCGGCGTGGCCGGCATCAGCGGCAAAGAGCCTGAGGTGATCGCCGTGGCGGTGGTGGCGCAGTTGCTGCAACTGGCGGCGAGCAGTGCGCTGCGGGCTGCGCGCTGAGCAGCTGCGGGCGGAACTGCTGCTGCGGGCGGAACTGCAGCGCGGCGCGGTCCGCTGGGCGACACGCCAGAGCAGGGTCGTCGGCGATGATCGAGCCATCACCTCAGCCCACCGCATCGCGCCAGGCGCACCCCTCGGTGCGCTGCGCACAGGCCCCCATTGACCCCCTCCCCCACCCAAGCCGCCCGCGTGGCCGACACGGCACTCAAGGCCGCCGCCGCCGCGCCCAGCAACGGCACCCTGCTGCGCCAAATCTTCGCCCTGGCCGCACCGACCACCGCGCTGTCAATGCTGCAGGTGATCGCCCAGCTCACCGAGACCTGGCTGGCCGCGCGCCAGGGCACGGCCACGCTGGCGGGCTGGGCGGTGATGCTGCCCTTTGTGCTGCTGATGGCCATGATGAGCACCGGCGCCATGGGCGGCGGCGTGGTCTCGGCCGTGGCCCGCGCGCTGGGCGCAAAGAAGCGCGAGGAAGCCGCCGCTTTGGTGCAACACGCGCTGATGATCGCCACCGGCTTTGGGCTGATGTTTGCCATCGGCGTGTCGCTCATCGCCCGGCCGCTGATCACCGCCGTGGCCGGGGCTGATGCTGCGGTGCAGGGCGCGCCGTTTGCGTATTGGGTTTTTGCCGTGGGCGCGGTGCCGGCCTGGTGGTCCAACACCCTGGCCTCGGTGCTGCGCGGAGGTGGCCGCCATGGCCTGGCCGCGCGCGTGCTGGCCATCAGCTCCATCGCCATGCCGCCCCTGGCCTGGGCCCTGGCCGAGCCCGCGGGCCTGGGCCTGGCCGGTGTGGGCCTGGCCTTTGCCTTGACCAACATCGCCGCGGCCCTGGCCCTGGCCGCCGCTGTGAAGCGCGGCGACGCCGGCTTTGTGCCGCACCTGGCGCTGGCGCCCTCGTGGGCGCTGTTCAAACGCATTCTGGCCGTGGGCGCCGTGGCCTCGGCCCTGGCCACGGTGGCCAACCTGGCCACCATCGGCGTCACGGCGCAGTTGCGCCACTTCGGGCCGGCCACCGTGGCCGCCTACGGCATCGCCGCCCGGCTGGAATTTCTCATCATCCCGATTGCCTTTGGCATTGGCGCGGCGCTGACCGCGCTGGTCGGCCGTTATGTCGGCGCCGGCGACTGGCCCACCGCCCGGCGCATCGCCTGGCTTGGCGGCAGCGTCTCGTTCGCCTTCACCGGCGTTATCGGCGTCGTCGTGGCGATGTGGCCACTGCCCTTTGCCCGGCTCTTCACCAATGACATGGCCGTGGCCACCATTGCCGCCCAGGCCCTGCAGTTCACGGGTTATGCCTTCGGCGCCTTTGGCCTGGGCATGTCCATGTACTTCGCCTCGCTCGGAGCCGGCAAACTGCTCTGGCCAACCATCGCCGGCCTATCGCGCCTGGGCATCGCAGTGCTCGGCGGCTGGTGGTTGGCCGAAGGCTGGGGCCTGGGCGCCCAAGGCAACTTCATCGCCGTGGCCGCCGCCATCACCGCCTACGGCGTGGCCGCAGCCGCCGGCGTGCGCCCCGGCGTCTGGCGCGCCAAAACACTGGGGTCAGGTCTTTAATATTAAGTTGACAAACCCGCGACCAACAAACCCATGGGGTCACAAACCCATGGGGTCAGGTCTTTAATCTAAAGTCGACCAATTCGACCAGAGCGCTCAAGCTCCAAACAAGCGTCCGGCCGATCGCACTGCGCCATGCAGCTCCGGTTGCCGCGATTGACGATGCCCGCCAGCCGCCCTATAACGCCACCACTCCGACAACAGCGGCCGCAACGGCCACAACCTCCCTTCAGGCGAGACCACGAACATGACCACCTGGGCCGACACCATTGAGCAGGTCCCCGCCGAGCTGCTGCAGAAGTACTTCACCGCCGATGCCCCGCTGGGCCCGCTGAATGCGCGCCTGGTGGGCCACGACAACGTGCTGGCGCTGCTGACCGAGCGCGATCTGGCGCACATCAAGGCGCAGACGCAGCGGCCCTCCGTCGTCGTCGGCCGCCGCGGTTCGGGCAAGACCTCTTACCTGCGCAAACTCGGCCTGAACACGCCCCACCCCTTGTTTCTGGAGCTTCGAACCGAGAAGACCTTCAACCTGATCCTGGGCGCCATCCACAACGTCATCCGCGATGCCATCAGCGTCGAGGCCATCACCGTGGTTTGGGAGGGCATTCTTTGGAACTGCCTGTTCTGGCAGTTGCACCAGACCGGCCGCCCGCTGCTCAACCGCCTGGCCATGAAAGAGCACCTGCAGCGCCTGGGCATCGCCGAAAGCCATTCGGTGGACGGTGTGATGAATGTCTTCAGCGCCAGCTTCGAGCGCATCGCGCGTGAGACCGGTGGCTTCGCGCTGGACCGCATCGCCGACATGCTGCGCGGCGCGCAGTTCGACAACCTCAAAGCCACGGCCCTGGCCGATCTGGAGCGCACCGGCGAGATCGCCATGATCGTCATCGACTCGCTCGATGATTACCCCGTGCGCGTGGACGACTTCAAGCGCGCCCTGGCCGGCCTGCTGAAGTGCGCGGGCGAGTTCAACGCCGTGGTATCGAATTTCGAGTTGCGCCTGTGCCTGCCCACCGAGCTGTACTGGGAGTTTGTGGAGAAGGTCTCGACCAATTCGACCAAGGATTTCTCCAACCAACTGGTCGTGCGCTGGCAGGTGGGTGAGCTGCTCTTGGCCGCCTGCCGGCGCTTGATGATTTACTTAAAGCTCTACCACCCGCGTGCTTACACCGCGGTTCGCCACATCCCTTTGAACATCAGGCGTGACGCCGATGAATTCATCGGTGCGCTGTTTCCCAAGCATGTGAGGAACTTGAACGGTGTGCATGAGCAGACCGATCAATACCTGCTGCGCCACACCCAACTGCTGCCGCGCCAGCTGTTCATCACCCTGGGTGAAATCCTGAAGCTCAACCAGGTGAACGACGACTTCGTGCCGGGCAAGACGGCCTTTGTCTCGGAGGACTCGATCCGCCTGGGCATACGCGACACCGAGGACCGCCTGGTGGGCGAGATCTTCAGCGCCTTTCGCAACCGCTACCCCGAGGCCAAAGATGCCTGCATGAGCATCCTGCCCAGCCTGCAGAAAATCTTCAACGCCGAGCAGTTCGCACGCGCCGCCAAGCAGTTTGGTGAAGAACATGGCCGCCAGCACCGCACCGCCACCCTGCGGCGCATGCTCATCGAGATTGGCGCCTGCGGCAAGGTGGCCGAGCAGGACAGCCTCTACACCCGCGGCCGCTTTGAGTACACCATGGCCTCACGCCTGCCCGTTGGCGCCGACGACAAGCTGTGCGTGCACCCGCTGTTCAGCCGGGTGTTTGATTGCCAGAGCGCCGGGCGCGCCGACGCGCCCATCATGCCCTGGGCGGCCGATCTGTGAGGGCCTGCTGCCCCGCTGGCGCAGGTGGTGACCGCAGTGGCTGCGGCCGAAACGCTAACGAATGAACTGATCGACGTAATCCACACCCAAGCCGACCGCGGCGTAGTGCGCGCGGCAGCGGTTCAGGCGAGAAAACACATCGTCCACGCCGGTGGTGTTGCCATCCGGATCGACATAGACCATGGCGCCATTCACCTGAAACAGCGTGATCATTTCTTCGACATGCGGGTCGACCACCAGGGTGTGCGTCTCACCCGGGGGCTCGTAGACATAGGCGCCCTCGGTGGCGCGCCAGTCGTGCTCCAGATAACGCCATTCACCCTTGAGCACCAGGCCGTGCACGGGGGCCACATGGCGGTGGCGCGAGAGCACGCCGCTCTTGCGCACGCGCAGCAGGTTCACCCAGTAGCCCGTGGCCACGGATAAGCACAGCGGGCGGAACCAGACGTTTTCTTCTATCGGCACCCACACGCGCTCATCGGTGGGGATGGCGTGCGGCACCACCAGGTCGGGCACCATTTCCTTGGGCTGGGGGTGGCGGAAGGGAAGCCATTTGTCTTGCGCAGAAGTGTTTGCAGTCATGTTGAACCTCAAGTGATCAGAAATCCGCCGTCCACCGGCAGCACCACGCCGGTGACAAAACCGGCCGCGGGCGAGCATAAAAACATCACCGGCCCGGCCACATCCGCGGGCAGGCCCCAGCGGCCCATGGGGGTGCGCGCCAGGATGGCGCCGCTGCGCACCGGGTCGTCTTGCAGCACCTGGGTCAGCGGCGTGGCAATCCAGCCCGGCGCCACGGCATTGACGCGTATGCCCTGCGCCGCCCAGGCCCCTGCCAGGCTCTTGGTGAGCTGGGTCACACCGCCCTTGCTTGCGCTGTAGCCCGGGGCCAGGGGCGCGCCAAAAAAGCTGGTCATCGAGGCCACATTGACGATGCAGCCGCGCGCGGCTTGCAGCAGGGGCCGCGCCGCCTGGGCCACGCGCATCGAGCCGTTCAAGTTGACGTCGATGACGCGCGCAAACACCTCGGGGTCGTGCTCGGCGGCGCGCAGGATGATGCCGGCGGCGTTGATGACGATGTCCAGCCGCGGCAGTGAGGACATGAGCGCGGCGATGGAATCGGCGCGCGTCACATCCAGCGCTGCCACACGCATGCCGGCGTGTTCCGCGCCCGGCCCAGCGGGCAAAGGCAGGCCGCCCACAATGAGCTCGGCACCCGCGTCGCGCAGGCCTTGCGCGATGGCCAGGCCGATGCCGCTGGTGCCACCGGTGACGAGCGCGGTGCGCCCTGAGAAATCGAATGTCATGGCTGTTCGTGATTGAAAGGTCGCCACCTTAGCAGGCAGCGCCGCGGAGGGCTGTCACCTGGCGTACCCGCAGGCGTGTCACCAGGTCTGCCACCAGGCCTGCCCCCCGGCCTGCCACCAGGCCTGTCACGCCGCCCGGCCCTTGGTGGCTTCCGCAGCCGGCCCCAGCGCCCACCATGCAACACTTGGGCGCAACATCCGCCCTCGCCTCGACCCCCGCCCATGCTCACCCTAGACACCCACCCGACTGGCAGGCACTTCCTGCAAATCCCCGGCCCCAGCCCGGTGCCCGATCGCGTTCTGCGGGCCATGAGCTTGCCCACCATCGATCACCGGGGCCCCGAGTTCGGCGCGCTCGGCTTGAAGCTGCTCGCCGGCATTCAAGCCATCTTCAAGACCCAGCACCCGGTGGCGATTTACCCGGCCTCGGGCACAGGCGCCTGGGAGGCCGCGCTGGTCAACACCCTGAGCCTGGGTGATGCTGTGCTGATGTTCGAGACCGGCCACTTCGCCGCACTGTGGCAGCGGCTGGCGATTCGCCTGGGCCTCAAGCCCGAGTTCCTGTCGCTGACCGGCACCGATGCCGAAACCGGCCTGCCCAGTGGTTGGCGCCACGGCGTGAACGCCGAGCTCATCGAGCAGCGCTTGCGCAAAGACCCCGGCCACGCCATCAAGGCCGTGTGCGTGGTGCACAACGAAACGTCCACCGGCGTCACCTCCGACATCGCCGCCGTGCGCCGCGCCATCGATGCCGCCGGCCACCCTGCCCTGCTGCTGGTGGATTCAATCTCCGGCCTGGCCAGCGCCCCTTACGAGCACGACGCCTGGGGTGTGGATGTCACCATCAGCGGCTCACAAAAGGGCCTGATGCTGCCGCCGGGCATGAGCTTCAACGCCCTTTCACCCAAAGCCTTGTCGGCCAGCAAGACCGCAAAGTTGCCACGTGCCTTCTGGGCCTGGGACGAGATCGTCGAGATGAACCGCACGGGCTACTGGCCCTACACACCCAACACCAATTTGCTCTACGGCCTGCATGAATCACTGGCCATGTTGCAGGCCGAAGGGCTGGACAAGGTCTTCGCCCGCCACCGCCGCTGGGCCGCGGGCGTTCGCGCCGGCGTGCAGGCCTGGGGCCTGCCGATCCAGTGCGCCGACCCTGCCGTTTACTCGCCGGTGCTCACCGGCGTGATCACCCCGGTGGGGGTGGATGCCGATGCGCTGCGGCAGCTCATACACCAGCGTTTCGATATGTCCCTGGGCACCGGCCTGGGCAAGGTCAAGGGCCGTATGTTCCGCATCGGCCACCTTGGCGACAGCAACGACCTCACCCTGCTGGCCACGCTGGCCGGCTGCGAGATGGGGCTCAAACTGGCCGGCGTGGCGCTGCGCGGCAGTGGCGTCAACGCCGCCATGGACCACTTTGCCGCGACACCGGCACAGGCCTAACGCTTCTATCAACACGCAACGCTCAACCCGCACGGAAGACCCACATGCAACGTCGCCTCCTCATCCAAAGTGCCACCACCGCCGCGGCCACCCTGGCCGCGCCCCTGCTGCGCGCGCAGGCCGCCTGGCCCAGTGGCCCGGTGCGCATCGTCGTCGGCTTCCCACCGGGCGGCGGCACCGATGCGCTGGCCCGCGTCATCGGCCAAAAGCTCAGCATCATGTGGGGCCAGCAGGTCATCGTCGAGACCAAGGCTGGCGCCGCCGGCCTGCTGGCGGCCGAGTACACCGCGCAGCAGCCGGGCGACGGCAGCACCCTGCTGATGGCCCACATCAACAGCCACGCCCTGGGCCCGGCGCTGCAGCCGGGCAAGCTGCGCTACAACGTCGAGCGCGATTTCACGCCCATCGTCATGGTCGGCGTCACGCCCAACTTGCTGGTGGCCCACCCAGGTGCGCCTAACCGTTCAGTCAAGGAGGTGATCGATGCCTGCAAGGCCAAGCCCGGGCAGATCGCCTTTGGCTCGGCCGGGCCGGGTTCGGCCCAGCATTTGGCGCTGGAGATGTTCAAGGTGGCGGCCAAGGTTGAAGCCCTGCACATCCCCTACAAGGGCAGCGGCCCGGCGCTCACCGATCTGATGGGTGGCCAGATCCAGTATTGCTTCGAGACCATGACCTCGGCCACGCCGCACGTGAAGAGCGGCAAGATCATCGCCATCGCCCAAACCCGCCTGAAGCGCGCCGCAGGCCACCCCACCGTGCCCACCATGCATGAGCAGGGCTTCGAAGGCTTCGAGGCCACCACCTGGTACGGCCTGGTCGGCCCGGGCAAGCTGCCAGCGGCGATTGCCGACAAGGTCAACCGCGATGTCAACACCGCCCTGGCCATGGCCGATGTGCAAGAGCGCATGACCACCTTTGGCGCCGAAGACGGCGGCGGCACACGCGAGAAATTTGCCACATTCATCAGCACCGAGCAAACCAAGTGGGCACGTGTGGTGAAAGAGGGCAATGTGAAGGTGGAGATGTGAGGCGTTTGGCGCCGCGCCGCAGTGCCGACAGCTTGTCATAGCCCTTGGGCTTGGGCGGCAGCTTGCGCTGCTTGGTGAATAGATGGTGGCAATCGAGGTGAGCATGGTCGCGGCGTTCTGCTGCGCGCCCGGATCGATGACCTTGACGCGCTTGTTCTTGGGCAAGTCCTCCTCCATGTGCTGCAGCAATTCGGTGGCCACCTCCTTGTCACTTTCACGCTGGCGCTTCTTGCGATTGGGAAACACCAAGGGAGTCAGTTCCTCATAGCGGTGCCCCACTTTGGCACCGCCGAAATTCTTCTTTTGCGTGGTGATCTTCGGCGCCGGGTCCTTGGTCGGGAAGCTGCTGGTCGTCACCGAGCCGAACAGGCCGGGCACCTGGCCCGTGGTCGGGCTGGCGGTGAACTTGCGGCCGACTTTCTCCATGCGCACGCTGAAGTTGTCATCACTGTCCGAATCTTGAGAGTGCGTCGAGCGCTGCGGATAGCGATCATGCGCACGTTGCATGCGCGCCTGTGTGTCGCTGCCCTTGAGTGGCGGCAAGACCTTCTTGCTGGGCATGCTCGCTCCTGTTCAATCAAGGCACAAATTGGGCACTCGCCTTGGGCGCTCAGCAGGGTTTTCACTCGCCACCGCGACCGGTGCGGCGGGGCGCTTATACCCAATGCCGCGGTCAACGACAAGTCAATTGGCTACAGCGTTTTCATTGGGCAATGTCTTGTTGGCCGCTTGGGTGACGGGCCATACTGGGCCATCGCATCGAAGCAGCTTTGACAGCGCCGTTGGGACGCTGAGCGCGATGCCACACCCGCCCACCCGGAGCCACCAATGACAAGATCATCCGGATCTTTGGTCGGCTCGTCGCCGGCCCTTGTTGCCGTGCGCGAGCAGATACGCAAGATCGCCCGGCTCGATGCCACCGTCCTGATCGAGGGCGAGACCGGCACCGGCAAGGAGATGGCCGCACGCGACATCCACTACCTGGGCCCGCGCGCCGACAAGCCCTTTGTGCCGGTGAACTGCGGCGCGCTGGCCGATGCCCTGGTGGAGAGTGAGCTCTTCGGCCACGAGCGCGGCGCCTTCACCGATGCCAAGGTGGCCTCGCTCGGCCTGGTCAGCGAGGCCCGCGACGGCACGCTGTTTCTGGATGAGGTCGATGCGCTGTCGCTCAAGGCCCAGGCCGCGCTGCTGCGCTTCTTGCAAGATGGCAGCTACCGCCGCGTCGGCGGCACCGGGGCGCGCCAGTCCGAAGCGCGGGTCATCGTGGCCAGTAACGCCAATCTGGAGCGGCTGGTCGAGGCCAGGCAGTTCCGTCAGGACCTGCTGTACCGCATCAATGTGCTCAGCGTGAGCATGCCGCCGCTGCGCGAGCGCCAAGGCGATGTGCTGGAGCTGGCGCGCAATTTTTTGCAGCGCCTGGCCCACCACCACCAGCGGCCGACGGCGCAGTTCAGCCTGAACGCGCTGACCCATTTGCGCCAGCACGCCTGGCCGGGCAATGTGCGTGAGCTGGAAAACGCCGTGCAGCGGGCGTTCTTGCTCAGCGACAGCGATCAGATTGACATGGGCCTGGCGCGGCCCGGCGCGACTGCTACGCCCCAAGCCAGCGAGGCCCCGCTGTTTCGCCAGGCCAAGCAAGAGGCCGTGGCCAGCTTTGAGCGCGACTATGTGCTGCAACTGCTGCAGCGCACCCAGGGCAACCTGACGCGCGCCGCGCAGATCGCCGGGCAGGACCGCGCAGCCTTTGGGCGCCTGGTGCGCCGCCATGGCTTGAGCCCGCATGCGGGCAGTGCGGAGACCGCGGCGGATGCGGCCGGTGGCGCGCCCCGCAGTGGCACGGCAGGCGCCGCGCCCTTGCCCCGCCGCCAGGAGGTCTGAGGTTTGGCTGGCAAGCTGCTGCTCGGCGCACTGCTGCTGGCACTGGTGGCCGTTGCCTTTGTCGCCGGCGTGATCGCCCCCGAGGCGCTGCGTGCGCCCTTGCGCGGCTGGGCCGCGCCGCTGGACCGAGCCCTGATCGCTGCACAGGCCAGCCTGGCCGGCGTTGCGGCCAGCACCCCATCGGCCGGGGCTGCGGCCAACACGCCGTTGGTCGCCGCATCGGGTGCCGCGGCCACATCGGCTGGACCCACCAGCCCGGCTACATCGGCCACATCGGCCACATCGGCCGCATCGGCAACTGCACCCGCAACGGCCGATGCAGGCGCCGCAGCCGCGTCCAGCGCCCAGCCAGCCGTGCCCAGCAAGCAGTTGCTGCTGCCCGCACTCGACAGCACCACCGCCCGCTACGCCCTGCAGGCCGGCCAGTTCGCCATCGACGCCCAGGCGCAGGCTCTGGCCGCCAGCCTGCGCGACCGCGGCGCCAGCGTCAGCGTGATCCAGACGCAGGACAAGGGTGGCCTGCGGTGGAGCGTGGTGGCCGTGGGCGACTACGCCTCGGCCGACGAAGCGCGGCGCCAGCGGCCCCAAGTGAGCGCCCTGTTCGACACGCCCGTCACGCTCACGCCGATGGCTTTGCCGGCGCCTGCCACTGCGGCCCCTACAGCAGCACCTACAGCAGCACCTACAGCGGCACCCGCCGCCGCAACGCGGACCGCGGCACCCGTCGCCGCAACGCAGACTGCAGCACCCACCATCGCCGCCGCACAGCCCCCTGCCACACCGCGATGAAGCCACATCACCCCAGGCGCCCACGCAGGGGATGCCCCGCCACCTGCCAGCCCGCCTCGCCGCGGCTGGGCACGAAGCACACCTTCAATTGCGCCATGCCCAAGCTGCACACATGGATCACGGTGCGCGCCATCATGCGATCCCGGGTGATGAACCACAGCGCCTCACCGATGGCCAGGCCCGGGCTGCTGACGCGGTGCACCAGCAAATCCGCTTGCCCGCGGGCGCTGACCAGCGCCACCCGGATGCACGCGTCGCCCATGGTCGGGCTTTGGTAGATGCTGGCCATGTCGCGCCTTTAAGTCGTTAGCCCAACATGCCCACACCGAAACAGCCACTTGAACTGCGCGGCGGCCGCCAGCGCATCGAGCTGGTGCAGGGCGTCGGCCACACGCGGCCGGTGATCGGCCGCAGCGCGCCCGCTGCCGAGAACCAGCGCCTGCGCAGTGCCATGGTGCACGGCGCCACCGCATCGCCCCGGGCGCAGGCCAGTGGCGCCTTGACACAGCCCCTGCCGCAGCGCACGCAAACCATCCTGTCGCAGCACCTGCCGCGCGAACTGCAACGCAGCCTGGTCGAAGGCCCCACGCGCACCGCCAAAGTGCCCGCCGACGGTGTGGTGGCGGTGGTGGATGTGGCCGCCACCGCGGCCACGCCGCCGCGCCGCGGCTGAGGCGGCTGGCTCATCAGGCAACCTACGTGCTTCGCACTTCGGTATTCGCCTTTCGGGCGGCCGGGCAGGCTCATCAGGCAACCTGCGTGCTTCGCACTTCGGTATTCGCCTTTCGGGC
>JAYSSS010000171.1:0-16576 GCA_043720415.1 Ideonella sp.
GCACGAGTGGTTTGTGCTTGATGCCACCAATAAGGTGCTCGGACGTGTCGCCAGCGAAGTGGCACTCCGTTTGCGCGGCAAGCACAAGGCCATTTACACCCCCCACGTCGACACCGGTGATTTCATCATCGTTCTGCACGCAGACAAGATCCGCGTCACAGGTGCCAAAGCCGAACAAAAGGTGTACTACCGGCACTCCGGCTACCCCGGCGGCATCCACGCCACGAAGTTCAAGGACATGCAAGCCAAGCATCCCGGCCGAGCGCTGGAAAAGGCCGTCAAGGGCATGCTGCCCAAGGGGCCCTTGGGCTACGCAATGATCAAAAAGCTGAAGGTGTACGCCGGGGGTACGCATCCGCACACCGCGCAGCAGCCCAAGGCGCTGGAAATCTAAGGAGCGGTGATGATCGGTAATTGGAACTATGGCACCGGCCGCCGCAAGTCATCGGTGGCGCGCGTATTCATCAAGCGCGGCGAAGGCTTGATTGTGGTCAACGGCAAGGCGGTCGAAAATTACTTCGGCCGTCAAACCTCGATCATGATCGTCAAGCAGCCACTGATGCTGACGAACAACGAGACCGCCTTTGACATCAAGGTCAATGTGCGTGGCGGTGGCGAATCTGGCCAGGCTGGTGCGGTGCGTCACGGCATCACACGGGCACTGATCGACTACGACGCCACGCTCAAGCCTGACTTGAGCCGCGCAGGCTTTGTCACCCGCGATGCCCGCGAGGTCGAACGCAAGAAGGTTGGCCTGCACGGCGCGCGCCGCCGCAAACAGTTCAGCAAGCGCTGATCAAGGCTCTGGCGTTCAGATCCAGACCGGGGCCGCACTGCGGCCCTTGTTTATCCTGCCACCCCAAATGCGCTGGAAGTTGCTGAAGCGGCGCTTGTCCATCACCGCCCCAAGGGTGATCGTCCGCAGCCATCTGCCTTGGCCGCTGCGCTGGGCCGTGGCGGCGGTGATGCTGGGTTTCTCGGCCGCCCTGGCCCTTTGGGCATTCCAGTTCGGCAAGGACATTGCTGGGCTGGATTGGCAATCCAAGGACGAACTGGTTCAGCTTCGTGTCGAGGTGGCGCAACTGCGCGAGGCGCGCGACAAGGCGCAGGCCTTGGTGCATGCCGCGGACAGCCTGAGCAAGGCCGAGCGAATCGCCCAAGACAGGCTCACCCAGCGCGTTCGCGAACTTGAGGCTGACAATTTGGCGCTGAAGGCCGACCTCGGGTTCTTCGAGCGTCTGCTGCCAGCCGATGGCGCTGAAGGCCTTTCGATTCGTGGTCTGCAAGCCAATGTGCAATCACCGGGGCAGCTGCGCTATCAGCTTTTGGTGACGCAAAACGGCAAAAACCCGGTTGAATTCAAGGGCCGGTATGTATTGGCCTTGGGTGGCCTGCTGGACGGCAAGCCCTGGGCCATGCCGGCCACTGCCGATGCACGTGCCATTCAACTCATGCAATACGGCCGAGTCGAGGGGCTGATCGATTTTCCACAGGCTGCCGTGGTAAAAACGATCAAGGCGCAGATCATCGACAGCGCGGGGGCTGTTCGAGCGTCGCATTCGGCGCGGCTGTGACACCTGGCAGGCATTGGTAGACGCCTGAATGCAGACTGTGGAGACAAGACAGATGTGGTTCAAGAAGAGGGCCCAACCGCCCATTCGCTCATTGATCGGTGAAGGTACTCGCCTGGAAGGCGTGTTGCGCTTCACGGACGGGCTGCGCATAGATGGCGAAGTGATGGGTGACGTGTTGGCGATTGGTGACGGACCCAACCTGTTGGTGATCAGTGAGAAAGCCCGGGTGCATGGCAAGGTCAGGGCTGGCCATGTGATCATCAACGGTGAGGTGCTTGGCCCAGTGGATTCATCCGAGCTGCTGGAGCTTCAGCCCAAGGCCCATGTGGTTGGCGACCTTCGTTACCTTTCGCTGGAGATGCATGTGGGCGCAAGCGTTGAAGGCGAATTGCGCCCACAAAAGGTGGACGAGCGACCGACGCTGACTCTGGCCTCATCCAAAGTCGGCTGATCCAGCCCGCAGAAGTTTTCGATTTCAGGAGCTAAACATGAATGCAGTTGCAGAGTCCTTTGCCACCGACGCAGGCGAAATGCCCGTTCCCTTGATCTTCACCGACAGCGCCGCAGCAAAGGTGGCGGACCTGGTGGCCGAGGAAGGCAACCCCGACCTGAAGCTGCGCGTCTTTGTGCAGGGCGGGGGTTGTTCAGGCTTTCAGTACGGCTTCACTTTCGATGAGGTCGTCAATGAAGACGACACGCAGATGTCCAAGCGCGGCGTCACCTTGTTGATTGACGCCATGAGCTTGCAGTACCTCTCGGGTGCTGAGATCGACTACAAGGAAGATTTGCAGGGCGCGCAGTTCGTGATCAAGAACCCGAACGCCACCACCACCTGCGGCTGCGGCTCGAGCTTTTCAGCCTGATCAGCGCGCTGGGTGCAAGGCGCCCAGCACGCGCAGGCCCGCCGCGCCGGTGACCTCAGGCCGGTTGCCGGGAAGCCGGTGAACATGGGCCACGGCCAGCCAGGCGAAGGCTGCCGCTTCGACCAGCATGGGCGCCAGGCCTCGGTCTGCGGTGGAGCCCACTTGGACCGGCGCCGCGCCACTGGCCAAGACACCGGACAAGCGTTGCATCAGGCGGCCATTCAAGGCGCCGCCACCGCAAACCAGCAGCTCTTGGCAGGCCGGCGCGGCTCGCCGCAAGGCCTCGCACACGGATTGCACTGTCAGCTCGCACAGCGTCGCTTGAACGTCCTCTGGCGGCAATTTGGTCCGCCCCAGTGCGGCCAAATGGCCATCCAACCAAGCGGCGTGAAACAGGTCGCGCCCGGTACTCTTTGGCGGCGTTTTCTGGAAATAGGGCTCGCTGAGCAGACCCGCCAGCAGGCCGGCGTGGGCCTGACCCTTGGCCGCCCACTGCCCATCGGCGTCGTAGTCCTGGCCCAGGTGTCGCTGGCACCAAAGGTCCATCAACACATTGGCCGGGCCGCAATCAAACCCACCCACCTGGCCTTGGGCGCCCAGCAGGCTTAAATTGGCGATACCGCCGAGGTTCAGCACGGCCAGATCGACACCCGGCCGCGCCCACAGTGCCGCGTGGAAGGCAGGGACCAGCGGCGCGCCCTGGCCACCGGCGGCCACATCGCGGCTGCGAAAGTCGCAGACCACATCGATGCCGCAGCACTCGGCCAATGCCGCGCCGTTGAGCACCTGTGCGGTATAGCCCAGGCCATCGAATTCGCCTGGCCGATGGCGCACGGTTTGGCCATGCGCGCCCACGACGCGCACCTCGGCCGGCGACAGGCGAGCATCTTGCAGGAGCAGGCACACACCATCGGCATAACAGCGCGCCAGGGCGTTGCCTGCCAAGGCCAGGCGATGCAGCTCGTCCTCGCCCGAGGTGTTCAATGCATAGAGCTGCTCTCGCAGCGCCGGCGGCAGCGCGAGATGCCTGTGCCCCAGCACCTGCAAGGCGCCCGCCTCAGCTTGCGACAAGCGCATCAATACGCCGTCGACACCGTCCATCGAGGTGCCTGACATCAGCCCGATGCAGAGTGTCACCGCGGCCAGGCCATCAACATGCAGCGCTTACTCAGCGTCGCCGCGGTAGCCGCGCATCGAATCGGCGATGGCCAAACGCGCCTGCGCCGCACTGGCCAGCACCTGCAGGCGCGCCTTGGAAGCGGGATCCACAGCCTCGGTGTCGCCCTGTCTGGCGATCTTCAAGGGGTCCTGAAACTGCCCGCCCACCCGCAGCTCGAAATGCAGATGCGGCCCGGTCGCCCAACCCGTGGCTCCCACCAGACCGACGCGCTGGCCTTGGTTGACGCGTTGCCCGGCGCGCACCTCCAGCTTGCTCAAGTGCGCATAGAGCGTGGATTTGTCGGCCGCATGTTTCACCGACACCACCTGGCCATAGCCGCTTTGCCAGCCGGCCTTCTCGACCACGCCATCGCCGACGGCGTGTACCGGTGTGCCGCTGGGTGCGGCGTAGTCGACACCGTTGTGGGCGCGCCAGGTTTGCAAAATGGGGTGCATGCGCATTGAAAAGGTCGAACTCACGCGCGAAAAAGCCAGCGGGCTGGCCAAAAACGCCCGCCGTTTGCCGCGTCCATCAAAACCGAAATAGCCGCTCTTGCCACTGGCCGGGTCGGTGAACCAGACCGCCTGGGAACGCCTGCCGTTGTTGCTGAATTCCGCTGCCAGGATGCGGCCCGTGCCTTCGCCCCAGGTGATGGGCTGGCCATCGGCGGTGAGTGACTCGAAGGCCACACTGAAGCTGTCGCCTTTGCGCAGTTCGCGGTGAAAGTCAATTTCGGTGGAGAAGATGTCCACCAGCTGTATGGCGATGGCGTCCGGAAGGCCAGCCTCATCCGTGGCTGCGAACAGGTTGGTGCGAATGGCGCCGCTGCCCAGCCGCAACTGTGGCGTCAGCGGCACTGTTTCGATGCTGCTGGTGAATTGCCCATTGACGCGCGACAGCGTCAGCCGCGTGAAGTGCGTGTTCGCCTGCGCCTCGTCCTGCGCCGGGTAACGCGCCACCAGTTCCTGCAGCGTGCCATTGCCGGCTGTCAAAGCGCGCACCATTTTTCCGGCGCGGCCCTCGATCACACGGCGGGCGTAACGGTCGGTGCGCAAATAAGAGGCGGCCGCTGGGTCCACAACACCCAATCGTCGCAGCAGGGCGTCCACCGTGTCACTGCGCCGAGTCACGTCGCTGCGCCACAGCTTCAGATCATGGGCGGCCAGCACTTCGGCCTGGGCGTCCAGGCCGCGCACGTCCACCCACTCGCTGACCAGCTGTTGCGGCAGCTTGGCGGCGTCAGGCGCCAGCGGGGCGATGCCAAAGGCCGCCACGGCGAAACCACCGAGCGCCACCAGCAGGCCGCCGGGCAGGCGCCTGGGGTGGCGATGCATCACTTGATTCAGCCAGCGCAAAGGCTGCGCGGCGAGTTGCTTGAAGGATCCCAACGAACGACTTCCTCGCTAGACGGGGCCGGTAGCGGGCGATGGCCACTACAAGCCTCCAGGCTGCGGAAGGTGTCCACTAGAATCACCGACGTTATCGAATGTGCTGGCCGGCCCTGTCAAGGCGCCCGGCCGGGCACAGCCCGCAGACGAGGCGCGAGTATAGCCGCCGGCGCCAGGCCCAAAACCCGGCGAAAACTCCACCCAGACTGCCCATGTCCAAGCCTGCCAGCCCCGCGCCGGAATCGCAATTTCCCATCACCGATCGCGTTCGTGAGGCCATGGCGGTCTCGCTGGCGCAGTGTGATGAGCTTCTGCCCGAGGCCGACTGGCTGCGCAAATTGGCCCGCGCTGAAGCCACCGGCACGCCGCTGCGCATCAAGCTCGGGCTGGACCCGACTGCGCCCGACCTGCACCTGGGCCACACCGTGGTGCTGAACAAGATGCGCCAATTGCAGGACCTGGGCCACCAGGTGATTTTTCTGGTGGGTGATTTCACCTCGATGATTGGCGATCCTTCGGGCCGAAACTCCACCCGCCCGCCGCTCACACGCGAGCAGATCGAGGCCAACGCCGCCACCTACTTTGCCCAAGCCAAGCTGGTGCTGGATGAGGCCAGGACCGAGATTCGCTACAACAGCGAATGGAGCGATCCACTGGGCGCGCGCGGCATGATCGCGCTGGCCTCGCGCTATACCGTGGCGCGCATGATGGAGCGCGACGATTTCAGCAAGCGTTTCAAGACCGGCGTGCCCATCAGCGTGCACGAATTTCTCTACCCCCTGATGCAAGGCTACGACTCGGTGGCGCTGAAAAGCGACCTGGAGCTGGGTGGCACCGATCAGAAATTCAACCTGCTGGTCGGCCGCGCCCTGCAGCAGGAATACGGCCAGGAGCCGCAGTGCATCCTGACCATGCCGCTGCTCGAAGGCCTGGACGGCGTCGAGAAAATGTCCAAGAGCAAGGGCAACACCATCGCCATCACCGAAGACGCCAATGGCATGTTTGCCAAGCTGCTGTCGATCAGCGATGTGTTGATGTGGCGCTACTTTGAGCTGCTGAGTTTCAAGCCCGCGGCCGAGCAAGCGGCGCTCAAGGCCGAGGTGCAAAGTGGACGCAACCCCAAGGACGCCAAGGTGGCCCTGGCGCGCGAGGTCGTCACCCGCTTTCACAACGCGGCCGCGGCCGACGCTGCTGAACAGGACTTCAACCACCGCGCCCGTGGCGGCATTCCGGACGACATCGCCGAGCTCACGCTCAGCGGCGCGCCCCTGGCCATCGGCCAGTTGCTCAAGCAGGCCGGGCTGGTGCCCTCAACCAGCGAAGCCCTGCGCATGATCGAGCAAGGCGGTGTGCGCATTGACGGCACTGTGGTCAGCGACAAGGCCTTGAAACTGGCCGCGGGCACCTTGGTGCTGCAGGTCGGCAAGCGCAAGTTCGTCCGCCTGCACCTGAGCTGAGGGCCGCCCTTGACAGCGGCTCGTGGCCTGTCCGTCAGCGCCTACCTCAAGATCTCCATCGCCGTGGCCGTGGCCACGATTGCACTGAAGACCGGGGCCTGGTGGTTGACCGATTCGGTGGGCCTGTTGTCCGATGCACTGGAGTCGCTGGTCAACCTGGCCGGCGCCACCTTCGCGCTCGCCATGGTCACCGTGGCCGCGCAGCCGCCCGACGACGATCACCCCTACGGCCACCACAAGGCCGAGTACTTTTCCAGCGGCTTTGAAGGCGTGCTCATCCTGGTGGCGGCACTGGCGATCATCTGGGCTGCGGCCATGCGCTTTGCCCAGCCGCAGCCAATCACCGCGCTGGGGTTGGGGCTGACGCTGTCGATCATCAGCTCGGTGCTCAATGGTGCCCTGGCCTGGGGCATGCGGCGCAAGGCGCGCGAGCACCGCTCCATGGCCCTGGAGGCCGATGCGCGCCACCTGATCACCGATGTCTGGACCTCGGCCGGCGTGGTGCTGGGTTTGATCGCCGTGCACTTCACGGGCTGGCTGTGGCTCGATCCGGTGATCGCCATTGCGCTGGCGCTGAACATCGCCCGTGAAGGCATCTTGCTGGTCTGGGCCTCGGCCGATGGCCTGATGGACCGCGCCCTGGAGCCCGAGGTGAGGGCGGAAATTGACCGCACGCTGGCCGAGTTCGCGCACCAGACCATTCGATTCGACCATGTCACCACGCGCCGCGCTGGGCAGCGCCGGTTTGTGGACCTGCACATGCACATGCCGGCCGAGTGGTCGCTGGGCCGCGCCGCCGCAGTGCGGGCCAGTGTTGAGCAGGCGCTGATGGCCGCCGTGCCCGGGCTGCGGGCCAGCATCCAGTTGCTGCCCACCGATGTCGAGGCGCACTTTGATGACCCCAGGGACACGCTCTGATGGCCGCTGACGGCGGTCCTCACAGGCCATGATCGCCCTGGTGCAGCGGGTCACGCAGGCCAGTGTCAGCGTGGCAGGTCAACTTGTCGGCGAGATCGGCCAGGGCTTGCTTGTGCTGGTGTGCGCCGAGCCCAGCGACAGCGAAATTCAAGCCGACAAGTTGATCGACAAGCTGCTCAAGCTGCGCATCTTCAGCGATGCCGCCGGCAAGATGAACCGCAGCCTGGTGGATGTGGCCGGCGGGCTGTTGATCGTCAGCCAGTTCACCCTGGCGGCCGACACGTCGGGTGGCAACCGGCCGAGTTTTACCGGCGCGGCCGGGCCCGAGCCGGGCCGCCGGCTCTATGAGCGAGCGGTGGCCACAGCGCGCTCGCGCCACTCGCCGGTGCAGACGGGGGTCTTCGGCGCCGACATGCAGGTGGCGCTCATCAACGACGGGCCGGTGACGATACCGATGCGCATCGCCTGAGGCGAGCCCCTCCTGAGGCGTTCGCCAGCGCGCAGGCGCTGGCTCTCGTCCTTTAGTCGGCGTACTGCCCGGCTGCCTTGATGGCCGGGCCCCACTTGGCGATTTCGGACTCGACGAACTTCTTGTGCTCGGCGCCGCCCAGGCGGGCATCGGTGATGACGACCGCGCCCAGGGCTTCCTGGCGCTTGATGAAGTCGGCGTCTTTCAGGGCATTGCGCAGGGCCACATTGATTTGGTCGGCCACGGCCTTGGGCGTGCCTTTGGGCGCGTACAGGCCATGCCAGATCGAGACATTGAAGCCCTTCAGGCCGGCCTCATCCAGGGTGGGCAACTTGGCCAGGGCCGGTGTTGTCAGGCGCTTGGCGCTGGTCACGGCGTAGGCCTTGATCTTGCCGGCCTCGATCTGGCCCGTGGTGTTGGTGGTCTGGTCGCACATCAGATCGACCTGGCCGCCGAGCAGATCGGTCATGGCCGGGGCCGTGCCCTTGTAGGGCACGGTGGTCATGTCCACGGCCACGCTTTGCTGGAAGAGCAAACCACACAGGTGCGAGGCCGCGCCCAGGCCGGCATTGGCCAGATTGATCTTGCCCTTGTTGGCATCAATCCACTTGCGCAGCTCGGCCATGTTGTTGGCCGGCAGGGAGGGCCTGCCGACCAGGGTCATGGGCACCTCATTGACCATGCCCAGGTACTCAAAATCATCCAGCGTCTTGTACGGCATGCTGCGGTAGAGCGCCGGCGAGGTGGCCATGCCGATGTGGTGCAGCAGAAGGGTGTGGCCGTCGGCGCTGGCCTTGGCCACCTTGTTGGCGCCCAGGGTGCCGCCCGCGCCGCCGACGTTTTCGATGATGACGGTCTGGTTGTTCAGGCCCTTGCTCAGCACCGTGGCCAGGTCGCGCGCCACCTTGTCGGTGGGGCCGCCGGCAGCGAAGGGCACGACGATGGTCACCGGCTTGTCCGGGTAGGCGGCGGCCAGCGTGGCCGTGGTCAACACCAGGGTGGTGGTGGTGAGCAGCTTGATCATGGGGGTGACTCCGTGTGGAGTGAGGCATTGCGCCAGGGTCGCCATGGTAGGCAGGGCGGCAATGCGGCTGGCGACGGTCAATACGTAGCGCGCCGCCCGCACCCTGCTCAGCTGTAGCTGCGCGCGTCCTCGATCACCTTGCCATCGTTGGGCAGGCTGCCGGGGGCGACGAGCTGCACTGCGCCGCGCAGCTTGGTGACATCGCGAATGCTGCCGGCAATGGCCGCGGCCAGGCCTTCGGGTTCGGCCTGCGGCGCACCGGGCACTTCGATGCGCAGCGTCATGCTGTCGTTGGCCATTTCGCCCTCGATCACCAGGCGCGCGCGGCCCAGGCCGGGGTGGCGGCGCAGCACCTCGGCCACCTGGCTGGGGTGCACAAACATGCCGCGCACCTTGGTGGTCTGGTCGGCGCGGCCTAACCAGCCTTTGATGCGGACATTGCTGCGGCCGCTGGGGCAGGGCCCGGCGAGCACGGCGGACAGGTCGCCCGTGCCAAAGCGCAACATCGGATAGTCGCCATTGAGCACGGTGACCACCACCTCGCCGACCTCGCCATCGGGCACCACATCCCCCGTGCCAGGGCGCACGATCTCCAGAATAATGGCCTCGTCCAGCACCAGGCCCTGGCGCGCCGAGGTCTCATAGGCGATGAGACCGGCATCGGCCGTGGCATAGCTCTGGTAGACATCCAGACCGCGCTCGCTGAGCCAATCGCGCAGGCTGGGCGGGAAGGCCTCGCCGCCGACCATGCCCTTGGTCATGGAGCGAATGGAGACACCGCTCTCGGCGGCTTTTTCGACCAGTATCTTCAGGAAGCTTGGCGTGCCGATGTAGCCCTGGGGCTGCAAATCGGCCACGGCCTGCAATTGCAGCTCGGTGTTGCCGATGCCGCCGGCAAAGGTGGTGCAGCCCACGGCGTGGGCGCCACCCTCCATCATGGCGCCGGCCGGCGTGAGGTGGTAGCTGAAGCTGCAATGCGCCAGATCGCCGGCGCGAAAGCCAGCGGCGTAAATCGCCCGCCCCATGCGCCAGTAATCTGCGGCCGCGCCTTCGGGCTCATAGATGGGCCCGGGCGACTGGAAGACGCGGCGCGCGCCCTGGCCCTTGACCATGCCGCGCCAGCCGATGGCGGAGAAGCCACCGAAGGGGTCATTCACAGCCGCGGCAGTGTCCGAAGCAACTCCATCGCGCCGCGCTTGCACTTGTTGGCGCGCCGCCAGCGCTTGCTCGCGCAGCGACTTTTGCCGCTCAAACAGCTCGGTCTTGCGCAACACCGGCAGCCGTGCCAGCGCGGCGCGGTCGGTGATGCGGGTGGCATCAACGCCGGCCAGCAGTTCGGCAAACGCGCTGGTGGCCGATTGCGCCTGCGCCACATGCCCAGGCAATGCGGCCATCAACGCGGCTTCGCGCTGTGCCGGGTCGCGCGCTTCAAGCGCATCGTAAAAGTCAGTCATCGCGGTCGCCCCATAGCGCCAGTTGTTTTTTCAAGTCCGCCACAAAGTCGCGCACATCGCCACTGCTGCGCAGGCTGCGGGCCTGCCACTGTGGGCTGCTGCGCGAGGGCCGTTGCACCCTTGCGGCGTTGATCGTTGTGGCCGGCGCAGTGGGCGATGTCGATGCACCCAGCTGCGGCTCCAGACTGGCCTTGGCGATCACGGTGCCGCGCCGCTCGAACAGGGCGCCGCGCTCACTCAAACCCAGCGCGCGCAGCTCTCGCTTCAGGCTTTGCAAACCGGTGGTCGCATCAAACGGCGGCGGCGCGATCGAAAAATCCTCACTCAAGCCAACCACCGCTTCCTGCGCTTGTAGCTCTTGGCGTCCTTGAAGCTCTTGCGGTCGCCGCCGCCCATGCCGAGGTAAAACTCTTTCACGTCCTCGTTCTCGCGCAGCGCCTTGGCCTCACCATCCATGACGATGCGGCCGTTCTCCAGGATGTAGCCGTAGTCGGCGTAGCGCAGCGCCATGTTGGTGTTCTGCTCGGCCAGCAAGAAGGTGACGCCTTCGCGTTGGTTCAAGTCCTTGACGATCTCGAACACCTCTTCCACGATCTGTGGCGCCAGGCCCATGCTGGGCTCATCAAGCAAGACCATCTTCGGGTTGGCCATCAGCGCCCGGCCAATGGCGCACATCTGCTGCTCGCCGCCCGAGGTGTAGGCGGCCTGCGCCGAGCGCCGTGTTTTCAGCCGGGGAAAGTAGTTGTAGACCTTGTCCAGGGTTTGCTGCACGGCGGCCTTGCCGTCGCTGCGGGTGTAGGCACCGGTGAGCAGGTTTTCTTCAATCGTGAGGTGGGCAAAGCAGTGCCGGCCCTCCATCACCTGGATCACGCCGCGGTCCACCATCTGCGCGGTGGAGAGCTTTTCGATGCGCTCGCCGCGCAGCTCGATCGAGCCCTTGGTGACCTCGCCGCGCTCACCGGCCAGCAGGTTGCTGACGGCGCGCAGCGTGGTCGTCTTGCCGGCGCCATTGCCGCCCAGCAAGGCCACGACCTTGCCCTCGGGCACCTGCAGCGAGACACCCTTCAACACCAGGATGACGTGGCTGTAGATGACCTCGATGCCGTTGACGTTGAGCAATATGTTGGAACTCATGGGTTGCGCCTTTGACTCATTCAAGCGCGGCGCGCCGCGCTTGAATGAGGGCCCGACGGGTCGGGCCCGGTGCCATCAGGCAGCGCTCAATCAGCGCCTGCCCGATCTGCTAACACCAAATCAGCTCTGGCAGTCTTCCGGCGTACGGCGCGTCAGCTTCTTCTCGACGGCGTACTTGTCTGCCGCAGCGCGCACCATGGGCTTGAGGATGGCGTCATCGGCCTGCAGCCAGTCGCTGCTGAAGTTCCACTTCGCGCCGTCCCAGGTGTGGATGCGCGCCCAGGCCGCGCCCATGTGGTCGGCACAAGAGGTGGACACTGGCCGCATCACGCCGGCAAAGCCCAGGGCATCGAGTTTTTTCTGGTCGAGTGCCAGGTTCTCATAGCCCCAACGGGCCTGCTCGCCATTCATCCACTTGCCCTTGCCAAAGCGCTCTTGCGCGCGGCGCACGCCTTCGACGGAGAGCATCGCTGCGCTCAGGCCGCGCATGTACAGCACCTGGCCGACTTCTTCTTTCGGGCCCGTGCCCTGGCCCTTGCCATGCACATCTTTCAGCACGTCCAGGGTGATCTTGGCATTGGGCTCGGCACCGTGCTGCAGGGCCAGGGCGTTGTAGCCCTTGGCGCCAACGCCCACGTCCTTGACATCGGGCTCGGCGCCCGACCACCACACGCCGTACATCTTCTCGCGCGGGTAGCCTGTGGCCACAGCCTCCTTGAGGGCGGTGGAGTTCATCACGCCCCAGCCCCACAGCAGGGTGTAGTCCGGGCGGTTCTGGCGGATCTGCAGCCAGGTGGCTTTTTGCTCGACGCCGGGGTGGGCCACGGGCAGCAGTTGCAGATCAAAGCCGTGCATCTTGCTGCGCTCTTGCAGCAGCTGGATCGGCTCTTTGCCGAACGGGCTGTCGTGGTAGACCAGGGCGATCTTCTTGCCCTTCAATTTGTCAAAGCCGCCTTCCTTCTTGGCCAGCTCTTGCACCAGCACGTCAGCCGCCACCCAGTAGGTGCCGACCAGCGGGAAGTTCCACTTGAAGACCATGCCGTCGGCGCTCTCGCTGCGGCCATAGCCCGAGGTGATGACCGAGACCTTGTCGCCGGGCGCCTTGTCGGTCAGCGCGAAGGTGATGCCGGTGGACAGCGGGTGCACCGAGGTGGCGCCGCCATGCTTGCCCTTCAGGCGCTCATAGCATTCCACGCCCTTGTCGGTGGCGTAGCCGGTTTCGCATTCTTCAAAGACGATCTTCACGCCGTTGATGCCGCCCTTGGCATTGATGTACTTGAAGTAGTCGACCATGCCGTTGGCGAAGGGCACGCCATTGGGCGCATAGGCGCCGGTGCGGTACACCAGCAGTGGAAAGAACTGCTCCTTGGCCTGCGCAAACGCGGCGCCGGAGCTCAACAAGGTGCTTAAGCCGGTGGCCGTGACGGCCGCGGCGAGTGCAAGGGATTTCAGTTTCATGACAGGCCTCTTGAGGTTGGAACGGTGCACGCGTCCGTGCTGCTTTGAAGCGCCGCGAGCGGCGGCGCGATCAATCTTAGAAAACGTGGGAAACAAAAACCTAACGGGTGAATCCAGGTGTGGTTACGGGATGGCGCGGCGACCGCTCAATGCGGGAAGGGCCACAGGCGCAGTTTTTCCTTGCCTATGGACCACAGCCGCGCCAGGCCATGGGGCTCAACAATGAGGAAGAAGACGATCAGCGCGCCGAAGATCATCGAAGCCAGGTGCGAGGCCAGGGCGGTGTCGATGGGGATGCCGAACCACGAGGGCACGTTGTCCAGCACGATGGGCAGGATGACGATGAAGGCCGCACCAAAAAAGCAGCCCATGATCGAGCCCAGCCCGCCGATGATGATGAACAGCAGCTGGAAGGAGCGGTCAATCGAGAACGCCGCAGGCTCCCAGGAGCCGAGGTAGATGAAGCCCCACAGCGCGCCGGCCACGCCCACAAAAAACGAGCTGACGGCAAACGCCGTGAGCTTGGCGTAAACCGGGCGGATGCCGATCACCGAGGCGGCCACATCCATGTCGCGCATGGCCATCCACTCGCGGCCAATGTGGCTGCGCACCAGGTTCTTGGCGATGAGCGCAAAGACCACCAGGAAGCCCAGGCAGAACAGGTACTTCTCGGCCGAGGTATCGACCACCCAGCCCAGCACGTCCACACCCGAGATGCTGACCGAGCCCGAGGACGAGTTGTTGGTGAACCACTTGACGCGCAGGAACGCCCAGTCGGCAAAGAACTGCGCCGCCAGTGTGGCCACCGCCAGATACAGGCCCTTGATGCGCAGCGAGGGGATGCCAAACATCACGCCCACGACGGTGGCGCAAACGCCGCCGAGCAAGATCGCCAGCACCACCGGCATGCCATCGATGCGCACAAGGAAGTTGTAGGCCGCATAGGCGCCCACCGCCATGAAGCCGCCCGTGCCCAGGGAAATCTGGCCGCAATAGCCGACCAGGATGTTCAGCCCCAGCGCGGCCAGCGACAGAATCAAGAAGGGGATCAGGATGGCGCGGAACAGGTACTCGGGCGCCAGGAAGGGCACGGCGATGAAGGCGAAGGCCAACATCGCCCCGATGGCCACTTTGTCCTGCAGGATGGGGAAGATTTGTTGATCAGCCTGGTAGCTGGTCTTGAACTGGCCATTCTCACGATAGAGCACGCTTGTTCTCCTTGTTATTGGCGCTCAAACGCGGTCAATGATCTTCTCGCCGAACAGCCCTTGGGGCCGCACCAGCAGGAAGAACAGCGCCAGCACATAGGCGAACCAGATCTCGATGCCGCCACCAAAGTAAGGGCCGACGAAGACCTCGGACAGCTTTTCGCCCACACCGATGATGAGCCCGCCGATGATGGCCCCGGGCACCGAGGTGAAGCCGCCCAGGATGACCACCGGCAGCGCCTTGAGCGCCACCAGCGAGAGCGAGAACTGCACGCCCAGCTTGCTGCCCCAGATGATGCCGGCCACCAACGCGACAAAGCCCGACACCGCCCAGACGATGACCCAGATGCGGTTGAGTGGGATGCCGATGGACTGCGCCGCCTGATGGTCATCGGCCACCGCGCGCAGCGCCCGGCCGGTGGAGGTGTACTGGAAGAAGGCCGCCAGCACGCCCACCAGGGCCGCGGCCACCAGCGCGGCCACCAGGTCTTCCTGATTCACCAGCACCCCGCCCGGGAAGATGTTCTCGAGCAGGAAGACAGGCTCCTTGGGCATGCCGACGTCGATCTTGTAGATGGCCGAGCCGAACACCGTCTGGCCGAAACCATCCATGAAGTAGGTGACGCCCAGGGTGGCCATGAGCAGGGTGATGCCCTCCTGGTTGACCAGCTTGCCCAGGCACAGGCGCTCGATCAGCCAGGCGACGATGACCATGATGATCATGGCGACGATGAAGGCCAGAACATTGGCCGCGAGCTTGCTTTCCAGCCCGGTGAACTTCGGGATCCATTCGGCAAAGCGGGCCATGGCCAGCGCAGAGAACAGCACCATCGCGCCCTGGGCGAAATTGAACACGCCCGAGGCCTTGAAGATCAGCACGATGCCCAGCGCGACCAGCGAATACAGCATGCCGGTCATCAGGCCGCCGATCAGGGTCTCAAGAAAAAATGCCATGGAGGTAACCTGTTATGTCGGTGACTGCAGTGTCAGCGGGTGATCTGTCAAAGGCCGGTGCATCAACGAAGGATGGCATCAGTGGCTGGTGCCGAGGTAGGCGCTGATCACCTCGGGGTTGGCGCGCACCGCCTCGGGCGTGCCGTCACCGATCTTCTTGCCGTAGTCGAGCACCACCACGCGGTCGCTGATGTCCATCACGACACTCATGTCGTGTTCGATCAGCACGACGGTGGTGCCGTATTCGTCATTCACGTCCAGGATGAAGCGGCTCATGTCCTGCTTTTCTTCGACGTTCATGCCGGCCATCGGCTCGTCCAGCAGCAGCACCTGCGGCTCCATCGCCAGCGCGCGACCCAGGTCGACACGCTTTTGCAAGCCGTACGGCAAGCGACCCACGGCGGTTTTGCGGAAGGGTTGAATCTCAAGGAAATCGATGATGTGTTCGACGAATGCGCGGTGCTCGGACTCTTCACGCTCGGCCGCACCCCAACGAATGGCTTGCTGGAAGATGTTGGTCTTCATCTTCAGGTTGCGACCCGACATGATGTTGTCGATCACGTTCATGCCCTTGAAGAGGGCCAGATTCTGAAAGGTGCGCGCCACCCCCATCTTGGCCACCTGGCGCGGATCCATGTGGCTGAAGGTCTTGCCGCGGAACGTGATCGAGCCCTCTTGCGGCACGTAGACGCCGTTGATGCAGTTGAGCATCGAACTCTTGCCGGCGCCGTTCGGGCCGATGATGGCGCGGATCTCGTGCTCCTTGACGTCGAAGCTGATGTCGCTGAGCGCTTTGACGCCACCGAAGCGCAAGCTGATGTTCTTCACTTCCAGAATCACCTCACCGGCGCGCCGACCACGGCCTGAAGGCGTGGCGTGTTGCGAAGGTTCGGTCGTGGGCAGGGTGCTGGTCGTCATGCGGCCGCTTTCACGGTGGCGAAGGTCTTGGCGTCCATGATCTTGAGCGTGGCCGAAACGCTGTCGCTGCGCCCGTCTTCGAACGTCACGGCGGTTTCGATGAACTGCGCTTGCTTGCCGGCGTACATCGCATCCACCAGCACCTGGTACTTGCTGTTGATGAAGCCACGCTTGACTTTGCGCGTGCGCGTCATCTCGCCGTCGTCGGCGTCGAGTTCCTTGTGCAGGATCAGGAATCGGCTGATTTGCGAGCCGGCCAGCTTCTCGTCGCGCGCCAAATCGGCATTGACCTTCTCGACACATTCGCGCACCAACTCCATCACCTCGGGCTTGCCAGCCAGGTCGGTGTAGCCCGCATAAGGCAGGTTGCGACGCTCGGCCCAGTTGCCCACGGCGTCGATGTCGATGTTGATGAAGGCGCACACCTTTTCGCGCTTGTCGCCGAAGGCCACGGCCTCTTTGATGTGCGCAAAGAACTTGAGCTTGTTCTCGACGTATTTGGGCGCGAACATCGCGCCATCGTTGGGGCCGTCCATCAGCCGCCCCACGTCTTTGGCGCGGTCGATGATCTTCAGATGACCGGTGTTGTCCAAAAAGC
>JAYSSS010000172.1:0-55360 GCA_043720415.1 Ideonella sp.
TTTGGGTCGGGCCCGACCCAAAGCCCGACAGGCTCCTAGTGCTCCGCCCCGTCACCTAACGATCCAGGAACGCGTCCAATTGCTGCGCCAGCGCCAGTGGCTGGTCGTGGTGCAGCATGTGGCCGGCCTGCGCCAGCGCGCACTGCGTGACCTGCGGCACATGGGCCAGGCGGGCGTAGAACTCGGTGCGGCTGTAGCGACCACCCCAATGGCTGTCGGGGCGCGAATCCTGGCCTTCAATCCACAGCAGCGGCGCAGTGATGCATGACCAGGTGGCGATGGCCTGGGCGGCGCTGTAGGGCACGGGGTTGATGCGCTTGTGCGCGGCGTCGGCACGCAGGTGCCACAGGCCGTCGCTGCCCTGAGCCGACCAATGCCCCGCCAGCCACAGCGCCTTGTCGGCGGCCAGGCGCGGGTTGTTGCGGCACAGGCGATCGGCCACCGCGGCGAGGTTGGCATAGGGCTTCAGGCGGGCGGGCGCACGCAGCTCATCCAGCCAGGAAGACAGGCGCTTCGGGGCGTCGGCCGCGGGGGCGTCCGGCAGGCCAAAGCCCTCCAGATTGATCAGCCGGCGGATGCGCTGTGGCCGCGCGCCGGCATAGGTCATGACGACATTGCCGCCCATGCTGTGGCCGAGCAGATCCACGGGCTGATCCGGCGACAGCGCGTCGAGCAAGGCGTCCAGGTCGCCCAGGTAATCGGGGAACCAGTAGCTGTCGGTCTGCGCCGCCGCGCCCGAGCCGCCAAAGCCGCGCCAATCCGGCGCGATCACACAGCGCTCGCCCTGCATGGCGTCCACCACGAACTGGAACGAGGCGCCGACATCCATGAAGCCATGCATCATGAACAGCTTGGGATGGCGGCTGGCCTGCGCATCGCCCCAGATGTTGAGGTGGTAGTCCAGGCCGCGCACGCGCAGTGTTCGTGGGATGGCCAGGCGGCGCGGCAGATAGGGGGCAGTCATGCGCGGCACTGTACGGTGCGGGCCCGGTGTCGTCTGCAGCCCGCGCGACAGCCGATGCCAGAATCGAGCGATGAGCCTGAGCCCTGAGCACCCCAAATTTCAATTGCGCCCTGCCCAGCCGCAGGATGTGAGTGACCTGCTGGGCCTGATCAATGAGCTGGCCGAATTCGAGCACCTGCAGCACCTGGTGCAGGCCACACCGCAGGCCCTGCATCAGCACCTGTTCGGGGCCCAGCCCGTGGCCGAGGCCGTGGTGGCGCAGGTGCAGGGCAAGACCGTTGGCTTTGCCCTTTACTTCACCAATTTCTCCACCTTCCTGGCCAAGCCCGGTCTTTACCTGGAAGACCTGTATGTGCAGCCCAACCACCGTGGCCGCGGCCTGGGTCGCGCCCTGCTCAAGCACCTGGCAGCCTTGGCGGTGGCGCGCGACTACGGGCGCTTCGAGTGGAGCGTGCTGGATTGGAACGCCCACGCCATTGGTTTTTACGAATCCATGGGCGCCACGGTGATGCCCGACTGGCGCATTTGCCGGGTCACCGGCGCGGCTCTGCTGGCCATGGGCGAGCCCGCCAAAGTGGCGTGAGGGGAGTCCAATGCGACGCCAGTGGCATCAGGCCATGGCCAGGGCCACCAGGGTTTCGGGCTTGACACGCTTGAGGTGATCGCAGGCGGCCACCACGCTGGCAATGGCATGTTCCTTTTTCGAGGTGTCGCGGCGCACCGGTTGGCTGATGGCGTGGCCGCTGGGGGTGGTCAGTGCCGCGACCACCGGCGTCATCACAGTGGGCCCGCGTTTGATCACGACGCCGGTTTCGCCCGAGTTCAGGCGCACCATGCAGCCCGGCGGATACACCCCAAACTCCTTGACCAGGGCAGCGGTCATCGGGTGCCCGGGGTCTTGCATGAACATGGCGCGGCCGGCCTTGTCCGCGGCCATGGAATCGCGACCTTTGCGTGGGCTCAACTTGGCGGTGTAGATGTCGGCGCGCTGCACCAGCGCGGCCAGGTCGCTCATTGCCGTGCTGCCGTAAGGGTAGCCACTGCCATCGGGTTTTTCATGGTGCTGGGCGACGGCGCGCAGCCAGTCGGCGTCGGTCACGCCTGAGGCCTCGAGCATGCGCACACTGCGCTCGGGATGCGACTGCACATCCTCGCGTTGCTGCGGTGTCAACGGCGCTGCCTGCTCGGCCAGCAGGCCTTGCAACTCCAGCATGGCGACATTCATGGTCAGGGCGGCATTGAACAGGCGCTGCGCCTCGTCGGTGCTCCAGCCCAGGCGTTGCGCCACCAGGAATGCGGTGATGCCGGCATGGGTGGAGTGGTTCAGGCCATATTGCATGTGGGCGTTGCCGTCCTGGCGCAGGACCTGAAAAATGGCCAGATCCTTGTCACGCTCGATGAGCGAGATGACGGCCGGCGTGGCCGCCTGCAGCGCCTCGGCAAAGCCTTCCTTGCCGCTTTGCTGCAAGGCCGCAGTCATGTCGTTCAGACTGTCGCGCCACAGGCCGGGCAGGGCCGAGGCGGGTGCTTGTTTGATGATGTCGGCAGGCGTCAGCAGCTCGGCAATGTCTACCAGGCAGCCGCGTTCAAACAGGGCTTCGAGTTGGGCGTGGCTGCTGATCACCTGGCCGCGCGCCAGCAGCAGGGTCTGGTCGGCGTTGCGCACATTGAAGGGCAGGGCGGCGCCAACGATGACCCGGTTCTTGACGGTGGAGAGCTCGGAAAACTGCATGTGTCGTCTCGGTTGCGGGATGGGAACAGCGTGACTGCGAAACCTTCCTGACGGCGAGGTGTTCCTCTGTCCGTGGGGGGTTTTCGGCAGGGTCTGGGCAGTCTTGAACGGCATTTGCGCTCGGGGGCCATGACGCCGCCCGGGTAAGCTTGGGACATGCTTCAAAGATCACCTGAATCGAACACGGCACGGACCGACACCACCGATCGCCACGCCGCACTGCACCACGGCTTCAAGTGGCAAGTGCCCGATGAATTCAACATCGCCCAGGTCTGCTGCACACGCTGGGCAAAGAGCCGCGGGCGCGCGCGGGCCATCAGCTGTGAGCTGGAATCGGGGCAGGTCGAGCATTTGAGCTACGCCCAGCTTCAGCGCCAGGCCAACCGCCTGTCAAACGCCTTGCGCCGCCTGGGCGTGCAGCGCGGCGATCGCGTGGCCATCGTCCTGCCACAGCGCCTGGAGACCGCCGTAGCGCACATGGCGGTCTACCAGCTCGGCGCGGTGGCCATGCCGTTGTCGGTGCTGTTCGGGCCCGAGGCCCTGGCCTATCGCCTGCAGGACAGCGAGGCCGTGTTGGCCATTGCCGACGAGGGCGCCATGGCCAGCCTGCGCGCCGTGCGCGGCCAGGCACCGGCGTTGCGCCATGTCCTGGCCGTGGGCGCCGTGGGTTCAGCCAGCGGCCTGGGCGAGGCCGACTGGGCCACTGCCCTGGCGGCCGCCTCAGAGCGCTTCAGTGGTGTGGCCACACGCTCTGAGGAGCCCGCGGTGCTGATCTACACCAGTGGCACGACCGGCCCGCCCAAGGGCGCCTTGATCGCCCACCGCGGCCTGATCGGCAACCTCAGCGGTTTTGTCTGCAGCCAGAACTGGTTTGCGCATGTGGCCGCCAGGGGCGACGAGCGCAGCCGCGCGCCGGTGTTCTGGTCCCCGGCCGACTGGGCCTGGACCGGTGGGCTGATGGATGCCCTGCTGCCCACGCTGTACTTTGGCTGCGAGATCCTGGCCTGCCGCGGCCGCTTTGACCCCGAGCGCGCACTGGCACTGATGCAGCGCCACAGGGTGACGCACAGCTTTCTGTTCCCCACGGCGCTCAAGGCCATGATGAAGGCCGTGCCGCAGCCGCGACAGCGCTATGCCTTGCACTTGCGTGCGGTGATGAGTGCCGGTGAGGCGGTGGGTGATGCCGTCTTCAACTGGTGCCGCGACGAACTCGGCGTGGGCTTGAATGAGATGTTTGGCCAGACCGAGCTGAACTACATCGTCGGCAACTGCGGCCGCTCGCTCGATGCCCAGGGCCGGGCGGCGGCGGGCTGGCCGGCATTGCCAGGGAGCATGGGCCGTGCCTACCCCGGCCACCGCGTGGCGGTGATCGACGACGCCGGCGCCGAGTGCCCGCGCGGCACGCCCGGCGATGTCGCGCTGCACAGCCGCGATGTGCACGGCCAGGCCGACCCGGTGGTGTTTTTGGGCTACTGGAAAAACGCTGCCGCCACCCGTGCCAAATTCACCGGCGACCCCGCCAACAGCTGGTGCCGCACCGGCGACACCGCGGTCATGGATGAGCAGGGCTACCTCTGGTACCAGGGCCGCAGCGACGATGTCTTCAAGGCCGCCGGCTACCGCATCGGCCCCAGCGAGGTGGAGAACTGCCTGGTCAAACACCCGGCCGTGGCCAATGCCGCCGTCGTGCCCAAACCCGATGCCGCGCGTGGGGCGGTGGTCAAGGCCTATGTCGTGCTGGCACCCGGCTTCGTTGGCGATACCGACTTGATCGCCGCCCTGCAGCAGCATGTCAAGGGCCGGCTCGCGCCCTACGAATACCCCAAGGAGATCGAATTCATCGACGCCCTGCCCATGACCACCACCGGCAAGGTGCAGCGCCGCCTGCTGCGCCTGCAGGAGCAAGCGCGCGCTGAGGTCGGCGGTGCGGCTTGAGGCGCAGCGGCTGCGGGTCTGGCTGGCTTGGGCGGTCGTGCTGACCCCTTTGGCCGGCCTGGCCCAAGGCAGCGATGGCGCTGCCTGCAGCCTGGTCTATGGCCATGGCAGAAATTTCAACCCGTCGGCGGCCAGGACCAATGCCCTGTGGGACGAACTCAATCACCGGTTCAACGCCGCCAGCACACTGGCCCTGCAGGCCATGGGGCGGCGCAGCGTGGCCCTGGTGCACCCGGTGCAGGCCCGCGATGTGGCTGCCAATGCGCAGGCGCTGCTGGCCCGCGCCGCCGATGAAGGCTGCGACGAGTTGATCGAGACCAGCGTGTTTGCCGATGCCGACACCGAGTTGCTCATCCTGCGCCTGCGTGCACAGCCCCTTCAGCGGCCAGCGGGGGCGCCGCGACTGGCCTCAGACCTGGTCATCGGTGCCATCAGCGCCAGTGTGCAGCGCGAATTGCCCCTGATCGATCGCACCATGGCGCGCATTGGCTCGGGTGAGCTGGCCCGGCACATGGTGGCCGAGTTGCGCGGCCGGTGAGGCCAGGCCCGCATGGCATCGTCGACCGCGCCAACATCGGCAGCTTGCAGCCAGCGCCGAGCACGGCCTTGCACCCGCAGACATTTCCAGTCCCCACCATCCCACCCAGGCCATCGACGGCCGCTGCCAGGAACCCGCCACCATGCCCCAAGCCCTGATCTCCGCGCCTGAACTTCAGGCCCTGTTGGCCGCCGACTCCAGGCGCTGCCAGATCTTTGATGTCAGCTTCGATCTGGCCGACAGCACCGCCGGTGCGCGCAGCCACGCGGTGGCCCATGTGCCCGGCGCCATCCATGTGCACCTGGACAAGGATTTGAGTGCCGCCAAGTCCGGCCGCAATGGCCGCCATCCCCTGCCCACGCGCGAGGTCTTCGCCCAGCGCATGGCGGCGCTGGGCGCCGACGACGGCTTGAGCCTGGTGGCCTATGACGGCAACGGCAGCATGTACGCCGCGCGCCTGTGGTGGATGCTGCGCTGGGCCGGGCACGCCGATGTGCGTGTGCTCGACGGCGGCCTGAGCGCCTGGCGCGCCAGCGGTGGCGCCGTGCACAGCGGCACGGTGCCGGCTGCCGCCCCCGGGCGCTTCAAGCTGCGGCCGGCCTTGGTGACGCAGCGCGATCACGCCGCGCTGCTGGCCGGCCTGGGCAGGCCGGGGGCGCCCTTGATCGTCGACGCCCGCAGTGCCGACCGCTTTCGCGGCGAGAACGAAACGCTCGATCCCATCGGCGGCCACATCCCCGGCGCCACCAACCGCTTTTTCCGCGACAACCTGGGCGCCGATGGCTGCTTCAAACCGGCCGCACAACTGCGCAGCGAATGGCAAACGGTGATCGGCACGCGCGCCGCCACCGAGCTGGTGCAGCAGTGCGGCTCGGGCGTCACCGCCTGCCACAACCTGCTGGCCCTGGAGGTGGCGGGCCTGCCCGGTGCCGCGCTCTATCCCGGCTCCTGGAGCGAGTGGTGCGCGCAGCCCGGTGCCCCCATCGCCACCGGTGCGGCAGACAACGCTTCAGCCGTCCCCTGAGGCCTGTGCACATGGCCAGGAAGGACAAACACGTCAGCCTGACGCCCGCCACCCAGGCCCTGCGCGCGGCCGGCGTGACCTATACCGAGCATGTCTACGACTACATCGAGCATGGCGGCACCGCCGAATCCGCGCGCGCCCTGGGCTGGCCCGAGCACGCGGTGATCAAAACCCTGGTGATGCAGGACGACAAGGCGGCACCCTTGATCGCCTTGATGCACGGCGACTGCCAGGTCAGCACCAAGAACCTGGCGCGCGCCATCGGTGCCAAATCGGTGGCCCCGTGCACGCCCGAGGTGGCGCAGCGGCACAGCGGCTATCAGGTCGGTGGCACCTCGCCTTTCGGCCTGCGCAAGGCCATGCCGGTGTGGGTGGAGCGCAGCGTGTTGGCGCTGCCGCGCATCCTCATCAATGGCGGGCGCCGCGGCTATCTGGTGGGCTTGGCGCCTGTGGCGCTGGTGCAGGTGCTGGCGGCACGCGCCGTGGATTGCGCCTTGCGCGACGCTTGAGGCTGCGCCGCGGCACTCAAGTCTGCCGCGGCGCGGCCGAAATGGGTTCACCGGCCGCGTTTGGCCCACACCCAAGCCATGCCATGAACCCCAGCCCGCAGCACAACGCATTGGCCGTCCTCGGCACGCTTCCATCGCATGAGGCCCTGGCCTGGACCGCCGCGTCGCCGTCGACACACCAATGCTTGCTGTGTGGCAGCGGCGGCCCGCCCAAGGTGTTGGCCAGCAGCGCCTGCGCCACTTGCGGCAGCCCTCTGGCTGCGGCGCCCCTGGCCGATGGCGCGACGCAGGAGCGACAGGGCCGGCGCACGGCCTTGCGCCGTGGCCGCAACCACCTGGCCCTGCTGCACACGGGCTGGCCATCGCGCACCCAGCCAGTGCGCTGGCGCGACCTGTCGATCACCGGCCTGTCCATCATGGCCGAGGACATGATCGACATCGATCAGGTGATACGCATCAGCGACAGCGCCATCGATGTGCTGGCGCAGGTGGTGGAGTGCCGCCACCAGGGGCGCCTGTACAGCGTGCATGCACGCATCCTGCGAGCACGCTTCCTGCAGACCCATGGGCTGTTCACCTCGCTGCGTGCCTGAGGGCGTGTGGCATCATCCGCGCCCTGCCCACCGGGGCCTTTGCGCGCCCGCCATCACCCACCATGGACCTGAAACTGCCCATCGTCATCCACGACGAACTCCTTGACAGCATCGTCGAAAGCACCGGGGTGCTGGACCTGGCCAGTGGTGAGATTTTTGATGTGAAGTACCGCAAGCACGATGTCGAGGTGCAGGGCTTTCCCGCCGAGAGCGAGGACTACGACTTCACCTGCGGCACGCTGAGCAATGGCAAGAAAGAGGTCGAGTTCCGCGTCGAGGTGGATGTGGTGGGCCGCAAATACTCGATCACGCCGAGCGAGCTGCTCGAGCTCAAAGGCCGCGCCGCCAAGCTCTTCAGTGCCCCGCCGGGGCGCTGACGGCACGCACGGTGGCCTGCACCAGCTGCGTCTCGCGCCGGCCGTCCGCGGCCTCTAGGGTCAGCGTCAAGGCCACCGTGTCGCCGGCCTTGAGCGGTGCTTTCAAATCCATCAGCATTAAGTGATAGCCGCCAGGTTTGAGCGCCACGGCCTTGCCCGCGGGCAGGGCCAGGCCATCGGGCAGGGCGCGCATCTGCATGGTGTGGCCGTACATGCGCATCTCGTGGATCTCGGCCACGCCGGCCGCTGGCGTCTGCACCGCCACCAATTTGCCGCCCTTGGCCGAGGTGATGTTCATGAAGGCCCCGGTGGCCTTTTGCTGCGCCACCGTGGCACGCACCCAGGCCTCTTTCACCGTCGTTTGGGCCATTGCGGGCAGGGCCAGCGGCAGGCCGGATAACAAAAATGCTGCAGAGGCGATGCAGCGGGCTTTTGATCGGCGGTGGAGGCGGTTCATGACTGAATTTTAGTGGCTCGCCGATTGGCACCAGGCGTAGAGCGCGTCATAGACCGCCATGCCCTGGGCCTGGCACTCATGGTCGTCGGCAAACCGGGCAGCAAGGCCCTGCGAGATCGCCAGCAGGCCGGCGCATTGCGGCGCGAGCTGGTGCTGATCGGTGTCGGCGCCGCGCACGATGGTGGCCAGCCGCTGCAGTGCCGGGTCGGCCAAGCTGTGCTGGGCGATGAAGGCATCGAAGCCGCAGCGCTCGCTCGCCTGCGGGTGGGCCGCGCCCGGGGCGGCATAGGGCGTGGCGCCGTGGCGCGCGGCAAACGCCAGCACACCGGCTGCGGGCGCAAACAAGAATTCGGCGTTTGCATTGATGAAGCGTCGGATCAGCCAGGCGCAGGCCATGGCGTCGATCCCGGGCCGCTGGCCCGTCACCCAGCGCGTGGCCGGGGGCAGGGCGGCGACCGCACCAGCGGCTTGCTTCCAGTCGGTGAAGCCGCCTTCCAGGTGGATGGCGTCATGGCCCATGGCGCGCAGCGTGGCGACGATGCCCTGGCTGATCTCATGCCCATGGGCGCAGTAGACGATGCGCTGCAGGCCCAGCGCCAGCTCGTCCTTCCAGGCGAGCACGCGCTCGGGGTCGCGCCAGTGGCCGCCGGGGATGTCGCCGCCTTGCTGGCGTCTGGCCTTGGCGCGGCGCACATCGATGAGCTCAAACGGGGCGCCAGAGGCCTGCAGGGCTTGCAATTGTTGGGAGGTGATGGAGTTCATGGTGTGCCTTCTCAATGCCACGCCACCGGCGCAGGCTTGCAGTGCGACGCGACATGCGGTGTGGGTGCGACGCGCCGCGATCAGCGCGCCAGGGACAGCGCCAGCCCGATCAGGGCCGACGCAACGATGACCTCGATGACGCCGCGCTTGAAGCGCAGCAGGGCGATGGCCGCGGCGATGCTGAGCGCAGCGGCCATGGGGTCCAGGCCACCGGCCGCTGCCCAGACGGGCGCCGCCGATGGCAGTGCGGCCGCCGCCGCTGTGCTCCAGCCACCCGGCCACCACACATGCCAGCCGAAGAACAGCGCCAGATTGACGACCACGCCGACCACCGCCGCGGTGATGGCGGTGAGCGGCGCGGTGAAGCGCAGATCACCGTGCGTTGACTCGACCAAGGGCCCGCCCGCCAGGATGAAGATGAAGGACGGCAAGAAGGTGAACCAGGTGGCCACGCCGGCCGCCACGGCGCCGGCCAAAAGCAACGCCTCGGGCCCGAACAGCGCCTGGGTCCAGCCGCCAATGAAGCCGACGAAGGCCACCACCATGATCAGCGGCCCGGGCGTGGTCTCGCCCAGGGCCAGGCCATCGATCATTTGCGTGGCCGTGAGCCAGCCCTGTTGCTCAACCGCGCCCTGGTAGACATAGGGCAGCACCGCGTAGGCGCCACCAAAGGTGAGCAGGGCGGCCTTGGTGAAGAACCAGCCCATCTGCGTGAGCGCGCCGCTCCAGCCGTATTGGGCGCTGAGCCAGGCCATGGGCAGGGCCCACAGCAGCAGGCCCACGCCGGCAACCGCCGCCAGGCGCGAGGGCCGAAAGCGCGCGTGTGCCGGCGTCGGCGTGTCGTCATCGATCAGCGCCGGGCCGAACGAGGGCGCGGCCTTGCCGTGGCCGCCGCCCAGCGCAAAGTGCTGTGGCCAGGAGCGACCGCCTAACCATCCAATCAAGGCGGCGCCGGCCACGATCAAGGGAAAGGGCAGGTTCAGCGCAAAGATGGCCACAAACGAAGCCCCGGCGATGCCCCACAGCCAAGCGCTGCGCAGCGCCCGCGAGCCAATGCGGTGCGCGGCCTGCAGCACGATGGCGGTGACCGCTGGCTTGATGCCGTAGAACAGGCCGGCCACCAGCGGCGTGTGGCCTTGGGCGATGTACAGCCAGGACAGCGCCACCAAGATAAACAGCGAGGGCAGCACAAACAGGGCGCCGGCGACGATGCCACCCCAGCTGCGGTGCATCAGCCAGCCGATGTAGGTGGCGAGCTGTTGCGCCTCGGGCCCGGGCAGCAGCATGCAGTAGTTCAGGGCATGCAAGAAGCGCTTCTCGCTGAGCCAGCGTCGGCGCAGGACGAGCTCGGTGTGCATGATGGCAATCTGCCCGGCCGGGCCGCCAAAGCTGATGAAGCCGAGCTTGAGCCAGAAGGCCAAGGCCTGCCAGAAGCTCACCGGGGCGGGAGGTGGTGGTGTCTGCGGAGACGGCGGCGGCGATGGCGGCGATGGCGGCGGTGCACGCAGGCTTGAGTCTGGATCTGCGGTCATGGTGCGGGGGCCTGTTCGGTGAAAGCCATCCACAGCCCTTCAAACACGCCGGCGGCGGCGAGAAAGAGCTGGTCGTCATTGGCCAGCGCGGCGCGCATGCCCCAGAGCACGCGCTCCACGCCATCGGCCTCGGGCACCGGCGCGCCGCCGGCGTCCAGCCGGTGCACCAGGGCGCCCAGGCGGCGCAGGGCGGGGGTCTCCAGATCGAAGGCCGCGAGCAGGGTCTCAAAGCTCACGCGGGCGCCGACATGGCTGAAGGTGGCGCCGTCGAAGTCAAAACCCAAGGCATCGGCCGGGCAGTGGCGCACATCGGCCAGCCACAACAGCCGCGCCTGTGGGTCGATGAAGCGGCGGATCAGCCAGGCGCTGGCCAGGCGGTCGACCCAGGGCCGGGCGCGCGTGGCCCATGTGCGGCCCTGATGCTCGGCCAGCGAGCGGCGGGCGATGGGCCCGGCCATGGCCAGCGGCTCATCGGGCTGCAGGCGAGCGCGCACCGCCGCCTGCAGCTCGGCCATGGCAGCAGCGGCCTGCAGCGTGGCCTGGCCCGGAAGGTGATCGATGGCCTGCAATTGATCGCGCTGTTTTTGCAGCGCGGCGCTGGCACTGGCGAGCGCGGCCTCGGGCTGCTGCGCCAGGCTGTCGCGCAGCGCGGCGATCTCGGCCAACAGCGCAGCGTAGTCTGCGCTGCGATCAAACAGCGCGGCGAACTCGCCGTCGTCGCCGGGTTCGACACGCAGCACCCTGGCGCTGCCTTCACTGGCGCGCACATCGGCGGCCACGGCCTCGAGCGCGGCATGCAGGGCGGGCGTGTCGGGCAGCAGGTAGACGCCGTCGCGCAGCACCGCCGCGCCCAGGGATTTCAAGGCGCGCCAGGCACGCATGCGCGCGGTGCTGTTGCGCGTGGGCAGGGACAGGACAAGCATCGACCACATAGGTCGGTAGCATACGCTACATGAGTGTTTCATAGTCAACAAATTTTCGGCGATGCTGGCCGGCAGGCCCCTGACCGGCCGGCGCCACTGCCCACGTAAACTGCGCCCCCCCACCCCCCGACGGATCGCTGCTCGATCCCGGGCCCTGCCGCCGCCTCGCCAGTGCCGCCCGCCCATGGACACCGTCTACAGCCTTGCCGCCATCCTCGCCGCCTACCTGATCGGCTCGCTGTCGTTTGCCGTCATCGTCAGCCGGCTGATGGGCCTGTCCGACCCGCGCAGCTATGGCTCGAAGAACCCGGGTGCCACCAACGTGCTGCGCTCGGGCAGCCGCAAGGCGGCGGTGTTGACGCTGGCGCTCGACGCGCTCAAGGGCTATGTGCCGGTGATGGCCGTGCTGTGGCTGGCGCCGCGCTTTGGTTTTGGCCCGGTGACGGTTGGATTTGTCGGCTTGGCGGCGTTTCTGGGGCATTTGTGGCCGCTGTACTTTCGCTTTCAGGGCGGCAAAGGCGTGGCCACGGCGGCCGGCGCACTGCTGGCCATCAACCCCTGGCTGGGGCTGGCGACACTGGCCACCTGGTTGATCGTGGCGCTGTTTTTCCGTTATTCATCGCTGGCCTCGATCATCGCTGCGGGCTTTGCGCCTTTTTATCAGTTGCTCATTTGGGGCGGCTCGCCGCTGGTGATGACGATAGCGGTGATGAGCCTGCTGCTGATCTGGCGGCACAGCGGCAACCTGCAAAAGCTGATGGCCGGCAGCGAATCGAAAATCGGGCAAAGGGCTGGCGTGCCGCTGGCCAAGGCCCACGCCCCGGCGGCGCCTCAGACCCACCCGAAACCCCATGCCAAACACAAAGGAAAGCACTGAAATGATTGATCGCTATGACGTCGGCGCCCGCATGTCCGAGATGGCCGTGCACCACGGTGTGTGCTACCTCGCCGGCCAGGTGGCCGTGGGCGGCGCGCCCGACATCGGCGCGCAAACGCGCGAGGTGCTGGACGCCATCGATGCCCTGCTGGCCAAGGCCGGCAGCGACAAATCCAGGGTCTTGCGGGCGCAGATCTTCATCGCCGACATGGCTGATTTCCCGGGCATGAACGCCGTCTGGGACGCCTGGGTCGTGCCCGGCCACACGCCGCCGCGGGCCACCGTGCAGGCCGCCCTGGCCAAGCCCGAGTGGAAGGTGGAAATCGTGGTGACGGCAGCGGTTTAGCGGCAGCGCTGGCGTTGCAGCCCCAGCCGCCCCGGCGGTGCTACAGCCCCAGCCGAGCCGGGTCACCCCGGCCCAGGCGCAGCAGCAGCGGCTGGGCCTCGGTCATGTCGATGACGGTGGTCGGCTCCATGGCGCAGGCGCCGGCATCGATCACGCCCTGCAGCTGATGCTGGAAGCGCTCGCGGATTTCCTGCGGGTCGTTCAAGGGCTCGCTCTCATCGGGTGCGATCAGGGTGGTGGCCAGCAGCGGTTGGCCGAGTATGGCCAGAAGCGCCTGCGTCACCGGGTGTTCGGGTACGCGCAGGCCAATGGTGCGCCGCGAGGGGTGAGACAGGCGCCGTGGCACCTCCTTGGTGGCTTCCAGGATGAAGGTGTAGGGCCCTGGCGTGCCGAGTTTGAGCCGCCTGAATTGCGTGTTATCGACACGGGCAAAACGCGCCAACTCAGACAGATCACGGCACAACAGCGTGAGGTGGTGCTTGGCATCGACCTGGCGTATGCGGCGCAGGCGCTCGGCGGCGGATTTGTCATCGAGGTGGCAGACCAGCGCATAGCTTGAATCGGTGGGCACGGCACACACGCCCCCGGCATGCAGGATGTCGGCGGCCAGCTTCAGCAGCCGTGGCTGCGGATGGGTGGGGTGAACCTCAAAGTACTGTGACATGCGCGGCGGCGGGTGCGTCGGTGATTGTGGGGCGCAGGGTCACCGGCGCGAACGCGAGATGGGGCCAATTTGCAGCGTCCTTGTGCTCACTGTGCTGCATGAAAGCTCAAGGCCACGCCGTTGTTGCAGTAGCGCTTGCCTGTGGGTTTGGGGCCATCGTTGAAGACATGGCCCTGGTGGCCGCCACAGCGCGCGCAGTGGTACTCGGTGCGTGGCAGCAGCAGCTTGTAATCGGTCTTGGTGGCAATGGCCTCGGGCAGGGCGGCAAAAAAGCTGGGCCAGCCGGTGCCGCTGTTGAACTTGGCCTCTGATCCGAACAGCGGCAATTCGCAGCCGGCACAGTGAAACACGCCGCGGCGCTTTTCGCTGTCCAGCGGGCTGGAGCCGGCGCGCTCGGTGGCCTCGTCGCGCAGCACGGCGTATTGCATGGGGCTGAGCCGCTTGCGCCATTCGGCCTCGCTCAGCGCCAGCCGGTCGGCGCGGGTGGGCAGTGAGGCGGCATGGCTGCTGGCCCGCGCCAGACCCAGGGTCGACAACAGGCTCAAGATGTGGCGGCGGGTCATGGGCATCCTTGCGGGGCGGGCAAGCGCTTGTGTCGCTTGCAGGGCGGGAATCCTTACATCCGCGTGTTCCTCATCGCAAGCTCAGGTGGCACCAAGCCGCTCCCACACCGGCCGCAGCGCTGGCGACAACTGCGGCAGCGAGCCCAGGGCGGTGCGGCTCTCCTTGGGCGAGTGAAAGTCGCTGCCGCGCGAGGCCAGGAGGTCAAACTCCAGGGCCATGTCGGCGTACTTTTTGGCGTCGGCGGCGCCGTGGCTGCCGGTGAGCACCTCCACCGCCTGGCCGCCATGGATCTTGAACTCGGAGAACAGCGCGAACTCGGCACTCGCCGAAAACCCATAACGCCCAGGATGAGCGATCACGGCCAGGCCGCCGGCCTGGGTGATCCAGCGCACGGCCTCACCCAGTGCCGCCCAGCGGTGTTCGACATAGCCGGGCTTGCCGGGCTTGAGGTAGCGGCGAAAGACGCTGTAGGTGTCGGTGCAGTGGCCGGCCTCCACCAGCCAGCGGGCAAAGTGCGTGCGCGACACCAGCTCGGGGTTGGTGACGTACTGCAGCGCGCCCTCATAGCCGCCGTGCAGGCCCACCTGGGCCAGGCCATCGCCCATGGCCTTGGCGCGCTCGATGCGGCCGGCGCGCAGGCCGGCCAGGCCGAGTTGCAGCTCAGCGTTGTCCAGGGCCATGCCCAGGCCGACGATGTGCACGGTCTCGCCGGCAAAGCTCACCGAGACCTCCACCCCGCTGACCCAGGCCATGCCCAGCGCCCGGGCGGCAGCGGCGGCCTCGGCCTGGCCGCCGATTTCATCGTGATCGGTCATGGCCCAGAGCTGCACGCCGCCGGCCTGTGCGCGCCCGGCCAGATCGCGCGGCGACAGGGTACCGTCCGACCAGGTGGAATGGCTGTGCAAATCGGCGTTCAGGCTGTGCAGGTCGGGCATGGGTGGTGGGCAAGGTGAGCAGGCGCTGAGGGCCAAAGCCTCAGGGCAGCAGCCGCAACAGCCGGCCATCGGCGTTGTCGGTGAGCAGGTAGAGCCAGCCGTCCGGGCCCTGGCGCACGTCGCGGATGCGCTCGTGCAGGTTGTCCAGCAGGCGCGTCTGGCGCAGCACCTTGCTGCCCTCGAGCTCCAGGCGCAGCAGGGTTTCGCCGCGCAGCGCGCCGATGAAGAGCTGGCCCTTCCAGCCGGGGTAGCGCTCGCTGGTGAGAAAGGCCATGCCGCTGGGCGCGATCGACACCGGTGCCCAATGGGTGAGCGGCGCGGCCATGTCGGCGCGCGCCGTGCCCTCGCCGATCTGGGTGCCGGTGCCGTAGTTGCGGCCATGGGTGATCAGCGGCCAACCGTGGTTGCGGCCGGCCAGCGTGAGGTTGAGCTCATCACCACCCTGCGGGCCGTGCTCGTGCGTCCACAGCTCGCCGGTCGTGGGGTGTAGGGCCGCGCCCTGCGGGTTGCGGTGGCCCCAGCTCCAGATTTCAGCGGCGCGCGGCGCGCCTGCGGCCTCGCTGCCGTGCAGGTCAGGTCGCACCAATAATGGGTTATCTGCAGGGGCTTTGCCATCGGTGTCGATGCGCACCACCTTGCCCAGGTGGTTGTCCAGGCGCTGGGCGTCGTCCTTGCGGCCAAAGCGGTCGCCCAGGGTGAGGAACAGCTTGCCATCGGGCGCAAAGGCCAGGCGGCCGCCAAAGTGCAGGCTGCTGTCCACCTTGGGCTGCTGGCGAAAGATCACCTGCACCTCAAGCAAGCGATTGCCCTGCAACCGGCCGCGCGCCACGGCCGTGCCATTGCTGGCGCTGGCCGCGCCCTGGCCGGGCTCGCTGTAGCTCCAGAAGACGCGCTGGTTGTTGGCGAAATCGGGGTCCAGCGCGACATCGAGCATGCCGCCCTGGCCCTTGGCCACCACCGGCGGCAGGCCCTCCAGGGGCGGGCCGAGCTTGCCGCCGGCCTCGATGATGCGCATGCGCCCGGGCCGTTCGGTCACCAGGAAGCGGCCCTCGGGCAGGAAGGCCAGGCTCCAGGGGTTGACCAGGCCCTGGGCCACGGTTTGCACGCGCGGCGGGGCGGCGGCGCCGGGCCCGGCGCCCAGCATCACCGAAGCGATGACAAAACGCAGCAGCGCCCAACGGGCCAGCGCCGGCAGCAGGTGTTGATTGCGACGGATCATTTCAGGCTCCTTCAGCGGCCTCAACCACCATTTGAATGCGCTGCTGGCCCTGGAACTCATCCAGGCTCAGCCGGTAGGCCAGTTTCACTGTCGGCGCGATAGGCTGGTTATGCCCGAACCAGATGGCATCGCGCAGTGTGCCGGCGTGGCGCACGCGCAGCTTCAAATGCTTTTCACCGACCAGGCGCTGCTGCAGCACCTCGACCTGGTCACAAAACACCGGCGCGGCAAAGCCCTGGCCCCAGACCTGGGCGTCCAGGCGCTGCACCGTGGCGGCGTTGAAATGCTCGATGCCCAGGGGGCCGTCGGTGGCCAGCACGCGGTTCAGATCGGCCGGCGCCAACCACTCACCAGCCACGGCTTGCAGGGCCTGATCGAAGGCCTGAACATCGTCGGATTCCAGCGTGCAGCCGGCCGCCATGGCATGGCCGCCAAAGCGCAGCAGCAGGCCGGGCTGGCGCTTGGACACCAGATCGAGGGCATCGCGCAAATGAAAGCCGGGGATGGATCGGCCCGAGCCCTTGAGCCGGCCATCGCTGCCGCGCGCGAAGATGAAGGTCGGCCGATGCAGCGCGTCTTTGAGTCGCCCGGCAATGATGCCCACCACGCCTTCGTGAAAGCCGGCATCGAACAGCACCAGCGCCGGTGGCGGCTCGCCCGTGGGCATCACCGCCTCCAGCCGCGCTTCAGCCTGCTCGCGCATGCCGGCTTCGACACTGCGGCGCTCGCGGTTGATGGTGTCGAGCTGCGCGGCCAGCTCGGCGGCGCGCCCTGTGTCATCGGTGATCAAGCACTCGATGCCCAGTGTCATGTCGGCCAGGCGGCCGGCGGCATTGATGCGTGGGCCCAGGGCAAAGCCAAAGTCGAAGGCCGAGGCGCGTTGCGGCGCCCGCGCGGCGGCCACAAACAGCGCCGCCACACCGGGCTGCATGCGCCCGGCGCGGATGCGCTTCAAGCCTTGGGCGACAAGCCGGCGGTTGTTGTCGTCCAGGCGCACGACATCGGCCACCGTGCCCAGCGCCACCAGATCGAGCAGCGCATCCAGGCGGGGCTGGCTGGCGGCATCGAAGTGCCCGCGCGTGCGCAACTCGGCGCGCAGGGCCAGCAGCACATAGAACATCACGCCAACGCCGGCCAGGGCCTTGCTCGGGAAGCTGCAAGCGGGCTGATTCGGGTTGACGATGACATTGGCCTGCGGCAGCTCAACGCCGTGTTCGCCCAGCGCCGGCAGGTGGTGGTCGGTGACCAGCACCTGCATGCCCTGGGCACGCGCATGGGCCACGCCGGCCAGGCTGGCGATGCCGTTGTCCACCGTCACCAACAAAGCCGGCTGATGCACCTGGGCCAGATCGACGATGGCCGGCGTCAGGCCGTAGCCGTGCACCTGGCGATCCGGCACCACGTAGTGCAGGCTGCCGGCGCGCGCGCCGAGCATGGCCAGGCCACGCAGGGCCACGGCGCAGGCGGTGGCGCCGTCGCAGTCGTAGTCGGCGACGATGCAGATGTGGCCACCGGCGGCCAGGGTGTCGGCCAGCAGCAGCGCGGCCTCGGCCGTGCCCTTGAGTGCGCTGGGTGGCAGCAACTGCGCCAGGCTGTCGTCCAGCTCCTCGGCACTGCGCACCCCGCGGGCCGCGAACAGCCGGGCCAGCAAGGGGTGGACGCCGGCCTGCTCCAGCACGAAGGCGGTGCGCGGCGGCACATCGCGCTGCGCCAGGCGGGGTGCGTTCACAGTGCCTCCAGCACGGTGATGGAGGCGGCCGCGCGCCAGTGGCCGGCCAGGCCCTGCCACAGGCTGCGCGCGCCGGCCTGCAGCCGCCCGCCCGAGGGCGCGGATTCAAAGCGTGTGGCGTGGCGCTCGCCGCACAGGGTGAGCTGCACGCGCTGTTTGCCCGTCAGCACGGCGGCCAGCAGCGCGGCCACGGGCCCGGCGTCGAGGCTGCGCCAGGCCTCGCACCAGGCGGCCCAGTCTTCGGCCAGCGCGGCGCGGCGCAGGCGCAAATCGATGGTGGGCTCGGTTGGGGCGGGTTGGGGGGCGCCGGCAGGGCGGACGGTGGCATCACTGGTGATGACATCAAGTGCAGCGACGCCAAGTGAAGTGGCGCCAGGTGCGGTGGCATCAAGGCGAGCGACTTTCGCGCCAGTTATGCCGTTTTCTCCTAACGAAGAAAGGACGGGCCCTGTGCCGCTGCACCAGAAGGAGTTGACGCTGGCCTGGCCGGCGGCCTCGCGCTGAAGGTTGAGCGCATGGGTGTAGAGCAGCATCTGCACCTCGTTTTGCAGCCGTCGCAACAGCCGCGCGGGGCGCTGATCGGGCAGCCAGCGGTCGATGTTGCGGCCGATCACGCGGTCCAGTGAGGCGGTGGGCAAGTCAGCAAACAGGGTGTGTGCCGCGAGCCATTGATCGGCCGCCAGCCAATGCAGCAGGAAGCCTTCGCTCTCGAAAAGCCCGTGCACGGCGTCGAACAACTGCCTTGACTGCGCCGCGTCGAGCTGCAGTGCCGCCGGGTCGGTGAGCGTGACCTGGTCGGTGCCCAAATGCAGGTGCACCGGGGTGAGCAGGGCCCAGGCGCGATGCGCACCGCAGCAATCGCTGCGCTGCCCGTGCTTGAGCTCGGCGTGGTGGGCGTCGCTGTGGTCGCCAATGCCATGACCTGCGGTCAACCCGGCCTGGCGGGCCAGCTCGGCCGCCCAGGGCAGGGCGCCGTCGGTCAGAGGCCAGCCGCGCGCCGCGGCTTGCGCCAGCTCGTGTGGCGGGCTGAGTGAATACTCGTTGCTGCCCAGGCTTTGCACCGGGCTCAAGCGTGACAGCAGCCGATCAAGCTGCGGCAGCGCCAGGGTCTGCAGGGCTTGCTGGCCGGCTTGTGAGACCACGCCGGCAAAGGGAACGATGAGGTGCATGTGCCGCCATTATCGGCAGGGCGGGGCGCCGGCCATGCGGGCCTGCCGACCCGCGGCCTTGCCGCGCAAACCCCGCTGTTAGCATCGCCACCCCATGAATTGGCCCTATGAGTGGCAGATCGGCTGGCGCTACACGCGCGCCGGTCGCGCCGGTCGCCGCAACGGCTTCATCTCCTTCATCTCTGGCGTGTCCATGCTCGGCATTGCGCTGGGCGTGGCGGCCTTGATCATCGTGCTGTCGGTGATGAACGGCTTCCAGAAAGAGGTGCGCGATCGCATGCTGTCGGTGATCGCCCATGTCGAGATCCTTGAGGCCCAGGGCAATGCCCTGGCCGATTGGCGGGCCACGGCGGAGCAGGCGAAAAAACTGCCCGGCGTGCTGGGCGCGGCACCCTTCATCGCCGCGCAATCGCTGCTGGCGCGCGGTGATGAGATGCGCGGCGCGCTGATCCGTGGCATCTCGCCGGCCGATGAGGCCAGCGTCACCGCCCTGGCCGCGCAACTGCGCGACACCACCTTCGCCAAGTTGGAACCCGGCGCCTGGCGCATCGTGCTCGGCCACGAGCTGGCGCGCGCCCTGCGCGTGCGTGAGGGCGACTCGGTGACCATCGTCGCCCCCGGTGGGCAGGTGACACCGGCCGGCGTCGTGCCACGCCTGAAAGCCTTCACCGTGGCCGGCACCTTCGAGTCGGGCCATTACGAATACGACAGCAGCCTGGCGCTGATCCATGTGGACGATGCCGCACGCCTGTACCGCAGCGATGGCCCCACCGGGGTGCAACTGCGCCTGGCCGATGCGCAATCGGCACGCGAGCTGGGTGCGCAACTCGCCGCGACGCTGGGCCCCGGCGTGGTGGTGCGCGACTGGACGCGCACCAACCGCCATTGGTTCGATGCCGTGCAGATCGAAAAACGCATGATGGCCATCATCCTGACCCTGATCGTCGCGGTGGCGGCCTTCAATCTGGTCTCCACCCTGGTGATGACGGTGACCGACAAGCGTGCCGACATCGCCATCCTGCGCACCCTGGGCGCCAGCCCGCGCTCGGTGATGGGCATCTTCGTGGTGCAGGGCGCCACCAGCGGCATCATCGGCACGCTCTCGGGCGTGGGCCTGGGGCTGCTGATCGCCTACCACGTCGATGTCATCGTGCCCTTCATCGAACGCCTGCTGGGCCTGAGCTTTCTGCCCAGCAGCATCTACCTCATCAGCCGCATGCCCAGCGACCCGCGCCTGGACGATGTGCTGCCCATTGCCCTGGTCTCGCTGCTGCTGGCCTTTGCCGCCACGCTGTACCCCAGCTGGCGCGCCAGCCGCGTCAACCCGGCCGAGGCGCTGCGCTATGAGTGAGGGGCGGTTGATGGATGGCGTGGCTTCGGGCGCGGTTTCCGCCGGCCAAGCTGCCACACAAGCTGCCACACAAGCTGCCACACAAGCAGTCACAGCACCCGTGCTGCAGGCCATCGACCTGCACAAGCGCTTTGTCGAAGGCCGCGGCGACGATGCCCTGGATGTGAGCGTGCTGCGCGGCGTGAACCTGGCCGTGTCGCGCGGCGAAACCCTGGCCATCGTCGGCCCCTCGGGCGCCGGCAAGAGCACCTTGCTGCACCTGCTGGGCGGGCTGGATGCACCCACCTCGGGCCGGGTGCTGCTGCAGGGCCGCGACCTGGCCACGCTGGACGCCACCCGGCAGGGCCAATGGCGCAATTTGCATCTGGGCTTTGTCTACCAGTTTCACCACCTGCTGCCCGAATTCAGCGCGCTCGACAACGTCGCCATGCCGCTGCGCATCCGCCGCATGGCCGTGCCGCAGGCGCGCGCCCAGGCCGCGGCCATGCTGGCCCAGGTGGGGCTGACCGACCGCGTCAAGCACCACCCGGCCGAGCTCTCCGGCGGCGAGCGCCAGCGCGTGGCCATCGCCCGCGCCCTGGTCACCCAACCCGCCTGCGTGCTGGCCGATGAGCCCACCGGCAACCTGGACCGCGGTACCGCCGACGGCGTCTTCGGCCTGATGCTGGGCCTGGCGCACGAGCGCGGCACGGCCTTTGTGGTGGTGACGCACGACGCCAGCCTGGCGGCGCGCTGCGATCGCAGTTTGCAACTGGAGCGTTGAGATCCACCCATGGCCACTTCCAGCCTTCTCGCCCTGATCGACGACATCGCCACCTTGCTGGACGATGTCTCGGTGATGACCAAAGTGGCCGCGCAAAAGACCGCGGGCGTGCTTGGCGACGACCTGGCGCTCAATGCGCAGCAGGTGTCTGGTGTGAACGCCGATCGCGAGCTGCCGGTGGTGTGGGCGGTGGCGCGCGGCTCGCTGTTGAACAAGGCCATCCTGGTGCCGCTGGCGCTGATGATCAGTGCCTGGGCGCCCTGGGCGGTGACGCCGCTGTTGATGGTGGGCGGGGCGTTTCTTTGTTATGAAGGTTTCGAGAAGCTGGCCCACCGCTGGCTGCACAGTGCGGCCGAAGACCAGGCCCACCACGAGGAGCTGGTCAAGGCCGTCGCCGATGAGAAGGTCGACCTTTTGGCCTTCGAGCGCGAGAAGATTCGCGGCGCGGTGCGCACCGATTTCATCCTTTCGGCCGAGATCATTGCCATCACCTTGGGCGTGGTGGCGAGCTCGCCCCTGCTGCAGCGCGTGGCCGTGCTCTCGGGCATCGCGCTGCTGATGACGGTGGGCGTTTACGGCTTCGTGGCGGCCATCGTCAAGCTCGACGACGCCGGGCTGTGGCTGGCGCGCCAGCGCAGTGTGGTGGCGCGAAAAGTGGGCGCCATGCTGCTGGCCTTTGCGCCCTGGCTGATGCGCAGCCTCACCATCGTCGGCACGGCGGCCATGTTTTTGGTGGGCGGCGGCATCCTGGTGCATGGCATTCCTTGGGTGCACCACGCGGTGCAGGCCCTGTCGGCTGGACTGGCGGGTTGGGCGGCGGGCGGCGTCTCGCTTTTGGCCGATGCCGTGGTGGGCATCGTCGCTGGCGCGCTGGCCTTGGGCGGCATGACGCTCATCGCCAGCCTGCGCCCGGCCAAGGCTTGAGCGGCGCGGGGATCGAATCGGCCAGTTTGGCTTGAGTTGGTCTGGATCGTCCCGGGCTCGGCCCGAATCAGCCCGGTGAGGCTGTGGCCACGCGCCTGGCCTTGATGGCCGCGCCCAGCTCGATCACCGCCAGCGCGTAGTACGAAGACCAGTTGTATCGCGTGACGACGTAGAAGTTCTCGGTGCCGGCCACAAAGCTGGGCGCCGCGGCGCCGTTGTGCAGCTCGACCAGGGCCAGGGGGCCGGTGTGGGCCAGGCCGGCGTCGGTGAGCACCGCGCCATGTTCGGTCAATTGCTGGGCGCTGAAGCTGGGCAGGATGTCGGGCAGGAGCAGCGCCGCGCGCTGCGCGGTGTCCACCGGCGGCTGCACCGGGTGGTGCGTGGCCATGCCGGGTTTCCAGCCGAACGCCACCAGGTAGTGGGCGACGCTGCCGATGACATCGGCGGCGCTGTGGGCCATGTCGATGCGGCCGTCGCGGTCAAAGTCGACCGCGTATTTGCGGATGCTCGAGGGCATGAACTGGCCCAGACCGATGGCCCCGGCGTAGGAGCCCAGCACCTTCTCAGGCGCCTGGCCTTCGCTGTGCGCCCAACGCAGAAACTGCGCGAGCTCATCGCGGAAGAAGGCGCTGCGGTCTTTGCGGCCGGTGGGGAAATCGAACGACAGCGTGGCCAGGGCATCGAGCACCCGAAAACCCCCCGTCATGCGGCCGTAAAAGGTCTCGACGCCGATGATGCCCAGGATCAGCTCGGCCGGCACGCCGTACTGCGCCTGCGCGGCTTCGAGCCAGGCGGCGTGCTCGGCCCAGAAGGCCAGGCCGGCGCGGATGCGCTGGGGCTCAACAAAGCGGCCGCGGTAGGCCGCCCAGTTCTTGGCCGTGCCCGCCGGCGGCGGCATGATCAGGCGCGCCACGCTGGGCAGGTAGCGGGCCTTGGCCAGGGTGGCCGCGACCCATTCGGGATCAAGCTGATGCGCTTGAGCGATGTCCGCGGCCAAGCGCAGGACATCGTCGCGGCGGCCGTAGGTGACGACGTCGGCGGCACCATCGGCGGCGATCGCGGCGCGCTTTTGCACCTTCTTGGCGACTGGCCGCTGGCCGTCGGTGGCCGCCAGCGCCGGCCCGGCGCCACCGAGCAGGGCCAGGGCCAGGGCGGCCACCATGGCCTTGACGCTGGCGCGAATTCCCAGCGCGCAAAGTGAGCGACGCATCAGGTGGCGAACGAGGCGGAGAAGGGCTTGACGACCGAAGCTGCAAATGAGGCCGAAGACGTGGCCACGAAGGACGCGGCGAACGAGGTGGTGACTGAGACAAACGGCGTAGGAAAGCATGCCGTGATTATCGGACTGGCCAACACCCGCCCGAGGCCGCGCCGCGGGCGGTGTCAGGCTTTGGACGGTGGCAGCGGCTGGCGCCGGCACTGCGCCAACTGGCGCTCGAACTCACGCCGCCAGGCCTTGCCCGGCACATGCTGGCCTTGCCGGCCATAGCGCAGCTCGTCCAGGGCGTCCAGGCTGGCGGCCAGGGGCTCGGCCGCGGCGCCCAGGCCATGGCGCACGTGCTCGGCCAGGGCGCGAGGGCCATCGTGGGCCGCTGAGTCGATGCGCAGCGTGGCCAGGCCGGCGCGGATGCGGCGATGCAGCCTAACCCATGGATCAACACGACGGCGATCCAGCCAGGCCCACACGGCGGCGGCGCCAGCCGCGGCGCTGATCGTGAGCAGCAGCACCCAGGCCAGGTCTTGCAATGAAGGTGCGTGCAGCCCCAGGGCCTGGAGCAGATCAAACTGCCGGCCGCGCGAGTAGCCCATGGCCCACTGGTTCCAGCGGTTGTCCATCAGCTCCCAGGCCCGCCGCAGTTGCGTGGCCAGGGCCGGGTTCATGCCCAGCAGGGCGCCGGCCATCAGGCCCGGGCTGGGCACCAGGGGCCGGCTGCTGGCCACCCGATCCGGCGCCACGGCGGCGGTGGGGTCGGCGCGCCGCCAGCCGATGCCGGCCTGCCAGTATTCGGCCCAGGCGTGGGCATTGCTCTGGCGCACCACGCGCCAGCCGTCGGTGTCGGGCGGGTCCGCGCCCTGGTAGCCGGTGACGATGCGCGCCGGCACGCCCATGGCGCGCATCATCACCACAAAGCTGCTGGCAAAGTGCTCGCAAAAGCCCTGGCGTCTATCAAACCAGAACTCATCGATGGCGTCGCGCCCATAGCTGCCGGGCTGCAGCGTGTAGGCGAAGTTCTCTCGCCGAATGTGGGTCGTCAACATCGCCGCCAGGGTCTCGGCATCGGCCTGATCCAGGCCCGGCCTGGCGCGCTGCGCCTTGGCCCAGGCCAGGGCTCGCGGGTTGGCATCGGCCGGCAGTTGCAGCGCTGCGCGCAGCTGAAAGGGCGTGGCTTGCGCGCCGTATTCAAACTGCGTCCAGGCCGTGGCGCGCAAGTGCAGGCGTTCGATCACCAGGCGGTCGGTCTGCCAGCGCAGATCGCTGTCCATGTGGAATTGCCAGCCAGGCAAATCTGGTGCGGCATCGGTGCGCGGCGGTGTGGCCTCCAACATCGGCAGCAGGGGCAGGCGAATCGGCTCCAGCAACATCTCATAGGGCTGCAGCGTGCCGCCCAGGCGCAGCGCTGCCGTGGGCCTTGCCGGGGCGCGCGGGTTGTGGCTGGCAGCGGTCCACTCGCTGCCGTCAAAGCCGGTGAGCACGGGGCCGCGAAAGTACAGCGTTGAGGGCTGTGGCGCCTCACCCAGAAAGCGGATGCGAAAGGCGATGCTGTCGTCGTTGGCCACCTGCGCCACGCCGCCCAGGCGCATGCTGCTCGACAGGCCGGTGCGGCCAATGGCGTCCTGCGGCAAACCCCACAGCGGCCCGATGCGCGGAAACAGCATGAACAGCGTGGCCATCACCGGCAGGCCCAGCAGGGCCGTGCGCAGTGCAATGGCCGCAGCGCGCTTCAAGGGCGGCTTGCCCACCGGCATGCTGGACAGCACCTGCGCGGTGAGCAGGCCCCAGGTGGAAATCACCATGGCCAGCGCCGTGAACAGCGACTGCGAATACAGGCAGTGGGTGAGCACCAAAAAGAAGCCCAGAAAGAACACCACCAGGGAATCGCGCCGGCCGCGCATCTCCAGCGTTTTCAGCGCCAGCAGCACCACCAGCATGGACACGCCGGCTTCCTTGCCGAGCAGGGTCTTCTCGGTCCACAGCGTCAGCGCCCCGGCGATCACCATCACCGTGAGCACGGCCGCCCGACTGGGCAGCGGGGCGTTCTTCAATGAGATGGACGCGCGCCACAGCAGCACCACCAAGGCCAGACCGCTGCACCAAAACGCCAGGTGACTGGCGTGCGGCAGGATGGTCCAGGCGATGACGATGAGCTGAAACAGCGTGTCGCGCGCTTCACGCGGCAGGCGTTGCCAGGCGCTGATCATGGCGGTGGCCCGGGTGGGCCGGGCGGCCAACAAGCCAGTGTCTGCAACAGGCTGCGGCGCTGGGCGTCGCCGGCGGCGCAGGGCAGCTCCAGCCCGGGCAGGCGCAGGCCGTAGTTCAGCCCCTGCCGATCGGCGGCCAGCACCCAGGCCGCCAGCCGCGAGAGCTGGGCTTCAAGGCCAGGGGCATTGCTGCGCTGCAGATCCAGCCAGAGCTGCAGGCTGGCGCTGCTGCTGGCGTCGCGGCTGATCATCTCGTTGTTGCGTGCCACCTTCTTCCACACCACCTGGCGCAGCGCGTCGCCGCGGCGGTAGGCGCGCACGCCCTCAAATTCGCTGCCATCGCCTTGACGCGCTGCTGGCGCACCGCCCGGGGCGATTTGCAAGCCGGGCAGGGGCTGCGCCGGCTGCTCGGGGCGCGGATAGACCAGCACCGTGGCGGCCGGCCGCCACACCGTCCAGGCGCGAAACAGGCCCAGTGGGTAGTTGGTCTCGGCCATCAGGGTGGGCAGCACATGCAGCCCGCGCTGGTCGGGCACAAAGGTCAGGCGCGCCTGACCGCTGCCGTGCTGGGGCGCATCGGTCCAGGCCATGCCCTTGTGGCCGGCGCGGTAGACGCCCAGGCCCAGGCCGGGACGCTCACGTCCGGGGTTATCGATGACGATGTCGATGGCCGCCGGCTCACCGGCAAACACCGGCTGCGGGCTGCGCACGCGCAGGGTGAGGCCACGCAGGTTGGCATGGGTTTGCTGTATGGCCACCAGGCCGGCGCCGCACAGCAAGAAGGTCAGCGCATAGCCCAGGTTGAGCTGGTAATTGATGGAGGTGAGCAGCATCACCAGCACGGTGGTGGCGAAGGCCCAGCCGGCGCGCGTAGGCAGGATGTAGATGGTGGATTGCGACAGCAACCAGCTGTCACTGCGTGGCAGCCGTGTTTCCAGGTAGCCGCGCAGCCGCGCCAGGATCATGTCAAGGCAGGCCCACAGCGCCCAGCATGGCGCGCACCTGCTCCACCCGGCCGCGCCCGGCGTTGGCCACCGGCACCAGGCGGTGCGCCGAGGTCTGCGGCAGGATGGCTTGCAGATCGTCGGGCGCCACGTAGTCGCGCTGGGCCAGCAGGGCGCGGGCCTTGGCGGCGCGCAGGATGGCGATGCCCGCGCGCGGCGACAGGCCTTCCACAAACCACTGGCCCGAGCGTGTGGCGGCGATCAGGGCCTGCAGGTAATCGAGCAGGGCCTCCGACACATGCACCAGCTTCACGGCGGCCTGGGCCTCCTGCAATTGCGCTGGCGTCATCAGGGCGCCGCGGGCTTGCGCCAGGTGGCGGCGGTCCTCACCGGTGAGCAGGGCGCGCTCGGACAGGCGGTCCGGGTAGCCCAGGGTGATGCACATCAGGAAGCGGTCGAGCTGGCTCTCGGGCAGCGGGTAGGTGCCGAGCTGATCGCTGGGGTTTTGCGTGGCGATGACAAAGAAGGGGTGGGGCAGGGCGCGGGTGTCGTTCTCCACCGTGACCTGCTGCTCTTCCATGGCCTCGAGAAGCGCGCTCTGCGTCTTCGGGCCGGCGCGGTTGATCTCATCGGCCAGCAGCACCTGGGTGAAGACGGGCCCCTGGTGGAAGACAAAGCTCTCCTTGCTGCGCTCGTAGACGCTCACGCCGATCAGGTCCGAGGGCATCAGATCGGCGGTGAATTGCACCCGTGTGAACTTCAGCCCCAGGGCAATCGCCAGGGCATGGGCCAGGGTGGTTTTGCCGACGCCGGGAACGTCTTCGATCAGCAGGTGACCCCCGGCCAGCAGGCAGGCCAGGCAGTCCTCGATCTGCGTTCTTTTGCCGACAATGATCGTGCTAATCTGGTCCGTGAGCTGTTTGAGCCGCAACGCAAGATCGGGATTTGGCATCGGCGGCACCATAGCAAAAAAGGCCTTGCAGCAGACCATGACCACCGCCTACTACACGCATGCCGAGTGCCGTTTGCACGATATGGGCCAGGGCCACCCGGAGTGCCCGCAGCGGCTGGACGCCATCGCTGACGAGCTGTTGCGCAGTGGTCTTGGGGCCAGCCTGCTGCAACGCGAGGCGCCGGTGGCTGAGGCCACTGCACTGCACCGCGCCCATGCCTCGGGCCACGTGAGCGCATTGCTCGATCTGCTGGCGCAGGTGCAGAGCAGCGGCCAATCGCGCTACCTGGACGCCGACACCCTGGCCAGCCCGGGCACGCTGCAGGCCGCCCTGCGCGCCGCCGGTGCGGCGGTGGCGGCCACCGAGGCGGTGTGCCGCGGCGAGGTGGCCAATGCCTTTTGCGCGGTGCGCCCGCCGGGGCATCACGCCACCCGCGACCAGGCCATGGGCTTTTGCTTTTTCAACAATGTGGTCGTTGCCGCGCACCATGCGCTGGGCGTGCTGGGCCTGCAGCGCGTGGCCATCATTGATTTCGATGTGCACCACGGCAATGGCACCGAGGACATCATTGCCGGCGATGAGCGCATCTTGATGTGCAGCATCTTCCAGCACCCGCTGTACCCGGGCAGTGGTGCCGAGCCGCTGGGCGAGAACATGGTCAACATCCCTGTGCCGCCCTACACCCGCGGGCCGGCGGTGCGCGAGCTGATCGAGGCGCAGTGGCTGCCGCGCCTGGAGGCCTTCAAGCCCGAGATGCTGTTCATCTCCGCCGGCTTTGATGCGCACCGCGAGGATGAGCTCGGCCAGCTTGGCCTGGTCGAGGCCGATTACGCCTGGATCACGCGCCGGCTGATGGCTGTGGCCCAAGCCCACGCCCAGGGCCGCATCGTGTCTTGCCTGGAAGGCGGCTATGCCTTGCACGCCCTGGCGCGCAGCGTGGTGGCGCACCTGCGGGTGCTGGCCGGCGCCGAAGCGGCCGCGTGATGGAAGCTGCAATCAAGGCCATCTGGGCCTGGCTGGGCGCGGCCATGGCCGCGCTGGAGAGCCTGCAGTGGCGCGTGGCCGGTGCCAACCTGTCGCTGCGCAGCGTGGTCGAGGGCGTGATCGCGGCCATCGTCGTTGTGGTCGTGGCGCTGTGGCTTTCTCGGCGCATCGAGGCCAGGATTTTGGGCACCGGCAGGTTGACGCTGTCGGTGCGCAAGATGGCCGCCAACGCCGTGCGCGCCATGATGCTGCTGGTGGGCGTGCTGCTGGCGCTGTCGGTGGCGGGCATACCGCTCACGGCGCTGTCGGTGTTGGGCGGCGCCATCGGCGTGGGCATTGGCCTGGGCCTGCAAAAGCTGGCGGCCAACTACGTCTCGGGCTTCGTCATCCTGGCCGAGCAATCGCTGCGCATCGGCGACATGGTCAAGGTCGATGGCTTCGAGGGCCGCATCACCGACATCAACATGCGCTACACCGTGATCCGCGCCAACAATGGCCGCGAAGCCATCGTGCCAAACGAGGTGCTTGTCACGCAGCGTGTCGAGAACAGCTCCTACGCCGACCCCAAGGTGGCGCTGACGACCGTGGTGCAAGTGGCCTATGGCACCGACCTGCCGGCCCTGATGCCGCTGCTTGAAACCGCGGTGCTGAAGGTGCCGCGGGTGCTGGCCGAGCCCGCGCCCATGGTGCAGTTGTCGCAGTTCGCCGCCGATGGCCTGGAGCTGACCCTGGTGTACTGGATCGGTGATCTGGAGAACGGCCAGGGCAATGTGCGCAGCGATGTCAATCTGGCGCTGCTGGCGGCGCTGAATGCGGCGGGTGTGGAAATACCGTACCCGCAGCGGGTGCTGCGCGAGGCGACGGCGGCTCAGCGCTGACCGGCCAGGCGATGAATTGAGCCGGCCTGGCGGTGAAGGGCAGCTTGACTGGCGTGTTAGGTTTCACCACGCGGCTATGTCAGCTGGAAGAACAACTCCTTGCCACACGCCTGGGCGTACTTGCGCAATGTTGCTACAGAGGGCGAGTGTTTGCCAGTCGCCAATGACCTCTTGAGCAAACGCCGGGCCGCTCCCAAGTTTGCTCATCCCCTCGGGGGGCGGACGACGTATGTCGTCGGCCTGGGGGCGCTCTCAAGTCGCGCGATGGCAGGAGCTTGAGTTCCCATTCGTTCAGCGACTTGCGCTTGCGTCAGCCCCGCGTCCTGGCGGGCCTTCAACAGCAAATCGAGCAACACACCTTCCTCGCGCTCGATACGCAATACCGCCCGACGTACGCCGGGGCGCTTCATCAGCTTGGCGATCAGTTCGCTGTGGTTAAGGACGGCCATGCAATCGTTGGTCGACAGCAATTGCTACTGTGACGCCCAACAAGTCCTCAGGCCACCACCACCGGAATCTTCCCAATCCTGGCCTGCCATTCCTTGGGCCCGGTGTTGTGCACGCTGATGCCGGTGGCATCGACGGCCACGGTCACCGGCATGTCTTTCACGTCGAACTCATAGATGGCTTCCATGCCCAGATCGGCAAAGGCCAGGACCTTGGCGCCCTTGATGGCCTTGGCCACCAGGTAGGCCGCACCACCTACCGCCATCAGGTAGGCCGATTTGTGCTTGCGTATGGCCTCGATGGCCGCGGGCCCGCGCTCGGCCTTGCCGATCATGGCGATCAGGCCGGTCTGGCCGAGCATCATCTCGGTGAATTTGTCCATGCGTGTGGATGTGGTCGGGCCGGCCGGGCCCACCACCTCATCGCGCACCGGGTCGACCGGGCCGACGTAGTAGATGACCCTGTTGGTGAAGTCCACCGGCAGCTTTTCGCCCTTGGCCAGCATGTCCTGGATGCGCTTGTGCGCGGCGTCGCGGCCGGTGAGCATGCGGCCGTTGAGCAGCAGGGTGTCGCCAGGCTTCCAGCTGGCCACCTCGGCGGGGGTGAGGGCGTTCAGATCGACGCGTTTGCTCTTGTTGTAGTCGGGCGCCCAGTGCACATCGGGCCACAGATCCAGGCTGGGTGCCTCCAGGTAGCTGGGGCCTGAACCGTCGAGCACGAAGTGCGCATGCCGCGTGGCGGCGCAGTTCGGGATCATGGCAATCGGCTTGCTCGCCGCATGCGTCGGAAAGTGCTTGATCTTCACGTCCAGCACCGTGGTCAGGCCGCCCAGGCCTTGCGCGCCGATGCCTAGGGCATTGACCTTTTCATAGAGCTCGATGCGCAGCTCTTCGAGCTTGTTTTGCGGGCCGCGCTGCAGCAGCTCGTACATGTCGATGTCGTCCATCAGCGCCTCTTTGGCCAACAGCACCGCCTTCTCGGCCGTGCCACCCACACCAATGCCCAGCATGCCCGGCGGGCACCAGCCCGCACCCATGGTGGGCACGGTCTTGAGCACCCAATCGACGATGGAATCGCTGGGGTTGAGCATCTGCATCTTGCTTTTGTTCTCGCTGCCACCGCCCTTGGCAGCGACGGTGACATCCACCGTGTGGCCCGGCACCAGCTCCATGTGCACCACGGCCGGCGTGTTGTCCTTGGTGTTCTTGCGCTCGAAGATCGGGTCGGCCAGCACCGAGCCGCGCAGCAGGTTGCTCGGGTCCATATAGGCCTTGCGCACGCCGGCGTTGATGGCGTCGGCCACCGAGCCACTGAAGCCGGTGAAGCGCACCTCCATGCCGATCTTCAAGAAGACGTTGACGATGCCGGTGTCCTGGCACATCGGCCGCTTGCCCTCGGCGCTCATGCGGCTGTTGGTGAGGATCTGCGCGATGGCGTCTTTGGCGGCCGGGCTTTGCTCGATGGCGTAGGCACGGGCCAGGTGGGCGATGTAGTCGGCCGGGTGGTAATAACTGATGAACTGCAGGGCAGCAGCGACGCTGTCAACCAGGTCGTCGTGGGCGATGGAGGTGGTCATGGGGCGCAGGGTGGGTGAAGGGGCGCGGCAAGTGTAGCCAGGGGGTCGGTGGCTTAGGATGCGCGATTGCACAGCGCTGCCACGGCACATCCGCATGGACACCAAGACCGCACATCCCGAAACCATTGCCGCCCAGGCCCTGGGCTGGATCGACGAGCACACGCGGGCCATCACGCCGCCGCTGCATGTCTCCACCACCTACCTGCGCGACACCGACAACCAGTACCGCTCGGGCCGCATTTATGCCCGCGCCGACAACCCGGCCTTCGATCAGGCCGAGGCCGTGATCGCGGCGCTGGAGCAGGGCACGCAGGCGGCACTTTTTGCCTCGGGCATGGCGGCGGCCACGGCGGTGTTTCAGGCCCTGGCGCCTGGCGACCACGTGTTGGCGCCGCAGGTGATGTACTGGTCGCTGCGCAACTGGTTGATGAGCTTCGCCACGCAATGGGGCCTGCGCGTCGAGCTGATCGACATGACCGACCCGGCAGTGGTGCAGGCCGCGATTCGCCCCGGCCAAACACGCCTGGTGTGGGTGGAGACGCCGGCCAACCCGCTGTGGACGGTGACCGACATCGCCGCCACCGCGGCCATCGCGCACCGCGCCGGCGCCGTGCTGGCGGTGGATTCGACCGTGGCCACGCCGGTACTCAGCCAGCCTTTGACGCTGGGCGCGGACATCGTCATGCACGCCGCCACGAAATACCTCAATGGCCATTCCGACCTGATCGCCGGTGTACTCGTCAGCCGTGAAGATAACGAGTTATGGCAGCGCATCAGGAAGGTTCGCGCGCAACTCGGCGGCACCTTGGGCTCGTTCGAAGCCTGGTTGCTGCTGCGCGGCATGCGCACCCTGCACCTGCGGGTGCGCGCCGCCTCGGCCGCGGCGCAGCGTATTGCCGAGCACTTCTCGGTGCACCCCTTGATCGAGGCCGTGCTCTACCCCGGCCTGCCGGGCGCGCAGGGCCATGCCGTGGCCGCCAGGCAGATGCAGGGCGGATTTGGCGGCATGCTGTCGATTCGTGTCAAAGGCGGCGAGCAGGCGGCCATTGCCACGGCCGCGCATGTCGGGCTGTGGAAACGCGCCACCTCGCTGGGCGGCGTGGAAAGCCTGGTCGAGCACCGCGCCAGCATTGAAGGCGCGGGCACACCGGCGCCGGCCGATTTGCTGCGGCTTTCGGTCGGTATCGAGCATGCCGATGACCTGATCGCCGATCTGGAGCAGGCGTTGGCAGCGGCCCGCCGATGAGCCACGCGGAGCGCTGCGCGATGCCGGCCGCAGGCCCCTATGTAACCTGGCTGTGCTGAGCAGCCACCGACCGAGTACCCCCGATGAACATCGTCGACGGCATCGCCGAGCACGCCACGGAAATTGCCCGCATCCGCCGTGACATCCACGCTCACCCCGAGCTGGGGTTGGAGGAGCTGCGCACCTCGGACATCGTGGCCGAGCGCCTGGCGGCCTGGGGCATCGAGGTGCACCGCGGCATGGCCAAGACCGGTGTCATCGGCCTGGTGCAGGGCCGCGACGGTGGCGCCTGCGGCCGAGCCCTGGGCCTGCGTGCTGACATGGATGCGCTGCCGGTGCAGGAGCACAACACCTTCGCCCACGCCAGCCGCCACGCCGGCACCATGCACGCCTGCGGCCACGATGGCCACACTGCAATGTTGCTTTCCGCCGCGCAACACCTGGCCGCCACACGCGATTTCGATGGCACTGTGGTGCTGATCTTCCAGCCCGCCGAGGAGGGCCGCGGCGGCGCACAGGCCATGGTCATGGAGGGTCTGTTTGAGCGTTATCCCATGGAGGCGGTGTTCGGCCTGCACAACTGGCCGGGCATGGCCGTGGGCAGCATGTCGGCCAGCCCGGGCCCGGTGATGGCCGCGGTGGGCACCTTCGCCATCGAGGTGCGCGGCATCGGCAGCCACGCCGCCCTGCCGCATCTGGCCATCGACCCGGTGCCGGTGGCCTGCCAGATGGTGCAGGCCTTTCAGACCATCGTCAGCCGCAACCTGAAGCCCATCGACACTGGCGTGATCTCAGTGACCATGCTGCACGCCGGCGAGGCCACCAATGTGGTGCCAGACAGCTGTCGCATGGAGGGCACGGTGCGCGCTTTCATGCCCGAAGTGATGGACCTGATCGAGCGCCGCATGGGCGAGATCGCACGGGCCACCTGCGCCGCCTATGAGGCGAGCTGCGAGTTCAACTTCATGCGCCGCGCCGTGCCCGTGGTCAACCATGAGCATGAGGCGCGCTTCGCCGCACGTGTGATGGCCGAGGTGGTGGGCGAGCACAAGGTGCCGGTGCAAGAGCCCAGCATGGCCGGCGAAGACTTTGCCTTCATGTTGCAGGCCAAGGCAGGCTGCTACGGCTTCATCGGCAACGGCCAGGGTGAGCACAGGCACGCCGGCCATGGCGAAGGGCCATGCATGCTGCACAACTCGAGCTACGACTTCAATGACGCCCTGATCCCGTTGGGTGGCAGCTACTGGGTGCGGCTGGCCGAGCGCTGGCTGGCAGCGCCGGCGCCGATTCGATAACGCAAGATGGGCGCGTCCTGAGCTAAGAGCGCGGCCTGCCAAGGCGCGCCTGAACTGAAGTGGACGGCTTGCGAGCGCGCGCCTGAACTGAAGTGGGCGGCTTGCGCGCGCGCCCAGGGCGACCCAATCAGTGCCCGCCACCCGCCCCAGGCGGATGCATGATCCGGTCCGACCAGGCGATGGCCAGCGCCGAGAACAGGAAGGCGATGTGGATGATGGTTTGCCACATCAACACCTTGTCGGTGTAGTTGTCGGCGTTGATGAAGGTTTTCAGCAGGTGGATGGAGCTGATGCCGATGATGGCGGTGGCCAGTTTCACCTTCAACACCGAGGCGTTGACCTGGTTCAGCCACTCCGGCTGATCGGGGTGGCCTTCCAGGCGCAGGCGGGAGACGAAGGTTTCATAGCCGCCGATGATCACCATGATGAGCAGGTTGCTGATCATCACCACATCGATCAAGGCCAGCACCACCAGCATGATGATGGTCTCGTTCAGCGCCTTGATGGGCTCATAGCCAATGATCGATTTGCCGTCGGCGCCGCCCATCACCGCTGCGGCCTTGTAGCCCGTGCTCTTGACCAGGGTGGCCAGGGCCTCCTGGCCACCAAAGGCGGCGTCGATCAGGTGCACCAGCTCCAGCCAGAACTGAAAGACGTAAACGCCCTGCGCCATGATCAGGCCGATGTACAGCGGCAACTGCAGCCAGCGGCTGGCAAAGATCAGGTTGCTCAGGGGGGCCAGGCGACGCGGAGTGGTTGGGGGCGGATGTGACATGGGGCGATCGGTCGGGGGTGGGCGGCTGAGCCGGTCTGCCGGGTCTGCGCGGACTGCGGATTCTAGGAGGCGGTTCGCCACCTGGTTGCCCTGCTCCAGAGAGATGCCCGGGCCGCGGCCAGTGCCGGCTAAAGTGCTGCTGTGGCGCGTCAGCCGGAATCGCGGACGCAGTCAGGGCGTCGTAAGTGCCCGTGCCTATGGTGCGAGGCTGCCATCAAATCCAAACCCCCAGGAGACGTGCATGAGTGATGAACATGTGGTGCAGGCACTGAAAACCTATCATCCTTCTGACGCGTCCATGCAGGGCGCCCATGTCAGCGGCATGGCGGCCTATACGGCCCTGTGTGAAGAGGCCGAGGCCGATTACGAGGGCTACTGGTCGCGCCAGGCGCGTGAGCTGCTGAGCTGGAAGACGCCCTTCACCCGGGCGCTGGACGACAGCGCGGCGCCGTTCTTCAAGTGGTTCGAGGACGGCACGCTCAACGTCTCCTACAACTGCCTGGACCGCTACATCGAGCGCGGCCTGGGTGAGAAGACGGCCATCATCTTTGAGGCCGACGACGGCCAGGTCACGCGTTGCAGCTACCGCGAGCTGCTGGAGCGCACCTGCCGCATGGCCAATGCCCTGAAGGCGCGTGGCGTGAAAAAGGGCGACCGCGTCGTCATCTACATGTCCATGAGCATCGAGGGTGTCACGGCGATGCAGGCCTGCGCCCGCATCGGCGCCACGCACTCGGTGGTGTTCGGCGGCTTCTCGGCGCAGAGCCTGCGCGACCGCGTGAACGACGCCGGCGCGGTGATGGTCATCACCACCGATGAGCAACTGCGCGGCGGCAAGGCCCTGCCGCTCAAGGCCATCGTTGATGAGGCCATCGCCCTGGGCGGCTGCGAGACCCTGCACACGGTGCTGGTCTACAGGCGCACGGGCGGGGCGATTGCCTGGAATGCCGGGCGCGATGTCTGGCTGCACGAGGCCGTGGCCCAGCAGGCGGCCACCTGTGAGCCCGAGTGGGTGGGCGCCGAGCACCCGCTCTTCCTGCTGTACACCTCGGGCTCGACCGGCAAGCCCAAGGGCGTGCAGCACTCGACCGGCGGCTATCTCTTGCACGCCGCATTGACGACGAAGTTGACCTTCGATCTCAAGCCCGAGGATGTGTTCTGGTGCACCGCCGACATCGGCTGGGTCACCGGCCACACCTACATTGCCTATGGGCCACTGGCCTTGGGCGGCACCGAGATCGTCTTCGAGGGCGTGCCGGTCTATCCCGATGCTGGCCGTTTCTGGAAGATGATCCAGGACCACAAGGTGACGATTTTCTACACCGCGCCCACGGCCATTCGCTCGCTGATCAAGGCCGCCGAGGGCAATGCGGCGGTGCACCCGGCGCGCTATGACATGAGCAGCCTGCGCATCCTGGGCTCTGTGGGTGAACCCATCAACCCGGCCGCCTGGGAGTGGTATCACAAGCATGTGGGCGGCGGCCGCTGCCCCATCGTCGACACCTTCTGGCAGACCGAGACCGGCGGCCACATGATCACGCCGCTGCCGGGCGCCACGCCGCTGGTGCCGGGCTCGTGCACGCTGCCCTTCCCCGGCATCCAGGCCACCGTGGTGGACGAGACCGGCAAGGAAGTGCCCTGGGGCCAAGGCGGCATCCTGGTGGTGACCAAGCCCTGGCCGAGCATGATCCGCACGATCTGGGGTGACCCCGAGCGCTTCATCAAGAGCTACTACCCCGAGGATTTCAAAGGCAAGTACTACCTCGCGGGCGATGGCGCGATACGCGACCCCAAGACGGGCTACTTCACCATCACCGGCCGCATTGATGATGTGCTCAATGTCTCGGGCCACCGCATGGGCACGATGGAGATCGAGTCGGCCCTGGTGTCGCACACCGCGCTCGTCGCTGAGGCCGCCGTCGTGGGCCGCCCGGACGAGACCACGGGCGAAGCCGTCTGCGCCTTCGTCGTGCTCAAGCGTTCGCGGCCCGTGGGCGAGGAGGCCAAGCAGATCGCCAAGGAGTTGCGCGACTGGGTGGCCAAGGAGATCGGCCCCATCGCCAAACCCAAGGACATTCGCTTTGGTGATAACTTGCCAAAGACGCGTTCCGGCAAGATCATGCGCCGCCTGCTGCGCTCCATCGCCAAGGGCGAGAAGATCACCCAGGACACCTCGACATTGGAGAACCCGGCGATCCTGGAGCAGTTGTCCGAGAGCCTGTGAGGTGGGTAGGCGCTGATGTGGCAAGGCCCCGCAATGCGGGGCCGTTGAATGCTGAAGGCCGCGCAGCGCGGGGCCGTTGAATGCTGAAGGCCCCGCAGCGCGGGGCCTTTGTGTTTCTCAAGCCGCTCGCGCACAACAGCGCGAGGCGGGCACCATCACTTCTGTGCCAGCACCCAATCGGCCAAGGTCTTGGCCTCTGCGGCACTGACCTGTGGGTTGGCCGGCATGGGCACCTGGCCCCAGGCGCCGGTGCCGCCCTTTTGAATCTTCTCGGCCATTTTGGCCGCTGCATCTTTTTGCCCGGCGTATTTGGCGGCGACATCCTTGTAGGACGGGCCGACGAGCTTTTTGTCGACCGAATGGCAGGCCATGCAGGTCTTCTTTTGTGCCAGGTCGGCGTTGGCAAATGCGGGGCCAGCGGCCAGAGCGGCCAGAGTCAAGAACAGAGCGGATTTGCTCATGGGTGCCTTTCAGGGGTGGAGTAGAGTGCCGAGGGTTAACGGATTTTAAGGGGTCGGGTTGACGCCCCTTTTGTGTGGCCCAGCAGCGATTCGAGGACTTGTTGCCATGTGGTTTGTGTTGATCGGTTGCTTGCTGGGCGCTGCCAAGTTGGCCGACTTCGGCCCCATTGCGCATTGGTCATGGTGGTGGGTGCTGTCGCCGTTTGGGGCGGCATTGGTCTGGTGGCTCATCGCCGACATGACCGGAATCACCCAGCGCCGTGCCATGGAACGGCTCGATGAACGTGTGGCCGAACGGCGCGAGCGCCATCTCAAGAACATGGGCCTGGAGACCTTTGATCGCAGCAAGGGCAAGCCGCGCAAGCCTTGATCGAGGGTGGCGTGCGGCATTTGCTTGGCCGCACCCGCCTGCGCCGCAGCTGCCGCTTCAATCAAACTTGTCGAGCACGGCACCAAAGCTGGCGCTGGCCGCATTGCGTGCAAATTTCGCCAGTACGCCACGGGTGTAGCGCGGGCCGGGCTGCTTCCACAGCGCACGCCGCCGTGCCAATTCTCCGTCGCTCACATTGAGGTTTAGCAAGAGTTGGTGCGCATCGATGGTGATGGAGTCGCCCTCTTGCGCCAGGGCGATGACGCCGCCTTCGTAGGCCTCAGGGGCGACATGGCCGACGACCATGCCCCAGGTGCCGCCTGAGAAGCGCCCATCGGTGACCAGGCCGACCGATTCGCCCAGGCCCTGGCCGATCAAGGCGCCGGTGGGCGCCAGCATCTCGGGCATGCCCGGCCCGCCCTTGGGGCCGAGGTAGCGCAGCACCATCACATCGCCGGCCACGATCTTCTTGGCCATGATGGCGGCCAGGGCCGATTGCTCGTCGTCAAACACCCGCGCCGGGCCGGTGATCACGGGGTTCTTCAGGCCAGTGATCTTGGCCACGCAGCCTTCGGGAGCCAGGTTGCCGCGCAGGATCGCCAAGTGGCCTTGCGCATACATCGGCTTGTCGATGGGGCGGATCACGTTTTGGCTGGCCGCAGGCACATCGGGCACATCGGCCAGGTTTTCGGCCAGGGTCTTGCCGGTGATGGTCATGCAATCGCCGTGCAAGAGGCCGGCCGTGAGCAGCACCTTCATCACCTGCGGAATGCCCCCGACGTGGTGCAGATCGATGGCCAGGTAATGGCCGCTGGGCTTGAGGTCGCACAGCACAGGCACCTTGCGGCGCATGCGCTCAAAGTCGTCAATCGTCCACTCCACCTCGGCGGCATGGGCGATGGCCAGAAAGTGCAGCACGGCATTGGTCGAGCCGCCGGTGGCCATGATCAGCGCCACGGCGTTTTCGATGCTCTTCTTGGTGACGATGTCGCGCGGCTTGAGATCGGCCTTGACGGCCTCGACCAGCACCTTGGCGGCGCGGCGCGTCATGTCGACGATCTCGTCTTCGACATTGGCCATGGTCGACGCATAGGGCAGGCTCAGGCCCAGCGCTTCAAAGGCCGAGCTCATGGTGTTGGCGGTGTACATGCCGCCGCAGCTGCCCGAGCCGGGGATGGCCTTGCGCTCGATCTGAATGAAATCCTCTTCGCTCATGTTGCCGGCGGAGTACTGGCCCACGGCCTCGAAGACGCTGACGATGTTCAGGTCCTGACCCTTGTGCTTGCCCGGCAGGATGGTTCCGCCATATACATAGATCGCCGGCACATTGGCGCGCAACATGCCCATCTTGCCGCCGGGCATGTTTTTGTCGCAGCCGCCGATGACCATCACGCCATCGAGCCACTGGCCGCCGACGCAGGTCTCTACGCAATCCGAGATCACCTCGCGCGACACCAGGCTGTACTTCATGCCCTCGGTGCCCATGGCCATGCCATCGCTGATGGTGGGGGTGCCAAAGATCTGTGGGTTGGCACCGGCGGCTTTGAGACCCTCTACGGCCGCATCGGCCAGGCGCTGCAGGCCGGAGTTGCAGGGCGTGATCGTCGAGTGGCCATTGGCCACGCCGATCATGGGTTTGCCGAAATCGCTTTCGGTGTAGCCCATGCCGTAGTACATCGAGCGGTTTGGCGCGCGGGCAACGCCCTCGGTGATGTTTTTCGAGCGGCGGTTGATGGCCATCGTGGCTCTCCTGTGGTGGGTCTGGATTCGGGTGGAGGATTGAAGCGACTGCGAGACCCCGTTGGGCCTCGCTTGGCCGGCATTGTCCCAAACCAGCGGCCGGGCTTGATCCGGCACACATCAAGGCAGCGACGACAATGCCCCGGCCCCCTTTGCCCAACAGCGCCTTGCCTTCAGCCGGAGCCCACCCGATGCTCGTGCATCCCCAGTTCAATCCCGTCGCCCTGGACCTGGGGCCACTGCAAATCCATTGGTATGGATTGACTTATCTTGTGGCCTTTGGGCTGTTCTTGTGGCTGGCCAACCGGCGCGCCAGCCTGCCGTGGTTTGCCAATGCCGGTTGGAGCCGGCGCGAGGTCGAGGACCTGCTGTTCTGGGGTGTGCTCGGTGTCGTATTGGGTGGGCGGTTAGGCTATGCGCTGTTCTACAAGTTTGATCACTACGCCGCCCACCCGCTGGAGATTTTGCAGGTGTGGAAAGGCGGCATGTCGTTTCACGGCGGCATGCTGGGCGTGATCCTTGCGATGGTGGTCTATGCACGCCGCCGTGGCCGGCCGTGGTTGCAGGTCACCGACCTGATCGCACCCTGCGTGCCCACTGGGCTGGCCAGCGGGCGCATCGGCAACTTCATCAATGGCGAGCTGTGGGGGCGCCCGGCCGATCCGAGCTTGCCCTGGGCCATGGTGTTTCCACAGTCGGGCAGCGATGTTGCGCGACACCCCTCGCAGCTCTACCAGTTTGCGCTCGAAGGCCTGCTGCTGTTCGCCCTGCTGTGGATATACGCTAGGCAGCCGCGCAAGACGGGCCAGGTGTCGGCGGCCTTCATGATGGGCTATGCCGTATTCCGTTTTGTGGCCGAGTATTTCCGTGAGCCCGACAGCTACCTCGGCCTGCGTGCTCTCGGGCTGAGTCAAGGCCAGTGGTTGTGTGTGCCCATGTTGTTGGCCGGCATGGCGCTGTGGTGGTGGTCGGCCCAACGCAAGGGATGAATGGCATGCGACAGATTTTTCTGGACACCGAAACCACCGGCCTGAACCCTGAGACCGGTGATCGCATTGTGGAGATCGGCTGCATTGAGATGCTCAATCGCCGCTTCACCGGCGAGCACAGGCATTTCTACTTCAACCCCGAGCGCAAGGGCCATGAGGACGCGATCCGCATCCATGGCCTGACCGATGCCTTTCTTGCCGACAAGCCGCTGTTCGCTAGCGTGGCCGATGAGTTGATGGCCTGGCTGCAAGGCGCCGACATCGTCATTCACAACGCTGCCTTCGATGTGGCCTTTCTCAATGGTGAGTTGAAACGCCTGCGGCGCGCGCCGTTTCACACCATTGCCGGCAAGGTCACCGACACCCTGGCCATGGCGCGCGAGCTGTACCCCGGTAAATCCAATTCGCTTGACGCCCTGTGCAAGCGCCTGGAGGTGGACAACACGCACCGAACGCACCACGGTGCGTTGCTCGATGCCGGCCTGCTGGCGGAGGTCTACATCCGCCTGACACGCGGCCAGGACTCGTTGGTGATCCACCATGAACAAGATGCCGGCACGCCCGAGGCCATGCTGGCCACCGACCTGAGCGTGTTTGAGCTCGCGGTCATTGCGCCCAATGCTGACGAGGCTGCGGCCCATGCAGCCATGCTGACCGATCTGGACAAGGCCAGCGGCGGCAAGACGATGTGGCGCGAGGCTCTGGCATAATCCGCCGCTTGCCGCGACCGCCGCGGCGACCCGGGGAGATCGATGGCCCCGGTCAGAAATTCGGGCGGTTAGCTCAGCGGTAGAGCACTGCCTTCACACGGCAGGGGTCGCAGGTTCGAACCCTGCACCGCCCACCAGAAATTGATTTGAGAACCAAGGACTTGCGAGAAATCGCAGGTCCTTTTTTCTTGGCGGAAGGCAAATGCCAGCATGGTGCCATCCGGGCCAGCTAACGCTGGCTATCCCCGAGCTGTGGGATGCGCACCTCGCACTGAATGCCACGGGGTTCGATTTCATGCCAATGAACTTGGCCATTGAGCAGCTTGGCGCGCTTGCGCACACCGCCCAAGCCCAATCCGTGGGACCAGGTTTTGGGTGAGCGGCCGCGGCCGTCGTCTCTGACCACCAGGCGCATGGCGCCGAGCTCGTAGCTGGCCTCGATGCTCACGCTACTGGCCTGGGCGTGGGCGATGACGTTGTTGACCAGCTCGCGCAATATGCGCGTTAGGCCAGACCATTGCACGACATTGAGCGTGACCTCGGCGTCGGCATGAAATGACCAACGCAGTTCGCAGTGGCTGGCGTTCAGCCGTTGGGTGATGTCGGCCTTCCATTCGCCTACTGCATCCGACAGCACATGATCGCGGGCGGCCAGGCCGCGGGTCAAGGTCTTGAGGTCTTGCAGGGTATGCCTGACGTACTCCTCCATTTCGGCGTCCGGCGCCTTGTACATCAGCGTCAGCAATCTGGCACCGATGTCGTCGTGAAGGTCCTGCGCCAGACGAGTGCGCTCTTCGCTGCGGCCCTGCTCGACGGCACGGTCATAGGCCACGGCGCTGCGAAGCTGGTCGATCACACGGTTGGCCAGGAGCGCGTCTTCAACGGTGAACAAGCGCCGGCCACGCCTGGCGTAACGCAGCACGAAGCTGCCCAACTCGGGTTGTGCGCTGGGCACAAGGTGCGGAAAGTGCGGCACGGGAACGATCAACATCGAGCCGTTGGCAGCCACACTGCTGTCCGTGGCCGACTGCTTGGCACGGCGCACTTCCAGCGGCTCAAACAAGTCCAACAGCAAACGGGTGACGTGGTCGAGTGACTGCTGTGGCGAGGCTTCCACGGCACGCGCCGCCCGATACAGGCATTCGAAGGTGCGCTCGACGCTGGCGACGTCGGCCCCCGTCAACCTGTTCATGATCCATTGGCGCGCACCGGCATAGACGGCGATGGACATGAACAGCGCCAAGGTCAGTGACGCAAACTGGCCCAATGCGAACACGGTGATGAACAGCAGATCAAGCGAGGTTGCGACGGTGCTGAGTCCGGCCAACATGGCGAATTCGCGCAGCACGTGTTGCGAGCGGGACAAGAAGGGCACCAGCAGCAGCAGCGATGCAAAGAACACGTACCAGATCACCGAGCCCACGGTGGCGATCAGGTACTGGGCCTGCGCCTGGCGGTCCGCCAAGGCCACGGCCAGCGTCAAGAGCATCAAGGTGCCCGTAGCGGCCAGCCCCAGTCGGCGCAACACCAGCGACACAGGGTGTGGCTCGGACCGATGTGAAAAGGTCAACACCAGAATGAAGGCCAGGCCATAGCCGATGAGCAGCGCCTGCGTCCACCACCATTGATGCGCCACTTCGCCACGGGCCGTGAGCGTGGCAAAGCCCAGGGCCGTGAACCAGCCAGCGGTGGCGAGCCAGCCGCCGCGCTTGACGACATGGGGGTGAATCAGCCCGACCTGCAAGATCGCTGCGGCGGTGGCCAGGTCGCAAAGTGTGCGCAAGGCCACATCTATCCGGGCAAAACCAGGGGGTAGGCCCCAGCCGTGCAAGGACTCAATGGCCATCAGCAGCAGGTTGCCGGTCTGGCTCCACGCCATGATGGCGAACAAGAGGTTCTTCCAGCCAGGCCGGGACATCAAGACGACTGCAGCGACGAGGTACAGCACCAAGGCCAACGCACTGAGCAACCAGAACATCGTGCCCAGGCCGCTGAATCCACGCGGGCTGGGGGCGACGCGAATCGTGCTTCCGTCATGAAAGCTCAGCGCGATTTGCGAATGCGCCATCAGCTCTGACAGGGCCGTTTGCTTGATGCGGATTTGCAGACGCTCTTGATCGTTGATGGCCCAGCGCGGCGCGCGGTAGAGCAATGCACTGTCCGCCAACTGGGAAGCCACTGGTTTGGCTTGGGTGGGCTGCGTGTCTTCGGCGGCCACTTGCTGCAAGGTGCGTTGTAGCTGTGCCTGAAGGTCCTTATGACCTGAGCTGATCAACTCCAGTTGCAGGGCTGAGTTCAGCCGAAAGCTGGCATCCAGATGCGGACTTTGGGCGACCGCGCGCAGCAATAGAAACAGGCCGATGCAGCCCAACAGCGAGATGCCGGCCAGCGCGCGCAGCCGCCAACCCATCCATCCGAGGCGCCAAGCGACGGGCCAGAACGCGCTGGCCATCGAATCACGGACTCCTGGCGACGTCAAACCAAGCCGTGCTTGGTGGCCAGCACGGCGGCCTCGGCGCGGCTGGACACATTGAGCTTTTTGTAGATGGACTTGATGTGGTCGTTGACCGTGAACCACTTGATGCCCATCAGGCTGGCGATTTCCTTGATGGTGAAGCCCTTGCTCAAGTAGGTGAGGACCTCGACCTCGCGCGGCGTGAGGCGATCATGTTCGGGTGGCTTCTCCAGTGCCACCGGACGGCTGGCTGGGCTCGCGAACTCACCCGGTATTGAAAAGCCGGACTCGCCGGACAGGGCCTTGGCCGGGCTGCCTTGCCTGAAATGGCCCAGCAGGCGCCGAGCGATGGCAGGCGAGAGTGGGGGTTGCCCGCGCACGATCTTCTGCAGCTCCTCCACCAGCACTTCAAAACGATCCTCCTTGAGCAGGTAGCCATCGGCGCCGCACTGCAGGGCAGGAAACAAGTGCTCATCGTCGGAGTACAAGGTGGTGACGATCTTTGTGGCCGGGTACTGCGACAACTCGGTCAGCAATTCCATGCCGTTGCCATCGGGCAACTCCAGATCAACCAGGATCAACTTGAAAGGATCAACGCCATGCATGCCGGTGGCGCCGCCCGTCAGGCTGATGTGCGCTCTTGCAGCCTCCAAGTCACCGGCCTCGGTGATGGTGATGCTGTCACTGAAGCTCTCTCGTACCACGCGGCACAGGAAGCCCCGTGCAACCGGGTTGTCTTCCAGAATCAAAACTTTGACTGTCATTGCGACCCTTCCCTTGACCTTCGGCGATGCTAGCGCAGCGGGCACTGAAACGACTCCATATCACCGGGACGACGGTGGTCTGCGCTGTGGTGTATCGGCCACGGAATTGCCGATGGCAACCGGCCCCAGGGCGGGCGTCCAGCTTGCGCTGGGCTGGCATTGGGCAGGCCATTGGGCAGGCCTTGGCTGCTGCCTACAATCCTGGCGATGCGCATGCTCTCTGCAGACGGGCTTGGCCCTTCGGTACCCCCGCGTCCGAGCCCGCGGTCAAGGCTGTGAGCCGCGTCGCGAAGACGATCGGCGCGGCAGGTCGGGTGCTGTTGCAACCACAGCGGCTGTTGCGCGAGGCCGCGCGAGACGCGGCAAGGCTTGTGCCGCCAACCGGGCTGGGCCTGGATTCACCCCTGGTGCGACAGCGCTTGATTGAGCGGCTTCGTGCCCAAGGTTTGGCTGATGAGGTGGTGCTGGCCAGCATGGCTGCAATCAAGCGCCATTTGTACGTTGACAGTGCACTGGCCACCCAGGCTTACGAAGACACCAGCCTGCCGATTGGCCATGGGCAGACAATTTCCAAGCCTTCGGTGGTGGCACGCATGCTGGGGCTGTTGCGCCAAGGCGCTGCCGCACGAGACCGTGGCGACCTGGGCCGCGTGCTTGAGATCGGTACGGGTTGCGGCTATCAAGCGGCGGTGCTGGTGGGCTTGTCAACTGCGCTTGTCAGTATCGAGCGCCTGGGCGCTTTGCATGATCGTGCCAAGGCACAGCTGCAGCCGATGCTTGGCCCGCGCCTGGTGCTGATCCATGGTGATGGCATCGACGGCTACAAGCCCATGGCACCCTATCAAAGCATCATCGCGGCTGCGGGTGGCGATGCCTTGCCGCTAGCATGGTTGGCGCAGTTGGCCACAGGCGGGCGGCTGGTGGCGCCCATGCGCCAACCCGGTGGGCATGAGCAGGTGCTGATGGTGATTGACAAGCGGGCGGATGGGTCGATACAGCAGCGGACTCAAGAAATCGTTCACTTCGTCCCACTAAAATCGGGAAAGATATGAAGCGAATTTCACAGGCAGTGCACGAGCTGGCAATGAGCAGGTCTTGGTGGCTGGTCGCGATGGCGGCTTTACTCGCCGGTTGCGCGGCTCCGCGCGGCAGTGCACCGGTTGTCGAGCGCAGCATCGTCACACCTCAGGCGCCCACGGGTGCTGCGCCGGTGGCTGCTGCGCCTGACGCGGCGTCGCCAGTTGCGCCAGGCACTGACACAGGTGCCAGGCCGGGTTACTACTCGGTCAAGCCTGGCGACACCCTGATTCGCATCGCGCTGGACCACGGACAGAACCTGCGAGACCTGGTGCGCTGGAACGCCATCGCCAACCCCAATTTGATCGAGGTTGGGCAATCGCTTCGTGTGGTGCCGCCTGGCCAGGATGTTGCCACCGCGACTGGCCGCGCAGCGCCTGCCGCCCGAGCCGACGCGCGCGCCTTGGACGCACGCGCCCCTGCCGCGACAGCCGAGGCGAGCACGCCGGCAGCTGCCGCTGCCAGCGGTGTGCCTGCGGCACCGTTGCCAGCACCTGCGCCTGTTGTTCGCGAAGGCGATGACAATGTCAACTGGCTGTGGCCGGCCGCAGGCCATGTGGCAAGCGGGTTTGAAGAGGGTCGCACCAAAGGCCTGGCGATTCTGGGCAAGGCCGGTGACGCGGTACTGTCCGCCGCAGATGGTCGTGTGGTGTATGCCGGGTCAGGCCTGCGCGGCTATGGCAATTTGGTCATCGTCAAGCACAACAACACCTACCTCACCGCGTACGCGCACAACCAGACCCTGCTGGTGAAGGAGGATCAGGCCGTGCGGCGCGGACAAAAGATCGCTGAAATGGGTTCGACCGACGCCGAGCGGGTGCAGCTGCACTTTGAGATTCGCCGCCAAGGCAAACCCATCGACCCGGCCAAGTTGCTGCCAGCGCGATAGCCCCGGATTTGGCCGGGCGCACCGGCGCTGCAGGCTGAGCAATCACGCGATCTGCGTGTTTACCTGATTTGCGCGCGGCCTTCATCAGGCTAGCATTCAGCGCCCATGCCAGGGCATATCAGGAGCCACGTGACCATGAAGACCCTTCCGTTCGTTGCCGCATTGATTGCGGCTTTTTCTGTCGGCCATGTCATGGCGCAGACCCAAGGTGTGAGCAAGAACGAAATCGTTCTGGGCTCGATTCAGGATTTGTCTGGCCCCATCGCGGGCTTCGGCAAACAGGCGCGTTTCGGCATGATGCTGCGCGTTGACGAGCTCAATGAGCAGGGCGGGGTGCACGGCCGCAAGATCAAGCTGCTCATCGAAGACTCCGGCTACGACCCCAAGCGCTCGGTCTTGGCCGCCCAAAAGCTGATCAATCAGGACAAGATCTTCCTGCTGGCAGGCCATGTGGGCACGGCGCACAACAACGCCACGATGCCGATGCAGTTCGAAAAGAACATCATCAACTTCCTGCCGATCACGGCGGCGCGTGAGATGTACGAGCCCTTCCACAAGCTCAAGTACTCCTTCGCTGCCACCTACTTCGACCAGATGCGCACGGCAGTGCCAAAACTGGTCAAGGAAAAAGGGGCCAAGAAGGTCTGCGCGATCTATCAAGACGATGAATTTGGTCTTGAGGTGATGCGCGGTGCCGAAGCCGGCATGAAATCCATGGGCGGCGATCTGGCCGAGCGCACCACCTACAAACGTGGCGCTACCGACTTCTCGTCTCAGGTGGCCAAGATGAAGGCCTCGAACTGCGATCTCGTGGTGATGGGCACCATCATCCGCGAGACCATAGGGACCATCGGCGAAGCGCGCAAGACCGGCTACAACCCAACATTCCTGGGCTCCAGCGCGGCCTACACCGATCTCATCCACAGGCTGGGCGGCAAGCCCATGGACGGTCTTTACGCGGCCATGACCGTGCAAAACCCCTATCTTGACGAGGCCTCACAGCCGATCCGCTTCTGGGCGACCAAGTACAAGACCAAGTTCAGTGAAGACCCCACAGTGTTCTCTGTGTATGGCTATAGCATCGTCGACCTGTTCATCCGCGCAGCCCAGAAGGCCGGGCAGAACCTGACGGTTGAGGCCTTCATCAAGGCCATGGACACGATGACCGTGCCGCCCGATATCTTCGGCAGCGCCGAGTTCAATTTCGGTCCACAAAAGCGCCTGGGCAGCGATCTGTCGCGCTTGTCGCAGATTCAGGACGGCAAGTGGAAGGTGATCTCGGAATACATCAAGCCCTGATTCCCCAAGGGCCAGCCCGACCCACAAGCCGCCTGCGGGCGGCTTTTTTGCGCCCGGATAATCTCGAACATGACAACAAACAACGAGTGGCTGAGCATCGAGTCCATGGACCTGGAGGCGCAGGGCGTGGCGCACAACGCCGAGGGCAAGGTGGTGTTTATCGAAGGTGCGCTACCGGGCGAGCAGGTTCAGGCCAACGTGTCGCGGCGAAAGAACCAGTGGGAGCAGGGCACCATGATGGCCATGCGACGGGAAAGCGCGATGCGGGTGCGCCCTGGCTGCCCGCACTTTGGCCTGCACGCCGGTGCCTGCGGGGGCTGCAAGATGCAGCACCTAGAAGCCAGTGCCCAAGTCGCAGTGAAGCAGCGCGCACTGGAAGACGGCCTTCAGCACCTGGCCAAAGTGCGGCCCGAACGCATGATGCGGCCCATCGCAGGCCCGACCTGGGGTTACCGCTATCGCGCCCGGCTGTCGGTGCGCTATGTGGTCAAAAAGGGCACGGTGCTGATCGGATTTCACGAGCGCAAAAGCCGCTATGTGGCCGACATGTCGGTGTGCCCCGTGCTGCCACTCAAAGTGAGCGACATGTTGCTGCCCTTGCGGGTCTTGATTGGCAGCATGGATCAGCGTGATCGCCTGCCCCAGATCGAGCTGGCCATCGGTGAGCGCGAGGACAGCTCGGTGATCGCCCTGGTGCTGCGTCACCTCGAGGTGGTGACTGCGGCAGATCGCCAGCGCTTGCTGGACTTCGCGTCTGAGCACGGCGTGCAGTGGTGGTTGCAGCCGGGCGGCCCTGACACGGTTCAATTGCTGGCCGAAGGTGGCCCGGAGTTGGCCTACAGCCTGCCAGAGTTCGGTTTGCTCATGCCCTTTAGGCCAACCGATTTCACCCAGGTCAATCACCACATTAATCGCGTCCTGGTCGGCCGTGCGGTTCAACTCCTCGATCCAACTGGGCAAGAGCATGTGATCGACTGGTTCTGCGGCCTGGGCAATTTCACCCTGGCCCTGGCCACGCGGGCGGCCAGCGTGCTTGGTGTGGAAGGCAGTGAATCGCTGGTGCAACGATCGCGTGCGAACGCACTGCGCAATTTGCTCAGTGCCAAGACCCGCTTCATGGCACGCAATCTGTTCGAGTTGAGCGCAGACGATCTGGTGGCCTTTGGGCCAGCCGACAAGTGGCTGATCGATCCGCCGCGCGAAGGTGCATTCGCGCTGTCAAAAGCGCTTGCCGATTTATTTGCCGCGCCGCGGTTCGGGTGGTCACCCCCCAAGCGCATCGTCTATGTCAGCTGCAACCCCGCCACCCTGGCGCGTGACGCCGGCTTGCTGGTGCACCAAGCGGGCTATCGCTGTGTGGCCGCTGGCGCAGTGAACATGTTCCCGCACACGGCGCATGTGGAGAGCATTGCGGTGTTTGAGTGCCCTTGACGGAAGCTTCGAACCGCAGCGAGCTGTGCCCAAAAGTGCAGCGGGCCCCCGAAGGAGCCCGCTGATTGGGCACCTGCCTCGAATCAGTCGCGGTCGCCGCTGGTGATGCCAAGAATGGCCAGCAGGCTTTGGAAGATGTTGTAGATGTCGAGGTAGATGGCCAGCGTGGCACTGATGTAATTGGTCTCACCGCCATCCAGCACGCGCTTCACATCGTAGAGCAGCAGCGCGGAGAAGATCAGAATCGCCATCACTGAAATCACCAGCATCAACACCGACGATTGCAGGAAGATGTTCACCAGGCCAGCAATCAGCAAGACGATGACACCGGCGAACATGAATTTGCCCATGCCGCTCAAGTCACGCTTAATCACGGTGGCCAGGGAGGCCATCGCAAAGAAGACGATGGCGGTGCCTCCAAAGGCCGTCATGACCAGTGAGCCGCCATTCTTGAAGCCAAGGATGGTTGCCAACATGCGCGACAGCATCAAACCCATGAAGAAGGTGAAGGCCAGCAGCACATAGACGCCCGTCGACGACTCCTTGGTCTTCTCGATGGCATACATGAAGCCGAAGGCGCCGGCCAGGAAGATGACGACGCTTATGCCTGTTCCCATGGCAGCCATGATGCCGGTCGAGATGCCGACCCAGGCGCCCAGCACGGTGGGCAGCAGGGAAACCGCCAACAGCCAATAGGTATTGCGCAAGACGCGATTGCGAACCTCATGCGAGGTGCCTGCATAGGCGGAAAAAGTGTCAAGGCGTTGCTCGTTCATTTGACCTCCTGTCAATGGATTCACGATTCAGACGGAATGGAGCCGTCTGCTGGATTCTAAGTTCCACAAACCGGGTCTGAAGCCACGATTTGGGTACGGCGATGCGATTTCCTTTAGCGCGAGGGCTACTTTGCACCACCACACGCCCGGCAGAAGCCCGGCGTGCGCTGGCTACAATCAAAGGCTTATCCCAATCACCGCGCGCGCCAGCGAAACTCCAAACAAGTTTCCGTCACCGGACCCGGCTTGCTGCATGTCAGCGGCATGCGGCGCTGGGCCAGCGTGAACCTCGGAGCTTTTTGCTTTGCTGCCCCATTTGCCTACCGCCATCCTTGCACTCGCAGACGGCACGGTGTTCCAGGGCCTCTCGATCGGTGCACCCGGTCGGACGCTCGGTGAAGTGGTCTTCAACACCGCACTCACTGGCTACCAGGAAATCCTCACCGATCCCAGCTACTGTCGCCAGATCGTCACCTTGACCTATCCGCACATCGGCAACTACGGTGTGAATCTAGAGGACGTGGAGTCGTCCAAGGTCTATGCGGCAGGCCTGGTCATCAAGGACTTGCCCCCACGGGTTTCCAACTTCAGGCATCACCTGAGCCTTTCGCAGTACTTGCAGCGTGAGGGCACGGTGGCCATTGCAGGCATCGACACGCGGCGCTTGACACGAATCCTGCGCAGCACGGGCGCTCAAAGCGCTTGCATCGTTTCCTTTCCGCTGGATACATTGATTAGCCCGGATGAAATAGATGCAGCGGTGCTGCACGCGCGCAAGGCGCCGAGCATGGCCGGGCTGGACCTGGCCAAAGTAGTGACGACGCGGGAGCGCTATGACTGGTCGCAAACCGAGTGGCAGTTGGGTTCGGGCCATGGGGTGCTCAGCACGCCCAAGTGGCATGTGGTGGCTTACGATTTCGGCGTCAAGCAAAACATCCTGCGAATGTTGGCGAGCCGAGGCTGCCGCATCAGCGTTGTGCCTGCACAAACCTCGGCTGCCGATGTGCTGGCGCTGCGCCCGGACGGCGTCTTCTTGAGCAACGGCCCGGGCGACCCACAGCCCTGCGACTACGCCATTTCTGCTACCCGAAGTTTGATCGACAGCGGTGTCCCGACCTTCGGAATATGCCTGGGCCACCAGATCATGGCCTTGGCCTCGGGTGCCAAGACCTTCAAGATGAAATTCGGCCACCATGGCGCCAACCATCCCGTGAAGGATCTGGACAGCGGTCGGGTGTCCATCACCAGCCAGAACCACGGTTTTGCGGTTGACGAAGCCAGCCTGCCGGCGAATCTCAGGCCCACTCACATCAGCTTGTTTGACGGCACTTTGCAGGGTCTCGAGCGTACAGATCGACCGGCGTTTTGCTTTCAAGGTCATCCCGAGGCCTCGCCGGGGCCGCACGACATTGCCGATCTGTTTGACCGCTTCACGGCGCTGATGTCCCAGCACGCGGTCCAGAATCAACTGCCTGCGGAGAACAACGATGCCTAAACGCAGCGACATACACAGCGTGCTCATCATCGGCGCTGGCCCCATCATCATCGGCCAGGCCTGCGAGTTCGACTACTCGGGTGCCCAGGCCTGCAAGGCGCTGCGGCAAGAGGGCTATAAGGTCATCCTGGTCAACAGCAATCCGGCCACGATCATGACCGACCCGGACATGGCCGATGTGACCTACATCGAGCCCATCACCTGGCAGATCGTCGAAAAGATCATTTCCAAGGAGCGCCAACGCCATCCTGAGGAGAAGATGGTTTTGCTGCCGACCATGGGGGGTCAAACGGCGCTGAATTGCGCGCTCGACTTGCATCGCCACGGTGTGCTGGACAAATACGGTGTCGAGATGATCGGAGCCAATGAAAAGGCCATCGAAAAGGCCGAGGACCGATTGAAGTTCAAGGACGCCATGACTTCGATCGGGCTGGCGTCGGCCATGAGCGGCATTGCGCATTCGATGGAGGAAGCCTGGACGGTGCAAAAGCGCATCACGGCCGAAATTGCTGGCGCCGGATTTCCGATGGTCATCCGACCCAGTTTCACGCTGGGCGGCACGGGTGGCGGCATCGCCTACAACCCTGACGAGTTCGAGGAGATCTGCAAGCGCGGCCTCGATCTTTCGCCGACCAAGGAGCTGTTGATCGAAGAGTCGCTCATCGGCTGGAAGGAGTACGAGATGGAGGTTGTGCGTGACCGCGCGGACAACTGCATCATCGTGTGCTCCATCGAGAACCTGGACCCCATGGGCATCCACACGGGCGACTCCATCACCGTGGCGCCGTCGCAGACGCTCAGCGACAAGGAGTACCAGCTGCTGCGCAACGCCTCCATCGCCATCTTGCGCGAAATTGGCGTGGACACCGGTGGGTCGAACGTGCAGTTCTCGATCAACCCGCGGGACGGCCGCATGGTGGTGATTGAGATGAACCCGCGTGTCTCTCGCTCGTCGGCCCTGGCTTCAAAGGCCACCGGCTTTCCAATTGCCAAGATCGCCGCCAAACTGGCCGTGGGTTACACCCTCGATGAGCTGCGCAATGACATCACGGGTGGCGCCACGCCGGCCAGTTTCGAGCCGAGCATCGACTACGTCGTCACCAAGATTCCGCGGTTTGCCTTCGAGAAGTTTCGCGAGGCCGATTCGCGCTTGACCACGCAGATGAAGTCGGTGGGCGAGGTGATGGCCATGGGCCGCACCTTTCAAGAAAGCTTCCAAAAGGCATTGCGTGGGCTGGAGACAGGCATCGACGGGCTGTCCGAACGCGAGACCGATCGGGAGGAGATCATCAATTCCATAGGCAACGCCGGGCCGGAGCGTATCCTGTTCGTGGGCGATGCGTTTCGAATTGGAATGTCGCTCGAAGAGGTATTCGAGGAAACAGCGATTGATCCTTGGTTTCTGTCCCAGATCGAAGAAATCATCGCCACCGAAGTCCAGATCAAGGCCCGCAGCCTGGACAGCCTGTCAGCGGCCGAGTTGCGCTACGTCAAGCAAAAGGGATTCTCTGATCGCCGCTTGGCAACGTTGATGAAGACGAACCAGCATGCGGTGCGAGCCCAGCGCCACGCCCATGCGGTGCGACCGGTGTACAAGCGGGTGGACACCTGCGCGGCCGAGTTCGAGACGCAGACGGCCTATATGTATTCCACTTACGAGGCGGTGGGCGGCGAATGTGAGGCCCTGCCCACAAGTCGAAAGAAGATCATGGTCTTGGGTGGCGGGCCGAACCGCATTGGCCAAGGCATCGAGTTCGACTACTGCTGCGTGCACGCCTCTTTAGCCCTGCGCGAGGATGGCTACGAAACCATCATGGTCAACTGCAATCCGGAGACCGTGTCCACTGATTACGACACATCGGACCGCCTGTACTTCGAGCCCGTCACTCTCGAAGACGTGCTGGAAATTGTCGACAAGGAAAAGCCGGTCGGCGTGATCGTCCAGTTTGGTGGCCAAACACCTTTGAAGCTGGCGCTGGACCTGCAAGCCTATGGCGTTCCCATCATAGGCACCTCGCCCGATTCCATCGACATCGCCGAAGACCGCGAGCGCTTTCAAAAGCTGCTCAATGAATTGGGACTGCGCCAGCCACCGAACCGCATTGCTCGAACCGAAGACTCGGCCATCGCCCTGGCCCACGAAATTGGTTATCCCTTGGTGGTGCGCCCCAGCTACGTCCTCGGTGGCCGCGCCATGGAGATCGTGCACGGCGACAAGGACCTCGAGCGCTATATGCGTGAGGCCGTGCGTGTCAGTGAGAAGTCACCCGTACTGCTGGACCGCTTCCTCGATGATGCGGTTGAGGTCGATGTCGATTGCATCAGCGATGGTGTGAACGTGATGATCGGCGGCATCATGGAACACATAGAGCAAGCCGGCGTGCATTCCGGCGATTCAGCTTGCTCGTTGCCGCCGTACTCATTGTCCAAGTCGCTACAGGAAGAACTTCGCCGGCAGACCACCATGATGGCCAAGGCATTGAATGTTGTAGGCCTGATGAATGTGCAGTTTGCCGTGCAAGGCGACGTCACGGGCGAGGCCAGTTTGGCTGAGGTATTTGTGCTGGAAGTCAACCCACGCGCCTCGCGTACGGTGCCGTTCGTCAGCAAAGCGACCGGGCAGCAACTGGCCAAGATTGCAGCGCGTTGCATGGCCGGGCAGAAATTGGCTCATCAACGAGGCTTTGGCGGCGCGCCACCGCATGAGCTGATTCCGCCACACTTTTCGGTCAAGGAGGCGGTCTTTCCTTTTAACAAGTTTCCCGGCGTCGATCCGATTCTTGGGCCGGAGATGCGTTCGACAGGTGAGGTGATGGGCGCCGGGCGAACCTTTGGCGAGGCCATGCTGAAAAGCCAGATGGGCGCCGGATCACGCCTGCCCGATCAAGGCACTGTGGTCATCACCGTCAAGAACCGTGACAAGGATCGCGCCGTGAAAGTCGCCCGCAGCTTGGTGGCGATGGGCTTTCGAATTGTGGCCACCAAGGGCACAGCGGCCGCCATTGCTGCGGCCGGGATTGCCGTCAAAGTGGTCAACAAGATCAAGGATGGCCGGCCGCACATTGCCGACTTGATCAAGGCCGGCGACATCCAGTTGGTGTTCACCACGGTCGACGAAACACGCACGGCTATTGCCGACTCACGCTACATCCGCACCGCGGCGCTTGCGCATAGAGTGAGCTACTACACGACCATGGCGGGATGTGAGGCGGCAACTGAGGCGATGAGGCACCGGACCGATCTGAGCGTCGTCTCGCTGCAGGACTGGCACACCGAACTGCACTAAACTCCGCCCCTTTCCCAGTCCGCCGCAGGCGCCAAATCTTGGCCCTAGCGGCGATTTGTTTTTCGCCGAATCTTTTCACTATCATGGCCACCATTCCATTGACCCAACGCGGCGCCACCAAACTCAAGGATGAGTTGCAACGTCTCAAGGGTGTCGAGCGTCATGCCGTGATCAAGGCGATTTCGGAAGCGCGGGCCCAAGGTGATCTTTCCGAGAACGCCGAGTACGAGGCCGCTAAGGACAAGCAGGGTTTCATCGAAGGCCGAATCCTGGAAATCGAAAGCAAATTGGCCGCAGCGCAAATCATCGATCCCGCCAGTGTTGACGGCGGTGGCCGCGTGGTTTTCGGGGCGACCGTGAATCTAGAAGAAGAGGCCTCTGGCCAGCAGGTCACCTACCAGATCGTGGGCGACGATGAAGCCGATCTCAAGCTGGGACTGATTTCGATCAGTTCACCCATAGCCCGAGCACTCATTGGCAAGGAGGCCGGTGACGTGGCTGAGGTGCGTGCGCCAGGGGGCGTGAAGCACTACGAGATCGTCGAAGTGCGCTACGTGTGACTGGCGATCGGGCGGACGTCGCGGGCCATGCCTAGCCAAGTCAATCGTGCTGCGCCTTCTTTTTGACGCTCGTGCTGCGCACCTTGGAGCGCTTGATTGAGCCGCCGGCAGTGACGCGCTCGTTGCCAAAGACTTGAAGCTTTTTGACCTGTGGGCGGTGATTGGGGCTCTTCGAAAACTTCAGGATCTTCACGACCCGTGGCCCCGCCATACGGTCTTCACGCTCAACTTTCAGCTTGGCTGGAATCGGTCGCCAAAGCACCAACAACTTGCCAATGTGCTGGATCGGCGCCGCACTGAGCTGGTCGGCCAGTTGCGCCAGCATCGCTTCACGTTGCACCCGATCATCGGAGAACACTCGCACCTTGATCAGGCCGTGTGAGTGCAACGCGACATCGACCTCATTGGCCACGGCCGCCGTCAATCCGT
>JAYSSS010000173.1:0-16449 GCA_043720415.1 Ideonella sp.
GCCGTACTTGGGTGGCGTGCCCTGATTCTCGTCGATGTTGAGCTTGGCGATTTTCAGGCGGCCGCCATATTCCTTGGCCACTTCGTCGAGAATCGGCGCAATCATCTTGCAGGGTCCGCACCATTCGGCCCAATAGTCCACCAGCACTGGCGTGTCCGATTTCAGGACATCGGCGTCAAAGCTTGCATCGGTCACATGTTTGATCAATTCACTGCTCATAAAGGCTCCTTGTCGAGCGCTGGAATTCTGACACAGCGGGTCACTTCGGCCAGGCCTTCAGACCGCGGTCAGCGACACTGTGCCTTCACATGGCATCGATCGAAACCGCAGCCCTGGATCCCTCACTGACGCCTGAGCAGCTTTGGCGCGAGTTTGCCGTGTCTGTGTTGCAGTGGTTGGACGGCCGTGGCCGGTCAAGGCGAGATGCCATCATCATCTTGCCGTTTGCCGAGCTCTTGGCGCCATGCCGGGCGGCGCTGGCGGCCTGTGGCGGCTGGCAACCGCGGGCCGAAACCTTGCGCACCCTGCTGGCCGCTCTGCCACCGAGTCCGCAACTGGCGACCGATGCCCCCAGCGGCGACGCTGCGCTTGACAGTCTGGTGGCAGACCGCTGGCTGTCGCAGTTGCCAGGCGCCAGGCAATGGCGCGGCCGTGACCGGCTGGCCTACGAACAGGCTGTGGCCGATGTGGTGCAGGCCGCGCACACCCTGGCCTTGGGCGCCGCACAGCAGTTGCCGGCGATGCGCGCGCAGTGGTGGACAAGGGCCGGCCTGGCAGCCGCCAACGATGGCAATGCCTCGGGCATCGACGCCGCACTCACCCGCCTGGCGGTGAATTGGGCGGGCCTGGGCGATGCGCCGTCGAGCGACGGCCTGGGCCGTCTGCGGCCATCGGCCTGGGTGGTGCTTGAGGCGGGCGGTCACGACCCTGGCGCGCAGGCCTTGCTCACCCAGGCCAAGGAGCAAGGCGTGGCATGCCTGCGCGTGAATGCCGACGTACAAGCGACAAGCCCGACCAAAGCCGATGCCCCAGCACTTGATCCCATCGCGGCGCTGGCCCGATCGGCGAGCGCCCGGCTCTGGACGGTACCCACGCTGGAGGATGAGGCCTGGGCAGCGGCCACGCTGGTGATCGAGGCCATTGCAGCGGGCCAGGTGCCGGTGGCCTTGATCGCCCAGGACCGCCTGCTCACCCGGCGCATTCGCGCCCTGTTGGAGCGCCGGCGGGTGAGCCTGTCCGATGAATCGGGCTGGCCGTTGTCGACCACCCGGGCTGCGGCCAATGTGCTGGCCGTGCTGCGCGCCACGCACCCGTCGGCCGGTCCGGACGCCTGGCTCGATGGCCTCAAGGCGTGCACCACCGAGGCTCAAGCCGCACTCCTGGATCACCTGGAGCGCCACTGGCGGCGCGGCGGCCAGGGTGCACCCAATGCCAGGGCCCTGCACACACTGACCTGGTGGCAAGACATTCACGCCCGTTGGCAAGCCTTTGCAGCGCCCCCTCGGCAGGCCTTGTGCGATTGGCTTGGCGCGCTGGCGACTTTGGCCGCTGGTGTGTTCGGCCAAGAGAGGTGGCAGCACGACGCCGCGGCGCTGGCCGTGCGCTCCGCACTTCGTCTGGACAGTGCCAGCGTCCGCGACGATGTCGACGCCACGGCCATGGGCCTGGACGACTTCATCGCCTGGGTGCAAGCGGTACTGGAGCAAGCCAGTTTCATCCCGCTCAATTCCGGGGCGCAGGTGCAGGTCGTCATCACACCGCTGGCCAGGGCCATCCTGCGGCCCTTCGCAGTCGTCGTCCTGCCCGGCGCCGATGAACGCAGCCTGGGCGCATCGGTGCTGGCACCCAACCTCCTGTCCGATGCCATGCTTTCCAGCCTGGGTCTGGACAGCCGGCGCCAGCGTGAGCACCGCGCGGCACAGGCCTTTGCGCAGTTGCTGCGCCATCCGCAGGTGCACCTGCTGCGTCGCCTTGCCGATGGCGCCGAGCAACTCGGGCCGTCGCCTTGGGTGGACAGGTGGCAGTGGGCGCGCCACATTGGCGGCTTGCCACCTTTGGTTGAACACGCCGCCGCGGAGGCGCAGGCAGTGTTGCCCGCTTGCCCCGTCTTGCCGCCGCGCCCGTGTGCTGCCCAGCACCTGCCGAAGTCCGTCAGCGCCAGCGCTGTCGAGGCGCTGCGTGCTTGTCCCTATCGGTTTTTTGCGCGCAGTGTGTTGCGCCTGGGTGATGTGGCCGAGCTGGACGACGGCGTCGACAAACGCGACCACGGCAGCCTGTTGCATGCCGCATTGCACCGGTTTCATGAGCAGCGCCGCGCTCAAGGCGCAGCGGCAGATGACGAAGGCGCACTGGTGGCGCTGTATCGAGACGAGGCGATCAAGGCTGGCCTCCAGGTGCGGGACCTGTTGCCCTACACCGCCGGCATGTCCGGGTTCGCGCGCCGCTATGTGCAGTGGCTGAGCGCGCGCGAAGCCCAGGCCTGGTACTACGAGGGTGGCGAGCTCGAAGTGCACAGCGTGCTGGCGGTGGACGCGCTCGCCGACCGCCGCGCCGCGACATCGGTCGACACATCCGCCGAGACTTCAACAGACACATCCAGCGACTCATCCGTCGTCCCGTTTGCCACGACCGATCCGGCTCGCGATCACCCGCTGCAACTTCGTGGCCGCATCGACCGTGTCGACCGCCACCACAGCAGCGCCGCGATGCGCTTGATCGATTACAAGACGGGCAGCGTGGCCAGCTTGCGCGACAAGCTCAAGCGGCCGCTCGAGGACACCCAACTGGCTTTTTATGCCCTGCAATTGATCCTGGCGCAGGGCGGCGCCGCAGAGCTGTCGGCGGCCTATCTGGCGCTGGATGACCGCGAGAAGGTCATCGAGCTTGAGCACCCGGATGTTGCCGCCAGTGCCTTGTCGCTGGCCACAGGCCTGGCGCACGACTGGCGCCGCTTGCGCGACGGATCGGCAATGCTGGCCCTGGGTGAAGGCAAGGTGTGCGAGACCTGCGAGGCCCGTGGCCTTTGCCGGCGCGATCATTGGGCGGTCACCCCCGCTGTCGTGCGGAAATGAGCCCGCCAGCCACCTTCACCGCCGCCGGCCAAGGCTGCAGCCAGGCCGAGTTCTACGCCGTCGCCTGCGACCCGTCGCGCAGCGTGGTGGTCGAGGCCTGTGCCGGGTCCGGCAAGACCTGGCTGCTGGTGTCGCGCATCCTGCGCGCACTGCTTGCGGGGACGCCGCCGCAGGAGATTCTGGCCATCACCTTCACCCGCAAGGCCGCGGGCGAGATGCGCCAGCGCCTGAACGAGTGGCTGCACGAGCACGCGCAAGCCAGCCCGCAAGCCCGTGTGCAGGCCTTGCTAGAGCGCGGGCTCGGTCAAGCCCAGGCGCAAAGCCTGGCGCCCCTGCTCGCCGGCCTGCATGGCCAGGTGCTGGCCAGCGGCCGCACCGTGGCCATCAGCACCTTTCACGCCTGGTTCTTCCAGCTCATGCGTGCAGCGCCCAGGCCGCTGTTGGATAGGCTGGGCCTGCACACCGGCATGGCCTTGATCGACGATGAAGAGCTCTGGCTGCCCGAACTGATGCGCCGATTTCATGCTGCCGTCGCGGCTGACGAAGGCAGGCTGGGCGACTACACGGCTTTGATCGAGCACCTGGGCCGTGCACGCCTGGACGAAGCGCTGCACGACGCCCTGGGCAAGCGCACCGAGATCGAGCTGGCGTCGCAGCAAGCTGACCTGAGCGATGCCGTGCCCTCGGCCAGCGACCTGTGGCCTGGCGATCCCGGCTGGGGCGATGCCATCGTGGTGCAGGCCTTGAGCCAGGCGGCGCAGGCCCTGGGGCGACAGTCGCAAAAGACACGGCGCGACGCCGCCGCTGCCTTGCAGTTGGCTCTTCAATGCGCCGACGCCCAGGCCTCCTTCGACGGCGCTTGGGGGGCGCTGTTCACCAATGAGAACGCGCCGCGCAAGCTGGGCGACGGCGTGGAGCTGCAAGACGCCGTGCAGTGGATGCTGGCCATGGCCTGTCGCCGCGACCAGCAGCGCGCCCACGAGCACCACGGCCGCATGCTCAGGCTGGCCCATGTGTTGCTGGGCTGCTGGGGTGAACTCAAGCGTGACCGCGCCTTGGCCGACATGCCCGACCTCGAGCGCTGTGCCCTGGCCTGCTTGTCGGACCCGCAGGTGTCTGGCTGGGTGCAGCAGCGTCTCGATGCGCAGGTGCGGCAGTTGCTGATCGATGAATTTCAAGACACCAGCCCGCTGCAGTGGCAGGCGCTGTGGTCATGGCTGTCGTCGTATGCCGGCGCCGGCGGTGGGCGCAGCGGTCAGCGGCCACCCGCGGTGTTCATCGTCGGCGATCCCAAGCAGAGCATTTATCGCTTCCGGCGCGCCGACCCCCGTGTTTTTGAGGCCGCCCAGGCGGCTGTGGTCGAAGGCCTGGGCGGCATTGTCCTGAGCTGCGACCAGACACGGCGCAATGCCCAGCCCATTGTTGAGTGCCTGAACCGGGTGTTCGATCAGGCAGCGCGGGACGATGGCTACCGCGGTTTTCGGCCGCACGGCACCCTGGCCGATGCGCGCCCGCAGGCCGGGGTTTATGGCCTGCCGCAGGTGATGCGCGAGCGGCGTTCAGCAGCGGGCCATGCAGCCGCCACACGGCCTGTTGTCGATGGCGATCAAGACAGCGCCAAGGACGCCACCGACGGCCTTGCACCGGCAAGCCCCGACCCGGCCTGGCGCGACACCTTGAACACACCACGCACCGAGCCCGAAACCGTCCTGCGTGGCATTGAGGCCAGGCATGTGGCGCAGGCCGTGCATGAACTCATCCATGGCCAGGGCCTGGCGCCAGAGCAAGTCATGGTGCTGGCGCGCAAACGGTTGACGCTGGGCCATGTGGCCCAGGCCTTGCGCGAGGCGGATCTGCCCCATGTGGCTGCCGAGAAGCTGCAACTGGCCGACATTCCCGAGGCCCGTGACCTGATGGCCCTGCTGGATGTGATGGCCTCGCCGGGCCATGACCTGTCGCTGGCGCAGGTGCTGAAGTGCCCCTACTTCGGCGTTGACGACATGGCGCTGCTGGCGCTGAGCGAGCGCGCCGGGCGCGGCGGCCACACCTGGTGGGCGGCGCTGATGGGTTGGCCCGACGCCCCGCCCGAGCTGGCCTGCGCCCGTGATCGCCTGGCGGCCTGGGCACAGACGGCAGCCGGTCTGCCCCCACACGACGCGCTGGACCACATGCTGCACGACGGTGACCTGCTGGCGCGCAGCGTGGCGGCGGCGCCGCCCTCACGCCGTGTGTTGGCGCGCCTGGCCATGCAAGCCGTCCTGGCGCAGTGTCTGGAGGTCGATGGTGGTCGTTATGCGACCCCCTACAACCTGGTGCGGGCGCTGCGCAATCGCCCGCTGAGCCTGAGCTTTGCGGCCGATGCGGGCGCGGTGCAGTTGCTCACGGTGCACGGCGCCAAGGGCCTGGAGGCCGAGGCGGTGATCCTGGTGGACAGTGACCCGAATGCGGCCAATGGCGGGCAGCCGCTGGTGATGGTGGATTGGCCGGTGCAGGCCAGTGCACCCACGGTCGTGGCCTTCGTGGCCAACAGCAATCGAATGCCGCCGTCCTTGCAGCGCCTGGCCGAAGCAGAGGCGGCGATGTCGGCCCGCGAAGAGCTCAACTTGCTGTACGTGGCCATGACCCGCGCCAAGCAGCAACTGTGGATCAGCGCCACCCAGCCGCATCGCGCAGCGCCTGGCACCTGGTGGAGCCGGCTGGCGCCGCAGGCCTTGCCGTGGTCGCCCGACGCCGCGGCAGCTGAGCCGGCGCAAGGCGAGCGCGTGAACGCCGCGTCGCCGGCAACGCAGACGCAAGCAGCACAGCCCATGCACCCTGCCATGCCGGCCAGGGTGGCGGTGCCCGCCCTGCCCGAGCTGCCAGCAGATCGCTGCGCCGCCGCGCCCGCTTTGCGCCGCCGCGCCACCGCCCAAGACCCGGACGCGGCGCGCCTGGGCCAGGCCGTGCATAGGCTGCTGGAATGGACCGCCGACGGGCCGTCTGCCGACGCCGCCGAGTGGGCCCGACTGGCCGATGCCGCGGCCCGCGAATTTGCGCTGCCGGCCGGCGGCGTCGATGCCGTCCTGCAGTTCGCCAGGCAGGTCCGGCACAGCCCGCAGTGCGCGGCTTTCTTTGACCGCCTGCAATTGCGCTGGGCCGGCAATGAAGTGCCCATCGCCGATCAAGGCGAGGTGCTGCGCATTGACCGCCTGGTGCAGATGGCGGGTGATGGCGGCTGGTGGGTGTTGGATTACAAACTCAGCCCGCAACCCCAGGCCGAAGCCGACAACCTCGTGCAACTGCAGCGCTATCGCCAAGCGGTGCAGGCGCTGCAGCCCGGCGATGTGGTGCGCGCCGCCTTCATCACCTCACGTGGCCAGGTCATAGAGCCCTGAGGGCGATGGCCGCTAAAGCCGGGGCTTGACCCGACTGTTCCGGCCGCTGCTGCGCTGCCGCCTTCGGTCCAATCGTGGGCCAGGTTCGCAACGCCCATGTCCACTCCCCCATCGGTTTTCACGCCACCGCCTGCCGCGCGTTCGCAAGCGGTGCGCCACTTCGGGCGATTTCAGCTGTTGCAACTGCTGGGCCGAAGCCTGCGCACCATGCTGTGGCGGGTTGAAGACCCACAGTTGGGGCAGGAGCTGCTGTTGATGCTGCCGCGCGAGCGCCCACGTGACGCCGCGCAGCTCGATCGCTGGCGCGTCAGCGCGCGCCGCGCCTCCCGACTGGACCACCCGTCCTTGACGCCTGTGCTGGAGTTCGGTGAGCACGAGCACTGGCCCTTCGTGAGCTATGCCGTGGGCGAGGCCTCGGTGCTGAGCGCACAGCTCACGGCCAAGGGCCAGTCCGCGGTGGAGGCCGTGCCCTGGGCGATGGATGTGCTGCAGGGCCTGGCCTTTGCACACGATGGCGGCGCCGCCCACCATGATCTGCAGCCCTACATGATCCTGCGGCCCGAACATGGCCCGGCGCAGTTGTTGGGGTTGGGGCTGGCACTCGACCCACACGCCATGCCGCAGTCGGGCCTGCAAACCCAGCGCCAGGCGAGTGAGCGCGATGTGCTGGCCATGGGCATTGTTCTGCACCACGCGCTGTCTGGCCAGCCCGCATTGGGCCAGGCCGACGTCAATCTCGTCATCGACAGCCTGCCGCCCTTGGGCCGAGACATCCTGCGACTGCCGTGGACCACGACCCACAAGGTCCCGGAGGCGCTGCGTGCCATCGTCAACCGCGCCACCGATCGCCAGGAGCGGCAGCGCTACCGCAATGCACGCACCCTGGTGCGTGCCCTGGAAGGCTGGTTCAAGGCCGAAGGTGAACAGGGCGGTGGGCCCCTGGCCCTGCTGCTGGAGCGCATGCGCAGCGTGGGCCTGTTGCCCGCCATGCCTGGGGGTGCGCAGCGCGCCGCACGCATGGCCCTGATGGAGCGCGGCCGCAACGATGAGCTGGCCGAGGTCGTGCTGCAGGACCTGGCTCTGTCCTTTGACATGCTGCGCATGGTCAACAGCGCGCAGGTGCGGGCCGGCATGAGCCAGGGCAGTGGGCCCATCCTCACCATACGCCGCAGCATCGACATGCTGGGCCTGGACGGCGTGCGCCGGGCCGCCTTGTCTTTGCGCGCCTGGCCGGGGCCCCTGAACGAGGCCCAGGCCACAGAGCTGGATCGCTTGCTTGAGCGTGTGCGGCGCGCCGGCCGCATCGCGCAGTGGCTTCGACCGGCCGGCTACGACGGTGAGCTGGTGTTCTTGCTGGCTGCCTTGCAGAATTTGGGGCGTCTGATTGTGCGTTATCACTTTCCCGACGAGGCAGCACAAATCGAGCGCTTGATGAAGCCAGCACCAGCGCTGCGCGCCGGTGAGGCGGACGATCCCGGCATGGCCGAGGAGGCCGCGGCCTTCGCCGTTCTGGGCATGGACATTGCCGCCATGGGCGCGGCCATTGCACGGCATTGGGGCCTGGACGAATCGACCCAGCAAATGATTCAGCGCCTGCCCTTGACCACGCCGATCAGGGCCGCCACCAGCGACGCCGAGCTGCTGCGCTTTTCCGCCTGTTGCGCCAACGAGGTGGTCGATGTCGGCACCTTGCCCCTGGTGCAGCAGGCCAGCGCCCTGCTGCGGGTGGTGCAGCGTTACGGCCGGGTCCTGGGCCTGAGCCTGCAGGACCTGCAGCAGGCCGCACAGGGCCAGGCGCCCAGTGCGGCGCGCGGGGCGGGGGGCGGCCAAGTTGCGCCGCCAACATCGCCCAGGCTTGCCGCCCATGCTGGTGATGCCGCCATGGCAGGCGCGCCATGAGCAGCGTCATCGCCCGTGCCGCGCCGGGCCTGCGCATCGGTCGCTTTTGCCTCAGGTCCGAGCTCGGCCGCGGCGCGCAGGCCACCGTCTGGCTGGCCCATGACGAGCGCCTGGATCGGGAGGTGGCGATCAAATTGCTCGACCCCGCCGCCGACAGCCTGACCAAGAGCCAGTGGTTGCATGAGGCCCGAGCCGTCAGCCGCCTGGCGCATCCGCACATCGTGCCGCTGTTTGAGGCCGATGAGCTCGACGGCCGGCCCTATCTGGTGTTTGAGCTGGTGCGCGGCCGCACCTTGAGCGAGGCCTTGCGCAGCCAGGGCAAGATGGCGCCGCGCGAGGCGGTGAGCCTGCTTCTGGGCGTGCTCGATGCACTGCAGCTGGCCCATGGCCAGGGCATCGTGCACCGCGACCTCAAACCCTCGAACATCCTGGTCGATGGCCAGGGCAGGGCGCGGGTCATGGATTTCGGCATTGCCGCCCGCCTGGCCGATTCGAGCGATGGCCGCATTGCGGGCACGCCGGGCTATATGTCGCCCGAGGCGGCGCGGGGCGAGTCGCCTGCGCCGGCCATGGACGTCTTCGCGGCCGGCATGACCCTGGCCGAAATGCTCAGCGGCCAGCGCCTGCTGCGCGAGGCCGACCCGATGCGCGCCTTGCAGCGCGTTCAGCAAGAGGATATGGCCTTGCCAGCAGCGCTGGCGCTTGATGACAACTTGCGCAGCATCGTGCAACGCGCCATGGCGCGCGACGCCGCCATGCGATTCGCCAGTGCCCAAGCCATGCATGACGCCTTGAGCCAATGGTTAGCCCCTGGGGACGATGGCAGCGCTGCGGCTGTGGGCGATGGTGGCAATGGCGGCGGCAGTGGCGGTGGTGGCAATGGCGGCAGTGGCAATGGCACGCTCGACTTTCTGCTGCGGCGCATGCGCAACAAGACCGACTTTCCAGCGCTGTCGCAGTCGGTGATGAGCATCCAGCGCATCGCGGCATCGGACAACGAAAGCCTGAATGCCCTTTCGGCCGAAATCCTCAAGGACGTCGCCCTGTCCAACAAGCTGCTGCGTCTGGTCAATACCGCGCACTACCGCGGCGGCGGCGGCGGCAACATCAGCACGGTGTCTCGTGCCGTGGCGCTGATTGGCTTTGCCGGCATCCGCAACATGGCCTTGTCGCTGATGCTGATCGAGCACATGAAGGACAAGACGCATGCCTTGCGGCTGCGCGAGGAGTTCTTGCGCGCCCTGACCGCCGGCCAGTTGGCCAGTGAGCTGGCCGGCGACTCGCGCGAGCGCGAGGAGGCATTTCTCGGCGCCATGCTCTACAACCTGGGCCGCTTGCTCACCGAGTACTACCTGCCTGAAGAGGCCAACGACATCCGTGCGCAGCTCGGCGGCGTGACGCGCGGCCAGGCACCGAACCCGCGTGCCGCCGCACCCAACCTGGAAGCGGTGGCCAGCCGTGTGCTGGGCATAGGCTTCGAGCAGCTTGGCCTGGGCGTGGCTCGCAGCTGGGGCCTGCCGGACAGCTTGCAGCGCTGCATGGCCATCGGCAAAGATCAACCGCCGCGCCGCGCCGTCCCCGCCGGTGGCGACCGCCTGCGCTGGCTGACGGCCTGCGCCAACGACGCTGCCGATGCCGTGTTGCGCTGGGAGCCCGAGCCCTTGGCGGCCTGTGTGCAAGCGGCGGTGGCGCGTTTTGGGCCGGCCTTGTCGCTGGCCCCCGCCGAGCTGCAGCGTGCCATTCAAACCGCGCACGAGCGCGTCGCCGAAATGGCCCCGGCCCTGGGTCTGGGAGGTATTCCCACGGGCAGCGTCACCGGGCCTGTCGATCTGGCGCTCACTGTCGATGAGCAGCCCGGCACCGTCTTGTTGACCCAGACCATCGACATGGTGCTGGACTCGCCGGTGCCGGATCGTGTTGCGGCCGTCCTGGCGGCCGGCATTGAAGACATCACCAACACCCTGGCTGCCGACAAGTTCAATCTCAACAGCGTGCTGCGCATGGTGCTCGAAGCCATGCTGCGCGGGCTGGAGCTGCAGCGCGTCGTACTCTGTCTGCGCGACGTCAAGGCCGGTGCCCTGGTCGGGCGCATTGGCATGGGGGACCGCGCCGACGCCGTCAGCGCGGCTTTTCGCATCTCCACCAAGCCGCCGGCCGGGCAGACACCCGACCTGCTCAGCGCCGTCTGCGCGCGTGGCGCCGACATCCTGATCGCCGATGCCAGAGCCGATGCCATGGCCCGGCGCTTGCCGCCCTGGTATGTGCAGCATGTGAACGCACCGACGTTTTTGCTGCTGCCGATGTCCATGAAGGGCTCGGTGATCGGCTTGATCTATGGCGACAAGGCCAAGGCCGGCAGCCTGGCGCCCACTGAGCGTGAACTGGCGCTGCTGCGCACCTTGCGCAACCAGGCGCTGATGGCCTTTCGGCACGCTGGCTGAGGGCTCTGCCCCTGGCCCGACAAGATCGCCGGCCACGCCACGCGCTTGCTTGCCCTGTGGCAAAGGTGACGAGCCTTGCCCTCGGCACTGGTCACAACGGCGTGGGGCTGCTTCGTTCCCGACCTGACCCGGTTGGCCGCGCTTCCATGCGAGGAGGCCCGTCGAGCGCGATTGTAGGCGTGGCTGTTTTGAGTGCCCCCTGTGAGTGCCCCCTGTGAGCCACCTGAGTGGGGCCTGGGCGGCGCCTGAGCGGTGCCGGGCGCTAAGCGCGCAGTTGCAGCGCGTCGCCGTCGAAATGCAGGCCCAAGGTCTCGATGGTCAATTGCTTGGGTCCGGCCTCTACCCTGCCAGCCACCCAGGCTTCTATGCCCAGGCTGCGGGCCACTGCGGCCGCTGCCTCGGCCTGATCGGCCGCGACAAACAGCGCAAAACCGGCGCCCATGTTCAAGGTGCCATAGGCCTGCAGGTCGTCCTGTTGCGCGGCCTTTTGAATGAAGCGCAACACCGGCGGCACCGTGGGCACGGTGTGGATGCGATAGCTGAATTGGCGTGGGTGGCGCAACAACTTGCGCCAGCCGTGGCCGGTGATGTTGGCGGCGTAGTGCACGGTGATGCCGGCCTTCCACAGGGCCTCGGTCACGGGCGAATACAAGGTCGTTGGCGCCAGCAAGGCCTCGCCATAAGCCAATCCCGGGGCGACCTCGGTCAACCAGCCCTGCGGCAGGCGCTCGACCAACTTGCGGGCCAGGCTCAAGCCATTGGCATGGATGCCGCTGCTGGCCAGGAGCACGATGGCGTCGCCCGCGGCCAGCTCGGCACCCAAGGACAGGCGCTGCTTGGGGTTGACGATGCCGGTGCACGACGCCGCCAGGTCGATGCGTCCGGCCTCCACGATGCCGGCCAGCGCCGGCGTCTCGCCACCGCCCCAGGCCACGCCGCAGGCTTCGCAGGCGCGCCGCCAGCCATCGATCAAGGCCTGCGCCCGGCGGTCGTCACCAAACCACTCCGAGCCACCTGCGGCCCAGTAGGCCTGCACCACCAGCGGCGTGGCGCCGACGGTGATCAGGTCGTTCACCGCCATGGCGATGGTGTCCTGGGCGATGGCGTCGTAGTAGCTGCGGCCCGTCAGGCGTGCCATGGCGTCGGCCACCAGCACCTTGGTGCCCAGGCACTCGACGATGGAGGCCAGGTAAAACGGGCCGACATCCACCACATAGGCCGATTCGCCGCGCGAGGCGGCGACCTCGCTGAAGCCATGCTGGGCGAGCTGCCCGGCGGTGGCCGCCGCGGCACGCTGGGCGTTCAATTTAAGCGGGTCGATGAGCTCGTAATTGACACCGGCTTGCTCGTAGCTGAGAGCGCCTGCGGCGGCGGGCATTTGTGCGGTCGGTGTGAGCGGATTCATGGCCGCGATTATCGGGTGGGCGCGCTGGGCGCAGGCCGGGTCAGCAGGTCCACTTGCCGCGCCCTGGGCATCGGCCGCGGCCCGGTGCCGCAAGGGGTTTGGTGAAAGCCCGCCTCGTAGAATCGGCCGATGAGTGACCTCGTCCTGGCGCGCAAATATCGGCCCCGCAGTTTTGACCAAATGGTTGGCCAGTCGCATGTGGTGCAGGCCCTGACCAACGCCTTGAACAGTGGCCGCCTGCACCATGCCTACCTTTTCACCGGCACGCGCGGCATCGGCAAGACCACGGTCAGCCGCATCCTGGCCAAGAGCCTGAACTGCACCGGTGCCGATGGCCAGGGCGGCGTCACCGCCAACCCCTGTGGCCAATGTGCAGCCTGCACCGAGATCGATGCCGATCGCTTCATTGACTACATCGAGCTCGATGCCGCCAGCAACCGCAGCATCGACGAGATCCGTGACCTGATCGAGCGCGCCGCCTACAAGCCCAGCGTCGGCCGCTACAAGGTGTTCATGATCGATGAGGCGCATCAGCTCACCAAGGATGCCTTCAATGCCCTGCTCAAGACACTGGAAGAGCCGCCCGATTACCTGAAGTTCGTGTTGGCCACGACCGACCCCGAGAAGATGCTGCCCACGGTGCTGAGCCGCTGCCTGCAGTTCAATTTGCGGCCGATGGCGCCCGAGGTGGTGCACGCCCATCTACAGGCAGTGTTGCAGGCCGAAGCCATCACCGCCGATGCCGGCTCGCTGCGCCTGCTGGCACGGGCCGCGCGTGGCTCGATGCGCGACGCCCTGTCCTTGACCGACCAGGCCATTGCCTATGGCGCGGGCCAGCTGGATGAGGCCGGCGTGCGCGCCATGTTGGGCACCGTGGATCGCCAGCATGCACAGCGCCTGGTGTTGGCCTTGGCGCAACGCGATGGTGCGGCCATGCTGTTGGCGGTGGATGGCCTGCGCCAGCTGGGCCTGTCGGCCAGCGGCACGCTCGAAGAAATGGCCATGCTGCTGCAGCAGATGGCGGTGGAGCAAGCGGTGCCCGGTGCGCTCGATGAGCACGACCCCGACACCGCCGGCGCGCGCCAGTTGGCTTGCGAGCTGCCGGCCGATGAGACGCACCTGCTCTACAGCATCGTGCTCGGCGGTCGACCCGAGTTGCACCTGCTGGCCGATGAGTACGCCGCCATGACCATGGTGCTGCTGCGCATGCTGGCCTTCCCTGCGCAGCCCACCGATGGGGCTAACGCCACGCGCTCTGCCGCCACAGTGGCGCCACTGCATGTGGCCCCGCGAGAGGCCCGCAGCAGCCTGCCGGCGCGGATGCCCAGCAGCCTGCCGGCGCGCCTACCGAGCAGCCTGCCGGCACTGATGCCAGTAGCGCCGCCGCCCAAGGCCATGCCCAAGCAAGCGCCCGCGGTGAAGCCGCCAAGTGCTGCGGCTGCGCCCGTCCTGATCACACCTGTGGCGCCAACGGCAACTGTCCAAGTGCCCCTAATGGCCGCAGCGAATGATCTCCCAAGCGCCCTGGGTGACCGCTGGTCGGCGTTGATTCGGCCGCTCATTTCAGACGGCAGCATCGCCGCCCTGGTGCGCGAGCTGGCGCTGCAATCGCAACTGCTCGGCGTTGACCGTGTTGACGACACCGAACTGTGGCATTTGCGCGTCGAGCGCGAAGCCTTGCGCCATGACGCCCTGCGCGACAAACTGCAAGCGGCGCTGCAAGCTGTCCATGCCACGCCGCTGCGCATCGATGTGGTCGCCGGCGCAGCCGAAGATTCACTGGCGCAGCGCGATGCCCAGACGCGTGCCCACATGCAGCGCGAGGCCGAAGCCTTGATCCGCGCCGACCCGGTCGTCAAGGGACTGATGGCCCAATTTGCCAGCGCCCGCATCGTGCCGGGCTCGATCAAACCCATCACCACCACCAGCAAGGATTCACCATGATGAAAAACCAACTCGCCGGCCTGATGAAGCAGGCCCAGGCGATGCAGGACAACCTCAAGAAGGCGCAGGACGAGCTGGCCCTGATCGAGGTCACGGGCGAGAGCGGCGCCGGCCTGGTGAAGGTGCAGATGACCTGCAAGCACGATGTCAAGCGCGTCAGCATCGACCCCAGCCTGCTGGCCGAGGACAAGGACATGCTGGAAGACCTGGTGGCCGCAGCCATCAACGACGCCGTGCGTCGCGCCGAGGCCACCAGCAACGAGAAAATGGGCAAGCTCAGCGCCGGCATGCCGCAAATCCCCGGCATGAAGTTCCCGTTCTGAGGCGCTGGTGAAAGGCGCTGTGGCAACACCTGGCGGCGATGCAGCCCATGGCGGCTGAGCGCAGCCTGGAGGCCCTGATCGAGGCCCTGCGCCGCCTGCCGGGCGTGGGCGTGAAGTCCGCCCAGCGCATGGCTTATCACCTGCTGCAGCACGACCGCGAGGGCGCACAGCGCCTGGCCCTGGCCTTGCAAGCGGCGGTGCAGGGCATACACCACTGCCGGCGTTGCCACACCTTCAGCGAGGCCGAGGTCTGCACCATTTGCCAAGACCCGGCGCGCGATGGCCAGCAACTGCTGGTGATCGAGACGCCAGCGGACATGGCCGCACTGGAGCGCACCGGCAGCTACCGCGGCCTGTACTTTGTCTTGATGGGGCGGCTGAGCCCGCTGGACGGCATCAGCGTGGACGACATCGGCGTGCACCCCTTGCTGGAGCGCGCCGGCGATGGCCAGGTGGCGGAGGTGATCCTGGCCACCAATTTCACCGCCGAGGGCGAGGCCACGGCGCATGTGCTGTCTCAGGCGCTCAAAGCCCGCGGCCTGAAGGTCACGCGATTGGCGCGTGGCGTGCCGGCAGGCAGTGAGCTGGAGTATGTGGACCTGTCCACCATCGCGCATGCCTTGAGCGACAGGCGCTGAGTGCGGCCACAGTGTCGGGCCCAGGCTGAACGCTCAGCCCGCCGGAGCGAAACTCAAGCCCGGCGTCGCGCCGATTTCGCCGCGTGCGCGACCCGCCGGTGAGGCACCATCACCACCACCGATTGGCCAGCCTTGAAGCTGGCGTTGGCGGCCACGCCGTTCCACTGCGCCACCTGGGCGGCGCTCACCTTGTATTGCTTGGCCAGGGCGGCCACGCTGGTGCCGTGGCGGCCGGCCTTGAGCTGCATGCGGCGCAGTGGCGGGCCTTCGCGCGCCAGGGTCAACACCGCTTGCTCAGCGACCGCTTCGGTCACGTCCTGCGGACGCTGGCCATGGCGCGCCACCAGCAGGGTGGAGCCGGCCATGACGCGCATCTGCGGCGGGATGTGGTTGATCTCGCGCAGCTGCGCCTCGCTCATGCCCACTTGCTTGGCCACATCGACCGGGCGCATGGCCTTGGGTGCCACCCAGGCGGTCCAGCTGGCCAGCGGGCCACGGTGCTTGGGCAGGGCGTGGACAAAAGCGTTGGCGGCGTCATAGGGCAGCAGCACCTGCGGCGTGCCCGCGGCCAGAATCACCGGCCGGTTCATCTGCGGATTCAGGGCCTGGAATTCTTCCAGCGGCAGCGCGGCCAGGCGCGCCGCCAGGGCCACATCCATATCGCGGCCGATCGGCACGCTCAGAAAATACGGGTGGTTGCGTAGCGCCGGCAGGGTCAGCGCGAAGGACTGCGGCGTGGCCACGATATTTTTCATCGCCTGCAGCTTGGGCACGTAATCGCGCGTTTCGTTGGGCATTTTCAGGCTGGCATAGTCGGCCGGCTTGCCGGCGGCGCGGTTGCGCGTTATGGCGCGCTGCACATTGCCTTCGCCCCAGTTGTAGGCGGCCAGTGCCAGGTGCCAATCGCCGAACATCTCGTGCAGGCGGGTCAGGTACTCGAGCGCGGCGCGGGTGGAAGCCAGCACATCGCGGCGGTCGTCGCGGAAGACGTTCTGCTTCAAATCGAAATGCCGCCCGGTGGCCGGCATGAACTGCCACATACCCGCGGCGCGCGCGCTGGACATGGCCTGCGGGTTGAACGCGCTCTCGATGAAGGGCAGCAGCGCCAGCTCGGTGGGCAGGTTGCGCTTTTGCACTTCTTCGACGATGTGAAAGAGATAGAGCGTGCCGCGGTTGGCCATGCGCTGCACATACTCGGGTTGGCGCGCGTAGTAGTACTCGCGCTTGCGCACATAACCGTCGTCCAGGTCCGCTATGCCGAAGCCGTTGCGCACGCGCTGCCAGAGGTCGATCTGGGCCATGCTGTCGTTCAGATCGACGGGCACATCCGGGCGCAGCGGATCGACCGGCGCGG
>JAYSSS010000174.1:0-16381 GCA_043720415.1 Ideonella sp.
GTCTCCTCGCCGCGCATCACGTCGGGGGGGTCGCCGTGCCTGGCGTCCTGCGCGGTGGCGTGCTCGACGCTCAGCCCCGGCACGATGGCCAGCCGGCCGGGCTGCAGCCACAGCAGCCGGTCGGCCAGATCGTCCAGCCCGGCCGGGCAGGGGCAGTAGGGCGCCTCGGCCCAGCCCTGGCGGCTGCCGACCATGCCGGCCATCAGGCAGGGGATGTCGGGGTGCGCAGCGCGCCAGGCGCCGAACTCGGCCTCGAAGGCCGCCGCCCAGCCACCCGGCGCGATGCTCAGCAGGCCGCGCGGCGCGGCATGCTCGGCCAGCACCGTGCCATCGGCCGCCAGCAGCGCGCCGCGCAGCGCGGTGGTGCCCCAGTCAACGCCGATCAGCGCGGGCGCTGGGCCCGACGGCTGCGCAGAAGCCCGGCTGGAAGATGCCACGTTCAGTGGTTGTCTTTTGGCACCGCGGCGCCGCGCTGGCCGACCAGGAAGTCGAGGTCGGCGCCTTCGTCGGCCTGCAACACGTGGTCGATGTAGAGCTTCCAGTAGCCGCTGGTCATGGCCGGCGCCGGGCGCTGCCAGGCGGCCAGGCGGCGCGCCAGTTCGGCGTCGTCGACATGCAGGTGCAGCCGGCGGGCGGCGACGTCCAGCGTGATCAGGTCGCCGTCCTGCACCACCGCCAGCGGGCCGCCGGCCGCGGCTTCGGGCGCGGTGTGCAGCACCACCGTGCCGTAGGCGGTGCCGCTCATGCGGGCATCGCTGATGCGCACCATGTCGGTGATGCCGCGGCGCAATCCCTTGGGCGGCAGCGGCATGTTGCCGACCTCGGCCATGCCGGGGTAGCCTTTGGGGCCGCAGTTCTTCAGCACCAGGATGCAGTGCTCGTCCACATCCAGTGATTCGTCATCGATGCGGGCGTGGAAGTCGGTGCTGTCCTTGAAGACGACGGCGCGGCCGGTGTGGGTCATCAATGCCGGTGTCGCAGCGCTGGGCTTGATCACGGCGCCGCGCGGTGCCAGGTTGCCACGAAGGATGGCTATGCCCGCCTTGGCCTTGAAGGGCTGGGCATAGGGCTTGATGACGTCGGGGTTGAAGTTCTGCGCATCCGCAATGTTCTCGCCCACCGTCAAGCCATTGGCGGTGACGGCGCCCAGGTGAAGGTGCTGGGCGATCTCTTTCATCACCACGGGCAGTCCGCCGGCGTAGCAAAAGTCTTCCATCAGGTATTTGCCTGAAGGCTGCAGGTTGACCAGGCAGGGCAGCTCGCTGGCCAGGCGCTCGAAATCATCGATGCCTAACTTCACGCCCAAGCGGCCAGCGATGGCGATCAGGTGGATCACGGCGTTGGTCGATCCGCCAATCGCTGCCAGCGTGAAGATGGCGTTCTCGAAGGCCTCACGCGTCAGCACCTTGGCGATGGTCTGGTCGGTGTGCACCATCTCGACGATGCGCCGGCCGGCGTGGCGCGCGATCACATTGCGCCGGCCATCGACCGCCGGGTAGGCTGCGTTGCCCGGCAGGCCGATGCCCAGGGCCTCGACCATCGAGGCCATGGTGCTGGCCGTGCCCATGGTCATGCAGTGGCCGTGGCTGCGGTGCATGCAGCTCTCGGCCTCGAAAAAATCAGCCAGCTTCAGCGTGCCGGCGCGCACCTGCTCGCTCATGCTCCACACGCCCGTGCCCGAACCTAACTCTTGGCCGCGCCACTTGCCGTTGAGCATGGGCCCGCCACTCACGCCGATGGTCGGCAGGTTGGCGCTGGAGGCGCCCATCAACAGCGCCGGTGTCGTCTTGTCGCAGCCCATCAGCAGCACCACGCCATCGATGGGGTTGCCGCGAATGCTTTCTTCAACATCCATGCTGGCCAGGTTGCGGTACAGCATGGCGGTGGGGCGAAGCAGGGTCTCGCCAAGCGACATCACCGGAAATTCAAGCGGGAAGCCGCCCGCCTCATAGACGCCGATCTTCACCTGCTCGGCCAGGGTGCGGAAGTGCGAGTTGCAGGGTGTCAGCTCGCTGAAGGTGTTGCAGATGCCGATCACCGGCCGGCCATCAAACTGGTCGTGCGGCACGCCCTTGCCCTTGACCCAGCTGCGGTAGGCAAAACCGTCGCGGTCCTGGCGGCCAAACCATTGCTGGCTGCGGAGGTCTTGCGGCTTCTTGCGCGGGGTGTCGGACATGGTCGAGGGCTCGCTGCGATGGGGATCGAATCGCTGAAGGATACTATGGTATGACGATTGATCGGGGCGCTGTCCCGGCCGCGTCGAGCCCCCTTTCCACTGCCACAACGCCTGTGCCCGCCATGCAAAAACACGTCCACATCCTCGCCGCTGCCAAGCTCTCGCCCCTGCTCTCGCCCATCGTCGATGCGGCCTTCACTTTGCATGACCGCGTGCATGAAGCGGACCCGGCCGCCTTCGCCGCCGTGGCCGGGCAGATTCGCGGCATCTCGTGTGGCGGTGAATCCAAGGTCACGGCCGAGCTGATCGCCAAGCTGCCGGCGCTCGAGATCATCTCGGTGATGGGCGTGGGCTACGACGGCGTGGATGTGGCCGCCGCCAAAGCGCGCGGCGTGGTCGTCACGCACACGCCGAATGTGCTCAATGACGATGTCGCGGATCTGGCCATCGGCCTGATGCTGTGTGCCAGCCGCCAACTGCCGGCCGCCGACCGCTATGTGCGCGCCGGTGAATGGCTCAAGGCACCGATGCCCCTGGCACGCAAGATGTCGGGCGCACGCATGGGCATCGTCGGCCTGGGGCGCATAGGCAACGAGATCGCCAAGCGCGCCCTGGCCTTCAACATGAGCGTGGCCTACACCTCGCGCAGCGCCAAGGCGGGCTCGCCCTACCGCTACCTGCCCAGCGCCGAGGCACTGGCCGCCCAGAGCGATTTCCTGGTGCTCATCACCCCCGGAGGCGCGGGCACGCGCAAGCTGATCGATGCCAAGGTGCTGGCCGCCCTGGGCAAGAAGGGCATCCTGGTGAACGTGGCGCGCGGCTCGGTGGTCGATGAGGCCGCCTTGATCGAGGCGCTGGAACAAGGCGTGATCGGCGGCGCCGCGCTCGATGTGTTCGAGAACGAGCCCCATGTGCCGGATCGCCTCAAGGCCTTGCCGCACGTGGTGCTGGTGCCGCACATCGGCAGCGGCACGGGCCAGACGCGGCAAGCCATGGCCGACCTGGCGCTGGCCAATCTGGTCGCTCACTTTGCGGGTCAGCCTTTGCTGACGCCGGTGCCCGAATGCCAGTGATGGCAGGCTGACGTCGGGCCCTCAGCCATCCTCGCACCCGACCACCGCATGTCCGCGAGCCTGCCCGCGCCGCCCGCCGCATCACAGCCCGAGCCCGGCGCTGAGCCCAGCTCGGCACCGATCTGGGTGCTGGTGATGGGCGTGTGCGGCTGCGGCAAAAGCACCGTGGGCGAACGCCTGGCCGCCCGCCTGGGCGCCGATTACCTGGAGGGCGACAGCCTGCACCCGCCGCGCAATGTGGCCCTGATGGCCGCTGGCACGCCCTTGACCGATGCCGATCGCCAGGGCTGGCTGCAGGCCATTGCCGAGCGCTTGCGCGAGGCCCTTGACGGGCGCCGCAGCCTGGTCGTCACCTGCTCGGCACTGAAGCGCCGCTACCGCGAGGTGCTGCGCGCTGGCGCGGCCGATCTGCGCATCGTCCACCTGCACGGCAGCCCCGAGCTGCTGGCCCAGCGCATGGCCGCACGCACCGGCCACTACATGCCGCCCTCATTGCTGCCCAGCCAGTTGCTGGCGCTGGAGCCACCGCTGCCCGACGAGCGCGCGCTGACATTCGACATCGCACAGCCGGTGGACGACATCGTGCGCGCGGCGCTGCAGGCACTGCGCCTGCCCCTGCAACAGCAGCGCTAGCTACAGGCCAGCCGCTGCGCCCCATTCAACCTGATGAGGAGCCCCCAAGACCATGATCACCGCCGACACCTTCCGCCTCGATGGCCAAGTGGCCCTCGTCACTGGCTCGTCCACCGGCATTGGCCTGGCCCTGGCCCGCGCCCTGGGCCAGGCTGGCGCCACCGTGGTGCTCAATGCCCGCAATGGCGAGAGACTGGCCGCAGCCCAGACCCGGCTGCAAGGCGAAGGGCTGAAGGTTCACGCCCGCGCTTTTGACGTCACCGACGCCGCCACCACGCAGGCCGCCGTGGCCTCGATCGAGGCCGATGTCGGCCCCATCGACGTGTTGATCAACAACGCCGGTGGCACCCGCCGTGGCGCCTTTCATGAGATCAGCCACGAGGATTGGCGCGCGGTGATGAGCACCAATGTCGATGGCCTCTTCGTCGTCGGCCAGGCCGTGGCCCAGCGCATGGTGCCGCGCAAGCGCGGCCGCATCATCAACATCTGCTCGGTGATGAGCGAGCTCGGCCGCCCCGGCACCAGCGCCTACACCGCCAGCAAAGGCGCGGCCAAGATGTTGACCAAGGGCATGGCGATTGATCTGGGCCCGCACGGCATCAATGTCAATGGCATTGGCCCGGGCTACTTTGAATCCGACATCACCGCGCCGCTGATGGCCAACCCCGAATTCAACAGCTGGCTGGTGGCCCACACGCCCAACCGGCGCTGGGGTGACATCGCCCGCGATCTGGGCCCGGCGGCGGTGTTCCTGTCCAGCGAGGCCTCGCGCTTTGTCAACGGCCACATCCTGTATGTGGATGGCGGCATTTCTGCGACGCTGTAATTTCGGACGCCCGACATGACCACATTCACCCAAACCATCCTGTTCACCGACACCGACGGCCGCGCACGTTTTCGCGAGCAGGCCATCGCCTTGACTGAGGGCAAGCCGCAAGCCCAGCTCTCGGTCTTGATGCCCAGCGGCGGCCACCAACTGCGCCACAGCCCGGTGGGTTTTCGCAGCGAATTCCATTGCACGGACACGCCGCAGTGGGTGCTGATCCTGGGCGGGCAGATGGAGATCGGCCTGCAGGACGGCAGCACGCGCGTGTTCAAGCCGGGCGAGCACTTTTTCTCCGACGACCGCCTGCCCGCTGGCGCCCGCTTTGACGCCACGCTGCACGGCCACCGCAGCCGCCAGCTCGGCCCCGAGCCCCTGGTGACGATGTTCGTGCGCGGCTGAGCCCAAGGCCCAAGGCGCCCAGCCCGGCACAGGGCGGGACGCCAGGCGCCGCGCAGCCCCGCCACCCTTGCACACAAGCGCCATGGCCCACAAGACCATGCTCGCCAACACCCTGGACGCCCTGGGCGTGGCCATCGTCTCTGGCCGTTATCTGCCAGGCAACGCCATCCCGCCCGAGCCCATGCTGTGCGAGCAATACGCCATCAGCCGCACCGTGGTGCGCGAGGCCGTCAAGTCGCTCGTCGCCAAAGGCCTGCTCATCACCGGCCCCAAGCTGGGCACGCGGGTGCTGCCCTCGGACGACTGGAACTGGTTTGATCCCGACGTGGTGGCCTGGCAATCGCGCATCGGCCTGACGCGCGAGTTCCTGCGCGACTTGCAAGAGCTGCGCCGCGTGGTCGAGCCCGCGGCCGTGCGCATCGCCGCCGAGCGCGCCACCGCGGCCGACATCGCTGATCTGGAGGCCGCCTACGCCGGCATGCAGCACGCGGTGGAGCACGGCGGCGACTACGTCGGCCACGACCTGCGCTTTCACCAGGGCCTGCTGCGCGCCTGCCACAACCGCATGGTGATCCAGATGAGCAAGGCCCTGGGCGCGCTGCTGCGCACCAGCTTCGAGATTTCCACCGCCCGGCCGAACAGCCCGGCCGCCTCGCTGCCCCTGCACCGCGCCGTGCTCGACGCTGTGATCGCGCGCCAGCCCGCGCTTGCCGAGCAGGCCAGCCTGGCCTTGATCGACAGCGCCCGCGACGACATTGAACAGGTGCTGGCCTCGCGCCGCAAGTTGCCCGCTGTCAGCGGCCCGGCGCGGCCACTGAGCTCACGACGTCACATCGCCGCCATTGACCGGGGTTGACCGGGGTTGACCCCGAGGCGCGCGGGCCGGTGCGGCGCTCTCACCCTCATGAGAAAACGCCGGGCCGCTCCCAAGTTTTCTCATCCCCCGCGGGGGGCCTGACGCGAAGCGGCAGGTTTGGGGGCGCTCTCAGGTCCAAGGGGCCACGATGGTCGGCGCCCATGAGCGCCATCACACAGACGCCGCCTGGGTATCTTCGTATGGTGTGGCATGAACCGTCACACCCCAACCCCTGTCCGCACGCCCTGGGTCTTGGTCGCTCTGGGCCTCATCACGGTGTCGCTGGGCGCCTGCGACAAGCCTGCGCCGGTGCCACCGACGCCCACGGTCAGTGCCGTGCCGGTCGGGTCCGGTGCCGCACCGGGCAATGCTGTCGACACGTCCGTGCCACCGGCTGATTCGGTCGTGACGCCCGCCGCTGCGGCCCATCCAAACGCCGCCGCCGGACGCACCAACAGCAGCATGACAGGGGCGCAGGAATCCAACGCCATGCCACTGCCGGGGCAGAACAACGATCACTCGGCGCCGCTGGCTCCGGCCAAGCGCGCCAGCGCGCCGTGAGCCGCCGCGGACCACGTCACCGCCAGTACACATCCAGTGCACCGCGAGCCACTGCGCTCCGGCGCCCCCCAGCACCCAGCCTGCCCACAGGCCCACGGAGATCAACATGCTCGAAGCCGGACCACATCGACCGCCCCATCCCAACACCGACGTTGCGGACGAGTTCAAGCCGGGATCATTGCCCGTTGAGCCTGATGAAGGCCCAGGCCCGGTGCCGCCGCCGCCGGCCAATGGCCTGGCATTGCCGCACGAACGCGATCAGTCAACCCACAGCACCGCGGCGCAGCCCGACCCAGTGATCGTGCAAGCCAAACGCGACATCGACGCCGGTTGGGTCGATACCGACATGCACGCCACGCCCGGCCTGGACGCGCAACGGCGCGCCACGCTGGTGCCTGGGCCCGGCGGCAACCCGCCCGCCTAGGAGCGCCCCCAAACCTGCCGCTTCGCGTCAGGCCCCCCGCGGGGGATGAGAAAACTTGGGAACGGCCCGGCGTTTTCTCATGAGCGCCCCAGGGCCGACCGACGCCGGCCCGAACTTGACCAGCACAACAGGGGCGTGCCCAGCGGGCGTCTTGCCTATGATACCGATTCGCGTTCAACGATTTAGACGTGATCCATTTGAATCCGGTCATTGATTGGGTTCGAGCTCAGCCTGGCGCGCGACCTCTGGGCGTACCGTGCGGCGGAGTTTTTTTAAAGGCGGCCTGCGCCGCGACGTCGGCCTTTGGGTGCCTGGGGCGCGGGACCAGCTTGCGCCAACCATGCCGATCCAGCAGCCGGTAGATCGTCGATGGCGCCACGGCCTTGCCCAATCGCTCCTGGTAGGCCCGCTGAATCTCCGCCACGGCAAGCCTGCCGCCGGACTGGGCGCGCGCTACGAACGGCAGCAGAAGCTCTTGCTCCTGCTCAGGGGTGAGGTGCTGGTGGCGTCTGCCGCCGCGGCCACGCAGATCGAAGATCGCGGCGCCTTCCTTGGCCCAGCGCGAGTGCAGGACATGCACGGTCGCCGTTGACCAGCCCAGCAGCTGCGCGATCTGCGCCGCCGAGCTGCCCAGCGTGGCCCGGATCAGCACGCACAGGATTCGCTGGTACTCGGCGTGGCTGTCGGCGCGCTTGAGCCGATCCGCCAACCCAGCAAGGGTCGGCTTGTCGCCCACGATCAGATTCTTCATCCACGACTCCTCGAAGCACGTGGATAGAAATGATATCTAATTTATTGAACGCCAATTGCTATCTGAGGATGTGGCTGCCGCTGTTGCCAGAGCGCAGGTTTGAGACCACAACCCCGTTGTTCAAGGATCTGGCCCGCAGGCCGACTGCGCCGCACCCACAGCGGCCTGATAGCGCGCCAGCGTGCGCAGCCTGGCCGCGCTGTGATCGACCACTGGCCTGGGGTAGTGGCGGCCCAGCACCACGCCGGCGCTGATCAAGTCCATCGGCCGCGCCGCCCAGGGCGCGTGCAGTGCATCGTCCGGCAAGGCGGCCAGGGCCGGCACATAACGCCGAATAAACGCGCCCTGGGCATCGAACTTCTGGCTCTGCAGCACCGGATTGAAGATGCGAAACCAGGGCTGGGCATCGCAGCCGGTGGAGGCCGCCCATTGCCAGCCGCCGTTGTTCGCGGCCAGGTCGTAGTCGTTCAGGTGCTGCGCAAAGTAGCGCTCGCCCCAGCGCCAATCCAGGCCCAGATCCTTGACCAGAAAACTGGCCACCACCATGCGCAAGCGGTTGTGCATGTGGCCGGTTTGATTGATTTGCGCCATCGCCGCATCCACCAAAGGGTAGCCGGTTTGGCCCTGGCACCAGGCCTCGAAGCGGGCCTGGGCTTGGGCACCTTGGTCCCACACGATGCGGTCACATTCGGGCTTGAAGCAGGACTGCACGACGTGCGGGTGGTGGTGCAGGATCTGGTGATAGAAATCGCGCCACACCAGCTCGCTGAGCCAGGTGGCGGCGCCTGCGGATGGAACCGAGGCGGGGTTCGAGCCCGCACCCTCAGCCATGCGCTGCCAGGCCGCGCGGGCCAGTGCACGCACCGAGATCGTCCCGAACCGCAGGTGCACAGAAAGCTCACTGGGCCCGACGCACGCCGGTCGATCCCGCAGCGCGGCGTAGTCGTCGATGCGGCGCAGAAATTCGCGCAGCAAGCGTTGCCCGTTGTCGCTGCCCGGGGACAGGCCGGGGGTGCGGATCGGTGTGGCGTTGAAGCCGAGTTCGCCCAGTGTGGGCAAGATTGCATTGATCGGCGGTGGCAGCGGTGCCAGCCGGTTGGCATAACACGCAATCGGATGGTCCCGCAGAGCTTGCGGGTTGAGTGCCTTCAGCCAGGCGTTTTTATAAGGCGTGAAGACGCGCATCGGCTGGCCGCGTGCGGTGAGGATCTGGCTGCGCTCGAAGACCACGTGGTCTTGATGGCTGCGCAGGGCCACGTTGATCTGGCGCAGGGCCCGGCCGACTTGCGCGTCGCGGCGCAGCGCGGCGGGGTCGTCATCGTGATTCACAAACACCGCCTGCACGCCCAGCGCTGCGGCCAGGCCGGCCACTTCATCGCACGCCTGGCCGTGGCGCGTGATCAGGCCGACACCCTGGGTGCCAGCACTGGCCCCAAGCTGCTGCAGCTGCTGATTCAGTGTCTCCAGGCTGGCATGAATGAAGCTGACGCGGCGGTCGTCGCGCGCCAGCCCATCGAGGATGGCGCGGTCGAAGACGAACACGCACCACACCTTGCGCGCGCAGCGCAAGGCATGGTGCAAGGCGATGTTGTCGCTGCAGCGCAGATCGCGCCGCAGCCAGACCAGCGCGCTGTCATGGGTTTCGCTCATGTCGGGTGGTGGGGGGTGTTGGCAGCGCCCGAGTTTGGCGCAGCGGCGCCGGCCTTGGCCGGGGCGGCGTCAAGGCTTTGCCCAGCGCCCGCCACACGCAGCCGCGCCCAGCCCAGCCAGACCGCGAGCTGCACCACGGCCCAGCCGATGTCGGGCTGGCGCCGGCCGTGACCGAAGCGTGGACTGGTGGGTTGGGCATGGTGGTTGTTGTGCCAGCTCTCGCCGAATGACACCAGGGCCAACCAGCCCACATTGCCGCTGTGATCGCCCGTCGCCGCGGGACGCCGGCCGGACAGGTGGCAGATCGAGTTGATCGACCAGATCACATGATCGCCCAGTGCGATGCGCACCACGCCGCCCCAATAAGCACCAAACAGCGCGCCCTGCCAGCCCCCAAACCAGGCCATGGCGATCACGGCGGGCAGCAACACGCCCAGCGCCACACAGGCCGGGTAGGCGCGGCACAGGCGGCGCACCAACGCGTCGGCCAGCAGCTCGCGGCTGTAGCGCGTGGGCTTGGGCACGTTGTGCGACCAGACCCAGGCCAGGTGGCCCTGCCAGGCGACACGCGCGGCTCGCAGCGCGGGCCGCGCTTCGAACGAGCGGTGCGAGAAGTGCCGGTGCAAGCCCACAGACACGCCGATGCCGCCGACCACGAACCACATGCCCAGAAGCAACCCCAGGGCCTGCGGCACGCTGTGCAAGGCCAGCAGCTCGGGCGCCCACAGCGGGCCGGCCAAGGCCAGCAGCGTGGGCAAGGCCACAGCCAGTGCGAAGTGGCGGCGCTGGCCCGCAGCGAAGGCGGCGGCGGGCAGGGTGTGAACCGTGGCAGGCAAGGTGTTCATGGGGTGGTGGCGAAGGGGGTGTCAATGCACGGCGCGGGCCGCCAGTTGCCGGCGCAACCAGCGCAGTACCAGGCCGATCAACGGCAGCGTTTCGTAAATTTCCCGGGCCGGATCCCAGTGGTCGCGGTGCCAGGCCACGCGGCTCTCGGCATCAAAGCGCAGGTGGCTGGCGCCATGGATGTGAACCGGCTGGCCGTTGCGACGCGCGTCGAAATCCCACAGCAGCACGCACTGGTCGCCCTCGGTGAGGCTGCTGAGGACAGTGAACCGTGGCACTTGCTGGGCGGCAAACATGTGTTTGAAGATGCCGTGGATCGCGTCGGCGCCGGTCACATCGTTGAAGGGATTGATGAAGCGCGCGCTGGCTGAATAACTCTCATACAGACGGGTCTGCGTGATCGGCGAAAGTGACTCATAAAACTCAACCACCGCGCGTGACCGGGCGTCGCGTGAAGCCGGCGAAAGAGGTGGCCGCCGATGTCGGCATCGCCAAAGCCAGCCTTTACAAGCACTTCGATTCGAAAGAGGCCCTGGCTGCTGCGGCCATGGTGGCCTTGCTCGACCGCGCACTGGAGTTCATCGCTGGCTTGAAGTCCGAAGCCGACAGCGCGCGGCCCCATCCGGCGCCCGGCGCCATCGCCCAGCTCGAGCGAGTTGTGCGCTGGACACTGCAAGTGCAACTGGTCGGTGAAATGCCCGCCCTGCCCGCGCAAAACTCAGCGCTGCGCAAGGCGCTGGCCGTGCATGCCGGCTATCTGGATCGCTTGATCCGCGTCAGCGAAGAGCTGGGCGTATGGATCACATCAGCACAAAAGTCCGGTGGCCTGAGCCGCTGCTTGCCGCCCGAATTGATTCTGTACACGCTGTTTGCGCGTGCCTGCGACCCGGTGCTGGGCGTACTCAAGGCGGCCGGGCAGCACAGCGATGAGGACATCGTGGCATGGTTGGTGCAGACCACCTTCCATGGCCTGAGCGCACAGCCCAAGGCCCCGGCCGGCAAAGCCAGGCTGACCACACCGGCCAGACCGAAGGCCACCATGGTGGGCACCAAGCCGGCCAGGCAGGGCCGATGAAGCCCGGCACCTGAGTGCCGCTCGGGCTTTGGGCAGGGACAGAACCAGGGCCTGATCCAAGCCTGGGCCGGCGTTCAGTGAATGTGGCTGCCGCCGTGAATGTCCAGCTCGATCCCCGTCACATAACTCGCTAGTTCACTGGCCAAAAACAGTGCGCACCCTGCCACTTCATGCGCATGCCCAGGTCGCCCCATGGGCACGCTGGCGATGATCTGGGCCAGCTTCTCCGGCGTCATCAGGCCGGCGGTGATGTCGGTGTCGATGAAGCTGGGGCAGATCGCATTGACGCGGATGTTGTCGGGTGCCAGCTCACGCGCTGCGGCCTTGGTGTAGCCCAGCATCGCGGCCTTGGCAGCCGAGTAGTGGCTGCCGCCGAAGACGCCACCGCCACGCTGCGCCGAGACTGAACTGAGATTGACGATGCTGCCCGTCTTGCGCGAGCGCATGTGCGGCACCACCGCTTGCGTCATGTACAGCGTGCCGCGCATGTTCACATCCATCACCCGGGTGTAAGTCTCGGGGTCGACTTCCATCAGCCGCTGCGGGCTGGTGATGCCGGCGATGTTGATAAGGATGTCGACCTGGCCGAAGCCGGCCAGTGCGGCGGCGATGGCGGCTTCGCACTCCGGCTTGCTGGTGACATCGCAGCGGCCTGAAAGGTGGCCCGCGCCCGGCAGCGTGGCCGCCGCCGCAGCCGCTGCGCCCGCATCCAGATCGAGAATCTGCACCCGCGCCCCATGCTCGGCAAACAGCTTGCCGCAGGCCAGGCCCAGGCCGCGCGGGCTGGCCGCGCCGGTGATGACGACGGTCTTGTTCTTCAGCAGCATGAGTCGCTCACTTCGAGAGTTGTTGATTGACGACGGCGGCCGCGCCCTTGGCCTGCGATGAGGTGTGGAGATACAGGCGCTGCGGTGCTGCCGCCCACTGCCTTGCAGGCTCGAGAGCTTGCGCACATGGCTTCAACCCCAATGCCCGTGCAAATGCATCCCACCAACATCTGCCACCAGCCCCTAGCGCCTTTCCTCAGCAGCCAAAGGCAAGCCATTCACCGCCGCAATGAAGTCTGCCAGCATCGGCACATAACGCGCACCATCCCCGGCCGCTTCCATCGCCGCGAAGCTGTTCTTCACCGCCGCTTGCAGGGGGTTGACGGCGCCCACCTCACCGGCCATCGCGGCCAGGTAGCGCATGTCTTTGTGGGCATTGGCGATGGTGAATTTGTGGGCGTTCTCGTCGCCCTCGCGCGACCACTTCATAAAGGTGTCATAAAACGGGCTGCGCATGCGCCCGGCACCGATCACGGCGTGGAATTGCTCGATGCTGAGGCCCGCTTTGCGCGCAATGGCCAGGCCCTCGGCAAAGAGCGCGGCATAGCCCATGGCGACGAAGTTGTTGATCAGCTTCATCTTGTGCCCCAGGCCGACCGGGCCCAGGTGCACGATGTGGCCGGCCCAACATTTCAGGATGGGCTCGATGCGCGCGAAGGTGGCGGCGTCGGCGCCGACCATGGTGTCGAGCGTGCCGGCCTCGGCCTCGGTGGGCGTGCGCGACAGCGGCGCATCGACGAAGGTGACGCCAGCGGCGCGGGCTTCGGCTTCCAGCGCCAGGGTGGAGACCGGGTTCGACGTGGAGCAATCGATGACGATCAAGCCAGGCCGAGCGCCCGCCAGCACGCCATCGGCCCCACGCATCACGGCCTCGACCTGCGGTGAGCCAGTGACGCACAAATGCAGCACATCGCACTGCGCTGCCAATTCACGTGGTGTGTTAGCTTCGGTGGCGCCCAGCCCCAACAGCCGCTCCACCGGCGCACGGTTACGGTGGCCCATGATGACCAGCGGGTAGCCCTTGGTGACCAGGTTCTTGGCCATGCCGGCGCCCATCAGGCCGACGCCGATGAAGCCGATGACTGGAAACGCGCTGCTCGTGCTCATCGCTTGCCGCCCCCGTTCAATGCGCGATAGGCGCGGATGATCTGGCTGTCGTCTGCCGCGCCGTGGCCCAGGCCTGAGGCGGCCAGGAACATCTGCATCGCGGCCGATGACAGCGGCATGCCGGCTTTCAACTCCTTGGCCTGGCCGAGCACGATGCCCAGGTCCTTGACGAAGATATCGACGGCGCTGGTGACGGGCGGGTCGTTGCTCATCATGCGTGGGCCGCGGTCGCCCCACATCCAGCTGTTGCCGGCGGAGACGCTGATGATCTCGTGCATGGTGTCGAGCGCCACGCCCGAGCGCTCGGCCAGGTGCATGGCCTCGGCGGCGGCGGCGATGTGCACGCCGCACAGCAACTGGTTGATCATCTTGGCGGTCGAGCCCTGGCCGGCGTCCTGCCCCACATGGAAGACGCGGCCGGCGAGTGCATCGAAAACTGGACGCGCTGTTTGCACGTCAGCATCGGCGCCCGAGCACATCACCGTGAGCTTGGCCGCCTTGGCGCCGGCCACACCGCCGGAGACGGGCGCATCAAGCATCTTCAATCCCTGCGCGGCCAGTCGGGCGGCCAGCGCTTTGGCCGAGGCTGGGGCCTGGGTGCAGGCTGCGACCACCAGTGCGCCGCTGGGCAAGGCGGAGGCGGCACCAGCGTCAAACAGCACGCTGGCCGCCTGCTCGCCATTGACCACCATCAACCACAGCAGCTCGGCGCCTTGTGCGGCATCTGCCGCCGATGTGGCGGCCTGGCCGCCTTCGCCCACCAGCGCCTGCACGGCGGCGGCGCGCACATCGAAGCCTTTGACTTGATGCCCAGCGCGCAGCAAGAGCGCGGCCATCGGCGCGCCCATGGCGCCCAGGCCGATGAATCCAATCTTCATGACTGCCCCAGCAGAATGGTGGTTACTCTTTGACCGCGCCGGTCATGGCCGACACATAGTGCTCGACGAAGAACGCGTACAGCACCACCAGCGGGAGTGAGCCCACCAGCGCGCCGGCCATCAGCGAGCCCCAGCGGTATTGATCACCATCGGTGAAGGCCGAAAGGATGGCCACGGGCACGGTTTTCTTCTCGGTCGAGTTGATGAAGGTCAGCGCGTAGATGAACTCGTTCCAGCACAGCGTCAGGCAAAAGATCGAGGCCGAAATCAGGCCCGGCACGGCCAGCGGCAGGATGATCTTCGTGAGGATCTGCCAGCGGTTGGCACCATCGATCAGCGCGCACTCTTCCAGCTCGTAGGGGATGGTCTTGAAATAGCCCATCAGCAGCCAGGTGGAGAACGGGATCAGGATCGTCGGGTAGGTCAGGATCAGCGCAAACGGCGTGTCGAGCAGGCCGTATTGGTAGACGACGGTGGACAGCGGAATAAACAGGATCGACGGCGGCACCAGGTAGGCCAAAAAGATGCTGCCGCCCACCCACTGCGCGCCCCGAAAGCGGATGCGCGTGATGGCGTAGGCCGAGAACACGCTGGCGATCAGCGACAAGATCGTGGCCGCCACGGCGATGAACATGGTGTTCCACAGCCACAGCGGGTACTCGGTCTTGAACAGCAGATCGTGGATGTGCTCGAAGGTGGGTGACCACGTCCAATACGGGTTGTGCGCGTCCAGTGCCAGCAGGTGCTCCTTGGGCTTCACCGAGGTGATGACCATCCAGTAAAACGGGAACAGCAGCACGACCACGATGACCGAGAGCGGCATGTACACCCGCACCAGGCGCTGCGGCAGGGTGGACAAATAACTCATGCCCTCGGAGGCATCGGCGTTGGAATTGGTGGCCGCCACGGCGGCATCGATGCGGGCCATCAATCTTCTCCAGCTTGCCACTTGCGGCGTTGCAAGCCAAACCAGCTCACCATGATGGCGGCCAGCAAGAACGGCACCATCGCGGTCGAGATCGCCGCGCCCTCACCGATGCGCCCACCCAGGATGGCGGTGTTGTAGGACATGGTCGCCATCAGCTCGGTGGCACCGGCCGGGCCGCCATTGGTCAGCACCTTGATGAGCTGAAAGTCGGTGAAGGTGAACAGCACCGAGAAGGTCATCACCACGGCGATGATGGGCGTGAGCAGCGGGTAGGTGATCTTCACAAACATCTGCCAGGGCGTGGCGCCATCCAGCGTGGCGGCCTCATAGAGCGAGGGCGGCACGGTTTGCAGGCCGGCCAGCAGGGTGATGGCGACAAACGGCACCCCGCGCCAGACGTTGGCAAAGATCACCGAATAACGCGAATTCCACGCGTCCCCAAGGAAATTGATGTTGCCGTTGATCCAGCCGAACTGGCGCAGCGTCCAGCTGACGATGGAGAACTGCGGGTCGAAGATCCACCAGAAGGCAATTGCGCTGAGCACCGTCGGCACGATGAAGGGGATGAGCACGATGGCGCGGATGATGGCCTTGAAGGGCAGGTGGTTGTTCAGCAGCAGGGCCAGGTACAGGCCCAGCGCGAACTTGATGGCGCTGGCCACCAGGGTGTAGAAGCAGGTGAAGAACACCGCCGTCTGGAACTTTGAGTCGCCAATGATCCACTCGTAATTTTCAAGCCCGACAAACTGCCCCGGCGTGCCGATCTTGGCATCGGTGAACGACAGCCACACGCCCAGCCCCAGCGGGTAGACCAGGAACAGCAGCAAAAACGCCGCTGTCGGGATCATGAACAGCATGCCGAGGAAGTTCTTGTTGGAACCCAGGTTCTTGAACAAAGGACTTCCTCGGTGGCCTGTTGGGGCGGCTTGATCGGCGTTGAACGGCGTGTCGGCTTGATCGCTGGGTTAGCCCGGCGCGATCAGCGATAGATGCGCTTGGCCTGGCGCTCGGCCACCGAGATCGCATCCTTGATCGAGGCGCGGCCGGTGCACACGCTGGCCAGCATGTCCAGCACGATGAAATCGGCCAGCGCCGAGGCCGCCTTCTCGCCCACCGAACCCAGGCCACCGGCCGTGAGGGTGCGCTTGCCCACATCGCGCAACATGCTCAGCTTGGGGTCGGTGCTCCACACCGGGTTGGCGTCGTAGGCATTGAGCGGGTGCGTCAGGTAGGCCACTGAATCGACCAGCCACTTGTCGTAGTTGGCGGCGTCCATCATGAAGGCCATGAAGGCCTTGCAGGCGTTGGGCACCTTGCTGTACTTCATGATCATCAGCGGGTAGGCGATGTGGAACTCGGTGGGCTTGCCCGCCG